>NZ_JAFLHG010000001.1 GCF_018717645.1 Microbacterium flavum
CCGGCATCCCCGGCGCCACCGGCTCCGGCCGCGGCGCGCGCCGCCTCCGCCTGCGCTGCGGCGAGCGCGGCCTTGGCCTGCGCCAGCTTCAGAGCGGCCTCCGCCGCCTCGGCCTCAGCCTGCAGTCGGGCGAGTTCGGTCTCATCGAGAGCGCTCATGCCGTCAGCCTAGCGATCGAGCCGCGTCCGCTCACGGTCGATTCTGACGGTGAACGCCCCCGCCACGATGAGGGCGACGCCCGCCCCGATGAGAGCACCGCCGACGGTGTCGCTGAACCAGTGCGCGTGCACCTGCGTGCGGCTGAACGCCATGGCGAACACCCAGGCTCCCCCGACGACGGCCACCCACACGCGAGGCACGAGCACCACCGCGATGACCGCGATGGTGGCGGCGTTCGCCGTATGACCGGAGGGGAAGGAGCCGTGGTCGGAGATGACGATCATGTCCTCAGGGCGCGCCCTCCCGAAGATCGCCTTGAGAACCTGCACGCCGGCCGCGCTGGCCGCGGAGGCCACCACGACGAACACGGCCCCCCACGGCCTGCGGAGCGCCAGCAGGATCCCCGCCGCCCCGAGGGGGACGACGAAGGTGGCGAACCATCCGCCGCCGAGGAAGTTCATCGCGAAGGCGATCGGGTCCAGCGGCGCGAAGACCGAGACGAAGCCGTTCCACCAGTCGTCGATGTCGATGTCGGCTTCGACCGTGACGAGGATGCCGAGGACCACCGCCAGCACGGCCAGCAGAACCCCGATCACGATGCGCTGGAGAGCGGTCGTGGTCAGGCTGTCGTCGATCGGGGCATCCATCGACCCATTGTGGCGGACGCGAGGCCACCGCCGCGCGCCTCGGATCTCAACCCGCGCACCTCGGGCCGCGCGCCGCGGGCTTCAGGCCTCAGGCCTCAGGGCGCGAGTCGCTCCACCGTGCGCGGGCGGACGACGAACCACAGCGACAGGCAGCCGATCGCGGCGCAGCCCAGCATCACCGAAGCCATCGTGGTCGGCGTGATCCCGGCATCCTTCGCGATCCAGCCGACGAGCGGCGAGATCACGCCGGCGACACCGAAGTTGCAGGCGCCGAGGAGGGATGCCGCGGTTCCCGCCGCCTTGCCGTGGCGATCGAGGGCGAGCACCTGCACGCACGGGAAGGTGAAGCCGCAGGCGGTCATGAAGACGAACAGCGGGACCATCGTGCCCCAGAGGCCGAGGCCGAGCTGGTCGCAGAGGACGATGGCCGCCCCCGCGAGGAGGAGCGCCGAGGTGGAGAAGGCGAGGACCCACTGCGGGCCGAACCGCGCCGCGAGCCGCGAGGCGACCTGCACGCCGAGGACGACGCCGAGGGAGTTTACGGCGAACAGCAGGCCGTACTGCTGCGGGTCGAACCCGAATCCCTCCTGGAAGAGGAACGGCGACGCGGAGAGGTAGGAGAACAGACCGCTGAAGGTCATGCCGCCGATGATGAGGACGCCGATGAAGACGCGGTCGCGCAGGACGCTCCGGTAGCGCTGGCGCACGGTTGCTCCGCCGCGCTCCTGCCGACGCGCCTTCGGGAGGGTCTCGGGGATGATCGCGATCGCCGAGACCAGCATCACGAGACCGTAGACGGCGAGGACGACGAAGATCCCGCGCCACGGCATGACGGTCAGAAGACCCGAGCCGATCAGCGGGGCGGCCACGGGGGCGACGCCGGACACGAGCGCGAGGCGGCTCAGCATGACGACGAGGCGCCGCCCGCCGAAGAGGTCGCGGACGATGGCCATGGCGACGACACCGCCCGCGGCCGCGCCCATCCCCATGAGCACCCGCGCGACGCTGAGAAGCTCGAGCGACGGCGCGAGCGCCGCTCCCGTGCTCGCGAGGACGTGCAGCGCGGTCACCGCGAGCAGCGGGATGCGGCGACCGACGGTGTCGCTGAGGGGGCCGACGATCAGCTGTCCGAGCGCGAACCCGACCATCGTGCCGGTGAGGGTGAGCTGGATCGCGGCGGCGCTCGTCTGGAAATCCGCCTGCAGCGCGGGGAAAGCGGGCAGATACAGGTCGATCGTGAAGGGCCCGAGTGCGGTCAGCGCGCCGAGCAGGATGATGTAGACGACCCGCCGTCCGGTGGCGATCGCGTCGCCCGGGTGGAGGACGACCGGCGCGGTGGCCGGGTTCGCGCCGAGGGTGCGGATAGCTCCCGTCGGCGAGGCTGCGGGGAGGGGGATGCGGGAGGTATCGCGCACGATGTCCGTTCTCGAGGGGTCCGCTCGGAAGCGGTGGAGCCGTCGGAGCAAGGGAACGTCGAAACGATTCGGCCGACGTCCCATGATATGCCGACGGCAGCCCCGGGCCGCATGCGAGTGCATAAGATCGGAGGGCGACGGCTTCCGCGTCGCCTTCCCGAGCCGAGATCACGCACATGACCCCGACTTCCTCCTCCCCCTCCTCCGACAAGCGCGCGAGCGGCAACCCGGCCACCCAGGCGCGGATCGACCTGACGGTGAAGCAGCAGCGCGAGCAGCAGAAGCAGGAGAAGCTCGCCGAGTACCGGCGCGAGATTGCGAAGCGCCGTCGCAGCCGGCTCACCTGGTGGATCGTCGGCGGCGTGGCCGCCCTCGCCGTCATCGGCGTCGTCGCGGCATCCATCGTCTTCGCCCCGTCGTCCGGCCCGACTTACGAGGCGGGTGGGACCGGCGCACAGATCGACGGCGTCCAGACGTTCACCAATGAGACCCGCCACGTCGAGGGCACGGTCGACTATCCGCAGAATCCGCCCGCGGGCGGACCGCACAACCAGGCCTGGCTGAACTGCGGCGTCTACGACCTGCCGCAGCGGGGCGAGTACGCCGTCCACTCGCTCGAGCACGGGGCGATCTGGGTGACCTACGATCCGGCACTCGTCGCCGGCGACGCGCTCGACGAGCTCAAGGCCCACCTGCCCTCCAGCTACGCGATCCTCTCGCCCTACGAGGGCCTCCCCACCCCCATCGTCCTCAGCGGCTGGAACACCCAGCTGCAGCTGCAGGATGCCTCGGACCCGCGGATCCCCGCCTTCTTCGAGGAGTACTGGCGCAGTCAGAGCGTCCCGGAGCCGGGTGCCCCGTGCACCGGGGCGATCGACGGGCCCGGCAAGGGATCGTGAGCGACTCCGCGCCGGGCGAGCCGCGCGGCTCCGCGCTGCCGCCGTGGTGGGCGGTGCTGCTGGTCGCCGTCCTGGTGGCCGGGCTCGCCTTCGCGGTCGGCCGCTTCTCGACCTTCGGCGCCGGCTCCGCGGCCGCACCTCCCGGGACCACCTCGCCCGAGGCAGGCTTCGCGCGCGACATGCAGGTCCACCACGGCCAGGCGGTCGAGATGGCGATGGATGTCTATCGCTCCACCCGGAACGAGGACATCCGCGTGCTGGCGTACGACATCGCGACGACGCAGTCTGCGCAGCGGGGCGAGTTCTACGACTGGCTGGTGCGGTGGGGACTCCCCCAGGCCGGTGGCCCGGTCATGGGGTGGATGACGGGCACGGCGAAAGGCCACGACCACGCGGTGACGCCGCCGGCCGCCGACGGTTCGGGCGCGACCGACGCGGAGCTCCTGGCCCGCATGGGGATGGCGAGTCCGGCAGAACTCGCCAGCCTGCGCGCGGCATCCGGCGCCGACGCGGACTGCCGGTTCCTGTCCCTCATGATCCGCCATCATGAGGGCGCGATCCCGATGGCTCAGGCGCTCCTGGAGCTCGGCACCGATCCGCGCGCCCGGGAGGTCGCGAGCGGGATCGTCGCCACGCAATCCGCCGAGATCGACCTGATGAGCTCGCTGCAGCGTTCCCTCTCCTGCGCGCCCTGACCATGCCCCCGCGACCGCGGCGGGCGCACAGCCTCAGCCGGCGCGGAGGACCGGCCGGAAGAAGCCCCGACCCGCGGGCAGCCACAGCGCGGTGATGACCGCGGCGTGCAGCGCGATCTGCGCGAGGGACCACCCGCTGAACTCGTGCGCCTCGACGAGGCTCCACAGCTGCAGCGCCATGAGGATCGCCGCCAGGGTGGTCACGAACACGCGCGAGAGTCCGCTGCCGCGCCCGAGTCCGGAGGCGGCGGCGACCGACAGCATCCCGAACAGCATGATGCCCGACCCGATGAGGGTCACGGGCACGACCTCCGTGCTCGTCACGTCGTACCGGCTGAGGAGGAAGAGCAGGCCGAACAGCGCGCTCGCCAGACCGCCCAGATAGACGAGCACGACCGCGATGCCCACGGGCACGGGGCGGCGCACGGGAACCGTCGGATGCGCCGCGATCGCGTGCGCGCCCCCCGCCGC
This sequence comes from Microbacterium flavum, assembly GCF_018717645.1. Taxonomy (GTDB): domain Bacteria; phylum Actinomycetota; class Actinomycetes; order Actinomycetales; family Microbacteriaceae; genus Microbacterium; species Microbacterium flavum. Next base: position 4,287 of record NZ_JAFLHG010000001.1, read on the forward strand.
GACGGATCGTGCGACGTAGCGCTTCTGGAACGCCCGGATGACCTCGATCAGGATGATCGCGATGAGCCCGCATGCCGCGACGAGGGTCGCCGCATCCTGCCCCGGATCGACCAGCTCGAAGAACGTCCGCGCCGGCGGGATGCTGAAGATGACGACCAGGGCGATGAACATCGCCCCCACCACGGCGCCCTTGTAGCGGTTCAGCGGCCGGCTCAGCACGCCGAGAATCCAGATGCCGATCACCGCGAGGATGATCGTCGCCCCCGTCCGCAGCGCGTCGACGTCGACGTCGCCCCGGATCGAGAGCGTGTAGAAGGTGAGCGTGAGTGCCACGACGATGCCGGCGGGGATCGCGAAGCTCAGCGAGCGCCGGAGGAACCCGGGGATGTAGCGCTGCGCGTTCGGCATGAGGGCCAGGAAGAACGCCGGGATGCCGATCGTCAGGCCGTCGGTGATCGAGAGCTGTCGGGGGAGGAAGGGGAATTCGAGCACCAGCACGCCGAAGAGCACGGCGAGGAGCGTCGCATAGACGGTCTTGGTGAGGAACAGCATCGAGACCCGCTCGATGTTCGCGATGACCTGCCGCCCCTCGGCGACGACGTCGGGCAGGTGCGAGAACTTGCCGTCGAGCAGCACGATCCGCGCCACCGCCTTGGTCGCAGGCGATCCCGAGTTCATCGCGATGCCCATATCGGCCGTCTTGATCGCGAGCGCGTCGTTGACGCCGTCCCCGGTCATCGCGACGGTGTGGCCGAGCGACTGCAGGGCGATGACCATCCGCTTCTTCTGGTCGGGGGTGACCCGGCCGAAGACGAGGTTCTCCTCCATGACGGCGGCGAGCGCCGCATCGTCCTCCGGCAGGGTGCGGGCGTCGACGCCCTCGGGGGCGTCCAATCCCACCTCGCGGGCGATGGCGGCCACCGTCCGCGGGTTGTCGCCGGAGATCACCCGGATGCCGACCCCCTGCTCGCGGAAGTACGCGAGCGTCTGCGCGGCATCCTCGCGCACCTTCTCGCGGAAGGTCAGCACGGCGACGGCGACGGGGGCGTCCGGAAGGCGCTCCGCCTCGGCGTCCGCCGCGCTCAGGGAGGCCGGGGCGAACCCGAGAACGAGCGTGCGGCTCCCGGACGCCGCGCGCTCCATGACGACCGAGCCGAGAGGGTCGGCCGCATCGGTCGCCGCCGCGCCGAAGACCATCTCGGGCGCCCCGAGCACCCACGTGCCCTCAGCGCCGCGGAACGACACGGCGCTCCACTTGCGGGCGGAGGAGAACCCGATCGTCTCCGCCGCGTCGAGCGGGGCCTCGGTGCCGAACGGATCGCGCAGCGTCCGGGCTGTGGCATTGGCATCCGGCGCCGTGCCGTACCAGCCGAGCGTCTCGCGCCACCGCGGCGTCTCGCGCAGCACCGTCACGTCGCCGTACGTGATCTCGCCCTCGGTCAGGGTGCCGGTCTTGTCCAGACAGATGACGTCCACACGGGCGAGCCCCTCCACGGCCGGCAGCTCGTTGACGAGCACCTGCCGCCGGGCCAGGCGTGCGGCACCCACGGCGAAGGTGATCGAGGTCATGAGGACGAGCCCGAGGGGGATCATCGCCGTGACCGAGGCGATCGTGTTGACGACGGCCTGCACCCACGTGCCCGTGTCCCAGGCGCGCTCCCAGCCGCCCGCGGCCTGCATCTGCGCGTTGAGGACGAGCAGCCCCACGGGACCGATCGACCAGCCGACCCAGGTGAGGACGCGGTTGATCGAGTCGCGCAGCTCCGACCCCACGAGCGAGAACCGCTTCGCCTCGTCGGCGAAGGTGTTCGCGTAGGAGTCGGCCCCGACGCGCACGACCACCGCCGCCCCCTCTCCGCCGACCACGATCGACCCGGAGAGGGCGTCGTCGCCCTCGTGCTTGTCGATGGGGTCCGCCTCACCGGTGAGCATCGACTCATCGATCTGGAGCCCCCGCTCCGTGAGGACCCGGGCATCGGCGGGGAGCTGATCGCCGGCACGCAGGACCAGGATGTCCCCGCGCACCACCTGGTCGGGCGGGATCTCGCTCTCCGCGCCGCCCCGCCGCACCCGCGCGCTGGCGGCGTTCAGCAGGGCCAGTCGATCCAGCGCCGCCTTCGCGCGGAACTCCTGCACCGACCCGATGACAGCGTTCCCGATCGCGGCGAAGCCGAAGAGGGCGTCCTGCCAGCGCCCGAGGGCGAAGAGGATGCCGAAGCAGGCGAAGACGATCCCGTTGAAGAGCGTGAACACGTTGGCGCGGATGATGCTGCCCGCGCTCCGACTCGAGTCGGGCTGGTAGGCGTTCGTCTCCCCCGCGGCGACGCGTTGCGCGACCTCGTCGGCGGTGAGTCCCACGGAGGGGTCGACGTCCACCGCTTCTGCGGGTGCCGGGTCGCGAGGGCTGATCATGAGGCCACCCTAGGCCCCGGCGCACGCCCCGCACACGGGTGGACACGGCCCGCCGCGGGGATTCCCCCGTGGCGGGCCGTGTCCGGTGGTGGAGCCTCGTTCAGCCCTTCGTCGCTCCGGCGAGCAGACCCCGCACGAAGAAGCGCTGCAGGGCGAAGAAGACGATGAGCGGGACCAGGATCGAGATGAACGTTCCCGCGGCCTGCAGGAACCACTGGTCGCCCCACGTGCCCGACAGCGAGTTGAGCGATTGGGTGATCGGCAGCGAGGACGACGGGGCGAAGATCGTCGCCACGAGCAGGTCGTTCCACACCCAGATGAACTCGAGCACCGCGAAGGAGGCGAGGGCGGGTGCGGCCAGCGGCAGGATCATGCGGAAGAAGATCTGTCCGTGGCCGGCGCCGTCCACGCGCGCCGCCTCGATGACCTCGCTCGGGATCTCCGCGATGAAGTTGTGCAGCAGGAACACCGCGAGGGGCAGCGCGAAGATCGTGTGCGCGATCCAGACGGTGGCGAAGCTGTGCTCGAGGCCGCGGAGGTCGAGCGCCGGGAAGATGGTGACATCCCCCACGCTCATTCCCCGCGAGAACAGGCTGAGCAGGGGCACGAGCGCCATCTGCAGCGGCACGATCTGCAGGGCGAACACCGCGATGAATGCCAGGTTGCGGCCCTTGAAGTCGATCCACGCGAACGCGTACGCCAGGAGCGAGGCGATCGCGAGCGCGAAGAACACGACGGGGATCGTGATCGCGAGCGAGTTGAGGAACGACTGGCCGAGCGTGAGCGCGGTGCCACCCGAGGTGAGCGCCTTCTGGTAGTTCTCCAGCGTGAACGACGGGTCGACGAAGACCGTCCACCAGCCCGTGCTCTGCACGTCCGATCCCGGCCGGAACGACGTGACGAACAGACCCAGCGTGGGGATCGTCCAGAAGATCGCGATCACGAGGGCCGCGATCGTCGCCCCCTTGGAGGTGAGGCGCTTGCGTGCCATCGCCTCGTGCTTGCGCGTCGCGCGTGCGACCTGGGTTGCCGTGCGGGTGTCCGCGACCGGCTCGATGATGTCGACGCCCGTGCTCATCGGATCTCCCTCTGCTTCCGGATCTGGATGATGTTGAAGACGATCAGCGGCGTGACGAAGATGAAGAGCACCACCGCGAGGGCCGCCGCGTGCCCGTAGCTCTGGAACCGCTGCTGCTGGTTGACCATCTCGAACGCGAGGACCGAGGTGTTCGCCCGCCCGCCGGTCATGACCGCGACGATGTCGTAGATCTTCAGCGAGGCGATGGCGATGGTGGTCACCACGACGACGAGCGACGAGCGGATGCCGGGGACCGTGACGTTGCGGAACCTCTCCCACGCGTTCGCGCCGTCGAGCTCGGCGGCCTCGTTCTGCTCCGCCGGGACCGCCTTGATCGCCGCCGAGAGGATGACCATCGCAAGGCCCGTCTGGCTCCAGATGAAGACCACCATGAGCAGGAGGCTGTTGACGAGCGGCGTGACGCTCAGCCAGGCCACCGGGTCGCCGCCGAAGGCGGAGACGATCGCGTTGAGCAGACCCAGCTGGTTGCCCTGGCGGTAGTCGTACATGAACTTCCAGATGATGCCCGCGCCGACGAACGAGATCGCGAAGGGCATGAAGATGAGCACCTTCAGGAACTTCTCCCCCGCCGCCCGGTCGATGAAGACGGCGTAGGCGAGTCCGACGACCGTCGCGATCGTGGGGCAGACGAGCACCCAGATCACCGTGTTGATGACGGACCAGGTGCCCTCGGGCTGGGTGAAGACCCATACGTAGTTCTCGAACCCGACGAAGTTGTCGCCGGTCTTGTCGAAAAACGACTGGAAGAACGTCGCGATGAACGGGTAGATGAGGCCGATGAGCAGGAGCACCGCGGCCGGCGCGGCGAACAGCACCAGCTGGAACAGGTAGCCCGCGCCTTGGCGGGAGCGGTAGTCGAGGAGGAACAGCGCGCCGCCGGCGACGACCGCGATGCCCAGGACGTAGATGAACGCGTTCTGGTACGGGCGCAGGAGCATGAGCGCGATGACCGGGATCGCGAAGCACGCGATGAGCCGCAGCCAGAAGTACCCGCGTCCCGCGCGGGGCGCGTACTCGATGAGGAGCAGCAGCACCCCGATGACCGCCCCGAAGACGACGAGGATGATCGGGATCTGCACGATCGGCCCCATGACGCCGATCCACTGGAAGAACGCCGTGAGGGAGACCCCGGGGATGACGATCTTGGCCGGGTCGTCGACGGGTGCGCTCAGCAGCAGCAGGACGACCAGCGCGAGGATCACGACGAGGGCGCCGACGGCGATGAGCGTCGTCGTACGCGAGGAGAAGGCACGTCGCGGACCCGGTGGAGGCGTCGGGCCGTCCGTCAGGGTGCGCGCGGGCGCGGTGGTGGGTGCGGACATCGATGAGCCTCCGTGTTCGTCGGCGGACGCGGAACGGGTGGTGACGAGAACGTGCGGTGAAGAGGGAGCGGATGTCGCGGGTGGGATGCCGGAGCCCGGCATCCCACCCGCGATCTCACGCGGTCGGTGCGATCAGTTGTTGTAGCCGGCCTGGATGTCGCTCAGGACCGTCGCCTGGTCCTTGCCGTCCACCCAGTCGACCATGCCCTTCCAGAACGACCCGGAGCCGACCGTGGCGGGCATCAGGTCCGAGGCGTCGAAACGCACCGTGGTGTTCGGGTCCTGCAGGAGCTTCATCGCATCGACGAGGAACTCGCTGGAGGCCTTGTTCGGGTCGGCCTTCAGGTTCGCGGAGATGGCACCGCCCTCGCTGACGCGCGCGTCGGCGAACTCGGGGCTGGACATGAACTCCAGGACCTTCTGGGTGGCTTCGCTGTCGGAGAAGCCCGCGACGAACTCGCCGCCGACCTCGATGGTCGCTGCACCCTCCTTGTAGCCCGGGAGCACGAAGGCGTAGACGTCACCGTCCGGGGCCACCTTGGGGGTCTCCCCCGCCGCGGTCTTCACCGTGAGGAAGTTCGCGGTGAGGAACGATGCCTGGTGGGTCATCGGGCACGAGCCGTCCGCGACCTTGGCCGCGACGTCGCCGAAGGCGGTGCTGTTGATGCTCTTGACATCACCGAAGCCGGCGTTGACGTACGACGGGTTGAGCAGGATGTCGCCCACCGCGCTGAACGCGTCCGCGATCGGCTGATCGGTGAACTTCACGTCGTTGGCGACCCACTGGTCGTAGACCTCGGGGCCGGACTGACGCAGGACGAGGTCCTCGACCCAGTCGGTGCCGGGCCAGCCCGATGCGCCGCCGGACTCGAAGCCCGCGCACCAGGGCGCCGAGCCGGTCTTCTCCTGGATGGTCTTGGTGAGGGCGAGCAGCTCGTCCCACGTCTTCGGGACCTCGACGCCCCACTCCTTGAACTTCGCCGGCGAGTACCAGACGTAGCCCTTGATGTTCGCGAGCATCGGTGCGGAGTAGAACGTGTCGTCGAACGTGCCGTACTTCTTCCAGTCGGGCGACCAGTTGGCATCCACGTTGTCCTCGACGCCCTTCGGCGCCGCCTTGACGTCGCCGGTGCCGACGAGCGTCTTCAGGAGACCGGGCTGCGGGACGATCGCGATGTCGGGTGCGTCGCCACCGGTGACCTTGGTGACGATGTTCGCCTCGAAGCTCTTGTCACCGGTGTACTGCACGGTGATCCCGCTGTCCTTGCCCCAGTCGTCGAAGACCTTCTGCAGGGCGTCCGCCTCGGAGCCCGTGATTCCGCCCGCGATGCGGACCGTGCCTCCGGCGTCGCCGCTCGCGTCACCCCCGCCCGTGCTGCCGCCGCCTTCCGCGCAGCCGGCCAGTGCCAGTCCCGCCACGCCCATGATGGCCAGTGGCGCAATCCAGCGCCGCCGTGACATCCCCATGTGATTCCTCCTCATTGAGTGCTCCGGATCATTCCTGATGCACACCGGTCCGCATAAGGAACCGGTTCCAGGCCAAAGTACTGGAGGCCCCCGCGGCATTCAAGGACCGGAAGATCACAACCCGATAACACCCGCAGCAGCGCGCCGAAGAACAGGTGATACTGTCAGCAACCGGTTCCACATCGGTTCCGAGACACCCCCGCTCGTACGCCTCGAGGAGGAGCGCCGATGGCAGGCATCGCCGACGTCGCGGCCCGTGCGGGCGTCTCGAAGGCCACGGCCAGCCGCGCACTGAGCGGTGTCGGGTACGTGTCCTCGACGACCCAGGGTCGCGTCCGGCGCGCGGCGGAAGAGCTCGGCTATGTCCCGTCCGCCGGCGCGGTCGGTCTCGCGACGGGCCGCACCCAGAACATCGGCGTCGTCATGCCCTACGTCAACCGGTGGTTCTTCGCCGAGGTGCTCGAGGGCATTCAGCAGGCTCTCCTCGAGCAGGGCCTCGACCTCACCCTGTACGACGCGAAGCCGGGCTCGGCGGGTCGGGCGCGCATCTTCGACGACTTCCTCGCGCGCAAGCGCTTCGATGGGCTCATCGCGGTCGGACTCGAGCCCGTCGACCGCGAGCTCGAACTGCTCACACGCATCGACCGGCCGATCGTGAGCGTCGTGGGCTCGAGCGACCTCACGAGCGTCGTGGCCGTGGACGACGACTACGCGGCGTGCCGCGCGACGGAGCACCTCCTCGCCCTCGGCCACCGCGAGATCGTCTTCGTCGGGGGCGCGCCGGCGTCGCACTGGGCGCACGTCGACCAGCAGCGGCTCGCCGGGTATCAGCGCGCGATGGAGGAGGCGGGGCTGTCCGCGTTCGTCCGCCATGTGCACTCGGAGGTCACCCTCCCCGGCGGCTACGCCGCAGCGGCGGACCTGCTCAGCGACGCGCGAGACCGGCCGACCGCGATCGTCGGCGTGTGCGACGAGGTCGCGATCGGAGCGATCATCGCGGCGCGACGCCTCGGCATCCAGGTACCGGCGGACCTCAGCGTGGTCGGCATCGACGACCACGAGTTCGCCGAGATGTTCGCCCTGACCACCCTGCAGCAGGTGCCGCGGGAACAGGGGCGCAGCGCGGTGGACGTCCTCCTGTCCGAGATCGCCGAGCCGGCCCGCGAGCGCACCGAGCTCCGGATGCCGGCGCGCCTGATCGTCCGCAGCTCCACCGCGCCGCGACGCGAGCAGAGCTCGAGCCTCTGAACGCGGAAGACCCCCGGGCATGCCCGGGGGTCTTCACTGCAGTTCTCCGAAGAGAGCCGATTACTTCAGGGTGACCGAAGCGCCGGCCTCCTCGAGGGCAGCCTTCGCCTTCTCGGCGGTCTCCTTGTTCGCGCCCTCGAGCACGGCCTTGGGAGCACCGTCGACGACGGCCTTGGCCTCGCCGAGGCCGAGCGAGGTGAGCTCGCGGACGACCTTGATGACCTGGATCTTCTTCTCGCCGGCGCCCTCGAGGATGACGTCGAACGAGTCCTTCTCCTCTTCGGCCTCAGCGGCGCCTGCGCCACCGGCGGCACCGGCCACGGCGACGGGGGCGGCGGCGGTGACCTCGAACTTCTCCTCGAACGCCTTCACGAAGTCGTTGAGCTCGACGAGGGTGAGGCCGGCGAACTGCTCGAGCAGCTCCTCAGTGGTGAGCTTAGCCATGATGTATCTCCTAGATAGATGGGGTGTGTGGTGAAGAGATCGCCACCGCTTACGCGGCTTCGGCGTTCTCCAGCTTTTCGCGAAGCGCGTCGATGGTGGCGGCAGCCTTGCCCATCGTCGCCTTCATCATGCCCGCAGCCTTCGCCAGCAGAACCTCACGGCTCTCGAGCGAGGCGTACTTGTTGACCTCGTCGGCACTCAGGGCGTTGCCCTCGAAGATGCCGCCCTTGATCACCAGAAGCGGGTTGGCCTTGGCGAAGTCACGAAGGGCCTTCGCCGTGGCGACGAAGTCGCCGTGGACGAATGCGACGGCCGAGGGGCCCTTGAGGTCCTCGTCCAGCGCCGTGATCCCCGCGTTGTTCGCGGCGATCTTGGTCAGCGTGTTCTTCACCACGGCGTACGACGCGTCCTGACGGATGTCGTTGCGCAGCTGCTTCAGCTGGGCAACCGTCAGACCGCGGTACTCGGTCAGCAGTACGGCGTTCGAGTCCTCGAAGTTCTTCGTGAGCTCGGCAACCGATGCGTCCTTCTGCGCCATGGTCACTCCTTGGATGTGTACGAGACGCCCCAGGATGCCGGGGCGCCGCCTCCGTCCGGGTCGGTCCACCCCTGTCAACGCGAAAAAGCTCCGGCGCAAGCGCACGGAGCTTCGGATCCGGTTTCCCGGGAGTTCTGTGACACCTGCGCGGGCCCCTGCGTGTGCAGAGCTTCGTCGGCATCCGCTCACGCGCACACCGAGACCAGCGGTCTTTGGCTCCTCGAAGTCTACGTGACGCTGCGGTGTCCGCCAAATCGGGCCGGCGTCCGAAAGACCCTACGATGAGGGAAGCGAGGACGATCATCGCGGCGCCGATGTCCGGTGACGACCTCGCCTCGGCGCTCGCCCGGCCGCACCGACCCCAGGACTGACGCATGTTCCGGATGATCCTGCCCGACACCCTCCCCGACATCGTCGCCGCCGAGGAGGGCGCGACCCACGATGCGACCGCCGCGCAGGCGGATGCGGCGGCAGCCCGGACGCGGGCCGACTACGGCCGCGTCTCGCGCTGGGGGCTCGGCCTGCTCGGGACATTCGGCGCGGCGATCGGCTGCGGCCTGCTGGCGCACATGGTCGAGGTGCTCACGAACGGACACGACCCGCTCGGCGACGGATTGATCGCCGTCCTCGTGCTCGTCATCGCCGCCGTTCCCCTCGTGCCGTCGCTCTGGCTCCTCCTCGCGCTGCACCGCTCGGGGCGGCGCCTGGCCCGCGCCGCCGGATCCTGGGCAGCCCAGGCGTTCCGCGAGGCACCCGGATCCTCCACGACGGGAGACTGGCTCGCCGCGCGCTTCCTCAGCTCCTCGTCCGACCTGGTCCTGCGCCTCGTCGGTTCGGCGCTCGCCGGGCTCGGCACCGTATTCGCCGCGTCTGCGGTGTACTACGCGATCGCCGTCGCCCCGTCCGCCGCCGGAGTGACCGCCGGTCTGACGCTGACGATCCTGTTCGCGTCGGTGTGCGCAGGGCAGTTCGGCGGGGTCCAGCGGATCCAGAGCGGCGCTCTCGGGCGCGTCCCGCAGGCCGCGCCCGACGCCCGGCGGTGACCCCGATCCACCCGGGCGGGGTGTCGGGGGGCAGCGGCGTCGGTCGGCCGGGTTAGCCTCGATGTCATGAGTCCGGAGGCCTTCGCGCGCATCGCGCCTGATCTCGCCGCCCGGATCGTGGCGGACTCCCGTGATCGCGTCGGCTGGATGCGGGCCCGCTCGCGCGGGATCACCGCCACCGATGTCGCCCAGCTCACGAGCCACACCTCGATCGCGCGGGCGGCCGACGCGAAACTCGGCGCGGGGCGCGGCTTCTCCGGGAACGCCTACACCGATCACGGGCGACGCCGCGAGCCCGAGATCGCCGCCTGGGTGGCGGCGACGCACGGCATCCACCCTTCGTCGGCCCTCTTCCACGCCGTCGTCGAGAGGCGGCACCTCGCCACGCCCGACGGCATCACCGTGGATGCCGAGGGGCGCGTCACGCTCGCAGAGATCAAGACGACCAACAAGACGTGGCGCTCGATCCCCCGGACCTATCTGCGTCAGGTGTGGTGGCAGCAGCACGTGCTCGGCGCCGAGCGCACGCTGGTCGTCTGGGAGGAGCACGACGGCTTCGTGCCCGTCGGAGACGAACCGCGCTGCGCGTGGGTCGAGCGGGATGAGCGGGAGATCGGACAGCTCGTGCGCCTTGCGACCGAGCTCATCGACGAGCTCTACCGCCGCACCATGGCACGTCGCGCCGTGAATCCCGACGTGCCCCCCGCGGGCCCCCGGGAGCCCTTCCGCGCGCTCGCCCTCGCCGACTGATCGGGATTGGTTGACGACGATCAACCATCGGCGTATAGTTGATCCGTCTCAACGGTTGACGTCGCTCAACCATTGCCGCTCGGCACCGTCGCCTCACCTCTCCGCTCCACCCTCCGAAGGAATCCGCATGTCCTCCACGCCTCCTCCCGCCTCCTCCGAGGCCGAGTCGAAGCCGCGCATGACCCACCGCCAGGTGCTCGAAGCCCTCTCCGGGCTCCTGCTCGGCATGTTCGTGTCGATGCTCGCATCCACCGTCGTCTCGACGTCGCTGCCCGTCATCATCCACGACCTCGACGGCAACCAGACGGCGTTCACCTGGGTCGTCACCGCCACCCTCCTCACGACCGCGATCTCCACGCCGATCTGGGGGAAGCTCGCCGACCTGACCAATCGCAAGGTGCTCTTCCAGCTGGCGATCGTCATCTTCGTGCTCGCGACGGCGGCCGCGGGCTTCTCGACGAGCCCCGAGATGCTGATCGCGTTCCGCGCGGTGCAGGGTCTGGGCGCCGGCGGCCTCGCCGCCCTCAGCCAGGTGCTCATGGCCGACATCATCAGCCCGCGTGAACGCGGCCGCTACATGGGCCTGTTCGGCGCCGTCATGGCCGTCGCCACCATCGGCGGGCCCCTGCTCGGCGGCGTCATCACCGACGCCTGGGGCTGGCGCTGGAACTTCTTCGTCGCCGTCCCCTTCGCCGTGCTCGCGCTGATCCTCGTCCAGGCGACCCTGCACGTCCCGGTACGGCCCAAGAAGAAGACCTCGATCGACTACATCGGCATCGTTCTGCTGTCGGTCGCCGTCTCGATGCTGCTGATCTGGGTCACCAACGCCGGAACAGCCACCCAGGGCGACTGGTCGGATCTCGCCAACAACGACTGGTGGAGCCTGAACTCCGTGCTCATGGTCGGGGGCGCGATCCTCGCGGCCGTGCTGTTCATCATCGTCGAGCTGCGCTCGAAGGAGCCGCTGATCCCCCTGACTCTGTTCCGCAATCGCACCTTCACCCTCTCGGTGATCGCGTCGATCGCGACCGGCATCGCCATGTTCGGCGCCTCGGTCTTCCTCAGCCAGTACATGCAGCTCGCACGCGGCGCGACGCCCACCGAGGCCGGCCTCATGACGATCCCGATGATCGGGGGGCTTCTCGTGGCATCCATCGGCGTCGGAGCACTGGTGACGAAGTACGGTCGCTGGAAGCCCTACCTGATCGTCGGATCGGTCCTGCTGATCGCAGGCTCGTCGCTGCTGTCGACGATCCACTACGACACGAACTTCCTCCTCGTCTCGATCTACATGTTCCTGCTCGGAGCCGGCGTCGGCATGACGATGCAGAACCTCGTTCTCGTCGTGCAGAACACGACCCGCCCCGAGGAGATCGGCGTCGCCAGCTCGGGCGTCACCTTCTTCCGCAGCCTGGGCGGCACCATCGGCGTCTCGGTGATGGGGGCGGCCCTCGCCGCTCGCGTCATCGACCTCGTGGCCGACCGCAAGGACGACATCGCGACCGCGCTCATGAGCCTCGGCGACAAGGCGCCGTACTGGGGAGAGCAGCTCCAGTCCGGCGCGCTGCCGAAGGTGTCGGAGATGCCCGAGGCCCTGCGCATCGTGTTCGAGGACATCTACGCGAACGGCATCTCGCACTCGTTCCTCATCGCCGTTCCGTTCGCCGTGATCTCGCTCCTCGCGATCGTGTTCCTGCCGAACAAGTCGCTCACCACGATGACGACCGCGGAGCGCCTGCAGGCGAGCGAGGCCGACCTGGCGACCGTGTCGGTCCCCGAGGCGATGGCCACGCTCACGGCGACCGGTTCGGTCCGCGTGGTGGATGGCGCCGAGCGGCGGGGCGGCGATGCGAACGCCCGCTGAGGCCGACTCGACGGCCACGGACGAGTTCCAGGCCCGCACCGATGCGGTGCGGGCCCTGGAGGGCGAGTTCGGCGAACTCATCGCACGCATGCGGCGCCACCTGATGGAGAACGCCCAGCGCGTGAGCCCGGGCATGCTGCCGGGGGCATACAAGGTCTTCACGACGATCGTCCACCGTGCATGCATCGCTCAGTCGGCGCTCGCGGAGCACCTCGTGGTCGACAAGGGCCAGCTCAGCCGGACGGTCCGCAAGCTCGAGCAGCTCGGGCTCATCCGGCGCGACCCGGACCCCGAGGACGGACGGGCCAGCATCCTCTCCCCGACGGAGCTCGGGCTGGAGCGTCTCGCGGCGGCCCGCGCTCCGCAGGAGGACACTCTCGTGAAGGCGCTGCACGGCTGGCCGATCGACGACATCCGGAACCTCACCCGTCTGCTGCACGCGCTGACGACCAGCTCCCTGCCCTGACCACGAGCGGGGACGGCGACCTTCTCGGTCCGGTAGCACCCGCGTAACACGTCTGAGACATATCCGCGGTTGACTGGGTGTCACCCCAGGCACTCTGCTGGCGACGTCGACACGCGGAAGGATACGTCCATGAAGTTCCGGCCGCTGCGCCTCTCCCCCCTCTCTGATTCCGCAGGAGGGGAGACGGCACCGATCCCGGATGAGATGCGTGCCATCGTCTTCGACGCCGTCGGCGGTCCGGATGCGCTCCGCGCGGCGGTGATCCCGACGCCCAGCCCGGTCCTCAGCGAGGTGCTCGTGCGCGTGGTCGCGGCGGGAGTGAACCCGATCGACGCGAAGACACGCGCCGGAGGCGGGATCGCCGGCGCAATCGGCCGGTTCCCCTCGACGCTCGGCTTCGACTTCAGCGGGGTCGTCGTGGTCTCGCCGTATGAGTCGCACCCCTTCCCGGTGGGCACCGAGGTTTTCGGGATGGCCGCCTTTCCCCGTTCCGGAGGCAGCTACGCCGAGTACGTCGTCGCCCCGACCTTGTCGGTCGCGCGCAAGCCGACGTCGCTTTCGCACGTCGAGGCGGCGGGGGTGCCCCTCGCGGCGCTCACCGCGTGGGGGCTGGTCGTCGAGACCGCGCACGCGCATGAGGGCCAGCGGATCCTCATCCACGCCGGATCGGGTGGCGTCGGCCACTTCGCCGTGCAACTGGCGTCCTACTTCGGCGCCCACGTCACCGCGACCGGTTCGGGCGCGAATCTCGGATGGCTCCGCGACCTCGGAGCATCCGTCGTCGTGGACCGCCTCACCTCCCGCTTCGACGACGTGGTCGGCGAAGTCGATGTCGTCATCGACCTCGTCGGCAATGTCCACGACGACACGGGATCGCGATCCCTCGGCACGCTCCGGCGCGGCGGACTCCACGTCCTGGTTCCGACGGGCTCGTGGCCGGGGTATGCCGAGGCCGCGACCGCCGCGGGGGTCCGGTCGACCTCCTACAAGGTGATCCCCGACGGGGGCGTCCTCTCCACCCTTGCGCGACTTCTCGACTCCGGAGCCATCCAGGTGTACGTCGACCACGTCTTCCCGCTGCCGGACGCGGCGGAGGCCCACCGCGAGATCGAGAAGGGGCACACGCGCGGCAAGATCGTCCTGAGCGTCGCCGACGCCTGAGCGGCGGTCCCACGTCTCGCCCGCCGGGTTCCCCGGCGCGCGCCGGACGTCACGGCGCGATCAGCACCCGGCGCGCCTCGGCCACCACCTCGTCGGCCACCGCATCCAGGAGCGCCGAGCGCAGGCTCCACTGCTGCCAGAAGAGCGGGACGTCGATCGCCGAGCCGCCGAGCGGGAGGAGGGCTCCCTCTGCGAGCCCCGCCGTCTGCAGTGTCGGCAGCAGCGACCACCCCATCCCCCGCAGGGTCGCGGAGGCGAAGTCGTGCGAGGCGGGGATGCGATGGCGCGGCGGCGCTGCCGGGTCGGCTCCCGATGCCAGGAGCCACCGCGTCTGCAGATCGTCTCGCGCGTCGAAGTCGATGACGGGTGCGTGCGCGAGAGCATCCGCCGTCACGCCGTCGGGGAAGTGCGTCGCGACGAAGCGGGGCGTCGCGACCGCCTCGTACCGCAGCACGCCGAGCGCGCGGACGCGGCATCCCGCGATCGGCTCGGCCCGAGAGGTGACGGCGGCCATCACCGTGCCCTCCTCCAGCAGTCGTGCGGTGAAGTCCTGATCGTCGCGATGCAGGTCGAACACCGCGCGGCGCCGCTCGGCCAGTCGCGCCAAGGGAGCGAGGAACCAGGTCGCGAGCGAGTCGGCGTTGACCGCGAGAGGGATGCGCAGTCGCGCCGGATCGTCGCCGAGCTCGCGCGCGACGCCCTGTTCGAGAAGCCGGAGCTGGCGCGCGTACCGGACGAGCGGAGCGGCGGCGGGAGTCGGCTGCAGGGGCTTGGACCGCACGAGCAGCACGCGGCCGACCTCCTCCTCGAGCGCGCGCAGCCGTTGGCTGACCGCGGACGGCGAGATGTGCAGGTCGCGTGCCGCAGCCTCCATGCTCCCGGCGTCGAGAACGGACAGGAGCGTCTCGGCACCCACCGGCGAGATCCGCATCATGAAGCTCTCCTTCACCGGCTGCACAATCCTGAACTGGACTGTAGCAGGCCACCGCTCTAGCGTCGGGGTGTGTCGCACTTCCTCGCGGGCCTCGGCCTCGGCCTCTCCCTCATCGTCGCCATCGGCGCACAGAACCTCTTCGTGCTGCGCCAGGGCGTGCGACGGGAGCATGCGGGCGCCGTCGCGCTGGTGTGCGCGCTGTCGGATGCCGCGCTGATCGCCCTCGGTGTGTCGGGCTTGGGAGCGGTGCTCGCGGCCGTGCCGTGGCTCATCGAGGTCGTGCGCTGGGCGGGCGCGGCGTTCCTCAGCGTCTACGCGGTCCTGGCGGCACGGCGCGCCCTCTGGCCCACGGGAGCGGCGCTGGCGTTCGACGACGGCGTCGGCCGCCGCGGCCCCGACCGCGCCGCGGCGCGCGCGACGGTGACGACGGCCACCCGTGCGTCGGCGCGTCTGGCTCCCGTCCTGCTCACCTGCCTGGCGCTCACCTGGCTGAACCCGCACGTCTACCTCGACACCGTGTTCCTCCTCGGATCCGTCGCCAACGCCCACGGCGAGGGACGGTGGGTCTTCGCTGCCGGGGCGATCGTCGCCTCGTTCGCCTGGTTCTTCTCGCTCGCGCTCGGGGCGCGCTATCTCAGCCGGTGGCTCAGGGCGCCGCGCGCGTGGCGCGTGCTCGACGGCATCATCGCCGTCGTCATGCTCGCCCTCGCGGTGAGCCTTCTCTGGCCGCGCTGACGCGGCATCCCTCCCCCTCCGCACGCCGGCGCGCCAGGATGGAGCGATGAGACGCGTTCACATGCGGGCAGAGGGCGAGGTCCAGGGCGTGGGCTACCGATATACGATGCAGCACGTCGCGGGGAGCAACGGCGTCAGCGGGTGGGTGCGGAACCTCCGCGACGGGCGGGTCGAGGCCGAGATCGAAGGCGAGGATGCCGCGGTGCAGGCCGTCCTCGACTGGGCGGCCGCCGGGCCGCGCGGCGGACGTGTGACCGCGGTCGATGTCCGCGACATCCCGCCAGCGGGCGGGACGGGGTTCGAGATCCGTCGCGACGGCTGAGCCTCGAGGACGCCGGGAGACGCAGAACGACCCCCGCCGAGGCGAGGGCCGTTCTGGATGCCTGGATCAGGCGAGGGTGTTGACGTCCAGCGGGATGCCGGGGCCGAACGTGGTCGACACGGCGCCCTTCTGGATGTAGCGGCCCTTGGAGCTCGACGGCTTCAGGCGCACGATCTCCTCGAGCGCGGCCTGGAAGTTCTCGTCCAGCTGCTCGGCCGAGAACGACGCCTTGCCGACGACGAAGTGCACGTTGGCGTGCTTGTCGACGCGGAACTCGATCTTGCCGCCCTTGATCTCCTCGACGGCCTTGGCCGTGTTGGGGGTCACGGTGCCGGTCTTGGGGTTCGGCATGAGGCCACGGGGACCGAGGACCTTGCCGAGGCGACCGACCTGGCCCATGAGCTCGGGCGTCGAGACGGCCGCGTCGAACGCGGTCCAGCCTGCGGCGACCTTCTCGATGAGCTCGGCGCCGCCGACCTCGTCGGCGCCCGCGGCGATGGCGGCCTCAGCGGCCGGACCCGTCGCGAACACGATGACGCGGGCGGTCTTGCCCGTGCCGTGGGGCAGGATGACCGTGCCACGGACCATCTGGTCCGCCTTGCGCGGGTCGACGGCGAGCTTGAGGGCGACCTCGACGGTGGAGTCGAACTTCTTCGAGCCGGTCTCCTTCGCGAGGTTCACCGCCTCGGTCGCCGTGTAGAACTTGTCGCGGTCGATCTTCGCCGCGTTCGCTTCGTAAACCTTGGACTTAGCCATGTGCGTTATCCCCTCAGCTCTCGACCGTGATGCCCATGGAACGAGCGGTGCCGGCGATGATCAGCGAGGCGGCCTCGATGTCATTCGCGTTCAGGTCGGGCATCTTCGCCTCAGCGATCTGACGGACCTGCTCCTTGGTGAGCTTCGCGACCTTGACCGTGTGCGGGGTCTTGGAACCCTTCGCGACGCCGGCGGCCTTCTTGATGAGCTCCGCCGCGGGCGGGGTCTTCAGGATGAACGTGAAGCTGCGGTCCTCGTAGACGGTGATCTCCACGGGGATGACGTTGCCGCGCTGCGACTCGGTCGCGGCGTTGTACGCCTTGCAGAACTCCATGATGTTGACGCCATGCTGACCGAGCGCGGGCCCGATCGGCGGCGCCGGGTTGGCGGCACCGGCGTTGATCTGAAGCTTGATCAGGCCGGTCACCTTCTTCTTCGGTGCCATTCTCTTTCCTTTCATCGAATCGGATGCCGAGGCATCCGCTTCTCCCACGACGCCGGCATCTCCGGCCCGTGGTGGTCCGCGCGCACGCCGAAGCGTCGCACAAACCTCATGAGTCTAGCCGATCTTCCTGTGAGTCGCTCCCGCGATGGCCGCCCCGGCCGTCACGGGTCCCGGTGCCGCCGGACGATGCGCTCACCGAGCTCGCGCAGGGCGCGACGGACCTCGGTGGGCTCGAGCACCTCGATGGCATCCGCCCACCCGGCGAGCTGCTCGGCGAGGGCGGGCACGCTCTGCGCACGCACCTCGACGACGTGCGGACGCCCGTCGACGGGGCGCCCCTGACGACCGAAGCGGTCACGGAGCGCGCGGAGGGCCCACGGCTCCACGCGGACCAGCGCGCGCGCCTCGCCCCGGAGCCCTTCGACCTCCTCGACCATCCGCCGCCACAGCGCGGGCCCGTCGAAGCCGTCGGGCGGAGCGCCGTGCTCCTCGAGGACGTCGAGAGCGATGATCCGGTCGACGCGGTAGGTGCGGATGCCGTCGAGGTCCGCCGTGCCGTTCCGCGCGGGAGCCGCCAGCAGGTACCAGCGGGCACCGCGGCTGCCGACCACGAGCGGCAGGAGCACCGACGGCCCCGACCTCGCGGCGCCCTCGTACGCGACGCGCACGAGCCGACGGTCAGCGATGGCGCGCTGCACCTGGGAGACGACGGGCCGCTCCCCCGTGTCGTCGGGCTCCCCCCCACGCGGCGTCGAGCACCGTCGCGGCAGCGACCCGCCCGGCCCTCTCGCGGAAGGTGGCGGGGACGGCCCGCATGAGCTTGCGCACGGCGGCGGCGTGCTCGCCTGCGCCCGCACCGCCCTGGCTCAGCCCGACGAACAGAGCAATGGCCTCCCCTTCGGTGAGCCCCGTGAGGTCGGTCCGCGCGCCGCCGATGAGGCGCCACCCGCCCCCGCGACCGCGCGTCGGGTAGATGGGCACCCCCGCCATCGCGAGCGCCTCGAGGTCCCGTCGTGCGGTCGGGACCGAGACCTCGAGCTCCGCCGCCAATTCCGCGGCAGTGATCCTCGCCCGTCCCTGCAGGAAGAGCAGCGCTTGGATCAGCCGGTCAGCACGGATGGTGTCATCTTTTCTCAGAAGTGATCAGAAGATGATCACTTCGCGCTTCAGCATAGAAGAAGCAACGTCTTCCGAACGAAGGAGAAACCCATGTTCCGTGGCCTCGCCAACCTCAACCTCGTCGCCGCCGACATGCCGGCCGCGATCGGCTGGTACACGACCGTGTTCGCCTCCCCGCCCTCCTTCGTCCGGCCCGAGGAGGGGCCGCCGCAGTACGCGGAGTGGCGGTTCGGCGACGACGAGGACGAATTCGCCCTGATGGATGCCCGCTTCCGCCCCGTGCTCGACCGGCCCGGCGGCGCTCTCGTGAGCGTGCACGTCGACGACATCCACGACGAGATGCGACGGCTGACCGCCCTCGGCGCCGCCGAGTTCGACCCGATCACGCCGCGCGGCGAGGGATGGTGGTCGTCATCCGTCACCGACCCGTTCGGCAACCTCGTCGGTCTCATCCAGAGCCCGCACTGGGCAGCGCAGCACGACGGCTGAGTGACGGGAGCACATGCCAGACTGAGCGCCATGGACGGCGGCACCGCAGCGCTCATGAGCATCGGCGACTTCTCGCGCTACTCGGGTCTGAGCGTGCGGATGCTGCGTCATTACGCCGAACGGGGCGTGCTCGTCCCCGTCGAGCGCGACGACCAGAGCGGCTACCGGCGCTACTCCCCCGTCCAGCTGAGCGAAGCGGCGCGCGTGCGGATGCTCCGCGACGCCGGCTGCGGCATCCCCGCCATCGCGGAGCTGCTGCCGCTGTTCGCGCACCCGGATGCGCTCCGCTCCCGCCTGCAGGACCATCTCGACGACCTCGCGGAGCAGGCGCGGCGGGTCGCCGACCAGCGGGACCTCGCGACGCACCTCCTCGACGCGCTCGAGCTGCGCACCCGGGGCCCCGAGGTCACCGAGCGCGTCTTCCCCGCACTGCGAGTGCTGTACCTCCGCCGCACCGTCGCGGACTACCCGGCCGAAGGCTCGCTGTGGGCCGACTTCCAGGGTCCGTACGCCACCCTGTCCGCGGATGATCCGGCGGTGTTCGGCGACGTGGTCGGCGCCACCTACTTCGACGACGAATACCGCGACGCCGACGTGGAGATGGCCATCTGGCGCGAGTACCGCGGGGGCGCCGTGCCGCGAGGCGGCTTCGAGGTCGTGGACCTCCCCGCGCAGCGCGTCGCCACCGTCACTCACCGGGGCGGCTTCGAGACCATCGGCGACGCGACGGCCGCCGCCGGAGCCTGGCTGTCCGCGCAGCGGCGCACCCGCACGGGGCCGATCTTCAACGTCTACGCGTACGGGCCGGGGCGCGACCCGGATCCTTCGACCTGGGTGACCGAGGTCAATGTGCCCATCGCGGGGTGATCCGGCCGCACGATCTCACCCGCTTGACTCTCACACTGTGGCAGACCGCAGGCTCGGAGACGTCGACCGCCCGGTCGACGGACGCTGAGTGAGAGGACTCCGACCATGACCGACCAGGTCAACTACTTCGAGATCGGCACGTCAGACCCCACGGCTGCCCGGGCCTTCTACGGTGAGACGTTCGGGTGGCGCTTCGGGCCGGACGCACCGGGCGACTACCGGATGATCGACGGTGCCGGCAACGGGGGCGGCCTGTGGGACTCGACCTCCGCGGGCGGCGAGACGTGGGCGATCTTCTATGTGGAGGTCGAAGACATCCACGCGAAGCTGGCGCAGGCCACCGCGAACGGCGCCGACACCGTCTTTCCGCTCGTCGACAACGGGACGATCCTGTTCACGCACCTGCGGGATCCGCTCGGCAACCGCTTCGGTCTCTGGCAGCGCAAGGCGCAGGCCTGACCGCGCGAGCGCCCAGAACGGAAGAGGGGAGCGGATGCCGAGGCATCCGCTCCCCTCTTCTCAGAACACGATCAGATCTGCTTGGTGACCTGGTCGAAGGACAGCTCGACCGGAGTCTCGCGCTCGAAGAGCGACACGAGCACGGTGAGCTTGCCGCGCTGGGCGTCGATCTCGCTGATCGTGCCGGGGAGCCCGGCGAACGAGCCCTCCTTGATCGTGATGGTCTCGCCGACCTCGAAGTCCACCTCGGTGATGACCGAGCGGGCCTGCGTCGCAGAGCCCTTCGCGGACCCCTTGGCCGGAGCGACCTCCGCGACCTGGACGAGCGACTTCAGCATGTTGAAGGCCTCTTCGAAGCGCAGCGGCGTCGGGTTGTGGGCGTTGCCCACGAAGCCGGTGACACCCGGGGTGTGGCGCACGACCGACCAGGTGTCCTCGTTCAGCTCCATGCGCACGAGCACGTAGCCGGGGATCCGGACGCGCGTGACCATCTTGCGCTGACCGTTCTTGATCTCGACGACGTCCTCCATGGGGACCTCGACCTGGTAGATGTCCTCTTCGACCTCGAGCGTGTTCTTGCGCTGCTCGATGTTCGCCTTCACCTTGCGCTCGAAGCCGGCGTAGGAGTGGATGACGAACCACTTGCCGGGGAGCGCGCGCAGCTCGGCGCGGAACGCCTCATACGGGTCCTCGGGCTCGGCATCCTCATCGATCTCGGCGCTCTGCTCCGACTCGACGTCGTCCACGACGTCGGCGGCACCGGTCACCTCGGCGACGAAGTCCTCGTCGAGGGCGGGCGCGTCGGGCTCACCGTTCACGTCGGGGCCGTCGTAGGGCGAGACCTCGTCGGCTGCCGCGGCGGCGGCCTCGGCCTCCTCCTCGGCGATCGAGTCGTTGAGGACCTCGGCGGCGGCCTCGGCCTCGGCAGCCTCGTCGATCTCCAGTGCGTCGTTCACGATGGCGTCCGCCTCCGGGTCGTCGATGTCGATGTCCTCGTCCTCGCCGGTGTCGGCGTCATCGTCGTCGTCGACGACGTGGACGGCGAGATGCTCCGCCGGGGCGGAGGAGCGCTCCTCGGCCGCGAGGATGTTGCCCTCCTGGGCCTCGTCGTCCTCGCTGGACTGCTCTGCGGCCGTCGCCCAGTCGGCGTCGTCGGTGTACTTCTCAGGCACGTGGATTCTCTTCCATCGGGGGTGGTGCGGTGAGGGCGGGATGCCGGCGCTCAGCGCGGGACGCCGAAGACGACGTTCACCACCCAGGTGAAGAGCAGGTCGAGGCTGTACACGATCGCCATCATCACGACGACGAAGCCCAGCACGACCAGCGTGTACTTGACGAGCTCCTGGCGGGTCGGCGTGACGACCTTGCGGAGCTCTGCGAACACCTGGCGGATGAAGAGGGCGATCCGCTGGAAGAAGTTCAGCTTCTTCTCGCGGGACGCGCCGCCCGTCGGGACGACCTCGCCGTGCGCCTCTTCCTGGACCATGTACCCACCCATGCGAACTGCTCGGACTTGCTTCTCGCGCCAGCGTCTGCTGGCGCGCTCTGTCAGCGGAACGCTGACGCGCAGGGCGGACAGGAATCGAACCTGCAACCTGCGGTTTTGGAGACCGCTGCTCTGCCAATTGAGCTACCGCCCTAGAGATCCGGAGATCTCGAGGTCAAGCCCGCTCCGTCCGCTCGTGACCCGTGCGATCACGCGCGGGCATGGCGAAAGAATGCAGACTTCAACTGCACTGTCCAGTGTACGTCATGGCCTCCCGCCCCGCGAACCGGCGGCGGCGCGGCGGCCTCGGAGGACGGCCGATCAGTACTGCTGGATGCCGTAGCGGTCGGGCTCCTCCCCGCGCATGATGTCGCGTCCGGACAGAGCAGACGGGGTGATCCGCACGTAGGTGTACTTCAGCGTCGGGATCCACGGCCGCAGCGGCAGCCGATCCGCCGCTTCGACCTCACCGGCATCGGTGAGGCGCTTCGCCGAACCGCGGACGACGACGCTCCAGGCATCCGTCGCGGTGTACTCGTCGACCTCGAAGAGCACCTCGTCATGGATCGTAAGCTCGGTCAGCTTGCTGCCCTCGCCGGTGCGGAAGACGAGGCTCTCGCCGTCGACCGTGTAGTTCACGGGGAAGATGTCCATGACGTCGCCGACGCGGGTGACGAGACGGCCGAGCTCCTGCTCGGCGAGGCGGTCCCAGCAGGCGCGGTCGCTGAGCGGGGTGACGGAGTCCGGAGTGTGGTCCATGACCACATCCTGCTCCTCCGACGGCCGGGACGACAGCCCCGGCCGCCGGGGAAATCCGGGCTCAGCCCGCGGTGCGGATGAGCTTCTTGTTGACGAACTCGTCCGCCGCGAGCAGGCCCATCTCGCGGCCCGTCCCCGATCGCTTCACGCCGCCGAACGGCAGCTCGGGCGAGTCGGCGAGCACGATGTTGACGTAGACCATGCCGGCCTCGATCCTGTCCGCGATGCGCTCCGCCTGCTCCGGGTCGGTCGTGAACACGTAGGACCCGAGGCCGAACGACGTGCCGTTGGCGACCTCGATGGCCTCGTCCTCGTCAGCGACCTTGAAGACCATTCCGACGGGGCCGAAGAACTCCTCGCGGTAGGCGTCCATGTCCGCCGTGACGCCGGTGAGGACGGTCCCGGGATAGAAGGCGCCGTCGCGGACGCCTCCCGTGGCGACCGTGGCCCCTTGCGCGACGGCGCGGTCGACCTGCTCGGCGAGCCGCTCCGCGGCCGTCAGGGAGGACAGCGGGCCGAGCACGGTGTCGCCCTCGAACGGGTCGCCGACCTTGGCATCCGCCATCGCGGCCGTGAACTTCTCCAGGAACGCGTCATACAGGTCGTCCGCGACGATGAAGCGCTTCGCGGCGTTGCAGGACTGCCCGTTGTTGTCCAGGCGCGCCTCCGCGGCCATCTGGACGGCTCCGTCCAGATCGTCGGTCGAGAGCAGGATGAACGGGTCCGAGCCTCCGAGCTCGAGCGCCACCTTCTTGAGGTTGCGGCCCGCGATCTCGGCGACCGCGGCACCCGCGCGCTCGGACCCGGTCACCGACACGCCCTGCACCCGGCGATCGGCGATGACGGTCGCCGACTGGTCGTTCGTGAGTCGCACGTCGACGTACACGCCTTCGGGGAAGCCGGCGTCGAGGTACATCTGAGCGATCGCCGCCGCCGACTCCGGACACTGCGGAGCGTGCTTGAGGAGGACCGTGTTGCCGAGCGCGATGTTCGGCGCCGCGAAGCGGGCCACCTGGTAGTACGGGAAGTTCCACGGCATGATCCCGAGGAGGACGCCCAAGGGCGCCCGGCGGATGACGGCGCTCCCCTCGGCGATCAGGTCGATCGGGGTGTCGGCGGTGATCCGCTCGATGTTGTCGGCGTAGTACTCGGTGATGTCGGCGGCGAAGTCGACCTCGCCTTCGGCCGCCGCGAGCGGCTTGCCCATCTCGCGGACGATGATCGCCGCGAGCTCGTCGCGCCGCTCGCGGTGGAGCTCCGCGACCCGACGCAGGAGCGGCGCGCGCTCCTGCGGGGTGGAGGTGCGCCCCCACGTGCGGAACGCGTGGTCGGCGGCGGCGATCGCCGCGTCGACCTCGGCGTCCGTCGCCGTCGGGTAGGTGGCGAGGGTCTCCCCGGTGGCGGGGTTCGTGACGGCGTAGTCGCTCATGGTGTCCTTCTTCTCACTTCTCACTTCTCAGGCGGCTCGGTCTCGGACTTCTCAGGAGGCCGGGATCAGCGTGTACTTCGTGGACAGGTACTCGTGGATGCCTTCGAGGCCGCCCTCGCGGCCCATCCCCGACTGCTTGACGCCGCCGAAGGGCGCGGCCGCGTTGGAGACGACGCCGACGTTCAGGCCCATCATGCCGGTCTCGAGGCGGTCGATCATGCGGTGTCCGCGGGCGAGGTCCCGGGTGAACACGTAGGAGACCAGGCCGTACTCCGTGTCGTTGGCCAGGCGCACCGCCTCGTCCTCACCCCGGAAGGTCGCGATGGCGAGGACCGGTCCGAAGATCTCCTCGCGGAGGATGTCGCTGCCGGCGGCCACCTCGGTGATGACCGTGGGCTCGAAGAAGGTGCCCGGCCCGTCGATGGCCGACCCGCCCGCCCGGACGGTCGCGCCACGGTCCACGGCATCCTGCACGAGCGCCGCCGTGCCGGCGACCGCCTTCTCGTCGATGAGGGGTCCGATCTGCACGCCCTCCTCCGTGCCGCGCCCGATCTTCATGGCGCGGACGCGCTCGCTGACGCGATCTGCGAACGCCTCGGCGACGTCCGCGTGCACGATGAAGCGGTTGGCCGCGGTGCAGGCCTGGCCGATGTTGCGGAACTTCGCCGCCATGGCCCCGTCGACCGCCGCGTCGAGATCGGCGTCGTCGAACACGACGAACGGCGCATTGCCGCCGAGCTCCATCGAGACGCGGAGCACGCCTTCCGCCGCCTGCGCGATGAGCTTCTTGCCGACAGGGGTCGAGCCCGTGAAAGACAGCTTGCGCAGGCGGGGGTCGGCGATGATCGGGCCCGAGACGGCGGCCGAGGTCGTCGTCGTGATGACGTTCACGACGCCCTCGGGCAGGCCCGCCTCGACGAGCAGCTGCACGAAGGCGAGGGTCGTGAGGGGGGTCAGCTCGGCCGGCTTCACGACGACCGTGCAGCCGGCGGCGAGCGCGGGGGCGATCTTGCGGGTCGCCATCGCGAGCGGGAAGTTCCACGGGGTGATGAAGAAGCACGGGCCGACGGGGCGCTGGCTCACGACCATCCGCCCCGTTCCCTCCGGGGTCATGCCGTAGCGGCCCGAGATCCGGACGGCCTCCTCGCTGAACCAGCGCAGGAACTCGCCGCCGTAGGTGACCTCGCCGCGCGCCTCGGCCAGGGGCTTGCCCATCTCGAGGGTCATGAGCAGCGCGAACTCGTCGGCGCGCTCCGTCAGCAGGTCGAAGGCGCGGCGGAGGATGTCGCTCCGCGTGCGGGCGGGCGTGGCTGCCCAGGCGTCCTGGGCGGCGACGGCCGCGTCGAGGGCGCGGATGCCGTCGGCGGCATCCGCGTCGGCGATCTCGACGAGAGTCTCCCCGGTCGCCGGGTCCTTCACCGGGAAGGTGCCACGAGAACCGTCCTGCCACTCCCCTCCGATGAACAGTCCTCGGGGGAGTTTCTCAAGCAGTGCGGATTCGCTGATCAACGTGCGGCCTCCTTCAGGCGACGGGTGCTGGCGGGGGCGTCCTTGCCGAGCGTCTCGCCTCGGAAGAAGGCGGGGCGCCGGACGGACTGCCAGATCATGAGGACGATGCCGACGACGATGATCAGCATGCCCAGGACGAAGACGATCCCCACCCCGCCGATCTGCGCACCCGAGCCGTAGGCCGGATCCATCGAGTCGATCAGCGTGGTGAAGAAGAGCATGGCGAGGATGAGTCCGCCCACGAGGGGGAACAAGAATGTGAAGAAGACATTCCGCACCGAATCGAACCACTGGTGCCGGAAGTACCAGACGCAGGCGAACGCGGTGAGCCCGTAGTAGAAGCAGATCATCATGCCGAGGGTGAGGATCGTGTCCCACAGGGTGTTCTCGCTGACGATCCGCATGACGGCGTAGAACGCCGAGGCCACGATCGCCGAGACGATCGTCGCGTACCCGGGTGTGAAGAATCGCGGGCTGACGCGCGCGAACGCGGGCGGCAGCGCTCCGTAGTGCCCCATCGAGAGAAGGGTGCGGGCGGGGCCGACGAAGGTCGACTGCAGCGATGACGCCGAGCTGGTGAGCACCGCGAGCGAGACGAGGAACGCGAGCGGCCCCAGGATCGGGCCGGAGAGGTGGAAGAACACGTTCTCCTGGATGTCCTCGTTGCCGAGGCCGAGCTCCCCCGTCCCGACGCCGGCGAACATGATCATGGCGACGGCGAGGAGGAGGTACAGTGACACGATCGTGACGACGGTGAGGGTCGCGGCACGGCCGGGGGTGCGCTCGGGATCCTTGGTCTCCTCGTTCATCGTGAGGGTCACGTCCCAGCCCCAGAAGATGAAGATCGACAGCGACAGGCCGGCGGCGAACGCGGAGAACGAGCTGACGGCGAAGGGGTTGAACCACCCGATGTCGAACGGCTGGTAGTCGAACCCGCCTCCCGTGACGGCCGTGGTGATCGCGGCGACCGCGAAGAAGACGAGGACCAGCACCTGGAATCCGACCAGGAAGTACTGCAGCTTCTGCGTGGTCTGCATGTCGCGGTAGGAGATCCACGTCGCCGCGAGCATGAACAGAAGACAGACCGCGATGTTGATCACGGTGTCGGAAGCGAGATCGGCGATGCTCGGGTCGTTCGTGATCTGGGAGATCAGCAGGAAGAGGAAGTCGACGGCGACGCCGGCGAGGTTGGAGAGGACGAGGATGGTCGCGACGACGAGACCCCACCCGGCCATCCACCCGATCCAGGGTCCGAACGCACGCGCCGCCCATGTGAAGGACGTGCCCGCGTCCGGCATGCGGTTGTTCAGCTCGCGATAGCCGAAGGCGACGAGCAGCATCGGGATGAAGCCGACGAGCACGATCGCGGGGATCTGCGCGCCGACGACGGATGCCGTGGGGCCGACCGCGGCCGTGAACGTGTACGCCGGCGCGATGCACGAGATGCCGATGACCACCGCGCCGACGAGGCCGATGGTGCCGGCGCTCAGACCTTTGCTGGAAAGGCCGCCGGTGGCGGGAGCGGTCGTGGCCGTCGCCTCCGGTGCGGCCGCTGCGTCGCGCTCGCTCATCGTGCGCCTCCTTCGGGACGGATCGTACGGGGCACGACGGCCACGGGGACCGTGATCTCACGCAGCATCTTCGCGGCGGTCGACCCGAGGAAGAGCCGGCGGGGCTGCGCGAGGCGGCTCGACCCGACGAGGACGATCTCGCCGCCCTGCCAGTCCAGGTGGGCGACGGCATCCTCGATGCTGTCGCCGGCGGCGACGATGACGTCGGCGTCGAGGCCGGCGGGGAGCTCGGCCTTCGCCGCCGCCAGCACCTGCTCGGCCTCGGTCGATCCGGCCAGGCGGATCGCGGCGGTGTCGGCGGTCGGCGGCAGGTCGACCGGGAGGAGCGAGAGCAGCCGCACCGGAACACCGGCCGCCTCCGCGAGCGCGCTCGTCGCCTCGATCAGCGCGTCGGCGCCCGGGCGCGTCCCGATCGCGACGGTCACCCGCGTGATCCCCGTCTCGGGCGCGACCTTCCGTGCGCCGCGCGGAACGAGGACGACGGGCACATCGGAGGTGTGCAGCAGCTCGCTGGTCGTCGTGCCGAGGCGATGCCGACCGCGGCTGGCGCCGTCGGCGGCGCCGACGACGATGTAGGAGGCATCCAGGCCGTCCGCGATCTCGACGAGCCCCTCGGCGAAGGACTCCGCCGTGCGCACGTGGGCGTGGGCGATCACGTCGGCGGGGATGCGATCGATCGCCGCCGCGATCCACCGCTGGGCCTGATCGCGCAGGTACCGGTCGTAGCCCGCATCGGGCGGGGTGATGACGCTGCGCTCGGGGCTCGGCAGGATGATCGCAACGTCGAGCACCGCGTCGATCGCGGCGGCGAGGCGGGCCGCGAACGCCACGGCATCCCGCCCCGTCTTGGTGGCGGTGTAGCCGACGACGATGTGCGTCGTCACGACCCGGACCCGTCCTCGGCGCGCGTCTCGAGGATCTGCGACGCCACGAGGCGCCCCATCCGGATCGCGCCGTCCACGTGCTGGTAGCCCGCGCCGGCCATGTCGCTGCAGGCGACGTGGATCGGGCCGACGGCCTCCCGCAGGTAGGCGCCGTAGCGGGACAGGCCGCCGAGGTCGAAGCTCGCGGCATAGGCGCCGCGCGTCCACTCCTCGCTGCCCCAGTCGCTCTCGTAGTAGACGACCGGGTCGAGAGCCTCGGGGCCGTAGTAGTGCGAGAGCGAGGTGAGGATCCTCTCCTTGCGCTCCTGCGCCGAGAGCGCGAACACCCCGTCGGCGTTGAGGTCGCTGACGAAGCCCACGAGGGTGCCGCGCTCATCGCCGTGGTTGCTGTTGTCGTAGGCCTCATGCGACAGCTCGTAGGGGCTGAACGCGGTGCCCGACAGGCCCTTCTCGCGCCAGAACGGCGTCTCGTAGACGGCGTGCACCTTGATGACGAAGCCCATCGAGAGGTGCTGGTGCATCTGGTGCTGGAGGCGCGGGAGCGCCGGCACGAACGAGATGCGGGAGTACAGGACCGGCGCGAGGGCGAGGATCGCCCGGCGGGCGCGCACGGTCATCCCGTCGGATGTCACGGTGACGCCCTCGTCCGACCACTCCAGGGTGCGTACGGGCTGGTTCAGGAAGACATCGTCGCCCAACCTCTCGGCGAGCAGCAGCGGCACCTGCTGGAGGCCGCCGACGACCCGCTTGTCGAGGATGAAGTCGGCGTCGACGAGGTGCGAGTAGCTGCCGGCGGAGGCCGCCATGAGGAGGGATTCGAGCAGCGAGATCGCGTGCGTCGGCTTGGTGAGCATCGCGGAGCCGGTCGCGAACGCCAGGTTCCGAACCGCCTCGTCGTCGTCCGACTGCTCGCGGAGCCAGGCGTCCCACGAGATCGCATCCCACTCCGCGGCCTGCGGGTGCGCCCACGGCCGGTCGGGATCGATGCCGGCCACCATCTCGTCGAGGAGGTCGGTGACCCGGGCGATCTCCGCCTCGGTCTCGGGCGCGACGGGGAACATCTCGCCCTGGAAGCGGTGCGCCGCCCCATCCGGCCCGACGTAGACGCTGTCGCCCTCGCGGTAGCGGCTGAAGGTCTCGAGGCCGAGCTCGTCGACGGTCTCGATGAGCGCCGTCTGGTCGGGCGAGATCCACTGGCCGCCGATCTCGAGCATCGCGCCCTCGATCACATCGGTCCACAGGCGGCCGCCGACCCGGTCGCGCGCTTCGAGCACGGCGACCGAGAGGCCGGCCTTCTTGAGCTCGTTCGCGGCGGTGAGGCCGGCGGCCCCCGCGCCGACGATGACGACGTCTCGCGTGATCTCGGTCATGTCACTCCTTCGTGGTGCCGGTGTCGGCGTGGTGTCGGGGGTCGGGGGCGTCACTGCGCGGCGAGGGCGGCGGCGACGACGTCCAGGCCCTCGCGCAGCAGATCGTCGGGCATGCTCAGCGGCGGCAGGAAGCGGATGACGTTGCCGTAGGTGCCGCAGGTGAGGACGATGACGCCCTCGGCGATCGCGGCCTTCGCCACCGCGGAGGTCAGCGCCGCGTCGGGCGCTCCCGTCGCCGGGTCGATGAACTCGGCGGCCACCATCGCCCCACGGCCGCGGACCTCGCCGATCCGCGGGTCGGATTCCTGCAGGGACTCGAGGCGAGCGCGCAGGATCCCCCCGAGCTCACGCGCCCGCTCGAGCAGTCCGTCGTTCTCGAAGGCGTCGATGGATGCCACGGCCGCCGCGCACGCGACCGGGTTGCCGCCGTAGGTGCCGCCGAGGCCGCCGCCGTGCGTGGCATCCATGATCTCGGCCCGACCGGTCACCGCGGCCAGCGGCATGCCGCCGGCGATGCCCTTGGCCGTCGTGACGAGGTCGGGGACGATCCCGAACAGCTCACTCGCGAACATCGCGCCCGTGCGGGCGAATCCGGTCTGCACCTCGTCGGCGATGAACACGACGCCGTTCGCGCGGCACCAGTCGACGACGGCGGGGAGGAACCCCTCGGCGGGGACGATGAATCCGCCCTCGCCCTGGATCGGCTCGATGATGACGGCGGCGAGATTGTCAGCGCCGATCTGCTTCTCGATGAGCGAGATCGACTTCGCCGCGGCCTCCGCTCCGCTCAGCCCGTCCCGGAACGGGTAGGAGGCGGGTGCCCGGTAGACCTCGGACGCGAACGGTCCGAAGCCGCTCTTGTACGGCATCGCCTTGGCGGTGAGCGCCATCGTGAGGTTCGTGCGGCCATGGTAGGCGTGGTCGAAGGCGACGACGGCCTGACGGCCGGTGAACTTGCGCGCGATCTTGACCGCGTTCTCGACCGCTTCGGCGCCCGAGTTGAACAGTGCGGACTTCTTGGCGTGGTCTCCCGGGGTCAGGCGATTCAGCCGCTCGGCGACGGCGACGTACGACTCGTACGGCGAGATCATGAAGCACGTATGGGTGAACTGCGCGACGGCATCCTGCACCGCCCGCACCACGGCGGGATGCGCGTTGCCGACGCTCGTCACGGCGATGCCGGAGCCCAGGTCGATGAGCGAGTTGCCGTCCGCGTCGACGACGACGCCGCCGCCGGCGGCTACCGCCTCGATCGGGACGGTGTGGGCGACGCCGGCCGCGACGGCGTCGGACTTGCGGGCGAGGAGTTCCTGCGACCGGGGTCCGGGGATGGCGGTGACCAGGGAGCGCCGCTGCGGGAGGGTGGGTCCGCCCACGAGGGCGGTCGTCGTCGAGCTCATGAGGGCGAGCGTAGGCGCGCGGCTGCGGGCCGCACATCCGCCACGGTGTACATTCTGAGCAGCGTGAAGTACGTCGCGTATACCTGCCGCACCACCCCGTGCCCACTCGAGCGGAAGTGATCGATGGCCGCCACCGACCCCCAGCCGACGCTGCGCGCCCTCCTCGCGCGGGCCGACCTCGCCCTCCGGCTCGCCTCGGACGAGGCGGCCCTTCCCCCGGACGCCCTCGACACGCCCTTGCGCTGGGTGCATTCGTCCGACCTCGCCGACCCCACTCCCTTCCTGGCGGACGATCTGCTTCTGCTGACCACCGGCACCCAGTTCATGGCCGCGCCGGGCGGAGTGGCGGCACCGACTCTCCCGGTACACCCCCCGAACACGACCCCGGCCCCGACGACCGAGGACGCCTATGTCGCGCGGCTCCGAGCCCGCGGGGTGCGCGGGCTCGGCTTCGGAACGGAGGTCGTCCGCGACGGCATCCCCGCGGCGCTGCTGGATGCGTGCCGCGACCAGGGGATGCCGCTGTTCGAGGTCCCCTACCGGACGCCGTTCATCGCCCTCGCGCGAGCCAACGCCGAGGCGATCGCCGCGCAGGCCTATGCACGCCGCACGTGGGCGCTGTCGGCGCAGCGCGCGATCTCACTCGCCGCGCTGCGCCCCGATGGCCTGGGTGCGACGGTCGCCGAGCTGGCGAAGCAGCTGGATGCGTGGGTGGGTCTGTATGACGCCGCCGGGGTCCTCACCTCCCACCGCGCCCCGCGCGGCGACCTCGATCCCGACATCCGCGCCGCGGTCGATGCCGAGGCCGGCGCCGTGCTGCGCCGCGGAGCCCGCGCGGCCTCGCAGTTCGAGTCGAACGGGACGCGCGTGACCCTGCAGACGCTCGGTCGCGGGGGGCATCTGCGCGGTCTCATCGCGATCGTGGGAACCGAGCTCGACCTCGAGGGCCGCAGCGTCGTCACCTCGGTCATCGCGATGGCCGGGCTCGCCCTCGAGCAGAACGTGGGTCTCGGTCGCGCACGCGGCGCTCTCCGCGCCGCCCTCGTGCAGGCGCTGCAGGCGGGCGACGTCGGCCTCGCGCGCAGGGTCTCGAAAGAGCTCTGGGGTCCGCTTCCGCCCGCGCCGGTGGTGGTCGCGGTGGCGCCCCTGGCGTCCGGGCGAGCGGATGCCGCGACGGACTGGCTGGAGCTGCGGACCGCAGAGCGGCGCGGCGCACTCTTCCACGGCCGCGGAGCCGACGGGCACGTCATCGTCGTCCCCGCCGGCGACGCCGACCTCCTGGAGACCTTCGCCGGCCTGTTCGATGCCGCCGTCGGCATCGGCGACCCGGTGGACTACGCCGGGTTCGCGCGGGCGCATGAGCAGGCCGTCGTTGCCGCGCGCCGGGCGGATGCCGGCACGGTGGCCTCCTTCTCCGCGATAGCCGGTGGGGTGTTCGCCGCGCTCGATACGGCGGAGGGCAGAGCGCTCGCGCAGGCGCGGCTGCGACCGCTGCACGCCCACGACCAGGAGCACGGCTCGCAGCTGACCGAGACGGTGCGCACCTGGCTCGCCCACGACGCACGGATCGATGAGGCCGCCCATGCCCTCGGCATCCACCGCCACACGGTCCGAGCCCGCGTCGCGCAGGCGCAGCAGGTGCTCGGGGTCGACCTCAGCTCCTTCCCCACCCGCGCAGAGCTGTGGGCCGCGCTCGTCGCCGCGGGCTGAGGCGTCTCCTGCTGCTCCGCGGCGCGCGAGACACCGCGCGCGCGCCGAGACACCGGCGCCCCGTCGTCGTCTCGGTGCGCGGACGGCGTCTCGCGGACCGGGCCTCCGCCGGATGCCCGGCGGGGTCAGCCGATCGCGGTGCCGAACAGCGTCCCGACGAGGAACGTGGCCGCCAGAGCGATGGCCCCGCCGATCATCGTGCGCGCGACCGCGAGCCCGCGACGCGCTCCCCCGAGCCACGCCGCGACGTAGCCCGTGAGCGCGAGCGCGATGAGGACGGCCACGAAGGTGGCGATGATCCGGGCGGGATGCGGCAGGAGCAGGATCGTCGCCATCGGCAGGAGCGCGCCGACGGTGAAGGCGACGGCGGAGGCGAGCGCCGCGTGCCACGGGCTGACGACGTCGTCCTGATCGATGTTCAGCTCGACGGAGAGGTGTGCCTTCAGAGCGTCCTTCTCGGTGAGCTCGGCCGCGACCCGCTCGGCCGTTGCGCGGCTGAGGCCCTGCTGCTCGTAGAGACCGACGAGCTCGGCGAACTCCGCGTCGGGATCCTCGAGCAGCTCCTTCCGCTCCTTCTCGATGAGGGCGCGCTCCGTGTCCCGCTGACTGGAGACCGAGACGTATTCCCCGAGCGCCATGGAGATCGCGCCACCGACGAGGGCGGCCGACCCGGCGAGGAGGACGGGGATCACCTCGGAGGTGGCGCCCGCGACGCCGACCACGACGGCGGCCGTGGAGACGATGCCGTCGTTCGCGCCCAGCACGCCCGCGCGCAGCCAGTTCAGCCGCTGCGAGAGGCCGAGCCGGTGCGGCTCATCGGGGTGGGCGCCTGGGGTCTCGGGCACGGCTGCGGAGGAGGTCATGACCCTCACGGTACGACGCGCGGCGACGCTCGACCAGCAAGCGGAGGCTCACCTCATGGGCCTCCCCGCCGCACGCGTCACGCGGTGGGCGCGTGCGCCTCGAGGAACTCGTAGAGGTCGGTGGTGTCGACCCCGGGGAACGAGCCCGTCGGCAGCGTCGCGAGGAGCGTGCGCGGCGTGCGGACGTTCGGCCACGCCTGGTCGCGCCACTGCGACTCCAGCTCCGCAGGGGCCCTGCGGCAGCACACCTCGACGGCGTGCCGCGAGAGCCCGCGGTTGGTGGTCTCGCGCCCGAGGAACCACTTGGTGTCGTCGAAGCGGACGCCGACGGACACCGAATGCGCTCCCTCGCTGGAGCCCTCCACGCGCGCCGTGCACCAGTACGTGCCGTTCCCGGTGTCGGTGTACTGGTAGTACGGATTGAACTTGTCGGGGATGTCGAACACGGCCCGGCTCGTCCAGCGACGGCAGCACAGCTGGCCCTCGATCGACCCCAGGCGATCGGCGGGGAAGTTGACGTCGTCGTTCTCGTACGCCTTCGTGATGGTCCCCGATTCGTGGACCTTCAGGAAGTGCACCCGGATGCCGAGGTGGCGCGTCGCGAGGTTCGTGAAGCGATGGGCGGCGGTCTCGTAGGACACTGAGTAGGTGTCGCGGAGGTCCTCGATCGAGATCGCGCGGCGCGCCTTGGCATCCTGCAGCGCGGGCGCGGCGTGCTCCTCGGGGATGAGGAGCGCGCCGGTGAGGTAGTTCGTCTCCACGCGCTGACGCAGGAACTCGGCGTACGAGCGGGGTTCGCTGTGCCCGAGGATGCGGCTGCCGAGGGCCTGCAGCACGGCCGTGCGCGAATCGCCCTTCGCGGGGACGGTGCTGGACAGGTACAGCCGTCCGTTGCGGACGTCGGCGACCGACCGCGTCGATGCCGGAAGGTCGGGGACGTAGTGCAGCGAGAACCCGAGGTGAGCGGCGATGTCCGACGCCGTGCGCTGGGTGACCGGGCCTCCGGGGTGGTCGACGGCGCGCAGGATGCCGCGCGCATGCTCCTCGAGCTCGGCGAAGTAGTTGTCCTGTCGGCGCATGAGGTGGCGCAGCTCGACGTTGGCGCGACGCGCCTCCTCCGGCGTCGCCGACCTCTCGTCGCCCAGGCGCTCGATCTCTCCGTGGAGCGCGAGCATCGCCCGGAGGGCGTCGTCGGGGAGCGTCTTGCCGATTCGGAACGCGTCGATGCCGAGGGAGCGGAAGGTCGACCCCTTCATCGCGCGCTCGAGCGCGATCTCGAGAGTGGCACGCTCGTCCAGCGTCTCAGCCTCCAGGAGCTGATCGACGCTCGCGCCCAGCGCCTTGGCGATCGTGCGGAGCAGGGTCAGCTTCGGTTCCCGCTTGCCGGTCTCGATCATCGAGAGCTGGCTCGGCGCCCGCTCGACCGCGCCGGCGAGCTCTTCGAGCGTCATCCCGCGCGCCACCCGCAGCTGGCGGATGCGGCGGCCGATCGTGAGCGCATCGGCGGCATCGGCCTCGTCGCCGGCATCCGTCGTCATCGTCTCCGGGAGTGTCATGACCGGGAGTCTGTCACATTCGGCGAAATTCGGTCAAAGTTCACACGGGATTTGGTCATCGTGAGGGTCATTCTTCACTCAGAGTGGTCCCACGGCCACCCCGGCCGCACCTTCGAGACAGAGAGACAGGGCCATGACTCCCACCGCCACGGGCATCGCGCCTGACACGACCACCCGCCCCACGACGGGGCCCATCCCGACGTCGGCGATCGTCGTCACGGGACCGATCCGAAGCCGGTACGAGGAGATCCTCACCCCCGACGCCCTCGCCTTCCTCTCCGCGCTGCACGCGCGGTTCGCGGGGCGCCGGCACGACCGGCTCGCCGACCGCATGCGGCGGCGCTTCGAGATCGGCAACGGCCACGACCCGCAGTTCCGCGACGACACGCGCCACATCCGCGAGGATGCCGACTGGAAGGTCGCCGGTGCCGGCCCCGGCCTCGAGGATCGCCGCGTGGAGATCACGGGCCCGACCGACCCGAAGATGACGATCAACGCGCTGAACTCGGGAGCGCGCGTCTGGCTGGCCGACCAGGAGGACGCCACGAGCCCCACCTGGCGCAACGTCATTGAGGGCCAGCTGTCGCTCTTCGACGCCATCCGCGGCCAGCTCCGCCACACCTCGCCCGAGGGCAAGGTGTACGAGGTGACCGCGGAGCGCACGCCGACGATCGTCATGCGCCCCCGCGGGTGGCACCTGACAGAGAAGCACATCGACTTCACCGACCGCGCCGGCCGTACCCTGGCGACCTCCGGCTCGCTCGTCGACTTCGGCCTGTACTTCTTCCACAACGCGAAGCGCCTCATCGAGAACGGTGTCGGCCCGTACTTCTACATCGCCAAGATCGAGTCCAGCGAAGAGGCGAAGCTGTGGGACGACGTGTTCACCTTCAGCGAGGACTACATCGGCATCCCGCACGGCACGATCCGCGCGACGGTGCTGATCGAGACGCTGCCGGCCGCGTTCGAGATGGAGGAGATCCTCTTCGAGCTGCGCGACCACATCGCGGGCTTGAACGCCGGCCGCTGGGACTACATCTTCTCGATGATCAAGAACTACCGCGGCCGCGGCGCCCGGTTCGTCCTGCCCGACCGCAGCCAGGTGACGATGACGGTGCCGTTCATGCGCGCCTACACGGAGCTGCTGGTGCAGACGTGCCACAAGCGCGGCGCCTTCGCGATCGGCGGGATGAGCGCGTTCATCCCGAACCGCCGCGACCCCGAGGTGACCGCCCAGGCGTTCGAGAAGGTGTCGGCCGACAAGAAGCGCGAGGCCGGCGACGGCTTCGACGGCACGTGGGTCGCCCACCCCGACCTCATCCCCGTGGCGCAGGCGGAGTTCGACGCGGTGCTCGGCGACCGGCCCAACCAGGTCGACCGTCAGCGCCCCGAGGTGAGCGTGCAGGCGTCCCAGCTGATCGACGTGCACATCGGCCTGCCGATCACCGCCGCAGGCGTGTACGCCAACGTGTCGGTCGGCATCCGGTACATCGAAGCATGGCTGCGCGGCCTGGGCGCGGTCGCGATCGACAACCTGATGGAGGATGCCGCGACGGCAGAGATCTCGCGCTCGCAGGTCTGGCAGTGGATCCACCAGGACCGGTCCACGGAGGACGGCACGAGGATCACCCGCGCGTACATCGAGTCGCTCATCACGCGCACGCTCGAGGAGGCAACGCGGTTCGAGGGCGACCGCTTCGACGACGCGGCGGCGATCTTCGAGCAGGTGGCCCTCGGCGAGGACTTCCCGACGTTCCTGACGCTGGTCGCCTACGCGGACTACCTCACCGACGAGGACTGAACCTCATCCGTGGGGCGGGGGTCGGATGCCACGGCATCCGGCCCCTCTTCGTGCGCCCCGCGGCGTCGCGAGGCGGCGCGGCCGATGCTGCCGTCGATCCACACCGCGAGCCAGACCGCACCGAGACCGACGACGGCGACCGTCGCCTGCGAGATGAGGGCGATCGCGCTCGAGGGGAACGAGTGCTCGACCAGGACCGGGGTGATGAGCGCGGGGATGACGGCGAGGACGATGACCGTCCAGGTCCAGGGGTGTCTCCCCCGCGCGATGACCCAGCCGCCCACGGCGGCGACGAGGACGACCCCGCCCTGATCCAGGACGAATCGCCAGAACGTGACGGGATGCACGACGTTCCCCGCCGCGTGCTGCAGGCCGAAGGTCACCCACATGAGAAGCACGACGCAGACGAGGGTGACCGCGCCCAGCCGCCGCCACCCGGAGGTCGGCAGAAGGATCACCGCGGTGAGCATCGAACCCAGCACGAGGAGGAACTGCACGAGGCTCTGCAGCGGGGCATCCGATGCGATCGTGCCGGCGTAGACCTCCGACTGCACGATGGAGGAGAAGTCCGTCGCGACCCCGAGGTAGCCGCCGACGAGCATCGCGACGATCGCCGCTCCGTACCGCGCGGAGCGGTCGAAGGCGAGCACCGGGGCCATGCGCCGAGGGTAGCGGATAATGTCAGAGACCGCGGGAAGCGACGGGGGATGCGATGGCCAGGGCGGACGAGGACAGCCGGACGAGTCGGCGCGAGTTCCTGCGTCGCACCGGCATCGGCGCCGCGGGGCTCGCGATCGGCGGATCGGCCGCGGCCGCGGTCACCACTGCGGCCACCGTCCACCCGCCCGAATTCGCTCCTCTGACGCCGCGGCACTCTCCCGGCTTCGACCACATCGTCGTGCTCATGTTCGAGAACCGCAGCTTCGACAACGTGCTCGGCCGCCTCTATACCGCGCAGGAGAAGTCCGCCGCCGACTTCGACGGGCTCGCGCAGGGCTCCTACGCCAACCTCGGCCCCGACGGCGCGCCCGTTCCGGCCTATGTGTACGAGGGACCGACGGATCGGATCATGCAGCAGCCGCAGCCCGATCCCGGCGAGACCTACCCGCACGTGAACACGCAGCTGTTCGGCATCATCGACCCGCTCACCAACGCCGACCTCCGGGTGCATCCCCTGTCGGCGCCGTTCAACAACCCGCAGCCCGAGCAGACGCCGACGAACGGCGGGTTCGTGGAGGACTACATCGTCAACTTCCGCCTCGGCAAGCGTCGCGAGCCGACGCCCGAGGAGTACCGCGTCGCGATGGGCGGGTTCAGCCCCGACATGCTGCCCGTCCTGTCGACCCTGGCGCGGGAGTTCGCCGTCTACGACAACTGGTTCGCGGGTGTGCCGTCGCAGACGTTCTGCAACCGGTCGTTCTTCCACGCGTCGACGTCGCACGGATACGTCACGAACCACAACGGCGACGACTACGGGAAGTGGATCAATGCCCCCGCGGCGCCCACGATCTTCAACCGGCTGGAAGAGGCGGGCATCCCGTGGCGGGTCTATTACGACCCGACCCAGCTCGTCTCGATGACGGGGATGCTGCATGCGTCGGTCCTGCGCCGCTATTGGAAGACGCATTTCCGCGACATGACGCAGTTCTACGAGGACGCCGCGAACGGCACCCTGCCTGCCTACGCGTTCGTCGAACCGCGGATGATCTTCAACCACAACGACATGCACCCGCCCTGGGGCGAGCTGCGCGACGGCGAGATCGAGCTCGACAACGGGACGAGACTGCAGCTCGACAACAGCGCCCACTCCGATGTGCGCGCCGGAGACAAGCTGCTGCAGGACGTCTACGACGCGATCCGCGTGAGCACGAGCGCGAAGGGGTCGAACGCGATGAACACGGCGCTGGTCGTCACCTTCGACGAGCACGGCGGCACCTACGACCATGTCATCCCGCCGACGGCGACCCCGCCGACGACCGGCGACGAGGGCGAGATGGGGTTCGCGTTCGATCGCCTGGGCGTTCGAGTCCCCGCGATCGTCGTCAGCGCGTACACGGCGTCGGGCACCGTCATCCACGATGAGATGCACCACGGCGCCGTCATCAACACCCTGTGCCGTCAGCACGGTCTGAAGCCGCTGAACGCGCGGGATGCCGGGGCGAATCCCATCTACAACGCGATCAACACCGCGACACCGCGCCAGCCCTACACCTGGCCGAAGCCGTCGTCGCTGTGGAAGCCTCCGAACCCCGAATCCGTCGCGGAGCACACCACCCCCACCCACAAGCGTCGGCCGCTGACCTCGCCCGCCCGCGGCCTGCTGGGCCTCCTGATGTCCGAGTTCGATCCGGGGGCTCCGCTTCCGAAGACGTACGGCGAGGCCTACGAGGCACTCACGCGCCACGGCAAGGGACTGTTCGGCACCCGCGACGACGCGGTGTGAGGCTGGGGAGCTCCCTGCGGAGCCCGTCGAGCGTCCCCGCGAACGCTTGGACAACTCATCTACACTGACCCCGACGCCCGCGACCGGTCGGGCCCTTCTCCGCCGGAGCGTGCGCCACGAACGCGATCCTCGCCATCCCCGTGATCGACGGCCCGGTGCCGTGGATCCTCCTCGCGCTGTCGGCCGTCATCCTCGTCTGCCTCGTCGCCCGCAGGTGGTCCGGAAGGCAGGTGATCGGGACCGTCATCGCCGCGCTCGCCGGCGCGGCGATCGCGGCCTCCGCCGTCCTCGTCGCGGATGAGACGGATGCCTTCGGCATGCGCCTGCCCACGTTCGTCCTCTTCACCTCCATTGCCGCCTTCGCCGCCGTCGGCGTCGCCGTCGCCTCCCTGTGGGCGCCGGGGTGGTGGCGGAAGATCCTCGCCGTGCTCGGCGTCGTGGTCTTCGCGGCGACCGGAGCGATCCTCGTGAACGCGCAGTTCGGCATCAACCCCACGCTCGGCAGCATCTTCGGGATCGAGCCCGATGAGAACACCCCTCTCCCCCACACCGACGGCACAGCAGCGCCCGCCCCGAAGCAGCCGCTCTACGAGACGTGGACGCCGCCGCCCGGGATGCCGGCGACCGGCACGATCGGGTCACGGGTCATCCCCGCGACCATCTCGGGTTTCGACGCGCGTCCCGCCGGCATCTACCTGCCCCCGGCGGCGCTCGTCGACAACCCGCCCGCACTGCCGGTGATCCTCTTCATGATGGGCCAGCCCGGCAATCCCGACGCGTCCTACATCGGCAAGGCCCTGGATGAGTACGCCGCGAAGAACCGCGGCCTGGCCCCCATCGCCGTCGTCGCGGACCAGGTCGGCACCGCTGACGTCGATACCGCCTGCGCCGATTCGAAGGCGTACGGAAATGCGATGACCTACATCACGAAGGACGTGGTCTCGTGGATGAAGGCGAACCTGCACATCATCGACGATGCGCGGTACTGGGCGATCGGCGGGTACTCCAACGGGGGCAGCTGCGCCATCACCCTCGCCGCGAAGCACCCCGACATGTGGAAGAACGTGATGGACGTCTCCGGCGAGCCGTTCCCGGGGTCCGAGGAGATCGACGCCGTGATCGCCGACGTCTACAACGGCGATCAGGCTGCGTTCGAGGCATCCAAACCCGTCGCGATCCTCGCCGCACATCCCGGCGAATACTCCGGGATGACCGCCGCATTCACCGCCGGCGGCGGCGACCCCGCCTACATGGCCGCGGCGGAGATGGTCTCGGCGGCGGCCCGTGAGGCCGGCATGACGGTCAGCTATGACGTCATCCCCGGCGCCGGGCATGTCGGAGACGCGGTCACGGTGGGGATGCAGATCACCGTCGGGAAGATGTTCCCGGCCCTCGGACTCACCGCGCCTTAGCCGGCTCGGGGGCCCGCCACGCGTCGCCGCTCGCGTACGGGCGGCTCGGGCTACGCTGTCCGGTGTGACCGAACGCGCTCCGCAGCCCCGTAAGCCCCTGCTCTCCACGAAGCTCAGTGCCATCGCCGAGTCCGCGACCCTCAAGGTCGACGCGAAGGCGAAGGCGCTCAAGGCCGAGGGCAAGCCCGTCATCTCCTACGCCGCCGGCGAGCCCGACTTCGCGACGCCCGCGTTCATCGTCGAGGCCGCCGCCGAAGCGCTGCACGACCCCGCGAACTTCCGCTACACCCCCGCCGCCGGCCTCCCCGCGCTCCGAGAGGCGGTCGCGGCGAAGACGCTGCGCGACTCCGGCCTCGAGGTCTCCCCGAATCAGGTCATCGTGACCAACGGCGGCAAGCAGGCCGTCTACCAGGCGTTCCAGGCGGTCGTGAACCCGGGCGACGAGGTCCTCCTGCCCGCGCCGTACTGGACCACGTACCCCGAGGCGATCGCGCTGGCCGACGGCATCCCGGTCGAGGTCTTCGCGGGCGCCGACCAGGACTACAAGGTGACCGTCGAGCAGCTCGAGGCCGCCCGCACGGAGCGGACCACCGTGCTCGTCTTCGTCTCGCCGTCGAACCCGACCGGCTCGGTCTACACGCCCGAGGAGACGAAGGCCATCGGGCAGTGGGCCCTCGAGCACGGCATCTGGGTCATCAGCGACGAGATCTACCAGAACCTCGTCTACGAGGGCGTCCGCGCCGTCTCGATCGTGGAGGCCGTTCCGGAGCTGGCCGACCAGGCCATCCTCGTCAACGGCGTCGCGAAGACGTACGCCATGACCGGATGGCGTGTCGGCTGGATGGTGGGGCCCGCGAACGCGATCAAGGTCGCCGGCAACCTGCAGTCCCACCTCTCCTCGAACGTCAACAACATCGCCCAGCGCGCGGCCCTTGCCGCTCTCACCGGCCCGCAGACCGAGGCCGAGCAGATGCGTCAGGCCTTCGACCGGCGACGCAAGCTCATCGTCGCCGGGCTGGCCGCGATCCCCGGGGTCACCGTGCCGAACCCGTTGGGCGCGTTCTACGTCTACCCCGACGTACGTGGCCTCCTGGGCCGCGAGTGGGCAGGTCGCACCGTCACGACCTCGCTCGAGCTCGCCGATCTGATCCTCGACGAGGCCGAGGTGGCCATCGTCCCGGGTGAGGCGTTCGGGCCCTCGGGCTATCTGCGCCTCTCGTACGCGCTGGGCGACGACCAGCTCCTCGAGGGCGTGCAGCGTCTGCAGCGCCTGTTCGCCTGAGCGGGCCGCGCCGGACGCGGCACCCGCGGCGAACGTGGCACCCGCGGCGCGCGCGGCGGAATCGGAGAATCGCACCAGGATCGGAAAGCGGCGACCGTGGCATCCGATCCTGTTGCGACTTTCCGATTCTGGTACGGCCCGGCGTCGCGCCGGCGTCAGATCTCGACGCCGAACACCACCGGCTCGGGCTGCAGGATGAGTCCGAACTCCGCCTGCACCCGCTGCTGGATGTAGCGCGCGAGCTCGGCGATCTCCTCCGCGGTCGCGCCGCCCCGGTTGGTGAGGGCGAGGGCGTGCTTGGTCGACAATCCCGCCCGTGAGCGCGGCAGGCGGAAGCCCT
This sequence comes from Microbacterium flavum, assembly GCF_018717645.1. Classification (GTDB taxonomy): domain Bacteria; phylum Actinomycetota; class Actinomycetes; order Actinomycetales; family Microbacteriaceae; genus Microbacterium; species Microbacterium flavum. The sequence goes on from NZ_JAFLHG010000001.1 coordinate 46,042, forward strand.
TGCCGAGGCCCGCATGCTCGATGAGCCAGGCGGCGCTGACCTTCACGTCCGGCTGGACGGACACCGGCGCCGGCACGAACCCGTCGTAGGCGGCGAGCGGGATGACGAGGTCGGCGGGCTCGGGGGCGTCGTGTTGCGGCAGGGGCCAGCGCGGGCACTCCGGCGGCAGCGTACGCGCGAAGGATGCCGAAACGATCGCGTTCTGGAAGAACGACCCGGCGCTGTGGGTGTCGGGATCGGGGTCGTCGAGCACCATGCCCTTGCGGGCGCGGGTCTGAAGGACCGTGTCGCGCACGCGGCGAAGGGTCACCCCCTCGCCCTCCGCGACGCCCAGCGCCTGCCGGAGCTGAGCGCCGGACAGGGTGTATTCGCCGTGTCCGACCTCTCGCAGCTCGAGGGTCACCGAGAGGACGACCGCGGAGCGCGCGGCGACCGAGCCGTAGTGGTTCTTCAAGACGGAGGTGCGGAAGCCGAGCGCGAGCTCGTCCGCCGGGACGGTGGAGACCTCGCCGGTGGCTTCGTCGATCAGGTCGACCTCGACGAGCGTCTCGACGATCTCCTGCCCGTACGCCCCGATGTTCTGAACGGGCGACGCACCGACGGTGCCGGGGATGCCGGACATCGCGACGATCCCGGAGAGTCCCTCGTCCACCGCGTAGGCGACGAGGGCGTCCCAGTCGTGGCCGGCTTCCACGCGCACGCGGGTGTGGCCCTCACGCGGAGAGGGGAGACGCTCGATGCCGCTCGTGCGCACGAGGATGACGGTGCCGTCGAAGCTCTCGTCTCCGGCGAGCAGATTCGAGCCGCCGCCGACGACCAGCCAGGCCTCCCCCGTGGCCCAGACCTCTCGGAGCGCGGTGACGAGCTCGTCGCGCGTGCGTGCCTCGATCATGCGCGCCGGGGTTCCGCCGACGCGGAGCGTGGTGAGTCCGGCGAGGGGAACGGGGGCGATCTCGGGCACGTCAGCCGTCCAGGCGGACGCGGACCTGGGCCTTGCCGAGCACGGTGACCCCGGCCGCGGTGACGGTGAGGTCGACGCGCGCCTCGGCCTCGGAGACAGCGCCGATCGTGGCGACGACCTGGAGCTCCGCTCCGCCCTCGGCGTCGACGACGACGGGGCGGGTGAAGCGCACCCCGTACTCGAGGATGCGGCCGGAATCGCCTAGCCAGGGAACGATCGACTCCACCGCGATGCCCATCGTCAGCATGCCGTGTGCGAGAACGCCGGGCAGCCCGACGGCAGCGGCGACGTCGTCACGGTAGTGGATCGGATTGAAGTCGCCCGACGCTCCGGCATAGCGGACGAGAGACTCGCGGGTGAGAGGGACCGTCCGGTCGGCGACGACATCGCCGACGGTGAGGGATGCCGACGTCAGGGCCCCGGAACTCGTCGAACCGGTCATGCGACCTCACCTCCGATCAGCAGTACGGAGCTCGCTGTGACGACATGAGCCCCCGCGGCATCCGTGATCTCGGTCTCGCTCGTGACCATCGCGCCCTTGCCGAACGGCCGGACCCTCGTCACGCGCAGCTCGCCCACGAGCTCGTCGCCGGCCACGATCGGGCGGGAGTAGTGGAAGCGCTGCTCGGCGTGGACGGTCTGCTCGAGGGCGATGCCCGAGTCGGGCTCGGCGAGGAGCTGCTGCAGCGTCAGGTCCTGGACGACCATCGCGAACGTCGGCGGAGCGACGACGTCCGCGAAGCCCAGGGCCTGGGCTGCCGCGGGATCGTCGTGCTGCGGATCGGTCGCGAAGACGGCGCGCGCGAACTCGCGCACCTTCTCGCGGCCGACGAGGTAGGGCGGCGTCGGCGGGAAGGAGCGGCCGACCAGCTCGGGGTTCACAGACACCCCTCGATCCTACCGTCGCGGGCTCGGGTCACCGGCCGGTGCGCTCCGCGCGGCTGGCGCGCCCCGCGCGCACAGCGCGTACGGCCATCTGGGCCGCGATGAACACGAGGAAGAGCGCGAACAGGATGTTGGCGACGAGCGGGTCCAGGAGGGTCGCGATCCAGGCGCCGAGCGCCGTCGTCGTGCAGGCGGCGACCCCGATCAGCGCCGCCGCGGCGAGATCGACGTTGGACCGTCGGATGTTGCCGATCGTGCCGGAGACGGCGGTCGGGATCATCATGAGCAGCGAGGTGCCCTTGGCGATCAGGTCGCTCGTGCCGAAGAGCAGGATCAGCGCCGGGACGACGACGACCCCGCCGCCCACGCCGAGCAGTCCCGAGAGGATGCCGGTGACGAGGCCCACCGCCACCAGCCCCGCACCGGTGAGCCAGGTCACCTCGAGCTCGGAGTCGCGGGAGGGGATCACGATGAAGAGCATCACGACCACGATCGCGAGAAAGGCGATGAACCCCCAACGGATGACCGCGACGGGGAGCTTCTGCAGCAGCCAGGTGCCGATCTGGGCGCCGACCACCGCGCCGAGGGCGAGGATCACGCCGGGGATCCACGCGACGGAGTCGTGCACCGCGTAGGAGATCACACCGACGGCGGCGGTCGGGACGATCGCAGCGAGCGACGTGCCTGACGCGAACTTCTGCCCGAATGCGAGGAGCAGCACCAGCATCGGCACGATCACGGTGCCGCCGCCGACGCCGAACAGGCCCGACAGGAGTCCTGCCGCCAGGCCGATCCCGAGGCAGGAGAGCACGAATCGGAGGTCTCGCGGTCGGGCGTCCACGGGTGCATTCATCGGTGGTCGTCTTCTCCTTCGGCGTCCTGAGTCGCCCGCTCGAACTGCGATCGGTACAGCCGCCAGTATGCACCTTGGGCGGCGATGAGCTCGTCGTGGCTGCCCTTCTCCACGATGTCGCCGTGCTCCATCACGAGGATGAGGTCGGCGTCGCGGATCGTCGAGAGGCGGTGCGCGATCACGAACGACGTGCGCCCTTCGCGCAGCGCCGACATGGCGTGCTGGAGCAGGAGCTCCGTCCGCGTGTCGACCGAGCTGGTCGCCTCGTCGAGGATCAGCACGCTCGGGGATGCCACGAATGCGCGCGCGATCGTGATCAGCTGCTTCTCGCCCGCGGACACGTTCGCGGCGTCCTCGTCGAGCACGGTGTCATAGCCGTCGGGCAGGGTGTGCACGAATCGGTCGACACGCGTCGCGACGGCAGCCTCGACGATCTGCTCGTCGCCGGCGTCCTCGTTGCCGTAGCGGATGTTCTCGCGGATCGACCCGGCGAACAGCCACGGGTCCTGCAGCACCATGCCGGTGCGCGAGCGGACGTCGTCACGGGTGAGGGCGGCGATGTCCTGGCCATCCAGGAGGATGCGACCGCCGTCGAGCTCGTAGAACCGCATCAGGAGGTTGACGAGCGTCGTCTTGCCCGCGCCCGTCGGTCCGACGATCGCAACGGTCTGACCGGGCTCGACGCGGAAGGAGAGGTCACGGATGAGCGGCTTGTCGGGGGCGTAGCTGAACGCGACGTGCTCGAACTCGATCACCCCGGGCCCGTCGACGACGGCGGGACCGCCCTCGGCATCCGGCGTCTGCTCCTCCTCGTCCAGCAGCTGGAAGACACGCTCGGCGGAGGCGGTGCCGGACTGCACCACGGCGGCCATGCCGCCGAGCTCGGACAGCGGCTGCGTGAACTGCTGCGAGTACTGGATGAACGCCTGGACGTCGCCGAGGCGCAGCTGGCCCGACGCGACCATCAGGCCGCCGAGCACGGCGATGCCCACGTAGCTCAGCGAGCCGATGAACATCATGGCGGGCATCATGAGCCCGGAGAGGAACTGGGCCTTGAACGCGGCCTGGTAGAGCTCCTCGTTCTCGACCTGGAACTTCTCCCTCGAGTCCTGCTCGCGACCGTAGACGCGGACGAGGGCATGGCCGGAGAAGGACTCCTCGACGCGGGCATTGAGGCGACCGACCTTGCTCCACTGCGCGGTGAACGCCTTCTGCGACTTGGGGCCGATGACGCCGAAGACGACCGCCATGAGCGGCAGCGCGACGAGGGCGACGATCGCGAGCTGCCACGAGATGGAGAACATCATGACGAGGACGCCGACGACGGTGAGGATGTTCGTGACCGCGGTCGAGAGCGATTGCTGCATCGTCTGGGTGATGTTGTCGATGTCGTTCGTCACGCGGGAGATGAGCTCGCCGCGCTGCACGCGGTCGAAGTAGGCCAGCGGGAGACGGTTGATCTTCGCCTCGACCTGCTCGCGCAGGCGCCACATCGAGCGGACCATGATCACGTTGATGACGTACCCCTGGAGCCAGGTGAGCACCGCCGACACGACGTAGATCACCAGCACCGAGACGAGAACCCACTTCAAGCGCTCGAAGTCGACACCCGCTCCCACACGGAAGTCCTGCATCGCCGCGACGATGTTCGCGACGTCTCCCTGACCGGCCGCTCGCAGCGCCTCGACGACCTGGTCCTGCGACGTGCCGGCCGGGAACTGATCGCCGAGCGCAGCCGAGACCACGCCCTCGAAGATGACGTTCGTCGCCTCGCCGAGGATCTTCGGAGCGATGACGGCGAGGATGACGCCGATGGCGCCGAGGACGGAGACGAACGCGAACCACCACTTGTACGGGCCCAGGAGCCCGATCATGCGGAAGAAGCTCTCCCGGAAGTTCGCGGCCTTACCGGGGGCGACCGAGTCCCAGGAGCCCGACTCGAGACGGGCCTGCTCGGCGAGCTCGAGCTCGTACCGCTCCTCCTCGGAGAGGGCGGCGGTGTCCGGCGCGCTCATGCGTCCACCCCCAGCTGGGACTCGACGATCTCGCGGTAGGTCTCGTTGGTGGCGAGCAGCTCCTCGTGCGTCCCGGAGCCGACGATGCGACCGCCGTCCAGGACGAGGATGCGGTCGGCCTCGGTGATCGTGGAGATCCGCTGAGCGACGACGATCTTGGTGACCTCCGGCAACTCGCGCCACAGCGCCTGGCGGAGGCGCGCGTCCGTGGTGACGTCGAGGGCCGAGAAGGAGTCGTCGAAGACGAGGATGTCGGGCCGATGGGTGATGGCGCGGGCGATCGACAGACGCTGACGCTGCCCGCCCGACACATTCGTCCCGCCCTGAGCGATGCGCGATCCGAGCCCGTCGGGCATCTCAGCGACGAAGTCCGCCCCCTGGGCGATCCGCAGCGCGTCCCAGAGCTCCTCGTCCGTCGCATCCTCACGGCCGAAGCGCAGGTTGGATGCCACCGTGCCCGTGAACAGGAACGCCTTCTGCGGGACGAACCCGATGCCCGTCCACATGACATCGAGGTCGGCATCGCGGACGTCGACGCCGCCGACGCGCACCGTCCCCGCGGTCACGTCGAACAGGCGCGGGATCAGGGAGACGAGGGTCGTCTTGCCCGAGCCTGTCGATCCGACGATCGCGACGGTCTCCCCCGCCTCGGCGCGGAAGGAGATCCCCTCGAGGACCGGGGCCTCCGCACCCGGGTAGGTGAACGACACGTCGTCGAAGGCGACGACGCCGCGCTCGGGGAACGTCGTCACGGGGTCGGCGGGGCGCGCGAGCGCGTCCGTCGACTCGAGCACCTCGCCGATGCGGTCGGCGGAGACGGCGGCGCGCGGGATCATGATCGTCATGAACGTCGCCATCAGAACGCCCATGAGGATCTGACCGACGTACTGCATGAACGCGAAGAGCGTGCCGATCTGCACACCGCCGGCGTCCACCTGGATGCCACCGAACCAGATCACGCCGACGACGGTCACGTTGAGCACGAGCATCGCGAGCGGGAACATCAGGACGAAGAGCGACCCGACCTTGCGGCCCACGATCATGATGTCGGTGTTGGCGACGCGGAAGCGCGCCTCCTCGATCCGTTCGCGGACGAACGCCCGGACGACCCGCACCCCGGTCAGCTGCTCGCGCATGACGCGGTTCACGCCGTCGAGCTTGCCCTGGTACTGGCGGAACAGGGGCACCATCCGGCTGATGATCGCGCCGGCGACGACGAGGAGCACGGGCACGGCGACCGCGATGAGCCAGCTGAGGCCCACGTCCTGCTGCAGCGCCATGATGATGCCGCCGACGGCGAGGAGGGGCGCGGTGACGAGCATCGTGGCGCCCATCATCGCGAGCATCTGCACCTGCTGGACGTCATTGGTGTTGCGTGTGATGAGGGTCCCTGCGCCGAAGGAGGAGACCTCCCGCTCGGAGAATCCGCTCACCTTCTCGTAGACGTCCCGACGGATGTCGCGGCCGACGCTCATGGCCGCGCGGGCGGCGAAGTAGGTGGCGATGACGGAGGCGACGATCTGGCCGAGGGCGATCGCGAGCATGAACACGCCGCGCGACCAGATGTACGCGGTGTCGCCGGTCGCGACGCCGTGGTCGATGATGTCCGCATTCAGGCGCGGAAGATAGAGGGATGCCATCGCGGAGGCGAACTGGAAGACCAGCACCCCGATCAGCCACCAGGGGTAGGCCCGCAGATAGCGGACGAGGATCTTTCCGAGCATGGGCGTTCTCCGGAGAGTGTCGGATGGGAACGGTCAATGGTAGCGCCGTGCTCCGACATCGCCCGGCCGGGTCAGCGGCCTGAGACCAGCTCCAGCCCCGCACCCGCGAACTGGCGCAGCGTGGCATCCGGCAGGAAGGCGCGCGTGAGGGCGGCGGCGATCCGCGCGAGATCCGCCTCGTCGCGGTAGAGGAGGTACATCGTCTCGTACCGCGGGTTGAACTTCTCCTTGAAGCGGTGCAGGGACGCGAAGCCGTAGACGGGCTCGAGCGCGGTGCCGAGGCGATCGGCGAGCGCCGCGATCACCCCGGCGTCCTCCGGATAGTCGTGCGCGAGCGGGGCGCCGGAGAGCGAAAGGACACGAGCGCCCTCGTCGGAGAACTGCCGGGCGGAGGATCCGATGAGGAACTCCATCACCGACCCGAACCCGCCCTCGCGGCGCCGCATGAGATCGAGCGTCCAGCCGTCGATCCGACCGTCGGCGGCATACACCGGCAGCCACGAGAGGAACCCGTCGACGTCGCCGTCGGGCGAGATGGCCAGCGCCATGCGGACCTCGGGGTCTGCGGCCTCGGTGAGCGACCCGAGAGTGAAGCCCATCTCGGGCAGCCCCTTGTCTCCCACCCACATCTCCGAGATCGCGCGGACCTGGGCCTGAACGCCCCAGGTCTCGTCCTTGAGGTGCGTCATGCGGAACGTGACGCCTTCGCGCGCGGCCTTGTTGATCGCGGTGCGGACGTTGTTCCACCGCTTGCCCGTGAACTGCAGCCCCTCGAGATCGACGATCGAGTCGTCCGCGACGACGAGGCTCCGCCACCCCTCGGGGAGCGCGGCGCGCGCTGCGTCGCCCGCGCTGAAGAAGGCGGGGACGAGGCCGGCGTGCTGAGCGGCGTCGACGAACTCGATGACCGACTGCGCCCGACCCTCGGGGGGTCCGAGCGGGTCGGAGAGCGCCAGGGCGACCCCCGCATGACGCTGGTAGGCGACGACGCCCGTCGTCGTGCGCAGGTAGTCGTTGCCGTCCCACGTCGCCATCCAGGAGAGCGTGCCGCCCCCGCCCGCGCGCAGGAGCGCCTTCACGTCGTCGACGCTCGGCTGCGATCCGCCGAGAGGATGCCGCGGGCGCGCGCGGAAGGCGCCGCGGACGATGAGGAGGTAGGTGAGGTAGATGGCCCAGATGACGCCCGTGGCGAGCAGGAGGCCCACCGATCCGTCGTTCGCCACATCGTCGACCTCGCTCCAGCCCAGGACGGCGAGGAAGAGGAGGACGAGCAGTGCGACGAAGAGGTTGAGCGAGGCGACGACGATGCTCACGACCCACGCCCAGCGGCGGCCGCGGCGCAGCCCGTTGGCCACCAGCAGCATGGCCACGGCGCTGACGAGCGTCGTGATCCACGGAGCATCCGCCTCGTCGACGACCGTCGCGCCGAACGGGCCGTAGGTCGGGACGATCTGCGTGACGATCGTCAGCGCGCCGAGCATCAGGGTGCCGACGAACACGATGAGCCGTTGCTCGCGCACGGTCGAGCGCTGCGGGCGCAGCGAGCGGTCGATCGAGAGGACCAGCAGCACGGCGAGAAGGTGTTCGAGGTCGTCGATCGACCCCCAGAACATCATGTTCACGACGACGAAGGCGAGAATCACGAGCCAGCCGCGCAGGCGCCACGGCGAGGGCATCACGCTGATCGCGGCCGCGATGCAGGCGAAGAGTCCGCCGCTCGGGCCCACGTCCACCGACGCCGCCTCCTTCGCCGCCCACGCCCAATCGGGCGCGAGGCTCGTCGCGGCCCAGAGAAGGAACGCCGCCCCGAGGATGGCGAAGAACTGGCCGCCGAAGAAGTAGCTCAGGGCGATGCGCGTGCCGCGCTTCCACTCCAGGTAGGCCATGCCCCAGAAGCCCAGGATGATGATCGGGTAGGCCCACGGGGTGTCGAGGAGGAAGGTCCCGGTCAGGGGCGTCCACCACCGGCCGCGCTCGAACGAGGGCAGACCGTACGCGATGTGCTCGTACAGGGGGTGCCCCGCGACCGGCCGCCAGAGCGCTCCCGTGATGAGGCCGGCGCCCAGCAGCACGCCGATGAGCAGCCACGTCGCGGGAACGCGGGACAGGACCGCCCGGACGAAGCGGAGCGAGCGCGCGCTGCGCGTGTTCCGGACGGCGTGCTCTGCGCCGTCTGCGCCGTCCGCGGCATCGGCGGATCGGAGTGCCCCGGTGTCGTTCATGCTCGCTCCTCGTCGACGGGTATCTCCGACGATAGCGGCGCAGAGCACGGGGGCGCACGAACCCCTCGGCGCGATCGCGGTGCGGACCGCCGATCGACGCGTGAGACAATCCACGCGTGCAGTCAGGGGGGCCACAGCTCACACGGATCGGAATCGTCGACGATCATCCCGCCATCGTGATCGGGACCGCGGCGTTCCTGAACGCGCAGCGCGACCTCCGCGTCGTCGCCACCGGGTCGACGGTGCACCACCTCCTCCGCGACGCGCCCACCCTGGACGTCGTGCTCCTGGATCTCGTGCTGGCGGATGGATCGAGCCCCGCCACGAACCTCGCCTCGCTCGCGGGGACGAACGCCCGCGTCCTCGCCTACACCTCGGGGGACCGGCCCGCGCTGGTGCGGGATGCCGCCAGGGCCGGCGCCGCCGGGATGATCCGCAAGAGCGAGTCGCCCCGCGCCATCGTCGAGGCCGTGCGCGCGGTCCACCGCGGCGAGGTCTCGGCATCCGCCGACTGGGCACCGCGGCGGGTGGCGGTCAGCGAGGATCGCGACCCGGGCGCCGAACACCCCGGAGCTGATCGCCCCTAGGGCCGCCGCTTGGCTGGGCTGATGAACAGCGTCTCGGTCTTCTCGAGCTCCATTCCCTTGGTTTCGGGAATCTTGAACAGCACGTAGAAGAAGGAGAGCGCGGCGAACACGGCGTACATGCCGTAGGTGAGAGGGAGAGACCAGGCGGACATCGCAGGGAAGCTCACCGTGATGAGGAAGTTCGCGATCCACTGGGCGCCGGCTGCGACACCGAGCGCCTTGCCGCGGATGCGGCTCGGGAAGATCTCGCCCAGCAGCACCCAGACCAACGGGCCCCACGATGCTCCGAAGCCGATGACGAAGATGTTCGCCGCCACGAGCGCGATGGGGCCCCAGGGTGCGCCGAGCGTGACGGCGCCCTCGGCATCCGTGGTCGAGAACATGAACGAGATCGCCATGAGGCCGAGAGACAGCGCCATCATCACCGATCCGGTGAGGAGAATCGGCTTCCGACCGATGCGATCGACGAGGAGGATCGCGATGACAGTGACCATCACGTTCGTGATGCTCGTGACAACGCTGATGCTGAGTGACGCGCTCTCGGGGAATCCGACCGACTGCCACAGGGTCGTCGAGTAGTAGAAGATCACGTTGATGCCGACGAACTGCTGGAACATCGACAGGATGATGCCGACCCAGACGATGGCCTGCAGACCGAAGACAGGGCCACGCAGCGAGACTCCCTGGGTCTTCTTGTCCTCTTCGATCGCGTTCGTCAGCTCGTTCACTGTCTGGTCGAGGTCGGCGGGCGGCACGAGTCGCGAGAAGATCTCGCGCGCCTCGTCGGTGCGACCCTTGGCGATCAAGTACCTCGGCGACTCGGGAACGGTGAATGCCAGGACGCCGTAGACGGCAGCCGGGATCACGCCGATCAGGAACATCCAGCGCCACGCTTCCAACCCGAGCCACAGGGGGCTGGAGGCACTGCCGGCCGCCCACGCCAGAAGCGCGTCGCTGAGGAGGGCGGTGAAGATGCCGAGCGTTATCGCGAGCTGCTGCAGTGAAGCGAGTCCGCCGCGGATCTGCCGTGGAGCGATCTCGGCGATGTAGGCGGGTGCGACGACGGATGCGATCCCGATGCCGATGCCGCCGATCACGCGCCACAGAATGAGGTCCGGCACGCTGAAGGTCAGGGTCGAGCCGATCGAGCTGACGAAGAACATGACCGCGCCGAGGAACATGACCCGCAGGCGCCCCCACCGGTCTGACAGGTTGCCCGCGACGATCGCACCGACCGCGCAGCCGAGCAGTGCCACCGCAACAACGAAGCCCGTGACGATTTCGCTCAATTCGAAATGCCCGGCGATCGAGTCGACGGCGCCGTTGATAACCGACGAGTCGAAGCCGAAAAGGAAGCCGCCGACCGCAGCGGCGACCGACAATCCGGCCGCTCGGCGCCCGTACGGGCCTTTGAGAGTGAACGACCCGGTGGGGATCGAGGCGGGGACATCCGTCATGGCTGCAACACTACCCACGCTCAAGGCCCGACCACGAAGGTCATCACCTCGCGCGGCGATGTACGCACGCTGCGGGGTGCCCGCATCCACGAACACGACGAAGCCCCGGAGATCGTCGTGATTCCGGGGCTGTTTCTGTAGCGGGAGCGGGGCTTGAACCCGCGACCTCACGATTATGAGTGAGCACACCTGCACCCTGGCTGTGCCTACATGTTAAGGCCGATCGAACCCTCATCGGTACCGATCGCCACGGATGTCAAACCGGCCCACAGGCTCAATTCCGGACCAAAAGCGGACCACCGAGAGCCGGAGCTTAGCCGTGCCATACCCCGGCTCGAAGGTATTGCAGCGAACAGGAGGAGGACACCGGCCGAGAAATGGAGCAGGAGAGGCAGGGGAGCGCTGTTCAGCAAGCAGTTTGGGGAGTGCTCGGAGATCGCGAACCCTGGGAAGCCAGCCGGCATTACAATCGCAGCGACTCCACAGCCGGCGGCGAGGGTGCAGATGAGAATCAGCTTCGGCAACCGCCTGCTGCTGAGGCGATCCACTAGGTCGACAACCAGACCGGTTACGCCGAACGAGACCGCGAGGACCATCACCCAACCGAGGATGGTTGCCCGCCGAGGGCTGGATGCGGCGAGCTCAGCAGACAGGGCGCAGGCTTGCACTGCCGCGAAGGCACCTGCAACCCAACGACGGCGCCACAGACCCATGCCCACCACGGTGCGCTGCCTCGCTACTTCGGCGCGCCGCTATATCCCGTTGTGGACGCCGCCCCACCGCTGTTCGAAACCACGCTCTGTATGGCAGCAACCGCCGCGTCAGCAGCTCATCGGCAGGTATCGTGACCGTACTCTTTCACCGCGAGCTTCGAGCCAGGATCGTGCCCGCTACCAGTTCACGGCGCACGTTTGACGGCTTGCACTTTATCTCGTAGCCGTGCCGCCAGTCGGTCGATATCGGTATCGGTCATCGGTCTGATGTTCCAACCACCGGGCTGGTTGGTCGACACCGTCACCGACTCCCCTCCAACCACGTCGATATAGAGGTCCGAATACTCCCGCCCTCCGGAGACCTCCACTCGCTGCGCCCCAGCAATCTCAACGAGCGGCCACGAGAGCGTCGACAGAACATCACCACGGATCGTCGACAGCGTGAAGATCAGGTCGGAATCACTGATCGTCAACCACCCGCACCCTTCCGGAAAAGAGCGCTTCTCGCTAGAGGATTCGACCCGAGCGAACGTGCACAGCAGCTCACTCTCCCCAACGGCCGCTCGCCGCGCGACGCGATCAAGTAGGCCCCACCGGCGAAGACCGACTCTGAAGACAAGTGCCACGAGGATCGCACCCAGGAGGGGGTAGAACACGAGGTAGCCCACCTCCGCGCCGGCGACGAACGGCACGACGGCAACGAAGCAGGCGAATGCGATAGCCACCCCATAGTTCACGAGCCTGAGTCTGTTGTACCAGCGCAACCGGGGCGATAGCGCGTCGAAGCGGGCGGCGCCCTTCAAGGGAGGACCGGCCGTCCATCACTCGACGCGAACAACCAGGCCACACCAGTATGCAACCAGAATATCGCTCCCGAGAGTGCGGGGGCCGCGATACTGATTCCTGCCCCGACTATCGCACCGGGTAGCTGGGCTAAGCACATTTATCGAGCATGTGGTACACACAATCCGAGATTACGGCCACCACTCCGACCCACGTAGCTCCCATGCCGAACGCACCTGAGAGCGGTACTGTGACCACTGCAGTCGGCGGTGCCAACGCCGCGACGGCCAAGGAAACAATACTCAAGAAGCTCAGACCGAGCGACGCCCACTGAGAGATCGGCGCAACGAACTCGAATACCCTCGATGTGACGGGCCGAGATTTTTCCGGAGCCGCGCCAGCTCTGGTTGCACCCACGATCTCGTCAGCGCTCCTCGAAAATGAGTTCGCGTTATAACCACCCGCGTAATCATAGGCACCGAGGGGTCTCTTGCCACTCAAATCGTGGGTGTTGATGGGGTCCCCTGGCCAGACGTAGGCATTGGAGCCAGCCCCTTCGATGGGGTCGATTTGGAGGAATCGAGCGAGGGCGGGTACGTAGAGGCGTGCGCCCATCTCAATCACGAGCGTTGATCCGGCGGATTCCGCGGGCTTGAAGGCGCCTTGGTGCCACTGCGTGTTCCCTGCGATCTGGGCGGTGTCGTCGGTTGCGGCGGTGCCGATCGCGTAGGTGGTCGTGTTGACGGGTTGCCCGAAGGGGTCCCACAGCAGCAGTGCACCCGAGGAGTGTCGCAGCCGTCCTGCGGAGCACGTGATGCGTGAGACGGTCGGGCTCGATGCCGGTGGCCCGTAGGGCCTCGATCAACTCCGAATCGCTCCGGAGGTGTCGGAAGGCACGTCGGAGGTTGCGGGGCGCGATCCACGTTCCCGCGCGACTCTGGAGAGCGGGAGCGATGGGCAAGCGATCCGTGAGGCTCTCCCTCGTCGAGCGCGCCTCGGCGAGGGCGGCGAGAACGAACCGCGGTGCCTCGATGATCCGCGCCTGGTCTCGGGACTTGAGTTCCGACTGTCGGACGACTCGCCAGACCTCATCGTCCACGAGGGTGCCGCTTACGGACACTCGTCCGGCTTCGAAGTCGACGTCGGCGTTGCGTAGGCCTAGAACCTCCCCCAGCCGCAGTCCGAGTCCGATTTGGACCTCGAACGCCCATCTCAGGTTGCCTGCGGTCGGGCCGCTGTCCGGGCGTATCCGCACCTCTCGTCGAAGGATCGCCTCGCGGAGGATCGCGACCTGGTCGACGGTGAGGGAGATCGGCATCGGCTTGCGCTGCCTGACGCGCCGGAGACCGAGAATTGGATTGTGCGGGATGGCGCCGACCTCGGCCGCCAGTCCGAGTGCGCCCCTGAGCGCTACCCGCGCTTGGTTCTCAGCAGAGATCGATCGGACGTTTCGGATGACGCCGAGGACTTCGCGCAGTCTTCCGGGGTGTCCGCGGTGGCAGACAAGCGATGCAGCGCACCGCCGGCGTCTCTGGTCCGAGCCCGACCGCGGAATCGGTCGCCGGACGGAGCGATCTGCACGGAACCGATTTCACCCGGTCTGATCGGTGTTCGACCCGCCATCACGCGGCCTCGATCTCTTCGAGCCAGGCGTCGACGGCGCTCTGTCGGTACCGCACACGCTTACCCATGCGGGCGTACTTGGGACCGTAATCACGGTGTCGCCAGTCTTCGATCGTACGGACGGGGATCTGGAGGTACTCGGCGAGTTCCTCCGTAGTCAGGAGTCGCGTGGGCGATCCGGTCGTCTCGGTGCGGTTCAGTGGTTGAGTGCTCATGTCCACCACATGCACGGCGCCGAGCGGAATGTGATCGGGATCACTCCGTGGCACCCGCGCCAGCTGTTCGGAAGAGACCCTTGGAGCGTCGAAAAGCGGACCATTTCCGGACCACCGTGAACGATCGGTCGGTCTAGCAGACATGAAGAACCCCCGCATCTACCGCGTGTTTACGCGAGTACGGGGGCTTTTCTCTGTAGCGGGAGCGGGGCTTGAACCCGCGACCTCACGATTATGAGTCGTGCGCTCTCACCAACTGAGCTACCCCGCCGCAGAGCACACGCGGACATGTCCGGAATGCTCCGAGCCCCGAGTCAGGATTGAACTGACGACCCCTTCCTTACCATGGAAGTGCTCTGCCACTGAGCTATCGGGGCGTGCCGCCTGCGCGCAGGCAACTAGACGAGGATACCAGAGCAGCGGCATCCCGCCGAACCGTCAGCCGACGGTGTGGGTGCCCGTCGTGTGCTCGTAGAGCCACGGCATCGGGTCTGTGCGCGTGTTGCCGTTCAGGAGCACTTCGAGGTGCAGGTGAGGCCCCGTGGCCTTGCCGGTCTGGCCCACCTTGCCGATGACCTCGCCGGCCTTGACGATCTGACCCTGCGTGACCTGCAGCGAGCCGTACTGCATGTGGCCGTACCGGGTCGCGACGGGCTGGCCGTCGATGATGTGGTCGATCACGACGGTGACGCCGTAGTCGCCGCCGTCCTCGGTGGCGATGCGCACGGTGCCCGCCGCGACAGCGTGGATCTCCGCGCCGGCGCCCGGGGTGAGGTCGGTGCCGCTGTGGGCGGAGGAGAACTCCGCGAGGTAGGACGACGAGCCGTAGGCGGCCGAGATCGGCACGCCGACCGGGAAGGGCCACTGGATCGCGGCGGACGGGTTGTTCACCCAGGTGCCCTGACCCGCGCTGGCGAAGATCGTGACGCCGGAATCGGCGGCGAGGTCGGCCATCGATGCGACGCCGTAGCCTTCGGGCCGGTCGAGGGCGGCGGGCTGCGCGACATCGCCGGCGACGAAGGCCTGGATCTCGCCGCTGTCGCGCTTCGCGGTGGTGCTCGCCGCGGCGGTGATGTCGGATGTCGTGACCGACGTCGGCGTGATCGCCTCGGCGGGGGTCGTCGTGCCGACGGCGAGGAGACCCACGATCGACATGACGCCGATCGAGAAGGATGCTGCGGCGAGGCGCTGGAACAGGACGCCCCGGCGCGGTCGGCGACGAGCGACGTGCGGGGCCGTGGCCGCCGAGACCGGCGCGGGCGAGGAGGCGCCCTGCGCGGCCGGCCGCTGGATGGGGGTCTCCCCCGTGAAGGAGAAGAGCCTGGCAGCGAACGCGAACTCGTCGTCCGCGCACGCGGCATCCGGCCGGACGAACGACGCACCGGGGGCCGCCGGGGCCGCGGGGGTGCCGGGCACATCGGCGGCTCCGGCGACGACATCGATCGCGACGGTGTCCACCCGGGCGACGACCTCGGCGAAGACCTCGTGCGCGGCGGCGCGCAGGCGACGGCGGGCGGCCTCGTCGGGCGCGTCTCCGACCGACTCGGCCACGATCGCGGCAGCGACGTCGGCGACGACCGACTCGGCGAGCGACACCTGCTCGGGAACGGAGGCTTCCGATGCGGGGTCGCGTTCGGGCGCTGCGTCTGCGGCGGCGGCGCGACGCCGGTATTCGGCGCGCGTGAGCGGCGCGGCCGGCGCGGTCACGACGGGTCGACGGGCCGAGCGCCGCGTGGGGGGCACGGCGTCAGACGGGGAGGCGTCGAGGGTCAAATGGCAGGCTCTCGTCCGGCCGCGCGGGTGTCGCGCGACAAGGGTGGATCGGGTGGTGATCACTCTCGCCGTTCGGGCGGCGAAAGTAACGATCGGGTAAACACTACAGCCGGGCGGCTGAGAATGCGGTGAACGCTACCGGTATATCGCCGATGACAGCGTCTCGAAGAGCTCGGAGCTCGTCGCGATCGTCATCTCACGGCCCGGCCGGCCGCCCGGCGCTCCGCCGACGACCCCGCCCGCCTCGGTCACGAGCAGGGCTCCCGCCGCGTGGTCCCACGGGTGCAGTCCGCGCTCCACGTAGGCGTCCAGCCGCCCCGCGGCGACGTACGCCAGGTCGAGGGATGCCGCTCCCCCGCGCCGCAGATCGCGCGCGAGCGGCATGAAGCGCGCCACGCGGGCGAGGTCGTCGGCGTGCGTGGCCGGGTCGTATCCGAAGCCCGTGGCCACGAGTGCCCCGGCATCCGTCGGCGTGGAGACGGCGAGACGCTCCTCGCCGAGCCATGCGCCACCGCCGCGCGAGGCGCGGAACAGCTCGTCCACGACCGGCGTGAAGACGACACCGGCGAGGGCGGTCCACGCCTCCGGCGTCGGCTCGCCGATGACGGCGGCGATCGAGACGGCGTAGTGAGGGATGCCGTAGGCGTAGTTGACCGTGCCGTCGATCGGGTCGACGACCCACGTGATGCCGCTCGTCCCCGGCTGGGCATCGGACTCCTCGCCGACGAAGCCGTCGTCCGGCCGGCGAGCCGCGAGTCGGTCGCGGATGAGCTGCTCGACCTCGCGGTCGGCGTCGGTCACGATGTCGGCGAGGGCCGACTTCGTCGCCGCGATCCGGACGCCCTCGGCGCGGCGCCGACGCGCCAGATCGCCCGCCTCGCGGGAGATTTCGGCGGCGATCCCTTCCAGCTCTGCAACATCCACCGGCGATCAGCCCTGCGGGTTCTGCGGGTGCTGCTGGTGCTGCTGCGGAGCGGCGTGGTGCGGGGGCACAGGCGGCGGGGGCGGGTAGCCCTGGTACCAGGCGGCGGCCTCCGGGTCGCCGGAGGGCTCGGTCGGAGTCTGCGAGGACGGGGCCGGCGCCGCCGGGTATCCCATCGTCGGATACCCCGTGTAGTACGCGTTCCAATCGGGAGTGCCGTCGGGCAGGACGGGAAGCGGCGTGACCCCGTCCGCGAAGGTCGGCCAGGGAAGGGGCGCCGCCTGGGGGGCGAGAGGAAGGGCGGTCGGCTGCTGGCCGGAGGGCTGCTGGCCGTAAGGCTGCTGGCCGTAAGGCTGCTGGCCGTAAGGCTGCTGGCCGTAAGGCTGCTGGCCGTAAGGCTGCTGGCCGTAAGGCTGCTGGCCGGAGGGCTGCTGGCCGTAAGGCGCGAGCGCGTGGGCACGCGGCCTCTTCGGTGCCATCAACGCGTTCACCAGAGGCACGAGCGCCGTCCCGACGGCGGCCAGGATGGCGAGGGCGACGACGACGCGCCAGTAGAGCGGACGGTAGTCCACGACCTCCTGGGTCACGAGGGGCAGGACGAGCATCACGGCGAGGATGCCGACGAGACCGATGGTCACGTAGGTCACGACGGTCGTGAAGGTCGTCTGGTGGCGCGCGGATGCGATGACGAACAATCGCACGTGCAACAGGGCGCCCTGGATGATCAGCACGATCAGCACGAAGCGGAAGAACCGTTCGGCGCCGATGCCGAACGAGCTGCTCAGTGGCATCCAGATGAGGAACGCGCCGATCAGAAGGATGATCACCCACGAGACCATGCTGGTCAGCGCGAGCCAGGCAGGCCGATGGGAGGCGAGGTGCGACTCAGCGATGGCGACCGCGGCGAACGCCGCGAGCAGCACGATCGTCAGGAAGGCCTTGCCGATGATGCCGTTGTCGTCGCCGATCAGCACCCAGACGACGCACACCAGTGCGGCCGCGATGAGGGCGCCGATGGCCACCCAGAGGGACGCCCGCAGGATCTTGCTCGACTGGGGTGAGGTGATCGGGTGTGACATATCGGTCCCTTCGCCGCGTGACATCTCCCCCATCCTGACAGAGACATGCGCGCGGCGGTCGGGAACGAGGCGGCGGAACGAGGCGGCGGGGCGAGGCGGCCGCGCTGGGTTCAGAACGGAGGGGGCTCGGAAGCCGCAGGCGCGGCGACGAACGCGACAGGTGGCGCGGGCGCGTCTTCGCGATAGACGCGACCCGTCGGAGAGGTCCACTCGAGGATGCCGCCGGATGACTGCCGCACGCGCCAGCGGGTGAACTGCTTCATCGAGTGATGGCGTTGACACAGATGGGCGAGGTTCCACAGCGCCGTCGGGCCGCCCCGCGCCGCATCGACGGTGTGGTCGATCTCGCACCGGATCGCTGCCCTCCGGCATCCGGGGAACCGGCAATGCTGATCACGCGCCCGAAGGAACCGTCGCTGCGGCAGTCCTGGACGGTAGCGGTCGACGGCGATGACGGCGCCGTCGACGGGATCGGTGAGCACCCGCGCCCAGCTCGGCGCGTTCGCCGCGAGGCAGCGCGCCGTCTCCGCGTCGATCGGAGTGCGCCCGATGAGATCGACCGGTCCATCATCAGCTCCGAGGAGCGTCAACGCGGGCACGATCACCTGGACCTGCGCGCGGATCGCCCCGAGCGATCCGGCCCCATCGCCGGTGGCGAGGTCGAGCGCGGGCGCGGCCGTCAAGAGCAGGTCGGTGAAGACGTCCGCGCGCACCTGATCCATTCGCCGGTCATCGCCGTCCTGAGCGTCTCGCGCGTCGATGATCGTCGTCGCCTGCTGCGTCAGCCGATCCATGATTCCGTCGGCGATCACGGTCGGTACGGTGGCGATCAGGTCGGACATCCCGGCCTGCCCAGGGATGACGCGGACCTTGCGGCATCCGTTCGCCTCGCGGTGACGCTCGGTGAAGGAGCGCTCCGACGTGCGCTCGGCGAGGATCTCGACCGCTGCCCGGACTCGGTTCGGAGTGTCGGCCTCGCACATCCGGATCGCGTCGACCTCGAAGGCGGGACGTCGCTCGGCGGGGACGACGCCACCGGCGTCGACGATCACGCGAACATGACCGCGAGTGATCCGCCCGGCCTCCCAGGCGGACAGGGTGGCGGGATAGCACTCGACGAGTTCGCGCGCGTCGCCGATGCGCTGTTGCACGGTGCGATCGGTCACGCGCAGGACGCCGCCGAATTCCGCGGCGATGGAGCGCAAGGCCATATCGTGCATGCGCACCGATGAACGCTCCCCCGCGGCCTGATGCTCGGCGAGCCGGCCTGCCGCGGCGAGAACCCGCACCTCCGCGACCTGGGCCGCGGTCACGTGCGCGGCGACGGTCACGGCCTCGGCGACGAGACCCGACAGCGCGTCGATGTAGGCATCGACCCCGCCGGCGTCGGGATCCGCTGCCCCCGTGAACTCCGTCATGCCCTCATTCTGACAGGGGGTTCGGACATCCGTTCGAAGAACAGAAGCGCCCCTCCGGAGTGATCCGGGAGGGGCGCTTTCGCGGTCTGATCAGAGAATGACCGGGGTGGCGAGTGAGGGATTCGAACCCCCGAAGTCGAAGACGGCTGATTTACAGTCAGATCCCTTTGGCCGCTTGGGTAACTCGCCAGGTGCGCACCCGACCGGCTTGTTCAGTCGAGCGGAGGCGCGATCACCTATCTTAGCGGCAGCCGGGCCGGACGAAAAACCGGTGCCTCATTCGGCGACGACGACCCGCTCGACGAAGGCCTCGACGCGTCGCCGCGTGCCGTCGATGCGCCGGTCGACGCTCGCGCGCAGCTCGCTCGGAGCGAGCGGAGCGGCCAGGCGCACGTTCTCGTGGCATCCGAGGTCCGCGCACACGTACGTCCCCACGCTGTCGCCGCGGTCTCCGAGCGATCCGGCCCGGCGTGCGGTGAACAGGGCCACCTGGTTGCCCGGCTGCATCGTGTGGCAGAGATTGCACATCGCCGCATGCGAGCGGACGCCGGATGCCGCGCGCAGCACGATCCCGACGGGCACGCCGCCGCGCTCGACCACCACGTAACCGCGGTCTCGCGCATCCGGGTCGGGCCACGCGAAGAAGTCGAGATGATCCCAATCGGCGAGCACGAACGACATCGGCACGGACAGCCGATCGCGTTCCTCGGGCGACGCATTGACGAGCGCCGCGCGGACCTGGTCTTCGGTCAGCGCCTGCATCCGCCCAGTCTAGGAGCGACGGTCGCCGTCGGGGCCGCCGCCTACGATCGAGGCATGTCGCCCTTCCCGCTCCCTACCGAGCGACTCATGCTCGACCAGCCCACGGATGCCGACGTCGACACCATCGCCGGGTTCTGCACCGACCCCGTGTTCGAGCGGTTCATGGTCACGCCCTGGCCCTACGAACGCGAGCACGCCGTCGGCTTCGTCGACGAGTACGTGCCCGCCGGATGGGCGCAGGACACGGAATGGACCTGGGCGATCCGTGCGCACGACTCGGCACCGCTCCTCGGCGTCCTCAGCGTGCGGAAGGCAGGCGGGATGGTCGGCTACTGGCTCGGCGCGCCGCACCGTGGCCACGGCATCCTGCCGGAGGCCCTCGGCGCGGTCATCGACGCCGTCTTCGCGCGGACCGAGCTCGACCGGGTGCGCTGGGAGTGCACGGTCGGCAACCTCGCCTCGATGCGCGTCGCGCAGAAGTGCGGCTTTCGCTTCACGGGCGAGCACACCGGCCGGATCCCCGCCCGCGACGGCAGCCCGATCCTGGCGTGGAACGGCGAGCTGCTGCGCACCGACGACCGCACGCCGAAGCCCGGCTGGCCGGACGGGGTCGAAGCCTAATCCGAGGCCGTGGCCTCGTCCCACGAGATGATCGACGCCTCATCGAGGACGACCGGGCCTTGCGTGAGCACGTGCGGGGTCAGATTGAACCACGCACCTCGCCGACCGCGAGCGGCGAGAGCGACCAGCCACTCTCGGTTGGCGCTCGGCGTCTGCCGCAGCGTGCGAAAGCTCGAACGGTCGAGGTGTCGGACCTCGTCCAGCGGGATCGGATCGCCGACTCTGCTCGAGACTCGATCGAAGACGACGGCGTCATCCGGCACGCTCTCGATCGGGATCTCCCAGAAGGAGACCGGCGGAAGAGTCTCGCCGGTGACCTCCCGCCACGCGCTCCAGATCGCATGCGGATGAATCGGCGACAGGAACACGACCTCGGTCCATCCTCGCTCGATGAGCGGGATCCGGGTCGTGGCCAGTCGTCGTCGCTCCGCGCTCACGTCGTACTTCGCGAGCGCGCGACGGGCCGCCGCTGCGTCCACGTCCCGGAGCGCGGACGCGGACAGGAGCGAGTCGGTGCCGGGCACCAGGTCGACGACGGCGTGATAGACGAACCGCTCGGGCACCGCATCACTCGGAGAGTCCGGACCGCTGGCGCCTGTATCCACGTGAACATTCTCACCCGCCGCCCCACGGGGCGCTGGTTCCACCTCGTCGAGGTGCCCGCGACGGTTTCGCCCGCGTCAGCCGGTTAGAGCCGAGGCCGGAGCCGGAAAACGAGGATGCCGAGGTATTTGTTCATCCACTCCTGCTTGTGCGGGAACCGGAGCGCATCTTCCTCCGACAGTCGCGGCTCGGCGGCGTGCTCGACCCACAGGCCCGCGGCACTGAACTGGTTCAACAGATCGGCGATGGTGAAGACGTCGTGGGTCAGCGTGACCTCGCTGTTCCATCCGCTGGAGTAGCTGTACGCGCCGCCCGCGTAGTACTCCTCACCCAAAGACGTGCCGTCGCGTTCCGACCGTTCCACGGCGTAGCGGATGGGATGCGTCCTCGTGAGGAGGATGAACCCGTCGTCAGCGAGAAGATCACGCGCCGCCTGCAGAGTGCGGATCGGGTCCGACGCGTACCCGAAGGACTGGAGGAACAGGATGCGGTCGAACGTCCGATGAGTCAGCGTCGGAATCGAGCCGAGGTCGGACAGGTCGCCCTGCACCAGGTCGAGGCGCTCAGGCGGCGAAGGGATGAAGTCGGCGCTGAGGTCGACACCGACGGAGGGCGCGGCGCCCTCCTCCACCAGCTGGGCGACCTTCGATCCGTTCCCGCACCCGAGGTCGAGGATCGACTTCCCCTCCACCTTGCCGAGCGCCTCGCGTTGCGCGGGCCATTCGACGAGTCGGTCGAGGGAATCCTCCCGGGCACGCGCACGCTCATAGTCGGACGAGAGCTTCGCCCAGGGCGCCGCGGAGGCGGGGCCGGCGTCGGATGTCGCATCGGAAGTCACGCCGCATCCTTCCGTTCGGGAGACGCAGTGGGCGGGAGGCTCGGAGAGCCGCTCCGGCTCCTACACTGGCATCATGGCTGACTCTTCGTTCGACATCGTCTCCAAGATCGACCGCCAGGAGGCGGAGAACGCGCTGAACCAGGCGCGCAAGGAGGTTGAGCAGCGCTACGACTTCAAAGGCACGGATGCCTCGATCGGCTGGTCGGGCGAAGCCGTCCTCATCAAGGCGAACAGCGAGGAGCGCGCGAAGGCGGTGCTCGACGTCTTCCAGTCGAAGCTCATCAAGCGCGGCATCTCGCTGAAGTCGCTCGACACGGGCGAGCCGCAGGCATCCGGCAAGGAGTACCGGATCACCTCGACCCTCAAGGAGGGGATCTCCTCGGAGGACGCGAAGAAGATCTCCAAGCTGATCCGCGACGAGGGGCCCAAGACGGTCAAGTCGCAGATCCAGGGCGACGAGCTGCGCGTGACCTCCAAGTCTCGCGACGACCTGCAGGAACTCCAGCGGATGCTGAAGGCCGCCGACCTCGATGTGGATCTGCAGTTCGTCAACTACCGCTGAAAGCCGCGTACAGCTCCCCGACGGGGACCGGGACGGACACGACGTTCCCGGCCGGAGCGAGCGGGCACGCCCACGCGACGTCGTACGCGCACGACGGGTTGTAGGCGAAGTTCAGGTCGACCACGATCGTCCCCTGGCGCGCGCTCGACCCGAGGTCAGCGCCCTTGACGGTGTCGATAACGTAGCGCCCCCCGCCGTAGGTGCCGCCCGGACGCCCCGCGAGGGCGTCGCGCAGCGGGATGAAGATCCCTCCGCCGTAGCTCGTCAGCCGCCAGACATCCAGTGACCCCACACCCGGCAACTCGACGCGGGCGATGCGCTCGAAGGGGACGACGCCGTCGGTGCCGCTCGGGAACGCGAACGTCTCGGGGAGGGCCGGAAGCAGCGGCACCTCGAATCGCCAATCAGGGTCGTAGGGCGCGACCGGGAGACCCGCGAAAGCGGCGCGGTCCGCCTCCAGAAGCGGGCTGGCGGGATGGGTCGCCATCATCTCGTCGCGACCGGATCGCCACCGCTCGTGAGCGAGACGCGGGTCGGAGCGCTCCCGCACGACCCCGTACAGATCGAACGTCCGGCGTCGCCAGTCCACGACCTCCGCGGCGATGCGCGCCCGCTCCGCGACAGGACCGGTCATCGGGTCACCCGCGCCCCACGACCCGGGATGAGCACGGGTGTGCGCTCCTTGTACGCGAGGTAGGCGGAATCCTGCCCCCAGCGCGCGTCGGCGCGCTTCTCCAGGAGCGGGATCCCGCTCACCCGCGTGAGCAGGAGCACGACGAAGACCGGCGAGAGGATGGTCGCCCACTGCCAGCCGATCGCCGCGGGCAGCGCGACGACGGCGACACCGATCCACACGAGGATCTCGCCGAGATAGTTCGGATGCCGCGACCACGCCCACACCCCGCTCTGGATGAACCGGCCCTTGTGCGCAGGGTCGCGCCGGAAGGCGGTCTTCTGCGCGTCGGCGACGACTTCGAGGACGAGTCCTCCGAGCCAGATGACGGCGCCGGCGATCATCCACCCGTCGATACCCGTGGCGCCGGCCGCGGGTACTGCGGTGATCCCGACCCACGCCGCGGATGCGGTCACCGCGACCCACAGCCCTTGCATGATCCAGACACGCAGGAAGGCGAGGGGCTGCACCTTGATGTCGTCGAAGCGCCCGTCCGACCCGCTCGCGCGCACGCGGAGGAACAGGAACACCGACAGCCGCACGCCCCAGACCACGACCATGACCGCGAGCAGCCATGCGCGGGGGTTCGCCGGCACCACGGCGGCGAGGAGGGCGGCGGTCACCAGCGCGAACGTGAGCCCGCCCGTGAGGTCGAAGAACTTCTCGGTCCGCAGCAGAGCGGCGGGGATGTAGGCGACGACCTGAATGAGGAATGCGGCGGCGACGGCGAGGCCGAACAGCGGAATGCCGCCGAGCGTCTGCCCCGCGGAGCTGCCCGCGGCAGCGATTCCCGCGCCGATGGCGAGAGCGAGGCCGATCGTGATGAGGGTGGCGGTGGGACGTTGAGACATGACGGAGCTCCGGGCTTCGATCGCAGGGGGAGGAGAGGGCGGCGTCCGCCGCCGCCGAGGCTAGCGGTACAGGGCGTCGATGACGGCTGATTCGCGGTGCAGCAACTCGCGGCGCCGGATCTTCAGGGTGGGGGTCACGACCTCGCGATCCTCCGCGTCCGCCGTCACGAGCTCGAAGCGCCGCACCTGCTCGCTGCGGGAGACAAGCGCGTTCGCGTCGTCCACCGCGCGCTGGATCGTCGAGTGGTGCGACCGCACATCGGCGAACGCGGGTGCGTCGGGATCGAGGACGATGAGCGCGGTGAGGTACGGCCGCCCCTCGCCGACCGTGATCGCGGAGGAGACGAGCGGATGCTGCTCGATCGCGGCCTCCCAGCGCGCCGGAACGATGGTCTTTCCGTGAGACGTGGTCACGACATCCTTGAGACGACCCTCGAGCGTCAGCCTGCCGCGGTCGTCCAGGCGACCGAGGTCGCCGGTCCGGAAGAAGCCGTCGACGAAGGCATCCGCGTCATCGTCGGGGTTGCGATAACCCGCGAACACTCCCACGCCCCGCGCCAGCACCTCGCCGCCATCCGAGATCCGCACCGTCGACCCGGGGAGGGGCACCCCGACGGTACCGGACCGGATCGCTCCGGGGAGGTTGCCCGTCAGCGGGGCGGTGGTCTCGGTGAGGCCGTACCCCTCGATCACCGGGATGCCCATGCCGCAAAAGAGCAGCGACATCCGGGCCGGCAGCGTGGCCCCGCCCGAGAGCATGTACCGGAGGCGCCCG
Source organism: Microbacterium flavum (assembly GCF_018717645.1). Lineage (GTDB taxonomy): Bacteria > Actinomycetota > Actinomycetes > Actinomycetales > Microbacteriaceae > Microbacterium > Microbacterium flavum. The sequence continues at coordinate 70,957 of NZ_JAFLHG010000001.1, forward strand.
CCCATGAGTCCACGGATGCGGCGGTAGAAGAGGGCGTCGAACAGGCGGTGGCGCAGGCGCAGCGACCATGATCGCGCGGCGATGCCCCCGTCTTCGCTCTCTTCGGCGGCCCTCCCCGCGTCCGTCGCGGTGGCGACCGCGGCCGACCAGAGGCCGTGAAGGCGCTTCTCCGCGGCCCTGGCGGCCGCCGCCGCCGTGATCTTCTCGAGGATCCGCGGCACGACGACCAGGAACGTCGGTCGCAGCACTGCGAGAGAGGAGACGACGTCGGACGGCGCGGAGAGGTGGGCGATCCGCATTCCGCTCGCCAGGCAGATCAGCTGCAGGCCCCGGGCGAGCACATGGGCCAGCGGCAGAAAGATGACCGTGTTACCGTCCGCGCGAACGATATCGGAGTAGACGGCCGCGATGTTCAGGACCTGCCCGAGGAAGTTCTCGTGCGTCAGGACCGCCCCTTTCGGGTGCCCCGTGGTTCCCGATGTGTACACGATCGTCGCGGGCGACGCAGGAGTCGCATGGCTCCGGGCTCGCTCGAGCGCGTCGTCGGTGATGTCGGCACCCCGCTGGGCGAGCGCGGTCAGACCGCCCCCGAGATCGATGACGAGCGGCACTCCGGCGTCAGTCAGCGCATCCTGTGCGCGTTCGTCGCCCGAGAAGGCGATCCGGACGTGCGCGTCCGTCGCGATCGCCGCGACCTGCGCGGCCGTGGACGAGTCGTAGACGGGCACCACGACGCCCCCCGCGAACCAGATCGCGAGGTCGGCGACCGCCCATTCGTAGCGCGTCGCCGACATGATCGCGACGCTCTGGCCCGGCTCGAGACCCGCCGCGATGAGCCCTCTGGCGACGGCGCGGACCTCGTCGGCGAACGCGGCGGTCGACACCTGGCGCCAGGTCCCGTCGACGGCGGCGACGTCGAACGCGAGGTGGTGGGGCGCGACAGCCTCGCGGCGCAGCAGCAAGTCGGTCACGTTGCGGTAGGACGACAGATCGGCCAGCGGCGGCGTGGACGCTTCTCTCACGATCGGAGCTCCTTCGGGAATGGACACGTGTTTGTTCGGAGCGGAGGGAGGATCGGATGAACCGAGCTCCTCGATGCCGTGCGGCGGGCGCGGCGGGCGCGGACGCGGGAGGACGGCGCGGACGTGGGAGGACGGCGCGCAGCGGCACGGACCTTGCGGCGCGGACGTCAGGCGAGAGCGCCGTTCTGGAGCCAATCGCTCAGGCGCGCGAAAGCCCGACCCCGGGCATCGGGAGCGGAGAGGAAGATGTCGTGGATCGCATCGGGGATCCGGTCGATCGCGACGCGCGGGCCGAGCCTCGTCGCGGCGCGCGCGATGTCGTCGACGACGAGGACGCTGTCGGTACGGACCATGGCATCCGACCACTGCATCGGCGACGTGTAGCCCGTCGAGAGCATGACCAGGGTCTGCGCGTCGATGCCGAGGCCGCCGGCGACACGCGCATGGCCCGCCATCACCGCCGCAAGCCAGCCCGGGTGCGTCGGGAAGCCGCGCTCCGGCCGCCACCCCTCGGGGCTGTCGGGCAGCGTCCCGAGCTCGCGCTGGGCGCGCGTGTAGTAGCCGAGATCGACGATCGGGTGCGACCCCAGGGGGTCGAATCGAGCGCGTGCGGCCACGAGCGGCGCGATCGCCTGCCTGCCGATGGCGCCGGTCTGGAGCTCCAGCCACGGACTGTTGAGGACGACCGCCGCCGCCTCGCCGGGATGCCGCGCCGCCCACAGACTGAGCGTGAGACCGCCCGTCGAGTGCCCCATCAGGACGAGCCGACGCGCGGGCCCGCGGTGGTGCGCCCGAATCGCATCGAGCGCCGCCGCGATGTCGGCGTCGTACTCGTCGAGGGAGGCGATGTATCCCGGCGTCTGCCCCGGGCGGATGCTCCGCCCGTACTTGCGCAGGTCGAGCGCATGGAAGCGCGCGCCGAGGCGGTTCCAGAACCGGGCGAGATCCGTCTGGAAGAAGTAATCCGACCATCCATGCACGTAGAGCACGTCGACGTCGGCGAGGGGCTTGAGTGCGGAGCCCCGCGGCCGCGAGCGGACGAGCGTCGCCACGACCTCACCCTCGGCATCCTGCCCCAGGGGGAGCGTGAGCTGCTCGAACGGCTTCCCGAGGATGTCGGTGGTCCAGGCGTGCGAATCGGCCATGCTGCCAGCCTAGCCAGGCACGTCGCGCGCCTCGCGGGTGGGGTGGGAGGCGCGTCCGGAGCGCCGGGTGGCACGCGCGCCCGGGGCGACACGCGAGCCGGGTTCTCGTGTTCCGACCGTCGGGAGGAGGTCGGCGTTCGGGAGGAGGTCGGCGTTCGGGAGGAGGTCGGCGCTCGAGAGGAGGTCGGCGTTCGGGAGGAGGTCGGCGTTCGGGAGGGCGGATACTCGCGATGAGTCCTCCCGAGTGCCGAAACCCTCCCGAACGCGAGCCCTGGACGCCGGATGCGCGGAAGGACGCCCGAATGCCCCGCTCACCGCACACGGTGCAGCCCCTGGGCGACGGCGCGCATGATCACATCCTGCACGGAGGCCCATTCCTCCAGGATCTGCCGATACCCGACGCGGACCACGTGGTAGCCCAGCAGCATGAGGGCGGCGTCGTGCGCGATGTCCTCCTCCCTCTGCCGACCCGTGTGATGCGCGCCGTCGATCTGGAGCACGAGCCTCTCACCGATGAGAAGGTCGATGCGGTGACCCGCGATCCAGACCTGCCGGCGCAGGGTCAGCCGCAGCCAGCGCAGCCGGGGAACGACGAAGGTCTCGAGACCCGAGTCGGACCAGATCTCCGCGGCATCCAGAACCCGTCGCGCACGAGGCGGCAACGCGAGGCGCTGGAGGACGTCCGGCGCGACCTTCGCCTGCCGGAGGGCCGACTCCCAGACGGCGAGCGCCGCTTCGAACGCCTGGCACTGCGCCACGAGGACGAGGACGTTCTCGACGGGGTCGACGAGGGCGTCGGGATGCCGCGGCACGACCGGCCGGTGCCGGTGCACCACCGCCTCCGCGGTCGGCGCCCGCCCCGCGTGCGGCGATGCGCCGACGTGCGGACGCCCGTCGCCGTCGAGCACCCAGAGCCCGAGGCGCGAGGCCTGCGTCACACAACTGATGACCACGCCTCTGCGGGCGGCGCCGGCCAAGAGATCGTCGGCCTCGGGGACGCAGACCCACCCACGGGTGACCGACACGAGTGCGCCGCGCTCGCGCGCCTGCGCGATGGCGAATCGGCTCGCCCCGGCATCCCGCAGCGTGCGGACCCGCGCGACGCCGCCGTGCCGCGCGACCCAGGCTGAGACATCCATGGGCCCGATCCTCGCCGCGCCGCGGGCGGCTCTGCGGCGCGATCACGCGATCTGTGGAGGCCTCCGCGGATCAGCCCTCTGGGGAGGAGGCGATGGGTCGGGCCGTCGGGAGGAGATCGGCGTTCGGGAGGACGAATTCCCGGGAAGAGTCCTCCCGAGTGCCGAAACCCTCCCGAACGCAGGCCGCGAGGCGGCGAGCCGCGAACCGCGGACCGCGAGTCGCGGACCGCTCGCGCCCTACTCCCCGCGCGAGACCCGGACCATCTCGTCGCGGTCGACGACCTTGATGCGCGCGCGCTCGTGCGGAGCGCCGAGCGCGACCTCGTGCTCGTCGAGCCGGTGCCAGCCATCGAGGTCGGTCCACGCCACGCCCCGCTCCGACAGGAGGGCGGGGATCGCCTCGGCCGAGGGGTCCTCCGGGGTCCACCACGAGCCCTGATCGTTGATCACGTGGCTGATGGTCTCCATGGCATCCGACTTCGTGTGCCCGATGAGCCCCACCGGGCCGCGCTTGATCCAGCCGGTCGCGTACACGCCGGGAACGCGCTCGTTCGAATCCTTCTTGAGCACCTGGCCCTCATGGTTCGGGATCACGCCGTGCTTCTTGTCGAAGGGGACGCCGGGCAGCGGCGATCCGAAGTAGCCGACCGCGCGGTACAGCTGCTGCAGCGGCACCTCGCGCAGCTCGCCCGTCCCCTCGACGCCGCCCTGCCCGTCGGGGCGGGTCCGCTCGTAGACGAGTGCCGCGGCGCGACCCGTGTCGTCGGTGCGCACCTCGACCGGCTTGGCCCAGAAGTGCAGGTGGAGGCGGCGGGATGCCTCGCCGCCGGCGTTGTTCACGCTCGGGCGCTTACGCCACGACTGCAGCACCTTGTCGATGACCATGACCTGCTTGTTGGAGGCGATGGCGGCCTTCGACGCCTCGTCGTAGTCGAAGTCCTCGTCGTAGACGACCATGTCGACGTCGCGCAGCTCACCGAGCTCGCGCAGCTCGAGCGGCGTGAACTTCACCTGCGCGGGGCCGCGCCGGCCGAACACGTGCACATCCGTGACCTGGGATGCCTCGAGGCCGGCCTGCACGTTCGCGGGGATCTCGGTGGGCAGGAGGTCCTCGGCGTGCTTGGCGAGGATGCGCGCGACGTCGAGGGCGACGTTGCCCACGCCGACGACGCCGACGGAGGCGGCATCCAGCGGCCACTCGCGGGGGAAGTCGGGGTGCCCGTCGTACCAGCTCACGAAGTTGGCCGCGCCGTAGGAGCCCACCGCGTCGACGCCAGGGATCTCCAAGGCCGCGTCGCGGATCGCGCCGGTCGCGAAGATGACCGCGTTGTAGTGGCGCTTGAGGTCGTCGAGGGTGACGTCCTCGCCGAAGCGCACGTTGCCGAAGATGCGGATGTCACCGCGGTCGAGCACATCGCGCAGCGCGGTGATGATGCCCTTGATGCGGGGGTGATCGGGGGCGACGCCGTATCGGACCAGGCCGTAGGGCGCGGGCAGATGGTCGAACAGGTCGATCGAGACGTCGAACTTGCGCTCGGCCTTCAGCAGGATGTCCGCCGCGTAGATGCCGGCGGGGCCCGCGCCGACGATGGCCAGCCTGAGCTTGGTCATGGTGTGTGGTGTTCCTTCTGCGTTGTGGAACCGCTCACCGGTCCCTGAGCTTGTCGGGGGTCGGCGGGTCAGCTGGAGCGGTCGACGATGACGTGGGAGAGCTTCACGAGCGCATCCTTCACGGGACCGTCCGGCAGCGGGTCGATCGCCGTGACCGCGGCATCCGCCCAGGCATACGCCTGGCGGCGGGTCTCGGCCGTGGCGGGGTGGTCCCGCAGCTCGCCGATCGCCTCGTCGAGGATCGCGGGGTCGGCACCGTCGGCGATGCGCGCGACGCCGTCGTCGATGGTGGCCCGCAGCGACCGGGATGCCGGGTCTGCGGCGCACGCGAGCAGCAGCGACGGCATGGTCGGAACGCCCGCCCGCAGGTCGGTCCCGGGGACCTTCCCGGTGGCACCGGCATCCGGCGACAGGTCGATGACGTCGTCGAGGAGCTGGAAGGCGACGCCGACCTTCTCGCCGTACTGCAGCACCGGCTCCACGTACTCCTCCGGCCCGTCGGAGAAGATGACGCCCGACTGCGCGGCGGCGGCGATGAGCGAACCGGTCTTGTCGGCGAGCACCTGCAGGTAGAACTCGACCGGGTCATCGCCCGCCTGGGCGCCGACCGTCTCGTGCATCTGACCGAGGACGAGCCGCTCGAACGTATCGGCCTGGAGGCGGATCGCCCGTTCGCCGATCTGCGCCATCAGCTGACTCGCCCGCGAGAACAGCAGATCCCCCGTGAGGATCGCGACGTTGTTGCCCCAGACGGCGTGTGCGCTGGGAACACCGCGACGCACATCCGCGCCGTCCATGACGTCGTCGTGGTACAGCGAGCCGAGGTGGGTCATCTCGAGCGCCGTGGCGCCGGTGATGACGTCGGCGGTCGCGCCCTTGCCGAGCTGCGCGGTCAGGAGCGCGAGCATCGGCCGCACCCGCTTGCCGCCCGCCTCGTAGAGGTAGCGGGTGGTCGCGTCGGCGAGCGCGTCGGTGACCTTCAGCTCGCGCGCGAGGGTCTCCTCGACCTCTTCGAGGCCGTCCTCGACGACCCCGAGCAGCTTCCGCATCCGCGGCCCGGCGAGCACGCGCTCGGCCAGACCCAGTTGGGCCGACAGGCGTTCGCCGGAGGCATGAGGACGGGCAGTCACGCCGTCCAGCCTACCGGCGCGCTGCACCACCTGGTCAGGCACCCGCGTGGGGCTTGACGCCGCGGTGCAGCGCGACGATGCCGAAGGTCAGGTCGCGGTGCGCGACCTGGGTCCATCCGGCGTCCCGCACCCACCCGGCGAGCGTCACCTGGTCGGGCCAGTCGCGGATCGACTCGTTCAGGTAGTCGTAGGCGTCGGCGTTGCTGCTGACGGTCTTCGCGACGACGGGCAGGATGCGGTCGTTGTAGAAGCGGTAGACGCCCTCGAACGCGGGATTCTGCGGGTGGGAGAACTCGCAGACGACGAGGCGTCCCCCGGGCGCGGTGACGCGGAGCATCTCCCGAAGCGCCCGCTTCGGATCGTTCACGTTCCGCAGACCGAACGAGATCGTCACCGCGTCGAAGGAGTCGTCCTCGAAGGGCAGGTCCATGGCATCGGCCTGCACGAAGGTCACATTCGGGACGTGCCCGTGGCGTCGGCGTCCCTCCGCGATCATTCCGGGCGAGAAGTCCCCCGCCGTCACCTCGGCGCCGCTCTTCGCGAGCGCGACCGAGCTCGCTCCCGTCCCGGCGGCGAGGTCGAGGATGCGCTGACCCGCGTGCGGCGCGACGGCCCGCGTCGTGGCGATGCGCCACAGGCGGTCCTGGCCGAGGCTGAGGACCGTGTTCGTCCGGTCGTAGCCGGCGGCGACCTCGTCGAACATCCCGCTCACACGGGCGGGGTCCTTGCCGAGGTCCGCCTTGTGGATGTCGGCATCGTGGTCGCTCATCCCTCGATCCTACGAGGGATGTCGGCCTGCCAGCAGTGCTCGGCGATCAGCCGAGACGGTCGAGCTCGGACAGCCAGTGCGCCGCGGTGAGGCCGTCGAAGGGCACCGACTCCTGCGTGACCTCGCGTTCGAGGTCGATGGCCACCGTCTCGAGGCGGGTCACGACATCGAGGGGGTAGCCGTACTGCACGCGATGCTCGTCCCACTCGTCGCGGTCGTCGATCCAGATCCCTCGGCCGTCGCGGGCGCGGACGACGTCGAGGTCCATGTCGATCCCGGTCGGCGCGCCGTCCTCCCAGCGCACGTCCCATGCGACGTCGATGTAGATCGCGAGCCGGGGATGGGTGGCGTTGAAGGTCGCGGCGTAATCGCCCGAGGGAGGGATGAGGGTCACGTTGTCGCCGTCGGCGTCGAACTCCAGCCCCGGCCTCTGGCTGTGCCACCCGGATCTCTGGCCGACCCAGTCCCCCCAGCGGTCGCTGCCGAGGTACACGCAGTCGTGCTCCCAGTGCGGCGACCCGTCCCATTTCCGCCAGCGGAAGACGAGGGGCGTGCCCGGTGCCGGGCGCGGAGGGACAGCGGTCATGGGGGGAGCCTACGCCCCGCACCCGCCGCGGATTAGGCTGGGGCGTGTGATCTCTCCGCCCCCGAGCCCCGTCCGGCTGCGCGTGGTGACCCGCGAGATCGCGCCCCTCGGCGACCTGCTGGAGTACGCCGATCCCGCCGATCCGCTCGTCTGGGCCCGGCGCGGCTCGTGGCTCGTGGGCGTCGGGAGCGCCCTGCGGCTGACGGCCCCTGCGAAGGATGCCGCGACGCTCGCCGCGCGCTGGCGCGAGACGGCGCGGATCGCCGAGATCGACGATCACGTCGAGGAGCCCGGCAGCGGGCTCGTCGCCTTCGGTGCTCTCCCGTTCGACGCGCACTCCTCCTCCCCCGCGGCCCTCGTCGTCCCCGAGCTGACGATCGGCCACCGCGGCGACCGCACCTGGGCGACCTGGATCCTGCCCGAGACGGGCGATCCCGAGCCCGCGGAGCCGCAGCCGGTCCCGTTCGGCCCGCACTGGTCGGCGGCGGTCGGCCCGGGTCGCCTGACGCCCGAGGGCTATCAGGCCGCCGTCCGCGCGGGCCTCGAGGCCATCGCCGCCGGTGAGGTCAGCAAGATCGTGCTCGCGCGGGACCTCGTCGGCACCGTCCCCGCCGGCTCCGACCTCCGCCGCCTGGTTCGCTCTCTCGCCTCCGGCTACCCCGACACCTGGGTGTACGCCGTCGACGGCCTGATCGGCGCCAGCCCCGAGACGCTCGTCACGGTCTCCGGGGGCACGGTGACCGCCCGCGTCCTCGCGGGCACGGTGGCTCGCGGCGCCGACCCCGACTCGGACCGCGAGGCGGCGCTCGGCTTGGCATCCAGCCTCAAAGACCTCACCGAGCACGGCTTCGCCGTCCGGAGCCTCGTCGACGCCCTTGCGCCGCTCACGAGCGCCCTCGCGGCGAGCGAGCAGCCCTTCACCCTCGCCCTACCCAACGTCTGGCACCTCGCGACGGATGTGGAGGCGACCGTCGCCGCGGACTCGTCTGCTCTCGACCTGCTCGCGGTGCTGCACCCCACCGCCGCGGTCGCCGGGACGCCGACGGATGCCGCCGTCGCCGCCATCGCGCGCATCGAGCCCTTCGACCGGGGGCGTTACGCCGGCCCGGTGGGCTGGATCGACGCGCACGGCGACGGCGAATGGGCGATCGCGCTGCGCGGAGCGCAGTTCGACCTGGCCGCAGCGGGCGCCGGCGCGGAGGGCGACGGCGGCGACGGCGGCGACATCCCGTTCACCGCCCACGCCGGCGCGGGGATCGTGTCGGGGAGCGATCCCGAGGCGGAGCTCCTCGAGACGCGCGTCAAGTTCCGCCCCATCGTCGACGCCCTGGCCTGACGCGGCTCAGGTCGCGGCGAGCCGCTCCTTCTCCGCGGCGACGTCGAAGTCGGCGATCGGCCACTGCGGGTCGATGTCCTCGAGCGCCTCGAGGAGGAGCGCCTGCACCGCGAGGCGCGCGTACCACTTGCGGTCGGCGGGGATCACGTGCCACGGCGCGGATGCGGTCGACGTCCGCTCGAACATGACCTGGTAGGCATCCATGTACGCGGGCCACAGCATCCGCTCGTCGACGTCGCCCGGGTTGTACTTCCAATGCTTGTCGGGCCGGTCGAGCCGCTCCATGAGGCGCTCCTTCTGCGCCTCGGGGGAGATGTGCAGCATGACCTTCACGACGCGAGTGCCGGCATCCGTCAGCCGCTTCTCGAAGTCGTTGATCGCGCCGTAGCGGCGCTCGATCTCCTCAGGCGGCGCAAGCTCGCGGACCCGGCCGATCAGCACGTCCTCGTAGTGCGACCGGTCGAACACGCCGATGAATCCGGGCGGCGGGGTCTCCTTCTCGATCCGCCAGAGGAAGTCGTGCGCACGCTCCTCGGCCGTCGGCGCCTTGAACGCCTTGAGGCGCACGCCCTGCGGATCGACGGAGCCGATCACGTGCCGCACGATGCCGCCCTTGCCTGCGGAGTCCATCGCCTGCAGCACGAGCAGGACCGCCGGGGTGTCCTTCTCCACCCGGCTCTGCGCGTACAGCCGCTCCTGGAGCTCGTCCAACTCACCGACTCCGTCGGCCAGGTCGGCGCGCCCGTCCTTCTTCGTGCCGTCGAATCCGGGCGTGGAGCGGGGGTCGACCTCCGCGAGGCGGAACCCCTTTTCCACGCGCAGCAGGTCGGCGGGTTCGCCCGTCCAGCGGGTCTGGCTCTTCGCGGTCATGGTGCCATCCTGAGGGATGCCGGGGTCAGCGCGCGAGTACGACCTCGACGAGCTGTCGCCCCGTCACCGCCGCGGTGAGCGCCTGGTCGAGCTCGGTGCGCGTCGTCGCGCGGACGTACGCCCACCCGTACGCGGAGGCGAGGTCGGCGAGCGACACCTCCTGCGGCGTGTACAGCACCCGCTCCATCGCCGCCGGGCCCGCGACGCCCGCGACCTCGAGGGAATCGAAAATCGTCCCGCCGCCGTCGTTGCCGACGATCACCTGGAGGCGCGGGGCGGGCTCCGCGGCGGGGAGGAGCAGCGCCCCCACGTCGTGCAGCAGGGCGAGGTCGCCGATCAGAAGCCGGGTGATCCCGGGCGCGCCCTGCGCCTGGCTCGTGAGCGCGACGCCCGTCGCCGTCGCGATCGTGCCGTCGATGCCCGCGAGGCCCCGGTTCGCGTGGACCGGGATCTTCTTTCCCCCGAGCAGCTCGTCCGCCACCCGCACCAGCCGCGATGAGGCGAACACGAGGCGGTCGTGCGGCCAGCTGGCCCGCCAGACCGCGTCGACGAGCGCCGCGCGATCGATCGGCGCACGGACCGTCTCGAGCTCCGCGGCGAGCGCCCCGAGCCGCTCGCGTGGGACGGCCGACGCGAGGGCGGCGGCGTCGGGAGCGGCGGGCGACAGATCCACCGCGGCCGCGCGCGAAGCGCGCATCCAGGCGCCGAACCAGGCCCGGTCGAAGTCGCCGATCGCGGCGATCACCGCGTCGACGGCGACCGTCGCGCCGTTGAGGTTCAGCGGCTCTCCGGGGCCCCGCACCGCGAGCACCTCGACGTCGTCGCGAGAGAGGAGCGCCGTCACCTCGCGGCTGAGGGTCGGATGCCCGAAGACCACGGCGCGCTCGATCCGCCCGCCGAGCTCGGCATCGCGCAGGTGCGCCCGGTACCCGTGCACGAGGTTGCGGCCGTATCTCGAGCCCGAGACGATCTCGGCGATGAGCGGCCATCCGCCGGCGTGGGCGAGCGCCTCGGCGGCGGGCCCGGCATCCGCCCCCGCGACGACGACCGTGCGCGGGCCGCGCTCGAGGACGTGCGGGTCGACCTCGGGGTCGGCGGGGTGGTTGGCCTCGCCGATGCCTCCGCCGCCCTGGTACAGCGCGCCCGAGGGGTCCGGCGCGGCGATCTCCTCGACGGGCACGTCGTCGGGGCCCGGCGGCAGGGGCTCGAGGTCCACGGCCGCGATGCCGAGCCAATCCGGCAGTGCGCCGGCGAGCGGCTCCCGGAAGGGCAGATTCAGGTGCACCGGTCCTGGCTGACGCGTGCCGGCGCCGAGGGCTGCGGCGACAGCATCCTCGGCCATCCGGCGCAGCATCGCGGACTGCTCCCCCGCACCGTCCTCGTCGACCTCCTCCGGAACCGGAAGGTCGGCCTCGAGCCGCACGCAGGGCGCGAAGAGCCCCGGCTGACGGGTCGTCTGGTTCGCCCCCACGCCGCGCAGCTCGGGCGGTCGGTCGGCGGTCAGCAGAAGCATGGGCACGCCGGCGTGGTGCGCCTCGAGCGCGGCGGGGAGCAGGTTCGCGACGGCGGTGCCCGACGTGCAGATGACGGCCGCAGGCATCCCGCTCTCGCGTCCGATGCCGAGCGCGGTGAACCCCGCGACGCGCTCGTCGACGCGGACGTGCACGGATGCCGCGCCGCGCGCCTCGAGCTCTGCGGCGACGAGGGCGAGCGCCTGCGAGCGCGAGCCGGGGCTCAGCACGATGTGGCGGACGCCGAGCTCGATCAACCGCCCGAGGAGGGCGGCTGCGGCATCCGTCGCCGGAGCCGGGAGGTCGGCGTGCGTCATGTCAGCCGCGCGGGTCGACGTCGTCGTCCGGACGGACGGCGCCGGGGCGAGGAGCGTCGGGGGTCGCGTCGGGGGTCGTCGCACCCGGTCGGGTGCCGTCGAGGCCGGAGCCTCCGGGGCGGGGATCCTCGGGACGGGGCGTGATCGGGCCGTCGGGGTCGAGGCCGGCGAGGTCCTCGAGATCGAGGGCGGCGAGCTCCGCCTCGAGCCGGCGGATGCGCTCATCCTGGTCGCTGATCGAGCCGATCGTCCCGAGGAAGTTCGGGTCGTCGTCGGGCGCCTTCGGGGCGGCCACGGGACGGACGCGGCCTCGGCCGACGATGAACCACAGGATCCCGCCGACGATGGGCAGAAGCACCACGATGAGGAGCCACACGGGCTTGCTCACCCCGCGATGACGCGTCGGCTGCAGGAGCGCGCAGTCGACGATGCTGTAGACCCAGAACGCGATCAGCAGCAGCACCGCCGGAAGGAGTATGCGCACCACGGTCCCATCCTAAGCGGCGCGCCCATGCCCGCGGCCGCCGCAGGCATCGGCGACGCACCCGCGTAAGCTTGAGCCCATGCGCGTACGCTCGGCCCTCGTCTACACCGTGCTCCGCCTGGCCGCGTTCCTCGTGCCGTTCGGGCTCATGATGCTCTCGCCTCTCCTGCGCGAGTACTACTGGCTGTCGGCGATCTTCGCCGCCCTCATCGGCCTCAGCCTGTCGACGCTGTTCCTCCGCCGCCCCCTCGACGACCTGAGCGCGGACCTGGCATCCCGCCGTCGTCGCACGGTCACCGACGAGGACGTCGAGGATGCCGCGACCGAGTCGGCGGGCGAGTCCGCCGACCGCTGAGGCCCATCCGCCGCCGGGTCTGCCGGGTCTGCCGGCGTCGAGCGGCCGCACTCCGAGGCGTGAGGGGCTCGAGCTGTACCTGATGCAGGAGCTCCACCGGGACGCCGCCCGCCGAGGCCCGGAAATCCGCGGCTCGAGCGGCGCCGATGCTGCAGTCGTCCTGCGAACGGTACAGCGCGGTCGCCGCAGCCGCGGCACGTCCCGAACCGTCAGGCCACGAACGCCCAGCAGAGCAGGCCCGCGAGGGCGAGCGAGGTGAGCGAGGTGAGGCTCAGGGCGACGACCAGTTCGCGCGGCGCGCGGTAGGTCCAGACGATGAGGATCGCACACGCCCCGGGGATCAGCGCGAGAAGCGCGATCCACGCGAGCGGGTAGAACAGGGCGAGGAAGGCGACGATCGCGAAGGCGCCGACGACGAAGACCGTGAAGACGATCTGCGTCGCGCGCTTTCCGATCCGCACCGTGAGCGTCCGCTTGCCGGCGAGGCGGTCCTGGTCGATGTCGCGGAGGTTGTTGGCGAGAAGCACGGCGCAGGCCAGGAGCCCCGTCGCGACGCCGCCGAACCACGCCTCCTGAGGCACCGAGCCCGCCTGCACGAACGTGGTGCCGACCGTCGCGACAAGGCCGAAGAAGACGAACACGAACAGCTCGCCGAGCCCGGCGTACCCGTACGGGTGCTTCCCGCCGGTGTAGAACCAGGCGGCGACGAGGCAGGCGGCGCCGACCAGGAGCATCCACCAGTGCCCCGTCCGGATCACGATCGCGAGGCCCGCGACGGCGGCGATGCCGAAGAACGCCAGCGCGACCAGGAGCACGGCCCGCGGCGACGCCTTGCGGCTCGCGGTGAGCCGGGCGGGACCCACGCGGTGGTCGTCCGTCCCGCGGATGCCGTCGCTGTAGTCGTTCGCGTAGTTGACGCCGATCTGGATCGAGACGGCGAGCACGAGGCAGCACAGCGCGATGACCCAGTGGAACTCGGTCCTCTCGGTGAGCGCCGCGCCGGTTCCGACGATGACCGGTGCCACTGCCAGCGGAAGCGTCCGAAGTCGCGCGGCGGACACCCAGTCGCCGAACCGAGCCGGTTCGACGTGCGCGGGGTCGCGCGAGACGTGCGCGCGCTGCGGGCCTCCCCGCGACCCCCGCGACGGGGAGTTGGGGCGCTTCTTCTTCCGGGTGCTGCCAGCCACGCAGCGATCCTATGCCGTGGCCGGTACGCGCCCGGTGCACGGGGGCGGCGCCGGCGTCATCTCTCGGCGAGGGAACGGAGCGCGGCGCGGTCGGGTTTTCCGCTGGCCAGCTGAGGGATCTCCGCGACCACGCGCACCGCGCGCGGGCGAGCCGGCGCGCCGAGTTCGGCCCCCACCGCGGCGCGCACCACGTCGAGCGCTGTGCCCGCGCGGGCCGCCGGAGAGGCCGACACGACGACGGATGCCTGCCCCCACCTCTCGTCCGGGACCGCCACGACGACGGCGTCCGCGAAGCCCGGCACCTGCCGCACGACCCGCTCGACGCGGTCGAGCGAGATGTTCACCCCACCGGAGACGATGACGTTGTCGACACGGCCGGTGACGCGCAGCCGGCCGCTCTCCACCAGGCCCAGGTCGCCCGTCCGATACCAGCGGGTCCCGTCCGCCGCTGTCGCGAAGGCCCGCGCGGTGAGATCGGGATCGCCGAGGTAGCCGTCGGCGAGCATCGGCCCCGACAGCTGCACCTCGCCGGCCTCGATCCGCACGCTGACGCCCCGGAGCGGCACGCCGTCGTACACGCATCCGCCGGAGGTCTCACTCGATCCGTAGGTCCGGACGATCCGCGCGCCCGCCGCATCCGCCCGCGCGGCGAGAGCCGGCGGCAGCGCCTGCCCCCCGACCAGGATCGCGGTGAAGGAGCGCAGCGCCCGGCCCGCCTCGGCGCTGCCCGCCTCGACGGCGTCGAGTACGGTCTGCAGCTGGGCGGGGACGAGCGAGGTGTAGGTCGGCACGCGCACGCCGCCCTCGCTGGAGGCCATCCCCGCCGCCGCGGCGGTGAAGGCGTGCGCCGAGAAGGCGCCGGCGAGGATCGCCGGCTCCCGCCCCGCGACGAGGGCGCGCACGAGCACCTGGATGCCGGCGATGTAGCCGGGCGGGAGGGCGAGCAGCCACGCTCCCTCGCCGACCCGATCGGCGGTCGAAAGCGCGCTCGACGTGAGTGCCGACCGGCTCAGCACGACGGATTTCGGATGCCCCGTCGACCCCGACGTCGTGACGACGACGGCCGTCCCGGCGGGGACCTCGGTCGGCAGCGCGGCCGACGAACCACCGGACGCCGCACCGCACGCGATCGCGGGCCCGGCGCCCAGCACCGCACCGCGGAGCCCCCGCAGGACGGCGCGGGCATCGGAGGCATCCACCCGTTCGAGTCTCACGGCCGTGCCCGACGGCTCAGTAGTGGTACGGGTACGGCGACCAGTCCGGGTCGCGCTTCTGGAGGAACGCGTCACGGCCCTCGACGGCCTCGTCGGTGCCGTACGCGAGTCGCGTGGCCTCGCCCGCGAACACCTGCTGGCCGACCATGCCGTCGTCGATCGCGTTGAACGCGAACTTCAGCATGCGGATCGCGGTCGGCGACTTGCCGAGGATCGTCTTCGCCATCGCGAGCGCCTCGCGCTCGAGCTCGGCGTGCGGGACGACCCGGTTGACCGCGCCCATCTCGTATGCGCGCTGCGCCGAGTACTCCTCGGCGAGGAAGAACACCTCGCGTGCCACCTTCTGGCCCACCTGGCGGGCCATGTACGCCGAGCCGTAGCCGGCGTCGAACGAGCCGACGTCGGCATCGGTCTGCTTGAACTTCCCGTGCTCGGCGGATGCCACCGACAGGTCGCACACGATGTGCAGCGAATGGCCGCCGCCGGCCGCCCAGCCGGGGATCACCGCGATGACGACCTTCGGCATGAAGCGGATGAGTCGCTGCACCTCGAGGATGTGGAGGCGACCCGCACGGGCGGAGTCGGGAGCGGTCGCGTCATCGGACGCGTACGTGTACCCGTCCCGCCCGCGGATGCGCTGGTCCCCGCCGGAGCAGAACGCCCATCCGCCGTCCTTGGGGCTCGGCCCGTTGCCGGTGAGGAGCACCACGCCGATCTCGGGGTCCTGCCGTGCGATGTCGAGGGCACGGTAGAGCTCGTCCACCGTGTGCGGGCGGAACGCGTTGCGCACCTCGGGACGGTCGAACGCGATGCGCGCGACGCGGCCGCAGATCGACACATGGGCGGTGATGTCGGTGTAGGCATCCGCGCCCGGGGCATCCACCCACACGTCCGGGTCGAACAGGTCGGAGACGAAGGGGGGCGCGGTGTCGGTCACCCGCCCAGCCTACGCGCGCGTTCGCGGCGACCACTCTGCCGCCTCCCGCCGCGCGGCGCCGATCGCGTGGGCCGTGGTGCGAACGGAGAAGGACCCGATTCGCACGCGGGAGGACCGCCGGTCCCCTCCCGCCGGTCTCGTCCCGCCGGTCTCGCGCCGAGGGTCTTACGAGCGCACCGCCCCCGCCCCCATGGGCCTCGCTAGTGTCTGAGGATGATCCTCGAGCATGCGATCCTCCCCGTCCGCCCGGGCCGGGAGTCGGACTTCGAGGCGGCGATGCACCGCGCGCGGCCGCTGATCGCCGCGCAGCCCGGGTTCGTCTCCCTCTCGGTGCAGCGGAGCCTGGAGACGCCGAACGAGTACCTGCTGCTCGTCGAGTGGGACTCCCTCGAGGCCCACACCCAGGGTTTCCGGACCTCGCCCGAGTACGCCCGGTGGCGCGAGCTGCTGCATGAGTTCTACGACCCGTTCCCCCGGGTCGAGCACTTCGTCGAGATCTCGAGCGGCACGCCGGCCCTGCCGTGATCGTCGTCGGCTCGATCGTCATCCGCGTCACCGACCTTGCGCGGCAGATGGACTTCTGGACGCGCGCCCTGGACTACGTCCCCCGCGACGCCCCCGGCGAGGACTTCGTGGTGCTGCGCCCGCGCACCGGGCCCGGGCCGGGCATCTCGCTGGATGTCGTCCCCTCGCCGCGGATACTCCCCCGCGGATCCACCTCGACCTGTACGCGGAGGACCAGGATGCCGAGGTCGCGCGCCTCATCGGCCTCGGCGCCGCCCGCGTCCACTGGGACCGGCAGCCGCCGGGCAGCGACTACGTGATCATGGAGGACCCTGAGGGGAATCGCTTCTGCGTGGTCGCCGCTCCTGGCTGGGCGGGATGGGCCGCGCACCGCTGACGGTCGGGCCCCGCCGGCCTCGCCGCCGTGGGACAATGGAGCACGGCGACCTCCACCCGAATGGATGCCGCCGGGAAGGCGCACCATGAAGATCCGGAACTCCTCCGACTGGCGTGACGCCCTCCCCTTCGAGCTTCCCGTCGCTGCGGCCGAGGCCGTGCCGGGCGAGCCGACCCGCTGCGCGGGCTGCGGCATCGACAGCGAGCCCTGGCCGCGCGAGGCGCTGTGGGTGGTCAAGCACCGGCATCCGACGAACCCCGCCGGATTCGTCCGCTACTACTGCGCCGACCACAAGCCGGTCGCCAAGCTCGCGCCGCCGGTGTCGTCCCCCGAACGCGCCCGCCGCTCGGCGCCCTCCGCTCCGCGCAGGCTCGCCGCCCCGACCGTTCCCGAGCGAGCCGTCGTGCTGTGCCCGGACTGCTTCGTGCAGGTGCCGGCGACCGGCGTCTGCGGGATGTGCGGCCAGCAGGTCGCCTGAGCCGCGACCGCCGCCCCGCCCGCGTCAGCGTGCGCCCGCGCCCGCGGCGCGCCGCGCCTTGAGGAAGCCGTCCACCGCGTCCCACACGGCGACGCCGACGATCGTGAACCCCGTCAGGCCCGCGATGACCCGGGGCAGGTCCACACCCGCGCCCGAGGCGACCGCCAGATCGTAGAGGGCAGGGTTCACGAGAAGGCCCGCGCCGAGCATCCAGAGCAGGATGGATGCCGAGACCACCGCCAGCACCGCGTTCGCCACGGCGAGCCCCACCGTCCAGCGCCCCGCCCGGAAGGCGAGCGCCGTGAGCGCGAGCTCGGCGAGCATCATCGCGATGAGGACCACCACCCCTCCCGGCCCGAGCGCGGGGTTCAGGAACGAGGTCCACGCGCCTCCGGTGAAGACGAACCCGCGTGCGAGGTCCCAGACGATCGCCGCGGCCAGCAGCGCGATCCACACCAGGCCGCCGATCAGGTCGGACGCCCGGGCGCCGGAGGCCCGCGGCTCCGGAAGCCGGTCGGGTGTCCACCGACCCGCGTCCGGCGCCGCGCCGCCCGTGCGCTCGATCACGGCGAACACGAGGGTCACCCAGAAGCAGGTGTGCACGATCACCGAGAGGACGACCGGGATGACCGCGCCGACCACTCCACCCGCCGTGGCGCCCGCGAGCATCTGCGCGAGCGCCACCCCCGCCGCTGCGCAGATCGGGACGATCCACAGCAGCAGCACGAGGAGCCGCTTCCAGACGAGGTAATAGCGGGGGCCGATGAGCTGCAGCGGGCGGTCGGCGTACTCCGCCGCCAGCCGGTCGGGGTCGCCCAGCTCGGTGAGCACCTCGCGTTCCGCGGCATCCCCGGACTCACCGCCCTCCACTCGCGCGTCGAGCTGGTCGGCGATGGCGGCGTGCAGTTCGCGTGCGACGTCCGCCCGCTGGCGTTCGGGGATCGTGCGCACCACGGCCTCGACGTAGCGGTCGGTCAAGGTGACGTCCATCTCAGTGCTCCTCGTCTGTCTCGGCCTGCGGGAGGCCCGCGATCGCGTCGGCGATCGCGGTGAAATCCTGCTCGAGCGCCCGCGCCAGCCGGCGCCCCTGCGCGGACGTGCGGTAGAACTTGCGCGGACGGGCCTCGTCGGTGTTCCACACGCTCGTCAGGTGCCCCTGCTTCTCCAGCCGGCGCAGCAGCGGGTAGAGCGTGTTCGTGTCGGTGTCGAAGCCGCGCGCCTGCAGCTGCTCGAGCAGGGCGTAGCCGTAGCCCGGCTCGATCAGCAGCCGCAGGCAGGCCAGCACGACCGTGCCGCGCCGCAGCTCCTGCAGGTGGGTGTCGAGCGCTTCGGTCTCCGTCACATGACGCACTTTACCGTGTGTCACACACTATCGTCAATCGCACTATCACGCCGCATCCCGTCTTCCCGCGCGCCCGCACGTCGAGAACGGTCGGCGCGCGGGCAGAATGGATGCCGTGACCCTCCCCACGATCGGCGAGCTCCGTGCGACCGCCCGCGTCGTCTCCCTCCCCCTCGTGACGCGCTTCCGCGGCGTCGACCATCGCGAAGCGATCCTGCTGGAGGGCCCCGAGGGATGGACGGAGTTCTCACCGTTCCTCGAGTACGACGACGCGGAATCCTCGACCTGGCTCGCGGCGGCGATCGACTTCGGCTGGAATCCCCAGCCCGC
Source organism: Microbacterium flavum (assembly GCF_018717645.1). Classification (GTDB taxonomy): domain Bacteria; phylum Actinomycetota; class Actinomycetes; order Actinomycetales; family Microbacteriaceae; genus Microbacterium; species Microbacterium flavum. Next base: position 89,621 of record NZ_JAFLHG010000001.1, read on the forward strand.
ACCCCTCCGCGATGAGGTCTTCGTGAACGCGACCGTCCCCGCCGTCGCCGCGCACGAGGTGCCGGCGCTGCTGTCGCGCTTCGAGGGATGCCGGACGGCCAAGGTGAAAGTCGCCGAGCGGGGCCAGAGCCTCGCCGACGACATCGCGCGCGTGCGGGCCGTCCGCGCGGCGATGGGCGCGGAGGGGCGCGTCAGAATCGACGCCAACGCCGGCTGGAACGTCGACGAGGCGGAGCGCGCCGCGCACGCCCTCGCCGAGTTCGACCTGGAGTACATCGAGCAGCCGTGCGCGACGATCGACGAGCTGAGCGAGCTCCGCGAGCGGATCGCGGACTGGGACCTGCCGATCGCCGCCGACGAGAGCGTCCGGAAGGCAACCGACCCGCTCGCCGTCGCGCGGGCGGGCGCGGCCGATCTCATCGTCGTGAAGGCCCAGCCCCTCGGAGGCGTCGCGCGGGCGCGGACGATCGTCGCCGACGCCGGCCTTCCCGCGGTCGTGTCGAGCGCGCTCGACACCTCCGTCGGGCTCTCGATGGGGCTCGCGCTCGCCGCGTCGCTGCCGGATCTGCCGTACGACTGCGGACTGGGAACGGCCTCCCTCCTCGCCGCCGATGTGACACGCGCGCCGCTCCTCCCGCAGGGCGGCGTCCTGCCGGTCGGCCGGGTCACGGTGGACTCCGAGCTGCTGCGCGAGCGCTCGGCCTCGCCCGATCGCACCGCGTGGTGGCTGGCACGCCTCGAACGCTGCCGGGCGCTCCTGCAGCCGGAGGACTAGTCGCGCACAACCGGACGGCTCGTCGCGGCCGGCGCGCAGGCGCGGGTCAGGCGGGCTCGACCAGGATGCCGACGATCCGCTCGAGCCGGTCGTTCATGAGGCCGGAGACCTCCTCCGCAGGGCGCCCCTCGAGGGTCGCGCGCGTGCAGGTGTCATCGGACACATCGACCAGCAGGCGCGCGGCATCGGGGACCGGAAGGCGCAGCCGCAGGCCGTAGACGTCGACGACGTGGCGGATGATGCCCTCCACCCGACCGGCCATGGCATCCTGCCAGGAGAGGTAGGCCGCAGCGAGCTCGGGGTCGCGGAGCGCCTGCGTGCGGAGCTCGCTGAACAGCTGCGGCTCCATGCGATCGCCGAGCGACACACCGACCACCTGACGCACCAGGCTCCCCGGATCCGTCATGGCGCTGGTGGGAAGGTCACGCACGCGCACGGCCACCTCGTCGAGCTTCGCACCGGCGAGCTGGGTGATCAGGGCGAGGAAGAGCTCGTTCTTCGACTCGAAGTTGGAGTAGAACGCTCCGCGCGTGAAGCCGGCGCGCTCGCAGATCATCTCGACGGAGGCGGCATCCATGCCGACCTCGGCGAAGACCTCGTGCGCGGCGTCGAGCAGCCGCGCGCGGGTCTGCTCGCGTCGGCGGGTCCCCGTGCGGGGCAGGACATCGGCCACGGCGCCCTCCTTCCGGACGATTTTCACACCGAGTCCCCAGAATTGCGGGGACCGACGCTCTTAGGATACAACCATGTATCGGATACAGCGCTGTATCGCCTTTCCCTGATCCGACTGAACAACGTTCCCGGAGCGCCTGTGTCCACTCTTCTGTCCTCCCTCGGCCGCTGGTCCTACCGCCATCCGTGGCGCGTGCTCCTCTCGTGGATCCTGCTCCTCGGCATCGTCGGCGGATCGGTCGGCGTCGGGATCGCCACCGGCGGCATCAAGGGCTTCGACAACTCCTTCTCGATCCCCGGGACCGAGGGCCAGGAGGGTCTCGAGCTCCTGAACCGCACATTCCCGCAGGCGAGCGGCACGAGCGCGCAGTTCATCGTGGTCGCCGCTCCGGGCGACCGCGTCGACGAGGAGCCGTACACCGACGAGATCGCCGCGACCGTCACGGACCTGAGCCGCCTGGATGGCGTGATCGCGGTCACCGACCCCTTCGACGGCACCGTCTCCGGAACGCTCTCGGACGACGGCGAGGCGGCACTCATCCGCCTCCAGTTCGAGGGCACCGTGACCGACGTGCCGGGTGCCACCAAGACCGCTCTGGAGGATGCCTCGGACTCCCTCGGCGCGACGCTCCCCGCCGGATCGAAGGTCGTCGTCGGGGGCGACCTGTTCTCGACGTCTCTTCCCGCCCTCTCGATCGTCGAGATCGTCGGCGTCCTCGTGGCCCTGTTCGTGCTCATCGTCACGTTCCGCTCCTTCGCGGTGGCCTGGTTCCCCCTCGTAAGCGCCCTCATCGGCGTGGCCCTGGCGATCACCCTGATCTTCGCCTCCACCGCGTTCGCGACGGTGTCCTCGACCACCCCGATGCTCGCCATCATGCTCGGACTGGCCGTCGGGATCGATTACGCGCTCTTCATCGTCGCGCGACATCAGGATCAGGTCCGCGCCGGGATCGCGCCCGAGGAGTCCGCCTCCCGCGCCACCGGCACGGCGGGGTCTGCGGTCGTCTTCGCCGGCGTCACGGTGCTCATCGCCCTGATCGGCCTCAGCTTCGCCGGCATCCCGTTCCTCACGACGATGGGCATCGCCGCGGCCGGTGCCGTCGCCGTCGCCGTCCTCGTCGCGGTGACGCTGACGCCCGCTCTGCTCGGGTTCGCGAAGGGTCGCGTCGCCGGTTGGGGCCATGGCCTCTCGCGGGGCATGCGCGTCGGCCGTCGGCGAGGCGCTCGGCCGTCGGCGAAGGCCGCCTCGACTCTCGAGCCGGTCGACGGATCGCCCGCCGAGCCCGTGCCCGCCGCGCCCGTGCCCGCCGCGGCGGCGCGCCGGAACCCCGAGCCCGTCGCGACCCCACGCACGCGCACGAACCCCTGGGTGATGCTCGTGACGCGGCATCCGATCATCACGACGATCGCGGTCGTGCTGACCCTCGGCGTCGTGGCGATCCCGGCGGCGAGTCTGCAGCTCGCCCTCCCGAACGCCGGGATGCAGCCGGCCTCGAGCGAGGCGCGCCAGGCGTACGACCTGACGGCCGAGCACTTCGGCCCGGGCGCCAACGGCCCGCTGATCGTCACGGGGACGATCGTCACCTCCACCGATCCGCTCGGCCTCATGGCCGACCTGAAATCGGAGATCGAGAAGATCCCCGGCGTCGCCGAGGTGGCGCTCGCCACCCCGAACGAGACCGCCGATACCGGGCTCATCCAGGTCGTTCCCACGACCGCGCCCGACGACCCGCAGACGGCCGACCTCGTCCGCGAGCTGCGTTCGCACCACGACGAGTGGCTCTCGACCTACGGCGTCGACCTCAAGGTCACCGGCTTCACCGCCATCGCGATCGACATCTCCGACCGGCTCGGAGCGGCGCTGCTGCCCTTCGGACTGTTCGTCGTCGGCCTCTCATTCGTCCTCCTGATGATCGTGTTCCGATCGGTCTGGGTGCCCTTGAAGGCGACCCTCGGCTACCTGCTGTCGATCCTCGCCTCGTTCGGCGTCGTCGCCGCCGTCTTCGAATGGGGATGGCTCGCCGATGCGCTGCACGTGACCCGCACCGGACCCGTCATCTCCTTCATGCCGATCATCCTCATGGGCGTTCTGTTCGGGCTCGCGATGGACTACGAGGTGTTCCTCGTGTCGCGCATGCGCGAGGACTACGTCCACACACGTCGCGCGCGCCGCGGCCGGGCCGATCGTCAGACCGCCGTCGGCGCCGTCCGCAGCGGGTTCACCGCATCGGCCCGCGTCGTCACGGCGGCCGCCGTCATCATGTTCGCCGTGTTCGCCGCCTTCGTCCCCGAGGGTGACACGGCGATCAAACCGATCGCCCTCGGGCTGGCGGTCGGCATCGCGGTCGACGCGTTCCTCGTGCGGATGACGCTCGGGCCCGCGATCATGGCGCTGCTCGGCGAGAAGGCGTGGTGGATGCCGCGCTGGCTCGACCGCGCGCTGCCCCACTTCGACATCGAGGGCGAGGCCGTCGAACGGGAGCTCGCCCTCGCGGACTGGCCCGAACCCGGTTCGCGCGCCCCGCTCGTCGGCGAGGGCGTGAGCGTGCGCGTCGACGGCGGTCGCGGCGTGGGCGAGGTGGAGCTCTTCACGGGAGCCGACTTCCGTCTGGGACACGGCGACACTCTGCTCGTGACCTCCTCCGACCCGCGCGCCGCGCGCGCCTTCGTCCTCATGACGGCGGGGAGGATCGACCCCAGCGAGGGTCGCCTGCGCGTCGCCGGCCACCTCCTCCCCGGTCGCGGGGCGTGGGTGCGCGCCCATGTCGGGGTCGCCCTGCTCGCCGGCGCCGTCGATCCCCTCGCCGAGCTGCGGCGCGCCCTCCGCGGGCGTACGACCCTCGTGGCGATCGACGGGCTGGACACGCTCGCCGGCGCCGACCGCGACCAGGCCGCCGCCCTTCTGCGCGACGCGGCGACCGCGCTCGAGGCGCGGTCCGGCGATGCCGACTCCGCCCTCACGGTCGTGGCATCCGCCCGACACGACGGCCCCGCACTGGGCGTCCTCAGCGACGCGCACCGCCCCGGTGTGACGTCCCTCGCCCTTTCGACTCTGACCCCTTCGACCCAGGTGATCTCCTCATGACCCTCCCCCTCGAGCGCGCGCGCTCCCGCCGCCCCGTGACCTGGCTCACCCTGATCGGCGTGCTGCTGCTGCCCGTCGTCATCGGCGGCATCCTGGTGGCGGCCCTCTACAACCCCGTCGAGCGGCTCGACGGGATGCGGGCCGCGATCGTCAACGAAGATGAGCCCGTGACGATCAACGGTCAGTACGTCCCCCTCGGCCGCCAGCTGACCGCCGGCCTCGTCAAGGGGTCGGATGCTCTGCCGTCGAACCTCGACTGGACCATCTCCAACACGGACGACGCCGCCACCGGCCTCGCCGACGGAACCTATGACGCCGTCATCACGATCCCCGCGAACTTCTCCGCAGCGGCCACCTCGACCGCCCCGGGCTCGACGCCGGAACGCGCGACGATCACGGCGCAGACGGCTCCCGACAGCCGCATCGTCGACGAGGCGATCACCTCGCAGGTGGCATCGGCAGCGGCATCCGTCCTGGGGCAGCAGCTGTCCACGGTCTACCTCGAGAACGTCTTCCTCGGCTTCACGACGCTCGGCGACCAGCTCGGCACCGCTGCGGACGGCGCGCACCAGCTCGCCGACGGGGCGACGAAGACCCAGTCCGGCGCCGTCTCGCTCGCCGACGGGGTCCGCCAGCTCGCCACGGGGGCGGGCGCCCTCTCCGGCGGACTCGACCAGCTCTCCTCCGGCGCCGGCCAGCTCGCGTCCGGTGTGACGAGCTATGCCGCCGGCGCACACCGCTCGGCGGACGGACTCGGTCAGCTCTCGAACGGACTGAACCAGCTCGTGCAGCCCAGTGCCGCCCTCGCCGCGGGGATGCAGCAGTTCGCCGACCAGGCGCAGGGCATCAGCGTGCCGCAGCGGGTCATCGATGCCGCGCAGAACGTCGCCGACAACAGCGCCACCGTGCAGCAGAACGCCGAGGCCACCGTCGCGCAGCTGCAGCAGCTCGCCGCCGAGTGCGCGACCAGCGGGTCGCCCGCCGAGTTCTGCGCGGCTCTCACACGTGCCGCCGACGAGGCGGAGGCGGCACTGCCCACCGTGACCGACCTGATCGGGAACTCGCAGCAGATCGCCGACGGGCTCGGCCAGATCAATCAGCTCCCCGCTGCGACCGCGCAGCTCGCGGCCGGAAGCGCGGGGATCTCCCAGGGCATCGCCGGCCTCGCCGGAGGGCTCTCGCAGGCCGCCGCCGGAGCGAACGAGCTCGCGACCGGCGCCGACGGGCTGGCGGCCGGCGCGCAGGGGATCGCCGACGGAGCCGCGCAGTCCGCGACCGGGGCGGGCCAGCTCGCGAGCGGCGCGACCACGGCCGCCGACGGCGCCGACCAGCTCGCCGACGGCATCGGGCAGGTCGCCACCGGCACGGGTTCGCTCGCCGACGGTCTCGACACCGCGGCATCCGCACTGCCGTCGTACACGAACCAGCAGGCGACGGATCTCGCGTCGGTCGTCAGCGACCCGGTGACCGCCTCGGGCACGTCCTCCACGCTCTTCGGCGCCTCGGCGATCCCGCTCCTGGCGATGCTCGCGCTGTGGTTCGGCGGTCTCGCCTCGTTCATCGCCCTGCAGGCGGTGCCGCGGTACGCGCTGAGCTCCCGCCGCCCCTCCGCGCTCCTCGCGCTGAGGAGCCTCGCCCCGGCCGCCGCGATCGGGGCAGGTCAGGGCATCCTGGTCGCCGCGGTCGTGCAGCTGGCGGCACGCTACGACGCGCACACGTGGTGGGGCTTCGCGATCCTCGCCGTCCTCGCGGGGGTCGCGTTCGCCGCCGTCAACCAGGCGCTGGTCGCCGTCTTCGGAGGCGCCGGCCGCTGGATCTCGGCCCTCGTCGGAGTCATGGCGGTCGCCACGGGGATCGTCTCGACCGTCCCCGGCATCCTGACGCAGATCGCGGCCCTGCTGCCGACGACTCCGGCGTACGACGCGTTCCTCGCGGCGCTGACGTCGGCGGGCGGCCTCCGGGCCGGCGCGGTCGGGATGGTCGTCTGGGCGGTGCTCGCGTTCATCGCGACGGTGATCGCCGTCACCCGTCGCCGGACCGCAGGCGCCCGCGCACTGCTCCAGCCCGCCCCCGCGCTGGCGTAGGCCGGGCGGGCGGGCGCGGCGGGGCCTGGGGCCGCCCCCCTCGCCGTCTCGCCGTCTCGCCCTCTCGCCCTCTGCCGAGTGTCCAGAACACGCGGACGCGACCCCGGTGCGGCCCGCGTGTCTTGGACACTCGGCGGCGATCCGGGCGGCAGGGCGGAGGCACGGCCGGGGGTTGGGTCGGGTTGTCATCCACAGGGCGCGAATCGCCGAATCCGTCCACAGATCAGGCTCGGAAGGCTTCGGCGGGATGCCGGGCGAGGTCGACTGGGTGCGTGCACCGCATCCTGCTCCCCGAGGAGTTCGCCGCGACGGCCTTCGCCGTGTCCGCGGCGCGCGCCCATGGCCTCCCCGCGAACCGGCTCCGCTCGCGGCAGCTCGCGCGGCCGTTCCACGGTGTCCGCGCACCCGACCCGCCCGCGCAGGACGTCCTCGGGCGGTGCACGGAGCTCGCGCCGCGCCTCCGCGGCCATCAGATCTTCAGCCACCTCACCGCGGCGGCCATCTGGTCGCTCCCGCTGCCCCCGTGGTGCGCCTCACGCCCCCTCGAGGTCTGCGCTCTCTGGGGCGGGCGCGAACCGCGCACGGAAGGCGTGATCGGGCACCGGCACACGTTCGACCCGGAGGGGGTCACGCTCGTCGAAGGGATGCCGGTCCCGCCGCCCGCCCTGGTCTGGTCGCAGTGCGCCGAGCATCTCCTCGTCGACGACCTCGTCGCGATGGCGGATGCCATCTTCACCCGCGGTCTCGCGACGCGTGAGGAGCTCACAGCATCCCTCCGCCCGGGTCAGCGGGGCGCGGTGACCGCTCGGGCCGCGCTGGCGGAGTCGCGCGTCGGCTCGGAGTCGCCGCGCGAGACCCTCACCCGGCTCGTCCTCGTTCGCGCGGGGCTCCCTGAGCCGGAGCTCAACGTCGACCTCCGCCGCCCCGACGGGCGGTTCGTCGCCCGCCTCGACCTCGCCTACCGGCGCTGGCGGGTCTGCGTCGAGTACGACGGCCGCCAGCACAGCACCGGCGCGCAGTTCGCACGCGACGCCGACCGCTGGGCGGACATCGCCGCGGAGGGCTGGCTGATCGTGCGCGTCCTCGCCCATCACTTCGATGACCCCGGACGAGCGATCGTCGCGCGCACACGCGCCGCGCTCACCTCTCGCGGCTACTCCCGCTGACCCCGCCCCGCCGCTGCCGCCGCCGCCGCGTGCTCGCCACGCCGCGCCTGCCGAGTGTCCACAACACGCGGTGTGCGACCGCTCCGTGTCCGCGTGTCTTGGACACTCGGCAGAGGGCAGGGCGACGGGACGGGGCGCGGGCGCGGCGCGACGCGACGGGACGGAGCGGGGCGCGACGGGACGGGGCGCGACGGGTCGCGACGGGCGGCTCAGCTCAGGCCGCTGTAGACGTGCAGACCCTTGAAGAACATGTTCACGATCGTGAAATTGAACATGACGGCCGAGAATCCGACGATCGAGAGCCATGCCGAGCGCGTGCCCCGCCAGCCGCGCGTCGCGCGCGCGTGGATATAGCCGGCGTAGAGGACCCAGATGACGAAGGTCCACACTTCTTTGGTGTCGAAGCCCCAATACCGGCCCCACGCGTCGTTGGCCCAGATCGAGCCGGCGATGAGGGTGAAGGTCCAGAAGATGAAGCCGATGATCGCGAAACGGTAGGCGAGCGACTCCAGGGCGTCCGCGGACGGAAGGGTGCGCAGGAAGCGAGGTCCGGATGCCACTGCCGTGGGCGTCGCCGCGGCATCAGCGGCCCCCGCCTCGGCTGCGGCCACGGCGAGGCGCTCGCGTCGCGCCTGCAGCAGCTGCGTCACCGAGAGCGCGAAAGCGAGGGCGAACAGCGCGGTTGCGAGCGAGGCGACGAACACGTGGATGACCAGCCACACGCTCTTCAGCGGGTCGGAGAGGGGGACGACGACCGTGTAGAACCAGATCGCGGTACCGCCGAGGAGGACGGTGACCAGGCCCGTGATGAAGGTCCCCAGGAAGCGCAGGTCGTACTTCAGCAGCACGACGAGGTAGACGGCGACGATGAGCATCGTGCCGGTGAGGGCGAACTCGTACATGTTCGACCACGGCACGCGGCCCGCAGCGATGCCGCGCGTGATGTCCGCGGCGACATGGAAGAGGAGACCGAGGACCGTGAGGGATGTCCCGATCCGCGCCCACATGTACCGGGGGCGCGCAGACGGCCGGGCTTCCACGGCGGCGAGCGCGGCGGCCTCCTCCGCGCGGATCTGCGCGATGGTGGGAGCGTTCGAAGCCCCCGAGGCATCCCCGGCGGCGGCGCCGACGAGCTCACGAGCCGGCGCGAGCTCCTGCGCGGCGGCATCCTGCGCCTTGGCGGCCAGATCCGACCGCCGAGCGAGGTCGACGGCGTAGGCGATGAACGCGAGGGCGTAGATCGCGACCGCGGTCCATACGAGGAGGACCGAGACGGCGTCGAGCGAGAAGTCTCCAGCGGGCATGTCGTCCAGTCTACGCAGGGCGGGTCGGGGCCGAGGGGGTGTCGAGGGATGCCTCGTGCTCACGCCGCAGCGCCTCGACGGCGACGGCGATCGCCGGGTCTTCGCCGCGCGCGAGGCCCGCGTACTCCACCTGGATCCCCGCGCCGCCCGACGGGGTCGCCTTGACCCACAGCCGCCGGCGGGGCACGAACAGCGCGGTGACGAGCCCACCGAGTGCGAGGATCGCGAAACCGAGCACGAACGGTGCGCCGACGTCGCGGTGGATCGACAGCGACACGTAGCGCTTGACGGCCTCGGCGCCGCCGGTCGCGGTGTTGTCCTCGAAGGTGATCGTGCCCAGTCCGTTCGGGAGGTCGACGGTCTTCCCCGGCTCGAGCTTGAGCGAATCGACGCCGATCGCGCGACCCGTCACCTGGGTCATGCTCGTGGTGTCGAGCGCGTAGACGTTCCGCGGGGTGCCGTCATCGATGCCGAGGTCCCCCACGTAGACGTCCACGGTGAGCAACGGGTTCGCCAGCGCGGGGTACGCCGAGGTGAACGCGCCGGAGTGGAGTGTCGCCGCCGTCGGGTAGAAGAAGCCCACGAGGCCGAGCTGTTGGGCGAGACCATCGGCGACCTTCACCACGCCGAGCGAGGTCATGTTCGCGTCCTGCGGCAGGAACTCCACGTCCTCACGAAAGACGACGTCGCCCGCGGGGTTTCGCACCGTGATCGTCGGCGCGTAGCCGTTGCCCATGAGGTACACCCGGTCGCCGGCGATCTCGAGCGGATGGTTGACCCGCACGGTCTGCTTCTCGGCGTCGTTGCCCGGGAGGCGTGTCGTGAGGTTCGCGGCGAAGTCGCCGGCCATCCCCTGACCGGCCTGCCCGACCGGAACGTACGACACCTGGAAGCTGTCGAGGCTCAGCGAGTAGGGCGGCAGCTGCTCGGGGTCGACGAAGCGGCCCGGATTGAACGAGGTGTAGCCGAGGCCGAGCGAGTTGACGAAGCTGTCGCCCTCGGCGATCACCGTCTGCCCCGTGTAGGTGAGCCCGCCGCCGACGCCGACCGAGATCAGCACCCCGACGAGGGCCGCATGGAAGACGAGGTTGCCGGTCTCGCGCGCGTAGCCCCGTTCGGCGGACACCGACGCGACGGCGGGGCGCGTCCCCGTCGCCGGGGAGTCGTAGCGCTCGACGCGGTAACCCGCCCTCCGCAGCTGCGCCTGGGCGATCTCGACGATCCGCGTCGCCTCCGCGTCGGGGACCGCCCCCACCGGGACGGCGCGCGTCGTCGACGCGTAGTCGTCCAGGCGCGACAGGCGCATCGGCGTTCGCGGAGGTCGGGCGCGGAGCGCCGCGAAATGGTGCCTCGTCCGCGGGATCACGCATCCGATGAGCGAGATGAACAGCAGGATGTAGATCGCGGAGAACCACGCCGACGAGTACACGTCGAACAGCTGCAGGGCGTCGTAGACGGGATACAGACCCGGGTTCTTCGATTCGAAGTCGATGACGCCGTTCGGGTCGGCGCTGCGCTGCGGCACGATCGATCCGGGGATCGCCGCGATGGCGAGGAGGAGGAGGAGGACGAGCGCCGTCCGCATGCTCGTGAGCTGCCGCCAGCCCCAGCGCAGCCAGCCGACGACGCCGAGCTGCGGCTGGGTGATCCGCCCGTCACCGTCGCGGACGTCGCCGCCGGCGCTGTCCGCGTGGTCGGCGGGGCGCAGCGGATCCGAGGCGGAGGACTCGCCGACGCGCGTGTCAGAGCGGGAGGGTGACACCGCCGATCACCCCCTGCAGGTGCGACATGATCGCCGTCCACACTCCCGAGACCATGAGCACGCCGAGGATCACGAGCAGAACGCCTCCGATGATGTTGACCGTACGGATATGCCGGCGCAGGAATGCGACGGAGCGCGTCGCCCAGCCGAACCCCACCGCGAGGAGGAGGAACGGGATGCCGAGGCCCAGCGAGTACGCGACCGCGAGCAGCACCGCGCGCCACGGGTCGGCCTGCGTCAGCGAGATCGACAGGATCGAGGCGTAGGTGGGGCCGATGCACGGCGCCCATCCGATCCCCATCGCGATGCCGAGCAGCGGGGCTCCGAGAAGGCCCAGGCCGCTGCGCACCTGCGGCTTGACGGTGCGCTGGGCGAGCCCGAACAGGCCGAGGAAGACGAGCCCCATCGCGATCACCACGACGCCGAGGATGCGCGTCAGGATGTCCTGGTACTGGATGAAGAAGCGCCCGAGGGTCCCCGCGAGCACCCCCATCGCGACGAACACGACGGTGAAGCCCGCGATGAACAGTGCGACGCCGACGAGAAGGCGCGCTCGCCCCTCCCTCGCACCGCCCGCACCGCCCGTGGCCTGCCCTCCGGATGCCACCGCGGCTCCGGACCGTGCGGGCGCGGTCGCGCCCCCGAGGAAGCCGAGGTAGCCCGGCACGAGCGGCAGCACGCACGGCGAGACGAACGAGATGAGGCCGGCGAGCATCGCGATCGGGACGGCGAGCCACAGCGCGCCGTCGAAGACGATCGATCCGGCGCTCACGGCCGGAGCCTCACGAGGCTTCCGCCAGCACGTCGTTCACGATGGTCTGCAGGATCGAGGCGCTCTCCACCTGACCGACGAACCGCGCCGCGACGCGGCCCTGGCGGTCGAGGACGAGCGTGATCGGCACGGCCTGCAGCGGCGTCCAGTCGGCGAAGGCGAGCTTGAGGTCGGCGTCGCTCTTCGCGAGCAGCGACGGGTAGCTGATGCCGTAGGTCGTCTCGAACGAGGTCGCCTGCTCGGGCCCGTCGTAGATGTTGACGCCGAGGAACGCCGCGCCCTTCGGCTTCGTCGCCTGGAAGCTCTCCTCGAGGATCGGCGCCTCCGCACGGCAGGGCCCGCACTGCGCATACCAGAAGTTGAGGACGAGCACGTCGTCGCCGAAGTCGGCGCTCGAGACCGCGGCACCGTCCACGGACGTCCCCGCGAACTCGACCGCGGCGCCGCGCTGATCGACGGGGATCTCCTGCACGCGCCCGTCGCCGGAGATGAAGCCGGTGTCGCCGCCCTCCCGGTACTGGTCGGCGAGTTCGTCGCTCGGCGCCGTGCAGGCCGCGAGCGTGATGGCGAGCAGCGCCGCCGTGAGGGATGCCAGGACCTTGCGCATCAGACCGCTCCCACATCCACGGCGTCCGCCGTCGTCGCGGGCTCCGCGTAGGCGACCTCCCGCCACTCGTTGCCGCGGCGCTCGAAGCTCGTCACGCTCGAGAGGGCGCAGCGCCGCTTGCGCGGATCGTGCCGCAGGGGCTCGCCTGCCACGGCGAGGTGGGTGATCCAGATCGGCAGCTGGTGGGAGACGAGGACGACGTCACCCGACTCGGCCGCGTCCCAGGCGGCGACCATCGCGGCATCCATCCGCTCCACGACCTCGATGTAGGGCTCACCCCAACTCGGCAGAGCGGGATCGGAGAGGTACTTCCAGTTGCCGGGGTTCAGGACCGCGCGGCGCATCCGCTTGCCCTCGAAGACGTTCGTCGGCTCGATGATCCGCTCGTCGATGACCGGATCGAGGCCGAACGCCTCGGCGAAGGGCTCCGCCGATTCGCGGGTGCGCTGGAGCGGGGAGGCGTACAGGGCGGTCACGGGCCGCTCGAGACCGGCGACATGGGCCGCCGCGGCGGCGGCCATCGCGCGCCCCGCGCCGCTCAGTCGGAACTCCGGGAGGCGACCGTACAGGACGCGCCCGGGGTTGTGGACCTCGCCGTGGCGCACGAGGTGAAGGCGATCGGCGGGCACCCGCCAAGTCTACGTGGGCCCAGCTTGTGGGCGGGCTGGGAGACCCGCTGCACCGGAGGACGCCGACGCGGCATCAGTGCGAGGTCATGATCGCCAGGCACGGCCCGAGGAAGACGATCCACGAGCCCGCCACGACGATCAGCATCCCGGTCGCGAGTCTGCGCGTCACGGGGAAGAACATCATCACGGTCGCGACGATGGCGATCACGATGAACGGGGCGAAGAAGCCCCACAGACCCGCCCCGAGGGCGGCGAAGGCCACCATGAAGCCGAGCACGTGGGCGCCGCAGCCGATCCCCACCCCCGCGCCGACCCCGAGCGGTGTGGACGAGGGAGCGGCCACGGATGGCGGCGCGCCGTACGCGCCCGGAGGGTACGGCTGCTGCGGATACGGCCCAGACGGGTACGGCTGCTGCGGATACGGCTGCGGCGGATGGGCGCCCGCGGCGTACGACCCCGGCGGGGGCGGCGGGTATGCGCCCGGCGGGGCCGGCGGCGGAGGTGTCGCCGGCTGCGGGTACTCCGGTGTCGCCGGCTGCTCGGGCACCGACGGCTGCTCGGGCGTCGTCGGCTGCCCGGGCACCGACGGCTGCTCGGGCGTCGCCGGCTGCTCGGGCGTCGCCGGCGGCTCCGGCGCCCCGGGCGGGTCGGGCTGCTCCGGGCTCGGAGCCTCATCGTGCGGTTCGTCAGGCGGGTTGCTCACGGCGATCCGTCCTCTCTTCCGGAATGGATGCCTCCGGCCGCCGCGACCCGAAGGCTCCGCGCCGCGCCATCACGGCGAGGCGGACGAGGAGGATCGGGATGGTGACCATGAGGAACAGCTGCGGGCGCGTGAACCCGGCCCAGGCGACCTCGTTGCCGCGGACGAACTCCACGAGGAAGCGGAAGATGCCGTAGGCCGCGATGTAGAGCGTCAGCGTCTCCCCCGCGGCGATCGGCCGATGGCGCAGCCAGAACCAGAGGAGCGCGAACGCGACCGCGTGGAATGCGATCTCGTACACGAAGCTCGGGTGCAGCCCCACGCCGGCGGGCGATCCGACGCGTGCCGCGGCCTCCGGGGTGAGCACGACGCCCCACCCCGATGCCGTGGGTATCCCCGGGCGCTCCGTCAGGAGGCATCCGACGCGGCCGATGCACATCGCAAGCGCCACCGCCGGCGCGAACAGGTCGCCCGTGCGGTCGGGGTAGCGCACGATGCGCTTGGCGACGTGCACGCCCAGCCAGGCGCCGACGAGCGCCGACAGCATCGACGCGTTCCCGTGCGCGAGCTGATCGACGAAGCTCAGGTTCCGCGACGGGTCGAGGTGCTGGGCCCACGTCCCGAGGCGCGACAGGAGCGCCGCTCCCACGAGGGCTCCGAGGACGAGGTACGGCAGACGCGGATCGCTGACCCCGCGCCGGCGCTTCTCGATCAGGAAGACGATCCCCGCCGCGCAGAGTCCGAGGGCGACGAACAGCTCGTGGGTCCCCACCGGCGGCAGCCAGGGGGCGAGGTCCTGCAGCGTCGGGAACACGCGTCAGCTCCAGACCCGGACCCACATCATGATCCAGAAGGGGATCGCGACCGCGGAGGCCACCGCGACCGTCCAGAGGTAGATGAGCACGGTGCGCGTCGCGCCGAGCTTGCAGCGCGAGCGCAGCAGGCCCGCGCGGCGCGCGCGACTGTACCCGCCGATCGCGACGGCCGCGAAGACGAGGACGGCGACCGGTCCGAGAAGGCACGCCAGCAGGGCGATGGTCGTGAAGACGCAGAGGCGCAGCGGGTCGAAGGGCGCCGTGGCATCGGGCACCGAGGGATCGCGCTGGTTCAGGTGGCCGTAGCCCGCGGCGCTCATGTGGCCACCGAGACGGGCAGCTGCCGGCGTCCGCCCGTCGCCGTCGAGATGCGCGTCCGCGCGAGCGGAGCCCAGGCCTGGACGGCGCAGAACGGGGCGCACTGGTGCGCCGAGGTCTCCTCGTTCACGGTGGCCACGTGCACGCAGCACTGGGTGAGACGCTCCTCGATCATCGTGTTGATGTCCATGAAGGGCTTCACCGTGACGCGCAGCACGCGATCGGCCAGCATCCTGCGCAGCCGCTGGTGCTGCCCGGGGAGCTTGGATGCCGCCAAGGTCGCGAGCGTCCCGATGCCCAGATCGCAGTTCACGCAGATGTCGCGCCAGATGTCGCTCATCGACGGATGCGACAGGGACGACTGCTCGCTGAGGAGGTCGAGGAGCGAGCTCTTCACGACATCCCGGATCGCCTTGTTGACGTTCGAGTCGGCGATGCGGTTCGCGAGGAGATCGGGGTTGAGGTCGAGGAAGCCCTTCAGCCGTTCGTGGCCGATGAGTCCGACGAGCGACTTCCAGTCCCCCGCGTCGTCTTTGAGGAAGTACCCTACCGAGCAGCAGTGCGGGTGGCTGCACGGCAGGGCGGTGAGGTCCCGCCACGTGATCTCGTCGCCCGTCTGCGGCCCGAGTCGAGCGAGGACACCGGTATGGGTGAGGCGGCTCTCGGGGTCGATCCCGGCAGAGCGCCCCGAGCCGAACACGGGCTGGATCGTCACACCGCCCACATAGGGCGTCGCCATCGCACGGCGGATCACATCGCCGATCTCACCGTCGTTCACGCCGAGCGCCGCCGTCATGGTGAGGGTGGTGAAGACCCCGGCATCCGAGAGCCGCTCGAGGGCGCGCTGCTTGAACCGGCGGATGTCGGCGCCGCGATGGAAGGCGGATGCCTCGGCCGACTCCCCGTCGTACTGCAGGTACACCTCGACGCGCTCGCGGTGACGCTTCAGCGTCTCGACGAGACCGTCGTCCTGGGCGATGCGCAGCCCGTTGGAGTTCAGCAGGATGCGCACGACCGGGCGGGCGACCAGCTGCTCCAGCAGCTGCTCGAGCCAGGGGTAGAGCGTCGGCTCACCGCCCGAGAGCATGAGGACGTCGATGCGACCCTGCTCTTTGGCCAGGCGCGCGTCGACGGAGGCCAGCACCTCGGTGAGGGGCGCGACCGCGCTCGCCGCCGGACCCGACTCGGCGAAGCACGTCGGGCAGCGCAGGTTGCAGTGGTCCGTGAGGTCCTCGAGCAAGATGCACGTGTGCTGCGTCTGCATCTGCGGCAGCCCGTCCTCGTACGCCGAGGGGACCGGCTTGAAGTTGCCCACCGTGTCCGGGCCGTGCACCTTCGTCGGGGCGGTCCACTGCTCGAGATAGCTGAGGATCTCCGCGGACTCGTCGTAGAGGGTGGAGACGAGCCCATGATCGGGGCACCCGCGCTCGAGCCACACGGTGCCGTCCCGGTCGGCGAGCCACCCGGAGAGCCGGCGCACCTCCGACAGCGGACGCTCGGGATCCTCCTCGTGACACCGCGGGCAGAAGGCGTTCACGTAGCGGTGGACGCGATAGTCGCGAAGCGGCATCCCGGCGCCGGCGGTGGCGGTCATGGGCCGACGCTACTGCATCGGTACGCTCAGGCGGGGCCCTGGTCCACAGCGCGTCCGCGCAGCTGGCGCACCCGCGCGACGGTGAACCAGACGAGTGCCGCGCCGGCGACGCCGATGACGACGTACTGGAGGATGCCGGCGTACTCCTCCACGATGTGCCACTGCGCGCCGAGGAAGTAGCCCGACAGGACGAAGACCGAATTCCAGATGAGCGATCCCGCGAGAGTCAGCAGGCCGAAGCGCCAGAGCGGCATCCGCACCACGCCGGCGGGGATGGAGATGAGGCTCCGGAAGATCGGGAGCATGCGCCCGAAGAAGACGGCCTTGCCGCCGTGGCGGCCGAACCATGCGACCGTCCGGTCGACGTCGTCGACCTGGAGGAGCGGGGCGCGGCGGGCGATGCGTCGTAGGCGGTCGAGCCCGAGCCACGCGCCCAGGGCGTAGAGCGCGAACGCGCCGACGACCGACCCCGCGGTCGTCCAGGCGAGTGCCTCGACGAGGGTGAACGAGCCACGCGCGGCGGCGAGTCCCGCCATCGGCAGGATCGCCTCACTGGGCAGCGGGGGGAACAGGTTCTCGAGGGCGATGGCGATGCCCGCGCCGGGCGCGCCGATGAGGTTCATGAGCCCGACGACCCCGTCCACGAGGGCGGTGAGCCAGGATCCGTCCAGAGTCTGCATGCGCTCGACGCTACGGACCCGAGGGGACGGGAACCTGAGCGGACGCCGAGCGGACCGCCCCGTAGACTGGCTCCTCGTGAGTGAACGCACCCTTGTCAGCCAGCTGCAGTCCCGCGAAGACGGCCCCGTCTCGGTATCCGGATGGGTCGAGACCGTCCGCGATCAGAAGAAGGTGCAGTTCGTCATCCTGCGCGACGAGACCGGCGCCGTGCAGCTCGTGAACCCGGCGACCCGCCCCGCCCCGGAGGGCGCCGAGCCCTCGACGAGCTCAGAGACCGAGGCGGCGCTGGCACTGACGGCTCTCATCTCCGAGCTGTCGACGGGCACGTTCCTCACCGTCACGGGTGAGCTCAAGCACGACGAGCGCGTCAAGCTCGGCGGTGTCGAGATCAAGGTGGGCTCGCTCGAGATCGCGTCGGCCGCCCTGCCCGAGACCCCGATCGCCGCCGACAGCGGCCTGGACAAGCGCATGGACTGGCGCTTCATCGACCTGCGCCAGCGTCGGAACAACCTCGTCTTCCGCATCCAGACGACGCTCGAGCACGCGATGCGCACCTACTGGGTCGAGCGCGACTACGTCGAGATCCACTCCCCCAAGCTCATGTCGACGCCCGCCGAGGGCAACGCCGAGCTGTTCGCCCTCGAGTACTTCGGCGACCAGACCGCCTACCTCGCGCAGAGCCCGCAGCACTTCAAGCAGATGGCGCAGGCCGCCGGCTTCGGGAAGGTGTTCGAGATCGGCGACGTGTTCCGCGCCGACCCGAGCTTCACGAGCCGCCACGCGACCGAGTTCACCTCGATCGACGCCGAGATCTCGTGGATCGACTCCTACGAGGACGTCGCGCGGATGCAGGAGGAGCTCCTCGCGTTCGCGTTCCAGGCGGTCAAGGACAGGCACGGCGCCGAGATCGCGGAGCTGTTCGATGTCGAGGTCGTCGTGCCGACGATCCCCTTCCCCCGCATCCCGCTCGCCGAGGCCCGCGAGATCGTGAAGACGCGCGGGTACGACATCCCCCGCACCGACGGCGATCTCGACCCCGAGGGCGAGCGTCAGATCTCTGCCTACGTGCAGGAGACCTTCGGGCACCAGTTCGTGTTCATTACCGACTACCACCCCGAGATCCGGCCGTTCTACCACATGCGCAATGCGGAGACGGGCCTCACCACCAGCTACGACCTCCTCTTCCGCGGCACCGAGATCACGACGGGCGCCCAGCGCGAGCACCGCGTGGACGTCCTCGAGGCGCAGGCGCTCGAGAAGGGATTGTCGCTGGAGGGTCTCGAGCACTACCTCGACTTCTTCCGCTACGGCATCCCGCCCCACGGCGGCTTCGGCATGGGCCTCGCGCGCGTGCTCATGCTGATGCTCGGCCAGGACTCGATCCGCGAGGTGACCTTCCTCTTCCGCGGGCCGACGCGCCTCGCTCCGTAAGGCACGCGGATGACCGGCATCGAGGGCCTGCACAACTTCCGGGACGTCGGCGGGATCGCCCTCGCGGGTGGCGGCGCCGTCCGGCCGGGCGTCCTGTATCGTTCGGACGCACTGCAAGCGCTCACGCCGCGCGGGGTGGAGGAGCTGGCCGCGTCGGACATCGGCGTCGTCGTCGACTTCCGTACTCCGGAGGAACGGGCTGCGGCTCCCGACCTGCTCCCCGCGGACCGCGCCGTGCGCGTCGTCGAGATGTCGATCCTCGAAGGCGCCATGGCGCAGATGGCGAAGGAGGCGTTCGCCGCCGACGCGCCCCCGACACCCGAGCGGATGGCGGAGGTGGCGGCGCGCATCCCGACCCTCGACCAGCTCTACGTCGGCATGCTGCAGCACGGCGCGGATGCCTTCGCGGCCGTCGCACGTCTGGTCGCCGCCTCCACCGACGACCTTCCGAGCGCCGTCCTGGTCCACTGCACGGCGGGCAAAGATCGCACCGGGGTCGCCGTGGCACTCCTCCTGAGTGCGGCGGGAGCCGAGCGAGCCGCGGTCATCTCCGACTACACCGCCTCCGAGCGGAACCTCGCCGGAGAGTGGGCCGACGGCATGCTCCAGATGGTCGCCGCGCTCGGCATCCCCGTCACTCCTGAGATTCAGACCCTGATGGTGAAGACCCCGCCCGAGGCCATCCGCACGGCGTTGGAGTGGGTGGATGCCACCCACGGATCGGCGGCGGACTACCTGCGCTCCGGGGGGCTCACCGACGCCGAGCTCGCGGCGCTGCGGCGCCGCCTCGCAGGCTGATCGGGAACGCACAGACTCGTGCTCTTCCGCCACCCCGGACGCGCGCGCTAGCGTGTGAGCCGCAGCGCGTGCGCCCCGCACGCACCACGCGAGGAGGTACGGACATGGCCGGAAAGTTCGAGCTCTACACCGACGCGGGCGGCAAGTGGCGGTTCCGCCTGAAGGCGGGCAACGGCCAGGTCATCGCGGTCGGCGAGGCCTACGAGTCGAAGGCCGCCGCGCACAACGGCATCGAGTCGATCAAGAAGAACGCGCCCGACGCTCCGGTCGTGGAGGTCTGACCCGCGATCAGATCTCGAGGTCGACGGCGACCCGGTCGGAGACGACCGAGCGCACATAGCCGACGACGGCGAGGTGGTCGGGGTGGGTCTGGTAGGCATCCAGGGCCGCCTGGTCGACGAAGTCCGCGACGAGTGCGACATCCCAGTTCGTGCCTCCGACAACGTCGGGACCGACCCAGATCTCGCTGATCGAGGGGACGACGCCCTTCAGTGCTGTGAGATCGGCACTGATCTTCTGTGCCTGCGCGGCCTTCTCGGCCGGGTCTTCGGTGGCCAGACGCCACGCGACGAGGTGACGGATCATGCGGGTTCCCCTCCCGAGGTGATGGTGTCGGCGGTGCGGCTGTCGGCGTCGATGAGGGCGCTGCGCAGTCGGGCCGCGTCGAGACGCCAGTGCGCATGCAGGCGGTCGTCGATGAGGATCACGGGGATCTTCTCCCACCATTGCGCGTAGAGGTGCGGATCGTCCAGGATCGACAGCTCCGCGACCTCGACGTCGCTCTCCGCCAGATCGGCGACGACCACGTCCACGATCTCGCGAGCGACGTCGCACAGATGGCAGTCGGGCTTGGAGATGATCGTGAGCGTCGTCACGGCATCCCTCCTTCGGCAGCAGCGCTTCGGTGCGGACAGGGCGCAGAGGAACACGAAGCGCCCGTCCGCAGGGACAGGCGCTCGGTGTCGTTCGCCGCGATTACTTCTTGTTGCGGCGCTGGTGGCGAGTCTTGCGAAGCAGCTTGCGGTGCTTCTTCTTCGCCATGCGCTTGCGGCGCTTCTTGATGACAGAACCCACGGAAAACCTCACTATGTCAGGGGTCTGGACGCGGATCGCCGCGTCCGGGAACGGGCACGAATGAAAAGTGCCCTCGGAACAGTCTAGCCGACGTCGGCGACCGGCCGTTGCAGGGCGGCCGTGACAGCCGTCTCGGGCACGCGGTAGCTGCGCCCGAACCGCACGGCCGGAAGCTCGCCGGAGTGCACCAGACGGTACACGGTCATCTTGGAGACGCGCATGATCTCCGCCACCTCGGCGACGGTCAGAAAACGCACATCCGGCAACTCGGCCATTCTCCACTCCCCCTGCGCCTGTCTCCCCCGAGGGCGCAGTCTCAGCGTACGGGGTCGGTGCGACGCGTGTAAACCTCTGTGACCGCTGTGATTAACCTCAGCGACACCGATGAGGTTCTTGTCAGCGGCCGGGGATGCGCTTGAGCATGCTGTCGAACGCATGCTTCGTGGATGCCGCGGCCCGCCCGACGAGGTCGGCCGCGGCGACCGCGGACTCGGGCAGCGAGATCTGCTCCGATCCGGAGGCGGTGAGAGCCTCGTCGAAGAAGGGGATGAGCCAGTCGTCCACGACGTCCAGCGGTGCGGTCGACAGGCTGTAGTAGCGGTGCTGGCCCTCTTCGCGGACCGACACCAGCTCGGCCTCGCGCAGCACCTTCAGGTGCTTGGACACCGTCGGCTGGCTCACGCCGAGCTCGTGCACGATGAAGGAGACGCTCGTACCGTCCTCCCCCGCCATCGCGCGCTCGCGCAGAAGCTGCAGGATGTCCCGACGGGTACCGTCGGCGATCACGTCGAAGATGTCCGCCATGAAGGTAGGTTAGCCCGCCTCCGGTCCCGAGTACCATGACAACGACCGCGCGGGACCGGACAGTGAGGAGGGCGTCATGACGGACGACTCCGTCGGCGTCCGCTTCGGCCGGCGACTGGCCTCCTTCGCCACCGCCACCGTTCGCGGCGTGCGAGACCTCGCCACCGCCTCGCCCTCGCGTTTCGCCGTGCTCGTCTTCAGTACGCTGATCCTCCTGTTCACCGGGCTCTTCTCACTGCCCGCCGCCTCGGCCAGCGGCATCCAGACCCCGTTCGCCGACGCATTGTTCACCGCCGTCTCGACCATCTGCGTGACAGGTCTGTCGACCGTCGACATGGCCGGGCACTGGTCGCCCTTCGGACATGTCCTCGTCTACATCGGCGTCAACGTCGGCGCGCTCGGCGTGCTGACCCTGGCATCCATCCTGGGACTCGTCATCTCCAAGCGGCTCGGCCTGCGCGCGAAGCTCATCGCGGCCGGCGACACGAATCCCCTCCGGGCGCACGGCGGCCCGGTCAACGAGGGCCAGACGGTGCGCCTGGGCGAAGTCGGTCAGCTTCTGGCGACCGTCGCCCTCTCCACACTCGTCATCGAGGCCGTGCTCGCGGTGCTGATCTACCCGTCGCTCCTCATCAACGGCGTGGACCCGCTGACGGCGCTGTGGGAGGCGCCCTTCTACGCCGCCATGTCGTTCACGAACACCGGCTTCACGCCGAACGCGGGCGGCCTCGAACCGTTCGCGACCGACTACTTCTTCCTCACCGTCCTGATGGCCGGGGTGTTCCTCGGGTCGATCGGGTTCCCGGTGATCTTCACGCTGTGGCGCCACCACTTCCACCTGCGCCGGTGGTCGCTGCACGCGAAGCTCACGATCATCACGACCGTCGTCCTGTTCTTCGTCGGCGCCGGCGTCTTCCTGCTCCTCGAGTACGCCAACCCCAAGACCTTCGGCGGACTGGATGCCTGGGACACGACGTTCCACGCGTTCTTCCTCTCCGCCATGACCCGCTCGGGCGGGTTCTCGACGATCGACATCGGCGAGCTCAACGGCTCGTCGCTGGTCGTCGGATCGATGCTCATGTTCGTCGGCGGCGGGTCGGCGTCCACCGCGGGAGGCATCAAGGTGACCACCCTCGCGATCCTCGCCCTCGCCGTCTGGTCCGAGGCGAAGGGACGCCCGTCGGTCGAGGCCTTCGGGCGCCGCATCCCGAGCGACGTGCAGCGGGTCGCCCTCTCGGTCGTCGCCTGGGGGGCGACCATCGTCGCCCTGTCCACGATCACGATCGCGCAGATCACGAACGACCCGATCGAGAACGTCCTCTTCGACGTGATCTCCGGCTTCGCGACCGTGGGCCTGTCGACGGGCCTCACGGCGACCCTTCCCGATCCCGCCGTCTACGTCCTCGCCCTGACGATGTTCATGGGGCGCGTTGGTACAGTGACTCTCGCCGCGGCCGTGGCCGCGACATCCCGTTCGCAGCACTACTCGCTGCCCGTGGAAAGGCCCATCGTTGGTTGAGCAGCTGCGGAGCGACGCTCCCGTCCTCGTCATCGGCCTCGGTCGCTTCGGCGCCGCCTGCGCGGGCGAGCTCGACCGCCTCGACCGCGAGGTCCTCGCGATCGACGACAACCTCGAGCTGGTCCAGAAGTGGTCCGAGCGGGTCACCCACACCGTGCAGGCCGATGCGAAGAACATCGACGCGCTCAAGCAGATCGGCGCGCAGGACTTCCAGGTGGCGGTCGTGGCGGTCGGCTCTTCGATCGAGGCATCCGTGCTCATCACTGCGAACCTCGTCGATTTGAAAGTGCCCCAGATCTGGGCGAAGGCCGTCTCGCAGAGCCACGGAAAGATCCTCGCGCGGGTCGGCGCGAACCATGTGATCTACCCCGAGCGCGAGGCCGGCGAGCGCGTCGCGCACCTCGTGTCGGGACGCATGCTCGACTTCATCCGCTTCGACGACGACTTCGTGCTGGCCAAGATGTACCCGCCGAAGTTCATCCGCGGGATCGGCCTGAACGAATCGGGGGTGCGCTCGAAGTACAACGTGACCGTCGTCGGGGTGAAGAGCCCGGGAAAGCCGTTCCGCTACGCGGAGGCGAACACCGTCGTCACGAACCACGACCTCATCATCGTCTCGGGGACCAACAGCGACATCGAGCGCTTCGCCTCACTCGACCGCTGACCCCGCCCGCCGACGTCCGCCCGCCGGGCTTCCGCTCGCTTTCGGGCGGCGGGTCGCGCTCGGGGCGGCCGCGCGGATCAGGACCCGGCGGCGAGCTCGCGGGCGCGAGCGAGGGCGGCGTCCGTCGCCTCCGCGAAGATGCCGGACAGGTTCGCGCCCTGCAGCACGGAGATCGCCCGTTCCGTCGTGCCCTTGGGGCTCGTGACGCGGCGGCGCAGCTCCGCGGGGTCCTCCTTCGTGGCCTCCAGGAGCGAGGCGGCGCCGATGAACGTCTGCTCGGCCATGAGGCGCGCATCGGCGTCGGAGAAGCCCTTGCCGCGGGCCGCCTCGGTGAGGTCCTCGATGAGGAGGTAGACGTACGCGGGGCCGGAGCCGGAGATCGTCGACAGCGCGTCGATCTGGTCCTCCGCGACCTCGATCACCACGCCGCAGGTCGCGAACAGCGCCCGCACGAGGTCGAGGTCGGCGCCGGATGCCGCGGAGCCGCGCGCGATCCCCGTGACGGCCTTGCCGACGATCGCGGGGGTGTTCGGCATGGCCCGGACCACCGGCACGGCTTCGCCGACGATCGACTCGAACGTCGCGGTCGTGACCCCGGCGGCGAGGCTGACGACGATCGCTCCCGGGCGGAGGGCGGGGGCGATCTCACGGAGGAGGTCGGGCACCATGCCCGGCTTCACCCCGATGAGGACGATGTCCGCCTCCGCGGCGGCGCGGGTGTTGGCCTCGGCATCCTGCTCGAGGGAGAGGCTCACCACCCCGGGGCCCGAGAGCTGTGCGGCCTTGGCCGCCGACCGGTTGGTGACGGTGAGTGCGGGTGCGAGGCCGGAGGAGATGAGGCCGTGCGCGATGGCGCCGCCCATGGAGCCGGCACCGAGGATCGAGATCGGGGGGAGGGTCTGGGGCATATCGCCATCCTCGCAGAGGAAATGGGTCGTACGGAGAGGATCAGTCCCCTCGCCGGTCCAAGATGATGTCCATCGACGGGGCGCGGCCCTTCTCGATGTGGCTGAACGCCAGACTCTCGGCGAGGCGCGCGTTGCCGTCGGAGATCGCGGCCAACAGCTCGTCGTGCTCGTGCGACTGGCCCCGCGCATCGCGGCCCACCCCGGTCAGATAGAACAGCCACACCAGGCGCCCGCTCACCACCCGGGTCAGCGAGCTGAGCAGGGAGCTGTCGGCCATCTCGACGATGCGCGTATGAAAGGCGGCGTGAGCCTCGGCGATAGCGAGACGGTCGCCGACTGTGACCGCCTCATGCGCGGAGGCGAGCGCACGATCGAGCACATCGACGGGTGCGCCGCGGCCCGCGTTGTGCGCGGCAAGGCGAGCGGCCAAGGTCTCGAGGCTCAGGCGCACGTCGAAAAGCTCGTCGATCGAGCGCCTGTCCCATCCGACGATGCGAGCGCTGCGACGCGGCGCGGTTGCGAGGAAGCCGTCGACACCCAGCTGCAGGATCGCCGCCCGCACGGGGATGCGCGACATCTCGAGCTCATCGGCAAGCCGCCCCTCGGTGATGGCGTCGCCGTCGGCATACCGCCCGAGGATGATCGCCGTGCGAATGCGCCGATAGGCAGTCGCTGCGAGGGAGTCATCCATCGAGCCGTTCACATCAGACATGCCGTCTCCGCTCACACCGCCGCCCGTGGCGGCCGAAGAGGACCGCCGAGTCACGATCGGATCGCGACCATTGTGCCAGCGCCGATGCCGCGGGCACGTGCGCACAGCACGTGCGCCGCATACAGGTCTTGAATGCCGAGGCCGACGGAGTTGAAAATCGTCAGTCCACCGCGGGATCCGCTGTCCGCCGCGCCGATCGCATCGCCGAGGGGGACGAGGCGCGTCGGATCGAGGTCGCCCGTTGCGCACGCGCGACGGATGTTTCCCGATTCCGCCAGCGCGACCGCGGGATCATCGACGACGACCATACGCGCCCCGCCGAAGACATCGGCACGGATCTCGCTGAACATCGGACGCGGGGGTGAGCCCACGGCGTTGACGTGCACGCGGTCGCCGATCATCGAGCGGGAGAGGAACGCCTCCTCGGCGGGTGTCAGGGTGCAGACGATATCTGCCGCGTCGAGCGCCGCTGCCCGCGTCGGCGCAGCGATGGCCGGGACGCCGTCGGCGCGAAGCTGCTGCACGCAGCTCACCGCTCGAGCGGCGCTGCGCGACCACACCCGCACCTCGGCGAGGTCTCGCACATGCAGCAGCGCCCGCGCGTGCTCCGCGGCGAGCGGACCCGCTCCGATCAGCGCGGCGACCCGCGCATCGGGCGCCGCGAGCACGTCTGTGGCGAGAGCGGTCACCGCAGCGGTACGGATGCGCGTGAGCGCCCGCCCGTCGAGCACCGCCACGCACTCCGCCGTGGTGGCGTCGAAGACTGCGACGGTCGATCGCTGTGCGGGCAGCCCCTCGGCACGATTGCGCGGCGCGTCCGCGAGAACCTTGACCGCGAACAAGCCGAGCTCTTCGGACAGGGCATTCATCGGAACGACTGCGGCAGCATCCGGCATCCCGGGGCCGTCGACCGCCAGGGCATGCGGACGAGGCTGCACGGCGCGACCCACGTGCAGCGCCCGGTGCGCCGCTGACATGGCCTGACGAATCTCGTCGGCGTCCGCCAGAGCTTCGACATCGGCGGA
Organism: Microbacterium flavum; assembly: GCF_018717645.1. Classification (GTDB taxonomy): domain Bacteria; phylum Actinomycetota; class Actinomycetes; order Actinomycetales; family Microbacteriaceae; genus Microbacterium; species Microbacterium flavum. The sequence continues at coordinate 115,520 of NZ_JAFLHG010000001.1, forward strand.
GGTCAGGGTAAGTGTCGTCATCAGATCTCCTCTTTGGTATCCCAAATGTACCCAGCCATGCCGCCAAGCATCACTCCGTTCGGTGAGCATTGCTCACGCGGCGAAACGTGCGTCTTACGCCAGTGTGCTGATTTCCCGCGGAATGACGCGAATTTTGTGAAGGACGTGGCGCCCCGAAAGTTCACTGCGCCGAAATCGCAGGACACATCGTCGTAACACAAGTGCTCAATCCTGTATCCCAGATGCAATCCCGATAGGAGGCGAACATGGGGAGACTGGTCGCACGACGACTCACCCAGGCCCTGGCCACGATCTTCGTGGTCGTGACGATCGCTTTCGCTCTCGGCCGCCTGAGCGGCAGCCCGGCCGCCCTCCTCCTCGGCGACAACGCATCGCGGGAGCAGATCGACGCGCTCAACGCGAGCCTGGGGTTCGATCAGCCGCTGTGGAAGCAGTACATCGACTACCTCGTCGGGATCGTCACCCGCGGTGATTTCGGAGACTCCTACCGCCAGCGCGGCGTCCCCTCGATGCAGCTCGTGCTCGAGCGAGTTCCCGCGTCCCTGCATCTCGGCGCCGTCGGCCTGGTCGCGGGCGTGCTGCTCGCCGGAGTGGCCGCGGTCGCCGTGCACCTCACGCGCAGCAGCGGCCTGCGCACGGCGCTGCTGACCGTGGGGTCGGCACGCCAAGCCGTCCCCGACTTCTTCTTCGGCCTCCTGCTCGTTCTGGTCTTCTCGGTCGCGCTGGGGCTGCTGCCGTCGCTGGGGAACCGCGATCCGCTCGCGATCGTCATGCCCGCGGCCACGATCGCCACGGCGCAGTTCGTCGTCTATCTGCGCCTGCTGGACAACTCCCTGGGCGAGCAGTCCCGCCTCGACTACTCCCGCACGGCCTACGCCCGCGGAGAGAGTCGCTTCAGCGTCGTGGTGTCCGAGCTGCTGCCCAATGCGCTCCTCCCCGTCCTGACGATCGCCGGCATCAGCCTCGGCTCCTTCCTCGGCGGCCTCGTGATCGTCGAGAACGTGTTCGCCTGGCCCGGACTCGGCCAGCTGATGCTGAGCGCGGTCTACGCCCGCGACTTCCCCGTCGTGCAGTCCGGACTCATCGTCGTCGCCGCCCTGTTCATCCTCTCCAACGCGCTCGTCGACGTCGTGAGCGCCCTCGTCGATCCGAGAGTGAGGCGCCTCGCATGACGAAGCACTCCGCCCCCTCCGCCGCGACCCTTCCGGCCGCGTCCGCCGTCACGACGCCGGTGGCTCCCGCCCCCGACACCGCGGCCAGGTTCGTGTGGCCGCGCCTGCGACCGACGGAATGGGCAGGCGTCGGCATCCTCGCCGTCGTCGCCGCGTTCATCCTGATCGTGCCGATCCTGCCGGGCAGCGACCCGTACGCCCAGGACCTCTCCGCCTCGTTCATCCGCCCGTTCACCGATGGATCCCACCTGCTGGGCACCGACATGCTGGGGCGCGACCTCGCGAGCCGACTGGCCGTCGGCGGTCAGGTCTCGTTGGGAATCGTGCTGTTCGTCGTCGCGATCAACGCGTTCGTCGGCATGGTGATGGGGATGATCGCCGGATACGCCGGCGGACGACTCGACAACCTGCTGATGGGGTGGGCGGACGTGCAGTTGGCGATGCCGATCATCCTCGTGCTCATCGCCCTCTCCGCCGCCCTCGGTCCGAACGTGTGGCTGATGATCCTCACGCTGGCAGCGACGTACTGGGTGGGGTACGCCCGCGTCGCTCGCAGCACCGCGATGTCCCTCAAGGGTCGCGACTTCGTCATCGCCCCCCGCATTCAGGGCGCGACCCCGCAGTGGATCGTGTCCACGCACATCGCGCCGCACGTCGGGGTGCAGGTCCTGATCCTCGCCTCGGCCGACATCGGCGGGGTGCTCCTGCTGACGTCGTCCTTCGACTACCTGGGGCTCGGCGTACAGGCGCCCACACCCTCCTGGGGGCTGCTGATCAGCGAGGGCCAGAAGTACGTCCGCGAGGCACCCCACCTGGCACTGATCCCCGGCGTCGCGATCTTCCTGGTGGTGATCGGCGTCAACCTGCTCAGCCAGCGCTTCACGGCCGAGCGCGAACTCTCCACGCTCCGCCGTCGAAAGAAGGTCCGCTCATGACCCGCGAGGTGCTGCTGAGGGTGGACGACCTGGTCGTCGGCACCCGTGACGGGGAGGGGCGGGAGGTACGTCTGGTCGACGGCGTCTCGTTCGAGATCGCGGAGGGTGAGGTCCTCTGCGTCGTCGGCGAGTCCGGCTCGGGCAAGAGCCTCACCATGGCCGCCGTCCTGGGACTTCTGCCGACCGGCGTCGAGGTGCTGTCCGGGCGCGTGGAGTATCGCGGAGAGGATCTGCTGGGCGCGAGTGAACGCCGCCTGCGCGAGCTGCGGGGCCGGCGCCTCGCGATGATCTTCCAGGATCCGATGACCGCGCTCAACCCGGTGAAGCGCGTGGGCGCTCAGATCGCCCGCGCCGTCCGCCTGCACGGCGATCGCATGACCCGCGCCGAGGGAGACCGACGCGCAGCGGAGCTGCTCGCGTCGGTCGGGGTCCCGGATGCCGCTGCCCGCGCCCGCGCCTACCCGCACCAGTGGTCGGGCGGCATGCGCCAGCGGGCGGTGATCGCCGCCGCCATCGCCCACGACCCCGACCTGCTGGTCGCGGACGAGCCCACGACGGCGCTCGATGTCACCATCCAGGCGCAGATCATGGAGCTGCTCGCCGAGGCCCGCCAGCGCACCGGCGCGGCGATGGCGCTCATCACGCACGACCTCGGGCTCGTGGCGCAGACCGCGGATCGCATCGTCATCATGTACTCGGGCCGCATCGTCGAGTCGGGCTCGGTGTGGGAGCTCTTCGACACGCCGCGCCACCCCTACACCGCGGGACTGCTCGCGAGCCTGCTCACGGCGGAGAGCGCGTCGGGGCGCGCGTACGCGATCCCGGGCTCACCCCCGCAGCCCGCCGCGCGCCCCGCAGGCTGCCCGTTCGCTCCCCGCTGCGAGCTCCCCACGAAGTCGGAGCGGTGCCGCACGGATGTGCCGGCCCTGCGCGCCATGGCCCCCGGCCACACGTCTGCGTGCCACCACGCCGACTCCGTCTCGAGCTTCGCGCAGGAGGTCACCCGATGAGCACTTCCGAGCCCGTTCTGGAGATCGAGGACCTGCACGTGCGCTTCACCCGGCGCTCCGGATGGCGCGGCCGCCACGTCGTCGACGCCGTCGACGGGGTCTCGCTCACGCTCCACCGCGGTGAGACGCTGGGCCTCGTCGGCGAGTCAGGATGCGGCAAGTCGACGCTCGTCCGCACGGTGTTCGGACTGAACACGCCGGCATCCGGCGACATCCGCATCCTCGGCACGCGGCTCGCCGACCTGTCGGCGCTCGGGCAGCGACGCCTGCGCAACCGCGTCCAGCTCGTGTTCCAGGATCCCTACTCCTCGCTCGACCCGCGCCTGAGCGTGCACGACATCGTCGCCGAGCCCCTCACGATCGTCGGCCGCTACTCGAAGGATCGCGTCGTCGAACTGCTCGAGAGCGTCGGGATCGGCGCGGAGACCCTCCGCCGCACACCGGCGCAGTTCTCCGGCGGGCAGCGCCAGCGCATCGGCATCGCCCGCGCCCTCGCACTCGACCCGGAGGTGCTCGTCCTCGATGAGCCGGTCTCCGCGCTCGATGTGTCGGTGCAGGCGCAGGTCATCAACCTCCTCCAGGACCTCCAGCGCGAGCGACAGCTGTCGTACCTCTTCATCGCGCACGATCTATCCGTCGTCCGCCATCTCTCCGACCGCGTCGCCGTGATGCGGCAGGGACGGATCGTCGAGATCGGCGAACGCGACCAGATCTTCGAGCGCCCGAGCCACGAGTACACCCGCACCCTCCTGGCCGCCATCCCGATCCCCGACCCGCATCTGCGAGCGGACGCACCACCCGCACCACGCCCTGCCCTCACCCGAACGAACAGAGGAACGTCATGACCCACCGTTCATCCCGCATCCGCCGCATGCTCGGCGCTGCGGCAGCACTCACCGGCGCCGCTCTCGTGCTCTCGGCCTGCGCCGGCGGCTCCGACGCCGGCTCCACGTCCGCGCCGCAGAACCTCACCATCGGGGTCGTGGCGGAACCCGAGAAGTCGCCCGACCCGATCATCGACGGGTCGCTCGCCGGCTACAACATCTACTACAACCTCTTCGATCAGCTCACGGTGCTCGACGCGGACGGCGCCATCCAGCCGTCGCTGGCCACGTCGTGGACCCCGAACGACGACTTCACGCAGTGGACGTTCACACTCCGCGACGACGTGAAGTTCCAGGACGGCGAGCCGCTGACAGCCGCGGACGTGGTGTTCACCTACGAGACCGTCCTCCACACGCCCGACTCCGACAACCTCGGATACATGGACATGTTGGAGTCCGTCTCCGCACCCGACGACCACACCGTCGTCTTCGACCTCGACTCCTCCTTCTCGCCGTGGCCGTCGATCACGACGGCGCAGTCGATCGTCCCCGAGAAGGTCTACACGGCCCTCGGGTCGGAGGGTTTCGCCGCCGCCCCTGTCGGCAGCGGCCCGTTCTCGTTCGTGAGCTGGAACCGGGGCGTCGACTACGTGCTCAAGCGCAACGACGACTACTGGGGCGGGGCGCCGAAGATCGACACCCTGACGTTCCAGACCGTCTCGGACGAGGAGGCGCGTCTGAACGGCGTCATCTCAGGCAGCCTGGACGTCGCGCTCATCTCGCCGAATCAGGTGACCTCCGCCGAGGGCAGCGGCGTCGACGTCCGGTCGCGCGCCGCCAACGGCACGACGTTCCTCGGAATCAACTCGACGGCGGGCCCCCTCGCCGACGAGCGCATCCGCCAAGCAGTGTGGCACGCCATCGACCGTGAGGCGCTGGTGAAGACCGTGTTGAGCGGACGCGCCGTCGCCAACGATCAGATCATCGCCGCGAACGTCGCGGGCTACGTGTCCGATGCGACCGGGCCGGGGTACGACCCCGCCGCCGCGAAGGCTCTGCTCACCGCCGCCGGCTACACCGGCGAAGCGATCCCGCTCGAGTACGCGACGAGCGGACGCATCCCGATGAGCGCCGAGGTCGCGCAGGCGATCGCGGGCTACCTCGAGGCGGTCGGCATCACGGTCACGCTGTCCGGCATGGACCAGTCGACCCTGTCCAGCCGCATCTACAGCACGGTCGACATGAAGGGGCTGTACCTGAACACGTGGGCGCCGTCGACGATGGATGGCGACATGCCGGCGACCAACCTGTTCGCCGGTGGCCAGAATGACTACGCGAAGAGCCCCGAGACGGCGGCGCTGGTGGCGAAGCAGCGCACCGTCGCGGGTGATGATCGCATCGCGGTGTTCCGTGCCCTCGCCGAGGCGAACTTCCAGGGCGCCTACATCGTGCCGCTGTTCACCCCGGAGGCGGACTACGCCGTGTCGCCGAAGGTCACGTGGACGCCCCGCGTCGACGGGCTGTTCGACCTCTCGGACGCCGCCTTCACCGGCTGACCTCGCCCCGAAGGGAGGAGCGGCGCGCCAGCCCGCTCCTCCCCTTCCCTGACCCGCTCGGCTCACCCCCTCGGCTCACCCCGGGGCTCACCCTCTCGAAAGGCTCCACTCGTGACCCTCACGCTCCTGCACGACGTCCGACCCTGGGGAGGCGACGCCGCCGACGTGCTCCTCGACCGGGACGGCATCCGCGAGGTCGCCGCGCCCGGCGCGATCACGGCCCCGGATGCCACCCCGGTCGACGGCGCCGGAGGCATCCTGGTCCCCTCCTTCAGCGACGTGCACGTCCACCTCGACTCGACGCGGATGGGTCTGCCGTTCCGCGCGAACACCGCGGGCGACACGCGCTGGTCGCACATCATGAACGACCGCGAGAACTGGCGGTCGGCGGAGCGCTCGGTCGCCGAACGCGCGACCTACACGCTCGGACGGATGATCTCGCAGGGTGCGACTCGGGTCCGCAGCCACGCGCAGGTGGATGCGGACTCGGGACTCGAGAAGTTCGAGGGCGTGGTCGCGGCGCGCGAGACGCACCGCGAGCGCGCCACGGTCGAGATCGTGGCGTTTCCGCAGGTGGGCATCCACCTGGAGGACGGAGTCCCCGACCTGCTGGACGTCGCCCTGCGCTCGGGGGCCGATCTGATCGGCGGCATCGATCCCTGCGAAATCGACCGTGACCCGGTGCGGCACCTCGACACGGTGTTCGAGCTCGCCGAACGCCACAGCGTCGGCGTCGACATCCACCTCCACGAGGGCGGGTCGCTGGGGCTCTTCTCCCTCGACCTGGTGCTCGAGCGCACGCGTGCACTCGGGATGAACGGGCGCGTCAGCGTGTCGCACGCCTTCTCGCTGGCAGACCGGTCTCCCGGGGTCGACCGCGCCCTCGATCAGATTGCCGAGCTCGACGTCGCGCTCACGACGATCGCCCCGAAGGGCTCGCTGTCGGTGCCGCTCGACCTGCCCATCGAGCGGCTGCTGGAGCTCGGCATCCGCATCGGCCTCGGCATGGACGGACAGCGCGACTACTGGTCGCCGTGGGGCGATGGCGACATGCTCGAGCGCACGTGGATGCTCGCCTACACACAGGGATTCTCCCGTGACCACCTCATCGAGGACTGCCTGGCCGTCGGCACGTGGGGCGGCGCATCGGTGATCGATCCCACCCTGGCACGCCTGAGTCCCGGCGCGCGCCCGGGGCTCGCGGTCGGTGATCCTGCGGAGCTGGTCATCCTCCGAGGAGACACCCCGACGGCCGCCGTCATGGATCGCGATGCGGACCGCACCGTGATCCACCGGGGTCGCGTCGTCGCCAGGAACGACGAGCTGCGATGAGCACGCGGATCCTCGCGGTGAACTGCAACACCGACGCCGCCATGACCGCCGCCATCGCGGCGATCGGTCAGTCCGCCGCCTCTGAGGGGACGACCGTCGTCGGTGTCACCCCCGCGTGGGGCCCCGCCTCAGCGGAGGGATACGTCGAGAGTCTCGTGACGGCGGCGGCCGTGATGGATGCCGTCGCCAGCCGCACCGACGCCTTCGACGCCGTCGTGATGGCCGGCTTCGGCGAGCACGGCCGGGAGGGCATGCGACAGCTCATCGCCCAGCCGGTCGTCGACATCACGGAGGCCGCGGCGTTCGCGGCGTGCCTGCTCGGCCACCGCTTCGGCGTCGTCACCACCGTGCGATCGGCCATTGCGGGAATCCACGACAGCCTGATGACCATGGGGGTGGGCGACCGGTGCGTCTCCGTGCGCGCGGCGGACGTGCACGTCTCCGCCATCGACGCCGACGTCGCGCGCACGGCCGACGCCCTCGAGGCGACCGGACGCGCCGTCATCGGCGACGGTGCGGACGTGCTCGTGCTCGGCTGCGCCGGGTTCGCCGGGCTGGACACCGAGTTGGGGCGGCGCCTCGGTGTCCCGGTCGTCGACGGCGTCGCCGCCGCCGTCCGCTTCGCGGAGGACCTCATCGCGCTCGGCAAACGCACCAGCACGATCGGACCCTACGCGCCCCGCTCGTCGAGCAAGCAGTGGGTCGGCCCCCCGCTCGGCTCACTGCGCCTGATCACCTGACGTCCCGCTCATACCCGAAGGCCGCCAGAGTAGGATTCGGGCATGACGCTCCTCGACGGCATCACCACCCGGACCATCGCCACCGACCGTCTGACCGTGAACATCCTCGAGCGCGCGGGCGACGACCCCGCGGCATCCGGAGAGGACACGCTCGTCCTCATCCACGGCAACGTCTCCTCGAGCCTGTTCTGGCAGGAGCTGATGCAGGACCTCCCGAGCGATCTGCGGGTCATCGCGATCGACCTGCGCGGATTCGGCGGCACCGAGAGCCTGCCCGTCGACGCGACACGGGGCGTCCGGGATTTCAGTGACGACGTGCACGCGACCCTCGCGGCACTCGACATCGACGCCGCACACCTCGTCGGCTGGTCGATGGGCGGCGGCGTCGTCATGCAGTACGCGATCGACCACCCGGACCAGACCCTCTCCCTCACCCTGCAGGCGCCGGTCTCCCCCTACGGCTTCGGCGGCACGCGTCGCGACGGCTCGCGACTCACCGACGACGACGCGGGCTGCGGTGCGGGCGGGGCCAATCCCGACTTCGTCCAACGCCTCACCGACCGTGACACCGCGGCGGACGCCCCCACCTCGCCGCGGAACGTCTTCCGGTCGGGCTACGTCGCCCCCGACTACACGAGCGAGCACGAGGACATCTGGGTCGAGTCGATGAACACGACCTCCACCGCGACCGGGAACTACCCGGGCGACGGTGTCGACAGCACGAACTGGCCGGGCTTCGCCGCCGGCACGATCGGTGTGCTCAACACGATGGCACCGCGCTACTTCGACACGTCGGGCATCGTCGACATCGACCGCAAGCCGCCGGTGCTGTGGGTGCACGGCACCGCGGATGCCATCGTGTCGGATGCCTCGTTCTTCGACCTCAACAATCTCGGCGCGATCGGTGTCATCCCGGGCTGGCCCGGGGAGGAGGTCGCCCCCGCCCAGCCGATGGTGTCGCAGACCCGCGACGTCCTCGAGGCCTACCGCACCGCCGGCGGCGACGTCGCCGAGGTCGTTCTGGAAGGTGTCGGCCACTCGCCGCATCTCGAGCGCCCGGCGGAGTTCCGCCGCGCCCTGCTCGAGCGCATCGGCTACATCGGCCGCCCGGCCGACCCCGCGCCGCCGACCGAGGCGATCATCCTCAGCTCCTGGGACTGAACTCCGGTCCCGGCAGCGGCGACACCACCCCTCCGGGCGCCGTGCGTCGCCGAATCGGAGGAGTCCTGGCAAGTCGCGCGCGGGTGACGGTCAGCGCCGCGCGTCGAAGAAGGCCCGCAGCAAGGCCTGCGCCTCGGCTTCGCGCACTCCCCCGACGACCTCCGCCCGCACCGGCAGCCGCCGGTCCCGCAGCACGTCGTAGACGGACCCCGCAGCTCCGGCCTTCTCGTCCCACGCTCCGAACACGACCCGGCCGACGCGCGCCTGGAGGATGGCGCCCGCACACATCAGGCACGGTTCGAGGGTGACCGTCAGCGTCATCCGCTCGAGATTCCACGATCCGAGCGCCGCCGCCGCCTCCCGCAGGGCGACGATCTCCGCGTGCGCGGTGGGGTCGTGGCTCTCCTCGCGGAGGTTCCGGCCTTCACCGAGGGTCGCGCCGGCGGCATCCGTGACGACGGCCCCGACCGGGATCTCCCCCGCGTCGGATGCCTCGCCCGCGAGCACCAGCGCGCGGCGCATCGCCGCGTCGTCGGCGGGGGCGGTCGGCAGGCTCACTGCTCCAGCGTAGGGGCGGCGCGCGGATCGCCCGGGTGGCGGGAGCGGATGGCGGCGCTCTCGGTCCTCGCACGCGGCGAACCTGCCTAGACTCTGCCTCCAGGAGGAGCCGTGGATGACCTGCGCAGGAGCTCGTGACGCCGCTCGAGCGACGCCGCTTCGACCACCGGATCATCGTCGTCACGATGGACCCGCGATGGACGACGACGAGCGCCGCCGCCACGCTGCCGGTGCGGGCGGGCGAGGACTACCGCGGGTACATCCGCCTCGTCGCCGGCGACGCCGTCCGCTACGCCTTCGTCGGCGGACGGGGCCACTGGCTCGACGGCGGCCAGCCCGTCTCGGCGGGGCTGCTGTTCGAAGTGTCATCCCGGCTCCGCATCGATCCGCGGTCATACCCCTCCGACGGCCCGCGGTTTCGCGAGATCGGCGAGGTCGCCGTCGCCGGTGACATCGCCCTCTTCGATCGACTCTGCGCCGGCTATGCCCGGTGACAGCGACCCTCGCCTCGACACCGTCGGGCATGCACCGCACAGGATCTCGTCTGCGCCCACGCCGGCGGGGACCGACGGCCCGGACGCCGTAGGCTGAGTGCCATGCGCGTGCACGTTGCCGATCACCCCCTCATCACCCACAAGCTGACGGTGCTGCGCGACCAGCGCACGCCCTCGCCGGTGTTCCGCCAGCTCACCGAGGAGCTCGTCACGCTCCTCGCGTACGAGGCGACGCGCAACGTCCGGGTCGAGGAGATCGAGATCCAGACGCCGGTGACCACGACCACGGGCGTGAAGATCGGCGAGCCTCGGCCGCTCGTCGTGCCGATCCTGCGCGCCGGTCTCGGCATGCTCGACGGCATGGTGAAGCTGCTGCCGACGGCGGAAGTCGGCTTCCTCGGCATGGCTCGCGACGAGGAGACCTTCGAACCCGTCACCTACGCGGAGCGCCTGCCCGCCGACCTGAGCGACCGGCAGTGCTTCGTGCTCGACCCGATGCTCGCCACCGGCGGCTCGCTCGGAGCCGCCATCGACTTCCTCTTCGCGCGCGGAGCGCAGGACGTCACCGCGATCTGCATCCTCGGCGCCCCCGAGGGCGTCGCGAAGATCCGGGAGCAGGTCGGCGACCGCGACGTGACCCTCGTTCTCGGCTCGCTCGATGAGCGGCTCAACGAGAAGGGCTACATCGTGCCCGGCCTCGGCGACGCGGGCGATCGCCTCTACGGCACGGTCTGACCCTTCGGCAAGCTCAGGGACCGGCCGACGGTCAGGATGCCGTGCGCCCCGTCTCCCGCTCCCAGAACTCCAGCTGCTGCGTCAGGGCCTTCGCGAGCTCGAACACCTGCTGCGGAGGGATGCGCACCCGCTGCACGACCCGCCCGGGCACGACCGTGATCGCGTTGCCCTCGGCATCCGTCGCCGCCTGCGGCGGCCGCGCGAGTGACACGAAGTCCATCACGAACACGTCCGGCGTGTGCCAGACGTTCGCGAAGTCGGCGTAGCTGCCGGGCACCACCTCGGGCGGCACCTCGATCTCGAACTGGCGCGGGGCCTCATCGGTCATGCCGCGAGTCTACGGTCAGCCCGCGCCGACGAGGCGGGCGAAGGCACTCAGCCGGGTGACCCCGTCCGGGGTGCGCGGCAGGTCATCGAGCAGCCCCGTGCTGTACACGACGTACGCGGTGTGCTCCGCGCGGGAGACGGCGACATTCAGCCGATTCTGCAGCAGCAGGAACTCCAATCCGCGGGGCGCATCTCGCCCGGAGGATGCCGCCAGCGTGACGATCGCGACGGCCGCCTCCTGCCCCTGGAACTTGTCGACGGTGCCCACCGACACGCGGTCGAAGCCCGCGCCGGTGAGCGCCTCCTCGACGATCACCTGCTGCGCGTTGTAGGGCGTCACGACGATGAGATCGTCCTGCGCGAGCGGGCGCGCCGCGGCGCCCTCGGCCGGTGTCCAGTCGCGACCGATGAGGCTCCGAACGAGCGCCACGACGGTCTCCGCCTCCTCGGGCGACGCCGTCGCGTTGCCCGCGTGCCCGAGGGCGACGGGGAGCACGCCCGGCGCGATCCCGGCGAGATGCCGTCCGGAGGTGGAGGGGTGCGCCGCGAGTCGCCCCTCGTAGGAGAGCTCGGAGACGGGACCGGCGACCTCGGGACGCATGCGCCGCGTCCGAGCGAGGAAGTAGCCTCGGTCCGGTGCGATGACGGCGGCACCGTCCATCACCCAGCCGAGCGCCGATGTGTCCACGGGCTCGGGGTGGGTCCCCTGACTCACCTGCGGTAGCTGCTGGGGGTCGCCGAGGAGCATCAGGCGGTCGGCGGCGAGCGAGACGGCGATGGTGGATGCCAGGGAGAACTGACCCGCCTCGTCGACGACGAGCAGGTCGAGGCTCCCGCGCGGGACCCGGCCGGGGTGGCTGAGATCCCACGCCGTCCCCCCGATGACGAACCCCTCGGGGTGCTCGGCCGCGAACGCGCCGTAGCCGTCCTTCGCGATCGTCGTGAAGGTCCGCTCGTCGGTCCCGCCGGGCTTCACCGCCTTCGCCACCCGGGATGCCGGGAGCCCGGCGGCGACGACCCGCTCGAGCATGTGCTCGACGACAGCGTGGGATTGCGCCACGACTCCGACGCGGAAGCCCTTCTCGGCCACCAACCGAGCGATCACGTGCGAGCCGACGTAGGTCTTGCCCGTTCCCGGGGGGCCCTGCACCGCGAGGTAGCTGTGATCGAGGTCGAGCACCGACGCCACGATGTCGGCGACGTCGTCGCCCGAACCGCGCGCGAGCGCGCCGGACCGGGTGCGCGGGGCGCGGCGCAGGAGCAGGTCGCTCGCGGCGTCCTGCGGGAACGCGTCGGCGACCGAGGGCGCCGCGGCGAGGACCGCGTCCGCCCAGGCGTCGATCGCCGCCTGCTGACTCCCCGCCTGCGGCGGCGCCGGCGGGGTGGCCGCGATCGGAAGCTCTCCCCAGGTGGACCCGTCGATCGCGTTCTCCTCGACGATCACCCCGTCGTCGAGCGCCTCGACGATCCGCACGGTCCGGGCCGCGTGGATCCAGCGCGGACTCGTGTCGATCGGGAACGGCGCCGGAAGCTCGTAGAGGAGGAACACCGGGGTGCCGACGGACAGCTTCGTCCCCGGGGCGAGATCGCCGCGGAGCTCGACGACGCGGCGCTGCACCCGCGCACCCTCCGGCACGTGCCAGTCGGTGAGCACCCGCGAACGGTCGTGATCGAACACAACCACGTCGCGGGTGTCCTCCCAGATCGACACCGGCTCACGCAGCCGCAGGAAGTGCGTCGCCCAGAAGGTCTTCGCCTCGCGCGGGTAGTAGTCGATCGCCGCTGCGGCGAGGCCGAGCGCCCCGACGAGCCGCTCGTCCGCCTCGGGCTGCGCCGCGGCGTCAGCGGCGAGGCGGTTCAGGGCCTCAGCCCGAGCGGACGGTTCGTAGGGTCGCTCGCTCTGGTCGATGTCGGCGGACGGTACGAGGTCCGCCTCACGGGCGCGCGCGACGAGCCAGTCGCGCAGGCGGCGCGTGGACACGCAGTCGTAGCGGTTGTAGTCCGCGAGGTCGTCCCACACAGCCTGCGCGGCGGCATCCTCACCGGCGTCGACGCGCGCGCGCCCCTCGACGTACTTCACGATCGAGTCGTCCCCGCGCTGCACGTCGCTCGTACGCACGTCGTCGCCCATGTAGAGGGGCTCGAGCTTCTTGATGGAGTACGACCGGGAGCCGACGCGCAGCGCCCGTCGGACGATCGGATAGAGGTCGACGAACACCCCCTCGCGCAGGAGCGTGTCGACGTCGGCCTCGCGGACCCCGTAACGGGCGGCCATCGCGAGGAGGTGCGTCGTCTCATACGGCGCGTAGTGATAGATGTGCATGCCCGGGTGCGCGCGCCGGCGGAGCGCCACGAAGTCCAGGAACGTCTCGAGCGCCGCCCGCTCCTCCGCGTGCGAATGGGCCCACAGCGCCGTGTACTGCTCGCGGTCATCGACCCATCCGAACAGGTAGTCGATGCCCCACAGCGGCGTCATGCCCGGCCCGGGGGTCTCGGTGTACAGCGGATCGCCTTCGAAGTCGAAGAAGATGTCGCCGTGGTCCGGGCGCGGCAGAGTACCGATCGCGGTGGGGAGGACGACCTCGTAGGTCGGGATCGCATGGGGATCTCCGACTGCGCCCACGCCGCCCGCGGGGCTGTCGAGCTGCAGCCGCGCCTGGGTCCGCAGACCCGCGAAGGTGTCCCCCGACATCCGCTCAGGGGCGGCGGGAGCGGTCGCGAGGTCGTCGATCGTGCGGATGCCCGCGGCGCGCAGCCGATCGCGCTGCACCGGTCGCATACCGGCGACCAGGAGCAGGTCACGGTGGGCGACGACCTCCGCATCGCACGTCGCGCACCGCCCGCAGGCCACGACGCGCAGGGCGCCGCGGTCGTCGCCCCACGCGATCGGCGCCCCCGCGGCGCCGGCGGCGAGGTCGCGGTCGGCGATGAGGGCGCGCAGGCGGTCGCGGCGCAGGCGGAAGACCGGCATCAGGTCGCGGACGGCGTGGGTGGACGTGGTCCCGTCCCCGAGGAGGAGCTCGACCCGGTCGCTGTGCGCGACCCCCAGGCGATCGAGCTGATCGACGTATGCCGCAAGCTGCATGAGTGCGGTGACGCGGGCGTGACGGGCGAGCTTCGTGTCCTGAACGACCCACGCGCCGGCGTCGTCACGCACCAGGAAGTCCGCGAATCCGACGAACTCCTCGGTCGCGAACACCGCCTGGTAGATCACCTCGACGTCGGGATCGGCCAGCGCCGCCCCCGTCGCGGCGACCGCGGCGACGATGCCCTCGGCATCCGTCGAGCGTGTCTCAGGGAGTTCCACCACGCGCCCGGGGAACCGGGCGCGGTACGTGTCGAGCTGGCGCAGCTCGTGCTGCGTTCCGAGGCGCCCTGCGCGGGCCAGTGTGAGATCCTCCGGCTCCTCGACAGCGGCGATCCGCCCGATCTTCGCGTCGATGGCCCGGAGCCACGCGAACTCGCACTCGGCCGCCGCCTTCAGATCGGTCGCGCTCCAGACGATGCGGGCATCGTCGCCGTCGTCCTCGATGTATCGCATGTCACCCTTCCGCGATCGACACTAGCCATCACGTCCGACACCCGCGGCCGAAGTGCCAGACTGGGGGCGTGAGCGAGCAGCTACCGTTCGAGAGCGTCTACCGCCACGGCTTCGCGCGCGTCGCCGCCTGCACGATCCCGGTCGCCATCGCCGACCCGGCGCGCAACGCCGCGGCCGTGGCGGCCTCCGCCCGCGAGGCGCACGACGCGGGCGTGGCGGTGGCCGTCTTCCCCGAGCTGTGCCTCACGGGGTATGCGATCGACGACCTCGTCATGCAGGACGTCGTCCTCGACGCCGCGCGCGCCGCGATCGCGGAGGTCGCGCGCACGACGGCGGATCTGCGTCCGCTCCTCGTCGTCGGCGCCCCCCTCCTGCTCGGCGGTCGTCTGTACAACTGCGCCGTCGTGATCCACCGCGGGGCCGTCCTGGGGATCGCCCCAAAGACGTATCTGCCGACGTATCGCGAGTTCTACGAGGCGCGATGGTACGCGAGCGGCGCCGATGCCCCGCGCAGCGCCATGATCGGGGATGCCGAGGTTCCCGTCGGGCCCGATCTGCTCTTCACGGCAACCGACCTCCCCGGCCTCGTCGTCCACGCGGAGGTGTGCGAGGACATGTGGGTGCCGGTCCCTCCTTCCTCGCACGCCGCCCTCGCCGGGGCGACCGTCCTCCTGAACCTCTCCGGGAGTCCCATCACCGTCGCGCGCGCAGAGGATCGCCATCTCCTCGCGAAGTCGCAGTCCTTCCGCTGCAACGCCGCCTATGTCTATGCCGCGGCGGGCCAGGGCGAATCGACGAACGACGTGTCGTGGGACGGGCAGACGATGATCTACGAGTCCGGCGCCCTCCTCGCCTCCACCGAGCGCTTCCCCGACGGTCCGCGCACGGCGGTCGCGGACATCGACCTCGACCGACTGCGGCAGGATCGCCTCCGCCAGGGCACCTTCGACGACAACCGCGTGCAGGACGCGCCGGCCGTCCGGACCATCCCGTTCACCGTCGATGCGCCCTCCGACACCACGAGCCTGCGACGTCCGCTCGACCGCTTCCCGTTCGTCCCCGACGACGCCGCGCGGCTCGACCAGGACTGCTACGAAGCCTTCAACATCCAGGTGTCCGGGCTCGAGCAGCGGATGCGCGCGATCGGCGCTCCGAAGCCGGTCATCGGCGTCTCCGGCGGGCTCGACTCGACCCACGCGCTCCTCGTCGTCGCCCGCGCGATGGACCGCATGGGACGCCCGCGCAGCGACATCCTCGCGTACACGATGCCGGGATTCGCGACGAGCGATCACACCAAGTCGAACGCCATCGCCCTCGCCGAGGCGATCGGTGCCACGACCTCCACGATCGACATCCGCCCCATGGCGACCGAACTGCTCAAGGGCATCGACCACCCCTTCGCAAGCGGCGAGCCCGTCTACGACGTGACGTTCGAGAACGTCCAGGCGGGCGCGCGCACGGACTTCCTGTTCCGCCTGGCGAACCAGAACGGCGGGTTCGTCGTCGGGACCTCCGACCTCTCCGAACTCGCGCTCGGCTGGGCGACCTACGGCGTCGGCGACCAGATGAGTCACTACGCGGTCAACGCGGGTGTGCCGAAGACGCTCATCCAGCACCTCATCCGCTGGGTCATCGCCCACTCCGACGACCCTTCGACAGGCTCAGGGACCGTGGCCGCGGCGGGCTCAGGGACCGTGGCCCCGACGGGCTCAGGAACCGGGGCCGCGGCATCCGGGGCCGGGACGCTGACGCAGGATGCCAAGGAGGTCCTGCAGTCGGTCCTCGACACCGAGATCAGCCCGGAGCTCGTCCCCGCCGGACAAGACGGCAGGGTGCAGTCCACCGAGGACACGATCGGCCCCTACGCGCTCCACGACTTCGCGCTGTTCCACGTGCTCCGCTACGGGCTGCGGCCGTCGAAGATCGCCTTCCTCGCCGAGCAGACCTGGGCGGACGCCCTCGCGGGTGCGTGGCCGCCCGGGTTCCCCGCTGAGGACCGCTACTCCTACGACCGCGAGACGATCGTGCGCTGGCTGCGGGTCTTCCTGAAGCGGTACTTCGGGTTCGCTCAGTTCAAGCGGACCGCGATCCCGAACGGCCCGAAGGTCCTGCCCGCAGGCTCGCTCTCGCCGAGGGGCGACTGGCGCGCGCCGTCCGACGGCAACGCCGAGGCGTGGCTCGCCGAACTCGACGCGGCCGTCGGAGACGCCGCGCGCTGATCCCCTGCGTCACGCGCGTGCCGCCACCGCGCCGCGCGGGACACCGCGGCGGAAGTTCGCGGGTCAGACGGCCTGCGGAAGGATGCCGACGGCGATCGTGATGATCCAGCTATCGCGGGAGGCGTCCACGAGCTGGTAGCGCATGTTGCGGTCGCGGAACCAGCCGTGCTCGCGCGAGGAGTCCAGCCGCACGCGCTCGGGCGCCATGCGCACGCCGCGTCCATCGGCTTCGATCACGGCCTGCACGTTCGTCCAGTGGTGGAGGAGATCATCGAGATCGTTCTCATCGAGCAGGTGCGAGTGCTTGCGCATGAGGCGGAGATCGGCGGGCTCGGGGTGCGAGTCGCGGATATCGATGCCGAGCGGGAGGCCAGGGTCGCAGATGGCGACGACGGTCGCGGCGCGGAAGCTCGCCGTCACGATCGCGATGGGGAGCTCCTGGCCGTCGCGGGAGGCGATGAGGCGCGTGTGGTAGCCGAAGCCGCGCGGCGCCTCGCGCTCGATGCGCACGTCGGTCGGCTCGCAGCCGAGCTTCGCCGCGATCAGCTCCTTGGCGATGATCCGACGCCGGTCGTGCACACTCGTCCCGGGATCCCAGCCCAGGCGTGCACTGACCCCGGCCGGGGCGGTGAGAGGAACCGTCTGCAAAGCCATGTCGCTCCGATCGTCGAGTCGGCGGGAAACGCTGCCCGATGACCCATCTTTGCGCACGCAGCCGCCGCGCGGTGCCTCTGGGGAGGGGAAAAACAACCCATGCGAGACTGGCAGGGTGAAACTCCTCGTCGCCGCCCTGGACTCGGAACTCGTCGCCTTCGACGTCGATCCCGAAGGCTTCGAACGCCTCGTGACCGGGATCGGCAAGCTGAACGCGACCTACGCCCTGACGCGGCGCCTGGATGCCGGGGGGATCGACGAGATCGTCGTCGTGGGCACGGCGGGCTCACTGGACCCGGAGATCCGCGGGGTCCACGAGATCTCGGCGGCGATCCAGCACGACGTCATCGACCTCGACGGGGTCGCGGGCCAGCACATCTCGCTCCCCGCCCGCGTGGAGACCGGCGGAGGAACGGCGGCCATCGCGACCGGTGATCACTTCGTCGACGGGGCGGAGGCGGTAGCCGTCATCCGCGCGCTCGGCGCGACCCTGGTGGATATGGAGACCTACGCCTACATCTGGGTGGCGCAGCGTTTCGGCATCCCGATCACGGTCCTCAAGGCCGTCTCCGACAACGCGCAGGACGATGCGATGACCGACTGGGATGCGGCGGTCGCGGGATGCAGCGTCGTGCTGCGCGACGAGGTCCGCTCCCGCTGGGGCGTCTGAGCGCAACACGCAGGTGCCGGAGACACAGGCGCAGCGTCGGTCCGACGATCCATCGGGGGAGGCGGGCCGGCGGCTCGCGCGCGACGCGGGCGCGGCAGGCCGGGCGAGGTGCGTAACGTGAGGGCATGAACTGGTCGCTGCGCGCCCCGCGGCGCTCGCCCCTGCTGCAGGTCGCGAAGTCCGCCGCAGCGACCTTGTGCGCCTGGCTGGTGGCGGGCTGGCTGATCCCCGGGCCGCCGCCCGTGTTCGCCGCGATCGCGGCCCTCCTGACGGTGCAGCCGAGCATCAACCAGTCGTTCGGCCGCGGCATCGAACGCACGGTGGGTGTCGTCGCGGGCGTCGTCGTGGCGTCGGCGATCGGCCTCCTCCTCGGCGGCGGGTTCTGGGCGATCGCGCTCGCGATCGCCTGCGCGCTGCTGCTGTCATGGGCCCTGCGCGCCACGCCCGGGACGGCGAACCAGGTGGCGATCAGCGCGATGCTCGTCCTCGCCCTCGGGACGGCGACGCCCGGCTACGCCGCCGACCGGATCCTGGAGACGCTGCTGGGGGCGGCGATCGGCCTGCTCGTCAACATCGCGTTCGTCCCGCCGCTGGCCCTCGGGCCCGCGCGTGCCCGCGTCGCGGCGCTGACCGCGGATGCCGCGGACGCACTGGATCGGCTGGGGGATGCCCTTGTACGCCCTCAGGACGGCGACGCGCTCCCCCTGCTGCTCGCGCAGGCGCGCGCTGTCCGCGGTTCCGTGTCCTCCGCCGAGCAGGTCATCGCCGACGCCCGCGATTCGCTCGCATTGAACCCGCGGGCGCGCCGAGCGCGGGCGGACGTCGACGCGTTCGAAGAACATGTCGCGCGCCTGTCGGCGATCGTGACGCAGGTGGCCGGGATGACGCGGGCCTTCGTGGACGACTACGACGCGACCATCTCAGCGGATGCCGAGGTCGTCGCGATCGCGGAGCAGCTCCACCGCGCGGCACACGACCTGCGCCTGAGCGATGCCGGGATCGGCGACGGCGTTCACGTGGACGGCGCGGCGGATGATGCCGGGGCCGGACGGGCGCCCGAGCCCCCGGCGCTCACCCGACCGCTCGAAGTCCATGCGGCGCCGCCGCGCCATTGGGTGCTGATCGGCTCGCTCATGGTCGACCTGCGCCGCATCCACGACGCCCTCGCCCCACAGGACTGACGGCCCTCGGCGCCCGTGTCCGTCCACAGGGGCAGCCCCGGCCGCACGCCCGCCTCAGGCCAGGGCCGACGTCTCCTGCCGGATGACGCTCGGGCCCTGCGCGGTCGCCTCGACGACCACCTGGGCGGGCAGCTGCTCCTTCATCGCCTCGACGTGGCTGATCACGCCGACCGTCCGCCCGCCCACGCGCAGCTCATCGAGGGTGCGCATCGCGAGATCGAGGGTCTCCGGGTCGAGCGACCCGAAGCCCTCGTCGACGAACAGCGTGTCGAGGCGGATGCCGCCCGCCCGCGCCGTGACGACTTCGCCGAGTCCGAGGGCGAGCGCGAGGGAGGCGAGGAAGGTCTCGCCGCCGGAGAGCGACTGGGGCGAGCGGGATCGGCCGGTGTGCGCGTCGAGCACCTCGATGCCGAGGCCGGAGGCTCGCCCGCGTGCGGCGCGCGCGTCGGTGTGGTGCAGCGTGTACCGACCCGCGGACATCTCGCCCAGCCGTACGTTCGCCGCGGCGACGATCTCTTCGAGCTCCGCGGCCAGCACGAAGGTCTCCAGGTCCATCTTCATGGTGTTGGGCGCACGTCCGGCGACGGTGTCGGCGAGGCGGGTGACGGCGCGCGTCGCGGCGGCCGTCTCGGCGACACCGGCGTAGGCCGCGTCGCTCTGCTCGGACAGATCGCGCAGCCGGCGCGCCGCGTTCTGCGCGTCGCGCTCCGCCCCGATCGCGGCGGCACGCAGCTCGTCGGCGGAATCCACGCGCGCCTGCGCGGCGCGCAGCTCATCAGCGGTGACGTCCGCGCCGACGGCGGCGAGCTCCAGCTCGAGGAGGCGCTCCCGCGTCGCCGCCAGGTCGGCGGCGTAGGTCGCGATCTCGTCCTCGAGCGCGGCGAGCTCCGGGGCCGATCGCACCGCGGCACGGGCCTCATCCATGCCCCCGAACGGGCTCGCTCCGAGCCTCGCGTCGAGGTCGGCGGATGCCGCGGTCGCTGCCCGACCTCGCTCGTCCACAGCCGCGCGGGCTGCGATGACGGCGCGGCCCGCGCTGCGCAGCGCCTCTCCGGCGGCGATGCGGTCGGCGACGGAGGCATGATCGCCGCGTGCGTCGGCGACGGAGGCTTCCGCGCGTGCGACCTCCGCTCCGAGTGCGGCCTGACCCTCACGCTCGGTGAGGCGGCGCGCCAGCGCCGCGGTGTGCGCGGCCTGCGCGTCCGCAGCGGCCTCGTCGAGGTCGTCCGCTTCACGGGCGAGCCGGTCGGCGAGCCGCGCGGCCTCCTCCGCCGCGGCGAGGGCCGTGCGCGCGGCGTCGAGCAGCGGTTCGAGCTCCTCGACGTCCGCCCCCGCGGCATCCGCGCGCGCGGCCGCCAGCAGATCCCGCGACCGACGCGCGGTCGCCGCCGCCTCGCCGGCGACCGCGTCGGCGGCGTCCCGGGCCTGCTCGGCGTGGGCGAGATCGTCCTCGGTGACCGCGTCCGGCCCGGGCGCGGCGGGGTGCGGATGAGCCGGCGAACCGCAGACCGCGCACGGCTCGCCGTCCCGGAGGGCGGCGGCGAGCTCACCGGCGAAACCGGCGAGGCGGCGCTGCAGCAGGTCCGTGACCGCGGCGCCGGCAGCTGCGGCGGCGGCGCTGGCCGCCAGATACGTCCGCTCCGCGTCGGCGGCAGCGGGGGCGAGTCGCGCGGCGAGTCGCGCCGCATCTCGCTGAGCCTCGAGTCGCGCGGCATCCGCGCGGAGTCCCTCGAGCCGCGCCGCGACGGCGCGCACGTCGGTGAGCCGCGCACCCAGATCGGCGCGGCGGAGCGGGATGTCGGCCACGCGCTCGGCGAGCGCCCCGATGAGGTCCTCCGTCGCGGAGGCCGCGGCCGCGCCCTCAGCGAACCGTGCACGGAGCCCCCCGAGCGCGCGCTCGTGGGCAGCGGCATCCGTCCACCGACCGAGGTCGGTCGTGATCTCGTCGACGCGGGTCGCGAGGTCATCGCCCGGGCCGCCCCCTGCCTCCGTCCACGCGGTGAGGGCACGGGCGTTCTCCGCGTCGGCTGAGGCGAGATCCGCGCTCGTGCGGTCGACGGCATCGAGGGAGGCTCGGAGACCCTCGGCGGCGCGCGCCCCGTCGAGGACGCGGCGCTGGTCGGCGATGTGCGGGGCGCGCGCCTCGAGCTGGGCGAGCCGTTCCCGTGCGGCCGTTCGCTCGCGCAGAAGCCGCGCCCGCTCGGCGAGGGCGGCGTGGTCGGCGACGGCGCGGCGGCTCTCCTCCTCGGCGCGTTCTCGCGCGGTCGCGGCCTGCTCGACGCGGTACTCGGCCCGCCCGACCGCCGCCAGGATCGCGTCACGCCGCGCGGCGAGGTCGCCGGCCGCGTTCTCGGACCCGGACGCGCCCTCTCCGGGGGCCTCATCGGCGACGAGGGACTCGGCGAGCTCGAGAAGCGTGCGCGCGTGTTCGGCGGCGGTGTCGAGGCGCTTCTGCGCGTCGCGGCGGCGCTGGTCGAGGTCGTCGCGGTACTGCTCGAAGCGGCGGGTGCCGAAGAGGGTGCGCAGGAGCGTCTGCCGCTCCTCGCCCGGGGCGAGGAGGAACCGGGAGAACTTGTTCTGCGCGAGCAGGATGACCTGCTGGAACTGCTGCGCGCCGAGCCCGAGCGCCTCACCGAGGGCCAGGCCGACGTCACGGGGGCCCGCCGCACGCCCCACCCACGCACCACCCGTGAACTCCTCGAGCTCGGCTCGTGCGGGCTCGGTGGTCAGCCCGCCGCCGCGCTTCGCGGGACGGTCGTATTCGGGAGCCCGGGTGACGCGCCAGCGCGTATCGCCCACGGTGAACGTGAGGCGTACCTCGCTCGGATCTCCGGGCACGCTGTGATCGCTGCGAAGGCGTCGCTCGCCGCCCTCGTAGCGCGGCACCGTGCCGTACAGCGCGAAGCTCACCCCGTCGAGGATGCTCGACTTGCCGGCGCCCGTCCGCCCGGAGATGAGGAAGACCCCGTCGCGGTCGAAGGCGTCGAAGTCCACGCGCTGCGTCTGGCGGAACGGGCCGAAGCCGGTGAGTTCGAGCAGGTGCAGCTTCATGCGGACACCCGCACCGGCCGCTCCGCGCGCGCCGCGTCGTCGCGCTCCGCGCGCACGCGCTCCTCCAGGACGGCGTGGACGAGCTCCGCCTCGGGCTCAGTGGCGCCCTCCCCCGCGCGCACGTGGACGAGGAACGCCTCGACGAGGTCCGCATCGCTGCGCGCCGCGCGCACTCGCTGCACGTACGTGCGCGCGTCGTCCGACGCGCTCCGGGGCGGCGTGTGCACGACGCTCGCGCAGTGCGGGAAGCGCTCCTGCAGCCGGCGCAGCGCATCGGGCTCGGGCAGCGCATCGGTGTACTCGACCGAGACCCACGCATCCTCGGCGCCCCGATGGTCGGGACTGTGCAGGATGTCATCGAAGGCGCCGCGGAGGCTCTGCAGCGCTCGCGGGACGGGCAGGGGAAGCCACGCGGCCCCGGCGAAGCCCTCGGCGTCCAGGTCGACCAGCCAGGATCCACGGGGTTTCGCTCCCTCGCCGAAGCTGTAGTGCAGGGGCGCGCCGGCGTAGCGGACCTGCTCGGAGAGCTGCTGGCGTCCGTGGATGTGGCCGAGGGCGACGTAGTCCATGCCGTCGAACGTCGACAGGGGCACGACGTCCAGACCGCCCTGCTGGATGTCGCGCTCGAGGTGCGGTGTCGGCTCGACGCCGGCAGCGAAGCAGTGCGCGATCGCGATCCCGCGCGACGCGCCGTCCTGCGCGCGCCGTGTCGCGGCGTCGGCGCGGACGAGATCCATCGCGTGGGCGAGCGCCCCCGCCTGCGAGCGCACTCCCGGCCACTCGTGGCGCAGGAGCGCGGGCTCGAGGTACGGGATGCCGTACACCTGCACCGGACCATGGGCATCGTGCAGAGTGATGGGTGTGCCCACGGCGGCAGGATCGGTGAGGACGTGGATGCCGCTGCGCAGAAGGCGCGCCTGGAACCCGAGACGGGCCGCCGAATCGTGGTTCCCGCTCGTCACGACGACCTGCGCGCCGGTGTCGGCGAGGGCCGCGAGCGTGTCGGAGAGCAGTCCGTAGCAGGCGGCGGCGGGCGTCGCCGAGTCGAAGACGTCACCCGCGACGATCACGAGGTCGACCCCTTCCTCGCGCACCTGGGCGACGAGGACGTCGAGCACACCCCGGAGCGCGTCGAGCGTGGAGTGGCCGTGGAAGGTCCGCCCGATGTGCCAGTCGGAGGTGTGCAGGATCTTCATGCTTCCACGCTATGCGGAGCCGCGGACATCGCCCGGGCGGCCCGCCGCCGCACGCCGTCCTGACCCGTCTCGGGATGCGCTGCGCCGCGGTCGCGCCGCGACGTCAGCCTGCGTCGGTCTTCCTGGTCCGCCGACGGGCGGCGAGGTCGAACACGCCGAGGCCGAAGGCGAGGAGCACGAACCCTCCGACCGCGGCCATTCCGAAGGCGTACGCGTCGTGGAACACGTCGATCCCGTGGCTGCCGGCGTCCTGATCGCGGTAGATCGCGGAGTAGAAGAGCGACAGCGCGACGGCGGTGCCGATCGCGGTGCCGATGCGCTGACCGAGCTGCCCGACGGAGCCGGCGAGCCCGCCCGAGCGGGTCGGGATCTCGGCGAGGGTCAGCGTCTGGTTCGGAGCGACGACGAGGCCCGCGCCGATGCCGGCGACGAGCATGACGCCGGCCATGGCGTAGGCGACGACCTCGACCGGCACGGTGTACGCGACGACGGCGAGAACGACGACCGAGACGAGGACCGTCCCGAGCCCCCACACGACGAGCGGACGTCCCAGCCGGCCGACGAGGTTGCCGCCGTACCACGCGCTGACCGCGCTCGCGAGGGCGAAGCCGATCGACACCATCCCCGCGAAGACAGGTTCGAGCCCGACCCCGAGCTGCAGGAACAGTGTCGTCAGCAGGAACATCGCCGGGATCGCGGTGAAGTACGTCGCGGCGATCAGCGTGCCGTTCCGGTAGGAGGCGATGCTGAAGAGCCCGAGCGGAATGAGCGGCGCCCGGCCGGATGCCGCGTAGCGGTGCTCCCACCGGAAGAACGCCACCGCGAACACGGCGAACAGGGCGAGAGTCCACCAGCGCCGCGGATCGTCGTCGGGCGAGCCGGTGGTGAACAGGAACGGCCACATGAGGGTCACGACGGTGATCGCGAACAGGAGCAGGCCGGTGGGGTCCAGTTCGAGCCGGGACGCGCTCGGCTCACGAGTCCGCGGGAGCAGCCAGATGACGCCGGCGAGCACGGCGAGGCACAGCGGCACGTTGATCCAGAAGATGAAGCGCCACCCGTCCTGCGGACCGCCGAGGGCGATCATCAGTCCGCCGAGCGTCGGACCGAACGCGGTCGCGATGCCGATCGTCGCCCCGAACAGCCCGAAGGCGCGTCCGCGCTCCTTCCCGGTGAACAGCTGCTGGATCGTGCCGATGACCTGCGGCATCTGGATGCCCGCGGCGAGCCCCTGCACGAGGCGCCCGGCCAGGAGGATCTCCGTCGTGGGAGCGAGAGCGCAGATGATCGAGGTGACGGTGAAGAGGCTCAGTCCGATGACGAACAGCTGCTTGCGCGAGCGCTGGTCGCCGAGCCTCCCGAAGGGCACGAGCGCGAGCCCGAAGAGCAGGACGTAGCCCGAGACGACGATCTGCAGCTCGGTGGACTGCGCCCCGAGCGCCTGCTCGATGGAGGGCAGTGCGACGTTGACCTTGCTGAGGTCGAGGATCGTCAGCGCGGCGACCGAGACGCAGACCCAGAAGGCGCGCCAGCGCTGCCTCGGGGCGAGCGGGATGCTGGAAGTCGCCGGAGAAGTCATCCCTCCCAGGGTATTCCCGTCGCGGCCGCCGCGGGCGAGACCCCGCGTGTCTCAGAGCCCCTGTGCGAGGCGGTAGTACGCCTGGTTCCAGCGCAGCTCCTTCTGGAATCCGCGGACGGTGGTGTCCTCGTCGATGACGAGCAGCTCCGTGCCGGCGATGTCGGCGAAGTCGCGGAACACGTCGATGCCGACCGCGGTCGTCATCACGGTGTGGTGGGCGGCGCCGGCGGTCAGCCAGCAGGCGGCGCTCGTCGCGAAGTCCGGCGCGGGCCGCCAGATGGCGCGGCCGACCGGCAGCTTGGGCAGATCGGGCGCCTCGACGTTCTCGACGACGTTCGCGACCAGGCGGAAGCGGTCGCGCATGTCACTCATCGCGACGACCAGGGCGGGGCCGGGGTCGGCCGTGAACACCAGACGGACCGGGTCGTCCTTGCCGCCGATCCCGAGCGTGTGGATCTCCAGGCGCGGCTTCTGCGAGGTGAGCGAGGGCGAGACCTCGAGCATGTGCGCGCCGAGGATCTTCTCGTCGCCGGGAGCGAGGTCGTAGGTGTAGTCCTCCATGAGGCTTGCCCCGCCGGGGAGGCCCGCGCCCATGACGTTCGCGACGCGCACGAGGATCGCCGTCTTCCAGTCGCCCTCCGCGCCGAAGCCGTAGCCCTCAGCCATGAGGCGCTGGACGGCGAGCCCGGGCAGCTGCGTGAGCGCGCCGAGGTCCTCGAACGAGGTCGTGAAGGCGCCGAAGCCGCCCGCCTCGAGGAACGAGCGCAGCCCGACCTCGATGGCGGCACCGTCCCGCAGGGACTGGTGGCGCGCAGCGCCCGGCAGCAGCTCTGCGGCGACGTCGTACTCGGCGAGGTAGGTCTGCACCAGCGCGTCGACGTCGGCGTCGGATGCCGCGGCCACGGCATCCGCGAGCTCGTTCACACCCCACGTGTTCACCTGCACGCCGAAGCGCAGCTCCGCCTCGGTCTTGTCGCCCTCGGTCACCGCGACGTAGCGCATGTTGTCGCCGAACCGCGCGAGCTTCAGGGTGCGCGCGGCCTGCCATCCGGCGGCGGCGCGCTGCCAGTGCTCGACCTGCTCGAGGACTGCCGGGTTCGAGACGTGACCGACGACGGTCTTGCGCGGCACGCCGAGCCGCGTCTGGATGTACCCGAACTCGCGGTCGCCGTGGGCGGCCTGGTTGAGGTTCATGAAGTCGAAGTCGATGTCCTCCCACGGGAGTTCGACGTTCGCCTGCGTGTGCAGGTGCAGCAGGGGCTTGCGCAGCGCATCAAGGCCCGCGATCCACATCTTGGCGGGGCTGAAGGTGTGCATCCACGCGACGATGCCGATGACGCTGTCGTCACTGTTGGCGTCGAGGGCCAGCCGGCGGATGCTGTCGGAATCGGTCAGCACGGGCTTCCACTCGACGCGCACGGGCAGGCCCGCGAGCCCCGCGGCGACCTGCTGGGACTGCGCGGCGACCTGGCGGAGGGTCTCCTCGCCGTAGAGCCCCTGGCTGCCGGTGACGAACCAGATGGTGTAGGTCTCGAGGGTGGTGAAGAGGGTCATATCGAGGTCCTTCGGGATCTAGAGGGCAGTGATGGCGGCGGCTTCGACAGCGAGGCCGGCGCGGTAGCGGTCGAGGTAGGCGGCGAAGCCGGCGACATCGCCCGGAGCAGGGTCCGCGACGGATGCCACGGCATCCGCGAACACGACGTCGTCGAGGTAGGCGTCGAGCCCACCGGCGGTGCCGGCGGCGGCGGCGGCACGCCGGAAGGCGGCGAGCACCGCCATGCCCCAGGGCCCGCCTTCGGAGGCGGTCTCGCCGACCGCGACCGGTGCCGCGAGCGCCGCCGCGAGGAAGCGCTGCGCGACCCCCGCCGTGCGGAAGAGCCCGCCGTGCGCGAACATCCGGTCGATCGCGACCCCCTCCGCCGACAGCACGCGCATGCCGAGGGCGAGGATCGCGAAGACCCCGTATACCTGCGCACGCATGAGGTTGGCGAGGTCGAGCGTGGAGTCCGGCGTGCGGACGAAGAGCGGGCGCCCCGCGGTGAGGCCCGCGATGGGCTCACCCGCGAGGTGGTTGTACCCGAGCAGTCCCCCGGCATCCGCGGCTCCCGACAGCGCCTCGCGCAGCAGGACGTCGAAGACGGCGTCGGGGTCGAGCGGGCTCCCAGATGCCTCGGCGAACCGGCCGAACAGGGCCGCCCAGGCGCCAAGCTCGCTCGCGCCGTTGTTGCAGTGGACCATCGCGACCGCGTCGCCGGACGGCGTCGTCACGAGATCGAGCTCGTGGTGGCGCTCCGTCAGGGGACGCTCGAGCACGACCATCGCGAAGATGCTCGTTCCCGCGCTCACATTGCCCGTCCGCGGCGAGACGGCGTTCGTGGCGACCATGCCGGTCCCGGCATCCCCTTCCGGCGGGCAGGCGACGGCGCCCGGGCGCAGGGTTCCGGCCGGGTCGAGCAGGGCCGCACCCTCGGCGGTGAGGGCACCGGCGTCGGCACCGGCGGGGAGCACCGCGGGGAACAGGTCGCGCAGCGGCGGGATCCCGCCCGGGGCGAGCGCGTCGAAGCGCGCGACGAGGGCTTCGTCGTAGTCGGGGGCGCCGGCCGCGATCGGGAACATGCCCGAGGCATCCCCGACGCCGAGCACGCGGCGGCCCGTCAGGCGCTCGTGGACGTACCCGGCGAGCGTCGTGACGGATGCCACGTGCGCGACGTGCGGCTCGTGGTCGAGGACCGCCTGGCGCAGGTGGGCGACCGACCAGCGGAGCGGGATGTTGACGTCGAACAGGTCGGACAGCTCTTCCGCCGCGGGGCCCGTGTTCGTGTTTCGCCAGGTGCGGAAGGGGACGAGCAGCTCGCCGGACGCGTCGAAGGCGAGGTAGCCGTGCATCATGGCGGAGATGCCGAGCGCGCCGATCGTCTCGAGGGTCACGCCGTGCCGGTCCCGGAGGTCGGCGGCGAGGTCGGCGAACGCGGCCTGGACGCCCGCCCACACGGCATCCAGTGAATAGGTCCACAGGCCGTCCTCGAGCCGGTTCTCCCAGGCGTGCGACCCGACACCGAGCACCGTCGCCGGGGCGTCGGCATCCACGAGGCACGCCTTGATGCGGGTCGAGCCGAACTCGATGCCGAGACTCGTCCGCCCGGTGCGCACCGCCTCCGCGGGCGAGGACTCCCCGGTCATCGCCGCGCGTCCGTTCCCTGGCCGTACACGTTCTGGTAGCGGTTGTAGAGCGCGTCGATCCTGTCCTGCGGGATCGGGATGAGCTCCCCGGCCTGGCGCGCGAGGTGCACCGTCCGCGCGACGTCCTCGCACATGACGGCGGCCTTGACGGCATCCTTTGCGGTGGCGCCGATCGTGAACGGGCCGTGGTTCTGCATCAGCACGGCGCGGGAGCGGTGCCCCCGCAGCGTGTCGACGATGCCGCGCCCGATCGCATCGTCGCCGATGATCGCGAACGGGCCGACCGGGATGGGACCGCCGAACTCGTCGGCCATCGCCGTGATGACGCAGGGGATCTCCTCCCCGCGCGCCGCCCACGCGACGGCGTAGTCCGAGTGGGTGTGGACGACGCCGCCCACGTCCGGCATGTTCCGGTAGACGTACGCGTGCGCCGCGGTGTCGCTCGAGGGGCTCCGGTCGCTCCCCGGCGTGCCCGGGACGACGTTGCCGTCGAGGTCGCACAGGATCATGTTCTCGGGCGTGAGGTCGTCGTAGGAGACGCCGGACGGCTTGATGACGAACAGGTCGCTGCCGGGCACCCGACCCGACACGTTGCCGCCGGTCCAGACGACGAGCCCGTAGCGCACGAGCTCCCCGTGGAGGGATGCCACGTCGGCGCGGACGGCGTCGATGTCCGCCTGCACCCGGGCCTCGAACACGCCTGTCGGCTGGCCGCTCATTCGCTCTTCCGTTTCGTGAGGACGCGCTGCAGCAGCACGAAGGCCAGCAGGATGCCGCCGGTGATGATCGTCAGGTACTCCGGCTTGATCGAGCCGTCCTTCGTGATGATCATCCAGAGCGCGGCGAGGACGAGGGATCCGACGACAGACCCGAGGACGTAGCCGACGCCGCCCGTCAGCAGCGTTCCGCCGATGACGACCGCGGCGATGGCATCCAGCTCCCAGCCGATGCCGGTGACGTTCTGCGCCTTCCCGCCCACCTCGGCGGTGTAGACGACCCCGGCGAGACCGGCCAGGGCGCCGCTGATGATGTAGATCGAGACGCGGGTCCGCGCGACCGGCAGGCCCATCAGCTGCGCGGAGGACTCCGCGCCGCCGATCGCATAGACCGTGCGGCCGGTCCGGGTCCGGTGGAGGAAGAACACGGCGCCCACGACGACGACGACCGCGATGAAGAAGCCGGGGGTGAGGACGAGGTCGTTCACCTTCGGACCGTCGATGAGCTTCCAGTCCGTGGCGAGCAGTTCGATGGGCGCACCCTCGGGCGCGTGCACCGGGACAGTGGACAGCATCGAGGCGAGGCCCCGCGCGAGGAACATCATCGCCAGCGTGGCGATGAACGGCTGCACGCTGAAGTATTGGATGAGAACGCCCGACGCGAGTCCGAACAGCGCTCCGAAGGCGATCATCAGGACGATCGCCAGCCACCCGTTGACCCCGGCGCCCATGAGCATGACGCCCGAGACCGAGGTGAAGGCGACCACGGCGCCGACCGAGAGGTCGATCCCGCCGGAGAGGATGACGATCGTCATCGCCACGGCGAGGATGATCGTCGGCGCGAAGCTGACGAGCAGACTCGACATCGTGCCGAGGTGGAAGACGCGTCCGTACGCGATCTCGGCGTAGACGAGCATGCTGACGAAGAGCACCACGGCGGCGAGCGTCGGGATGAGCGACTGGCTGCGCCCCCAGAAGCGCGACCAGGTCTCGCCCGCATCGGCGGCGGTGGCGACGGCCGGGGTGTTCTCGTCCACGGGGCGTCTCGTGGTGGGTGCGCCCCTCATGCGACGACCTCCTTCGGCTGTGCGGGTTCGGCGAGGGGCGCCGCCGGTGTCTGCGGCCGGTTGCCGCGGTGGAGGACGAGCGCCCGGACGCGCTCGGACTGCAGAAGGACGAGCGCGACGATCACGATCGCCTTGAAGGCGGGGGTGGCCGCGGCGGAGACGCCGAGGAAGAGGACGGTCTTGTTCAGCGTCGCGATCAGCAGCGCTCCGACGGTCGAGCCGACGATCGAGAACTTGCCGCCGGCGAGCGATGTACCGCCAATGACGACGGCGAGGATCGCATCCAGCTCCATCTGGTACCCGGTGCCCGAGACGTCGACGGTCATCACCTCCGACACCGTGAACAGGCCACCGGTCGCGGCGAGCACGGCGGACAGGACGTACACCGTGATGAGGATCGGTCGCGGGCGGATGCCGGCGAGCCTGCTGGCCCGGGGGTTGATGCCGATCGACTCGATCATGAGCCCGAGCGCCGTCCGGCGCATGACGACCGACACCGCGATGACGATCACGATCGCGAGGACGAAGCTCAGCGGGAGGCCCAGGAACTGACCGTTCGCGAGGGCGCGGAACGGGGCGTTCTCGGCGTTCGTGTTCTGCCCGCCGGTGATGACACGGGCGATGCCGCGACCGGCGAGCATCATCACGAGGGTCGTGATGAACGGCTGCAGCCCCACCACGGACACGAGGAATCCGTTCACGGCGCCGAGCAGGGCGCCGAGCGCGATCGCGAGGCCGATGGCGGTGAGCATCGCGCCGACCGAGTCGGGCTGACCGAGGTTCGACAGCGTCACCATCGCGACGGCGCCGCCGACGGCCATGACCGAGCCGACCGACAGATCGATGCCGCTCGTGGCGATGACGAAGGTCATGCCGAGGGCGATCATCACGATTGGCGCCGACACGCGCAGGATGTCGAGGACGTTGCCCGAGAGCTGGCCGGTCGTCGGGTTGATCCCGACGGCGAGGTAGGTCGGATCCTTGATCGTGTTGACCAGGAGCAGCACGGCGATGCCGACGATGCCCCAGAACCACGGGGTGCGGGTCAGCGCGCGGAGGCGGTTCATGCGTGTTCTCCTTCACCGTCGATGACGCGGGGATCGGCGACGAGGGTCTCGGCGCGCTCATCGGAGTCGGCGGCGATGATCGAGACGATCCGCTCGGCCGTGACATCCGGTCCGCCGGCGACCTCGCCGATCTTCCGGTGGTCCTTCATGACGACGATGCGCTCCGAGAGGCGGACCACCTCTTCGAGCTCGGAGGAGATGAAGACGACGCTCATCCCGCCTTCCGCGAGCTCCGCGACGGTCTCCTGGATGTCGGCCTTCGCGCCGACGTCGATGCCGCGGGTCGGCTCATCGAGCAGCAGCAGTTCGGGGTCGGTGGCGAGCCAGCGGCCGAGGAGGACCTTCTGCTGGTTGCCGCCCGAGAGGAGGCGGATGGGACGGTCCGGGTCGTTCGGCCGAACGCTGAAGCGCTCCATGTACATCGTGACGAGGCGGTCGACCTCGCGCGCGGGCACACGCCGCAGCCATCCGCGCTGCGCCTGGACGGCGAGCATGATGTTCTCCCGGATGCTGAGGTCGCCGACGATCCCGTCCTCGCGGCGGTTCTCGGTCGAGTAGGCGATGCGGTGGGCGAGTCCCGCGACCGGCGAGGCGATCGTCGCCGTGGTGCCCGCCAGGCGGACGGTGCCCGCATCGGGCTTGTCGGCGCCCACGATGAGGCGGGCGAGCTCCGTGCGGCCAGAGCCGAGGAGGCCCGCGAAGCCGACGACCTCTCCCCGGTGGATGTCGAGGTCGGTGGGGGCGAGGGCTCCCGTGCGGGCGAGGCCCTCGGCGGAGTAGACGGGGGTCGCCGTCCGGTCGCGCTCGTCGATCTGACGGTTCGAGCCCAGCGCGCGGAGCGCGCCGAGGTCCTTGCCGATCATCTTCGAGATGAGTTCGGTGCGGTCGAGCTCGCGCGTCAGGTACTCGCCCACGAAGCCGCCGTTGCGCAGCACCGTGATGCGGTCGCTGATCGCGTAGACCTGGTCAAGGAAGTGGGAGACGAAGAGGATCGCGACACCGCGGTCGCGCAGGCGCCGGATGACGCCGAAGAGCACGTCCACCTCGGCGGCGTCGAGGCTCGAGGTCGGCTCGTCGAGGATCAGGACCTTCGACTTGCGCACCATCGCGCGGCTGATCGCGACGAGCTGCTGCAGCGCGATGGAGATGGAGTCGAGCGGCGCACGCGTGTCGAGGTGGCCGAGGCCCATCTCCTGCAGGGCCTCCCGGGCCCGCGCGTGAGTGGCCCGCCAGTTGATCCCGAAGACCGAGCGGATCTCCTGCCCGAGCATGACGTTCTCGCCGATGGACAGGTTCGTGCAGAGGTTGACCTCTTGGTAGACGGTGGAGATGCCGGCATCCTGCGCCGCGCCGGTGTTCGCGAAGCGCCGCTCCTCACCGAAGACCGCGATGGAGCCGGAGTCGATCTGGTAGACCCCGGTGAGCGCTTTGATCAGCGTCGACTTGCCCGCGCCGTTCTCGCCCATGAGGGTGTGGACCTCGCCGGGCAGGAGGCGGAAGTCGACGCCGTCGAGCGCTTTGACCCCGGGGAAGGCGATCGAGGCGCCGCGCACCTCGACGACCGGGAAGATTTCGTTCACCACGTGCAGGCGTCCTCATCGGATCGGTGATCGGTGGGAGATGGTTCGGGACGGGCGACGACGTGGATGCCGTCGCCCGCCCCGGGTCGGATCGTGGAGGAGGGCTCAGAAGCCCTTGCCCTCGTCGAGCGCCTTCTGGGCCGCCTCGGCGGAGTCGAACGTCGCGCTCTTGACGATGATGGTCGAGTCGACCTTCTCGCCGGCGAGCGTCTTGGTGACCGCGTCGACCGCGTCGGTGCCGAAGAACGGGTTGTACTGGGCGACGAAGCTCAGGTCGCCCTTCGCGAGCGCCTCGAGGGCGCCCTTCGTGCCGTCGATCGTCGCGATCTTGACGTCGGTGCCGGGCTTCAAGCCCGCCGCGGCGACGGCCTGCGCCGCGCCGATGCCCATCTCGTCGTTCTGCGCGAAGATGAACTGGATGCCGTTGTTGCTGGCCTTCAGTGCGGTCTCGATGACCGACTTGCCCTCGTCGGTCTTCCAGTTGGCGGTCTGTGCGCCGACCTTGTTCCAGCCCGACTTGCCCGCGATCGCCGCGTCGAAGCCCTCGTTGCGCTCGTTGACGACGGAGAGGCCGGGAACGCCCTCGAGGACGAAGTAGTTGGCGCCGGATGGGAAGGTCGTGGCCGCCCACTCGCCGACCGACTTCGCGACCTGCGTGTTGTCGGGCGCGATCCGGGTGACGTAGAGGTCGGAGGGCGCGTCGACGCCGCGGTCGAGGAGGATGACCGGGATCTCGGCCTCCTTCGCCTTCTTCAGCTCGTCCTCCCAGCCCGACGCCTCGGTGGCGGTCAGGAGGATGACGTCGACCTCGTCGTTGACGAAGGTCGAGAAGGCGTCCAGCTGCGACTTCTGGTCGCTCGGGCTCGCCGCGGGGGCGTATTTGAGGTCGAAGCCGGCGTCCTTCGAGAAGGCATCCTTGATCGCCTGCTCGTTGGCGTTGCGCCATCCCCCTTCGGGACCGACGGCGACGAAGCCGACGGTCGTGAGCTCCGTGCCGGGACCCGCGGAGTCACCGCTGCTCCCGGCGCCCGTAGATCCGCCGGAGCAGGCGCTCAGGCCGGCGACCAGCGTGCCGGCGGCGACGATCGTGACCAGTCCACGGAATCCGCGCTTGCTGATGTGCATTGTTCTCCTCCTCGAGAAATCCCCGCCGTCGTGGCGAGGCCTGGTGTGCGCCGCCGGGTCGGTTCTCTTCGGGAAAAAGTCATCGAACCAGCGGCTGCTCACCGATTGTGCGCGCTAACATTCCCGGTCGCAAGTCCGCTCCGACCACTCGTTACCGATTTGTTACCGCGAACAAGACCGGTGTGGCGTCACGGCCGGTGCAGAGACCCGGAGGTGGAATCGCGGACGATGAGGTGCGGCGCGATGAGCTCGTGCTGCGGGGTGTCTTCGCCGTCGATCGCCGCCATCAGGAGGCGAAGCGCGAGGGCGCCCAGCGCGGTGAAGTCCTGACGGACAGTGGTCAGCGGCGGGAGGAAGTGCCGCGTCTCGGGGAGGTCGTCGAATCCGATGATGCTCACATCGTCGGGAACGCGGATGCCGCGGTCTGTGAACGCGTGGACGAGCCCGAGCGCCGTCTGATCGTTGCCGGCGAAGACGGCGGTCGACCCGTCCAGCTGACCGGACAGCCCGATCTCGTAGCCGGTGTCGGAGGTCCAATCCCCCTGCACCAAACGCCCTTCGCGCAGGCCTGCCGCGCGCAGCTCGTCACGCCAGCCGTGCGAGCGCGCACGGGCGTCGTACCAGTCGAGCGGGCCGGAGGCATGGGCGATCTCGCGATGTCCCAGATCGATCAGGTGCCGGACGGCCATCCGCGCGCCGGCGTACTGGTCGACGCCGACCGTGTGCAGGTGCGGATCGGGCTCGGCCTTGATGACGAGCGTCGGCATGTTCGATCCGTGCTCTCGGAACAGCTCCAGAGCGGAGGAACGGGGCGCGATCACGCACAGCGCATCGATCCCCTGCGCGACGAGGTCCGCGATGCCCGCGGCGATGGTCTCGGCATCCTCGTCCGAGGTGGCGAACGAGCTGACCGAGTAGTGCCGCGCGCGCGCCGCGCTCTCGATCGCCCGCAGCGTGCTGTTGGGGCCCCACTGCACGGGGCTGTCGACGAGGACGCCGATCCGCATGGTGCGGTTCGTGGCGAGCGCCCGGGCGATCGAGCTGCGCGTGTACTGCATCTCGTCGATCGCCGTGAGGACCCGCGAGCGGGTGGATTCGCGGATGTTGGGATGACCGTTGAGCACGCGGGAGACCGTCATGTGCGACACCCCGGCGGCGCGGGCGACGTCGTAGATGCTCGGCTTCTGCGGTCCCCGCGAGCCGTCCTCGGACATCGTCGTCCCCCTCCTCATGGCACCCTCGGCCGCGACCTCCGCGTCCGCCCATGTTAGCGAGAACACCTCTCGACGAGGGCCGTCTGCGCGTCCCGATATCGTGGAGGGATGGCGAAACGTGAGATCGATCGCGCCGCCGCGGCCGTGGCGAACGCCGTCGATGAGGCGACCGACGCCGCCGCCGCGGCGATCGACCGCGCCGTCGACCAGGCGACCGGCATGCCCCTGGATGACGGCGAGATCGAGAGCTTCACGCACGACGGCGCGAGCATCGTGGTGGAGCGGCGGGGGGATGCCTCGGCATCCGGCACCGTCGTCCTCGTCCATGGGATCGGGATGGGACGGAAGGTGTTCGGCGACCTCGTGCAGCGCGTCGAGGAGCGGGGCGTCGTCGTCACCCTCGACCTGCCTGGCTACGGTGACGCACCGGAGCCCGAGCGCACGCCCACGATCGAGCGGATGGCCGACCTCGTGGCCGCGTACCTGCGCCAGCTCGGGCGCGGACCGGTGATCCTGCTCGGACACTCGATGGGGACCCAGGTCGTCACCGAGGTGGCGGTCCGGCATCCGGACACCGTGTCGCACCTGGTGCTGGTCGCGCCGACGGTCGACCGGGCCCACCGGCGCGCGCTCACCCAGCTCCGCCGCCTCGGCCGGGACCTCCTCGGCGAGAGCGGCAAGGTGCTCCTCCTCGGCGCACGCGAATACGTCCGCGCGGGCCCGAACCTGCGCCGCAAGATGCACGCCATGCTCGTGCACCGGCCGGAGGAGGCGTACCCGAGGATCGCCGTGCCGACCCTCGTCATCCGCGGCGAACGCGATGTGGTCGTCCCGCAGGAATGGTTCGACGAGGTCGTCGCCGCGATCTCCGGCGCCGCATCGTTCGTCGTACCCGGGCACCACCACGAGACGCTCATCCGCGACGCCGCACCGGCCGGTCGCGAGATCGCCCGCTGGCTGCGTGCGACCGGCGCCCGGCGCTGACGGGTGGGATCGGCCCGCCGGCCGGTACCGGCATGCACGCCGGATCAGCGGACGGGTGTCTGCCGGGTCAGTCTGCCGGCGCCGTTCCGCAGATCTCCGCCGCCAGTCGCGCGATCTCCGCGTCGTCCAGCGTCATCCCGATGTCCGCCAGGCGGTGGCGCAGGGCCTGTTCGATGACCGCGGGGCTCTCTGCCGACAGGTCGGCGCGCATCTGCGCGACGAGGCCCTCGCGGCGCTCCGCCTCGGTGGTCTCGTGCTGGTCGAGCACCGGCTCGTCCTGCGTCTCCTCACTCATCGCCCGCCGCCCCCTCGTCATCGTCGGTCGCCAGATCGGGATCGATTCCCTGCGTGACCTCGGCGGTCTCGACGTCGTCCACCGCGTCGGCGTCGTACCCGGTCGCGGCATCGGACGGCGCATCGGAGGGCTGGCCGGCGGCCGCGGCGTCCGCATCCGAGCGTTCGCGCGTCTCGGCATCCGCGGCGTCGGCGCTCTCCCAGCCGGCCGCGGGCAGCGCATCGACCACCCCCTCCGGAAGGTCACTCTGCGTGCCCGGTGTTTCCTGTGACATGTCGGCCCCTCACCTCTCGATAGCGCCAGTGTCGCCGTCGCCACCAGCGGATCGCAGGGCCTTGACGGAGACGGTCGCGCCGGGTAAGCGCTGAGACCGCCTCAGCCGGCGGAGCGCCGGGCGAGAAGACCCGCATGTCCGGGGTGCGCGTCGAACCAGTCGGCGACGTACCAGCAGACGGGGCTGACCACGCGATCACCGCGGCTCTCGAGGTCCTCGACAGCGCGCGACACGATCTCGCCGGCGTACCCGTGCCCTCGGAAGGAGGGGATCGTGTACGCCCGGGTGAGTGAGACGGTGCGCCCGTCGTCGCGGTAGTCCAGCACGCTCACGAGGTCCCCCGCATGGTGGAGCGTGTACCGCGAGGCGTCCTTCTCATCGGTGAAATCGAACCCGGTCATGACCTCCACGCTACGCCGCGCCGACGACCCCGGCGCGGGTTGTGCACTCTGTCACATTTCGATCGGGGAGCACCCTCGAAGGTGTGCGGTTTGACACAGTCGGGCACGGTTCGTCATAATCAGGCACATGACTGACAACGCACGCTTTCTGTCCGCCCGGGAGGCGAACGGATCTGCCGGCATCATGATGCCGCGCGTTGCCATGTGTTGCCGAATGTGTATCTGACGGTCATCCCCGCCGGGTCCGCCCTCCGCCTCTGACGTTCCTCTCGGAACAGGAGCAGCGACCCCCGAGTCACCGCACACCTCCGCCCACGACGCGGATGACGGATGCCTCGACACCGGCCCGCCCGCACGACGCGGACCGCCCTCGCAACACACGCTCGAACCCGACCTTCCGCGCACGGTGCGCCGTACGGGTTCCGCCCCGAAGGACCTCTCCTCATGTCGACCACCGCCCTCCTCGCCCCGCCCGCTCCGCGTCTCGCCCCGCCCGCGACCCCCGCCGCTGCGCCGCGTCATCTGCACGCGATCGATCCGGCATCCACCGCTCCGGCCGCCCCGGCATCCGCCCCGGCGCCCGCGTCGCCGGCCGCCACGGGCGCCGCGACCCTGCCGGCGGGCACCGCCCCGCGCGGCTTCGCCCTCTACGTGGGCCTCGACGAGCTCAAGGCCGCCGCCGACGGCGTCTCGCTGCAGACGATCGTGACCGCTCTCCGCCAGACCCTCGCCGACCTCGCGCCGCACGCCGAGAGCTATGCGACGGTGGCGCTGGCCCCGGCGTCCGCCGGCGGACGCGACGTCGACGTCGTGCGGCTCGCGCTCCACGAGCCGAGCGCCGTCGCGCGCACGAAGGCCGATGAGCCCGACCCCGATCACGTCCCCGGCGGCGTCACGATCGACATCTCGCGCCGTCGGGTGCACATCGACGGCGAGGGCGCTGCGCTCACCTTCAAGGAGTTCGAGCTGCTGCAGTACCTCGTGCTGCGCGAGGGTCGCACGATCGAGCGCACCGAGCTCGTCGGATCGCTGTGGAGCCACGCGGATGAGGACGAGGTGCCCGGCGAGCGCACGATCGACGTCCACGTGCGGCGCCTGCGCGCGAAGCTCGGCCGCTATGAGGACATCGTGCGCACCGTGCGCGGCATCGGCTACCGGTTCGATCGTCACGCCGACGTCGTCATCCGGTTCGGCCACGGAACGCCCTCGCCCGACCGCTTCTGACGGGTCGCCGCCGGTTCGCAGGTGCCGAAATGCGGGTGCCGCGCCCCGCCACCCGCACGATGGCGCCTCCGGATACGGGCCATGCGCACATCGGCGCCTCGGAACGTCCGGTGTCGACGGCGTGACGTAGGGTGACGGCATGACGAGCGGCGCGGTGACCCGACCGCGGGTGGGCGCGCCGTCGGGCGGGATGACACCCGGCGGGATGCCGCGAGGTGCGGCGTCGGCGCGCGCGACGCGCGACCCGCGCCCTGCGGCCGGGCGCCCGATCGAGGCGGAGTACCGCCCGCGCACGCCGATCGACGCACACCGGGCGATCGCGCTGCAGCAGCGCGGGGCCCACGATCCGGCGCAGACCACCGCCGCCGGGGTCATCTGGCGGGCGAGCCGGACGCCGCAGGGCATCGCGACGATCGCGGTCCGCGTCGAGCGGACGCGCGTGCGGGCCGCCGCATGGGGTCCCGGCGCCGAGTGGATGCTGGACCAGCTCCCCCGCCTGTGCGGCGCCGACGACGACCCCGCGGGCTTCGACCCCGGCCGCCATGCGCTCGTCGCCGACGTGCACCGTCGACACGCTGATCTGCGGCTCGGGCGCACCGACCTCGTCTTCGATGCGCTCGCCAGCGCCGTCTTCGAGCAGAAGGTGACGGCTCTGCAGGCCTTCGGCGCGTGGCGGATGATCCTCACCTGGTGCGGCGAGCGCGCACCGGGGCCGACCCCCCGGCCACTGTTCGCGCCGCCCGCGGACTGGCACCTCGTGCCGAGCTGGACGTGGCATCGTGCCGGGCTCGAGCCGCCGCAGTCCCGCACCATCGTCGCGGCCGCGCGGCGCCGGGGCGGGGTCGAGAGCGCCGCGGCATCCGCCGACACCGGCGAGGCGCGCGATGCCGTGTTCACAAGCCTGCCGGGAGTCGGGGTGTGGACGAGCGCGGAGGCCCGCATCCGCGCGTTCGGCGACCCCGATGCGGTGAGCGTCGGGGACTACCACCTCGCGCACCAGGTCGGCTACGCGCTCACCGGGCATCGCGTGGACGACGACGGCATGGTCGAGCTCCTCGAACCGTGGCGGGGGCACCGCCAGCGCGTCATCCGCCTCCTCGCGCTCAGCGGCGTCTTCGAGCCGCGCCGCGGCCCCCGACTCGCCCCCGAGGATCACCGCCGCAGGTGACGCAGCTCGCCGCACGACCGTACAGTGGAGTCGTGAGCTCCCCCGAACCGAGACCCTCCGGCTGGCCGCGCGGCCGCTGGGGATGGCTGGCCGGCACCGTGCTGCTGCTGGTGGTCGGCATCGTCGTGGGGCTCATCCTCGGCAGCGTCTGGATCGGGCTCACGCTCGCGGTGATCGTGTCGATCGGGTGGCTCATCGCCTACGAGTCCTGGCGCGGTCGCACGCCGGACATGGACGACCCCTGGGACGACGGCGCTCAGCTCTGAGGCGCGGCCGCGTCCTCCGACGCGAGCGATACGGGTGACCTCGGATGACGGGGCCTGGTTTGCCTCGGCATCGCGATGTCCGACATAGTGGAACTTAGGTATGCCTAACCTTCCTTCGTGACATCCGTCGCACCCAGCCCCTACCAAGGAGTTCCCATGACCATGCGCCGACTCAGCGTCGCTGCACCCCTGGCTCTGGCTTCCCTGCTCGCCCTCTCCGCCTGCGCCAGCACGCCCGGAGCAGCCGAGACGACCGCGCCCGCCGCCTCCGCGCACTTCCCCGTGACCGTGACCGACCTCGGCGGCAACCAGGTCACGATCGAGAGCGCGGACAGCGTCGCGATCACCGACAACCGTCTCTTCCAGCTCGCGGCCGACTGGGATGTCCCCGTCACCGTCGCCCCGCGCGACCTGATGAGCCCCGCCAACCCGATGAAGGACGACGAGAAGATCCTCAACATCGGCACCCACGGCGAGCCGGACTACGAACAGATCGTCGCGGCCGACCCCGACCTCGTCATCACGGGGTACCGCTTCGGCGGCGAGGAGACCGCCAAGGGCGTGCGCGACGCCGCTCCGGATGCCGCGATCGTCGACACGAACACGCCGGCCGGCATGTCTGCCGACGAGTACCTCGTGAAGAGCGTCACGCTCATGGGCGAGATCTTCGGCAAGGAGAAGGAGGCAGCCGACCTGGTCGACGAGTTCCACGACGCCGTCGCGACCGCCAAGGATGCCTATGACCCGTCCACGACCGTGATGGGGCTCATCACCTCCGGCGGCGAGATCAACTACTCCAACCCCACCGACGGTCGCGGCGCGCGCATCTTCTTCAGCCTCCTCGGCATGACGCCCGCCCTGGAATCGGCCGGCTCGGAAACCGACAAGGGCGACAGCGTCTCCCTCGAGGCCCTGTCGGCGGCGAACGCCGACGCCTTCCTGGTCCTCGATCGCGACGCGGCCGTGGGTTCGGGCCAGGTCACGCCCGCGCTCGATCTGATCAACGGATCCGCCGCCCTCGCGAACGTGCCGGCCGTGAAGAACAAGGCCATCTACGTCTTCCCGTCGGACTACTACCTGACCGAGGACGTGTACGCCTACATCTCCGTGCTGAACGGCCTGACCAAGGTCTTCACCCAGAGCTGATGCGCTGATCCCGCGCCGCCGCGCCGCTCCGTCCGGAGCCGGGGCGGCGCGGGCCGCCGACCTGGAACTCCCCCGTGTCCCTGATCTCCCTCCCCCGCCGCGTCACCACCGTGGACGCCGTGTCGGGCGCGCGCCGCGCCCGGTCGGCGCGCACGCCCTGGTGGGTGCTCGCACTCGGCATCCTGGCGACCGTGGGCCTCCTCGCCGTCTCGGTGTTCGTCGGCGTCGCCGACATCACCGGCGACGGGGGCGACTTCCTCTGGATCACCCGCGTCCCCCGCACGGCGTCGCTCATGCTCGCCGGCGCCAGCATGGCGATGGCCGGACTCGTGATGCAGCTCATGACGCAGAACCGATTCGTCGAGCCGACGACCGTCGGCACGACCGAGTGGGCGGGCCTCGGCCTGCTCCTCACCTCCATCCTGGCGCCCTCCGCGGGCATCGTGACCAAGATGCTTGTCGCCGTGGTGTGCGCCTTTCTCGGCACCCTCGTCTTCTTCGCGTTCCTGCGCCGCGTGACGCTGAAGTCCTCCCTGATCGTGCCGATCGTGGGCATCATGTTCGGCGCGGTCGTGAGCGCGATCACGACCTTCCTCGCGATCCAGACGGGCCTGCTCCAGGTGCTCGGCGGCTGGTTCCTCGGGCGCTTCACCGGCGTCGAGGTCGGCCGCTACGAGCTGCTCTGGATCGTCTTCGCGGTCGCCGTCGTCGTCGTGATCGCCGCCGATCGGTTCACCGTCGCGGGCCTCGGGAAGGACGTCGCGACCGGCGTCGGGCTGAACTACGAACGCGTCGTGCTCCTCGGGGTCGGACTCGTCGCGATCACCACGGGAGTCGTCACCGTCGTCATCGGGATGCTCCCCTTCCTCGGCCTCATCGTCCCGAATCTCGTCTCGATGGTCCGCGGTGACGATCTGCGCTCCAACCTGCCGTGGGTGTTCCTCGCCGGCATCTGGGTCGTCACGGTGTGCGACATCATCGGACGGGTCGTCATCATGCCCTTCGAGGTGCCCGTCTCCCTCGTCCTCGGGGTCGTCGGCGCCACCGTGTTCATCGCGATGCTGCTGCGCACGAGGAGGACCGGTGCTCGCTGATCCGCACCTCGCCGCGTCGCGCGGGCCGTCGGCGGGCGGCGTCCCCGCGGCCGCGACCCGCCCTGCGCCGCCGCGCCGGATGCGCGCCCGGATCCTCCTGCCCGCCCTCCTCGCCCTGGCGGTCGTGCTCACCGTCCTCCTCCTGGCCTGGGACAACCCGTTCGAGCCGTTCACCGATCGCTGGTGGCGCATCTCGGCGATGCGCACCTCGACGATCGTCGTGATCGCCCTCGTCACGTACTGTCAGTCCCTCGCGACGGTGTCGTTCCAGACCGTCACGAACAACCGGGTCCTGACCCCGTCGATCATGGGATTCGAGTCCCTCTACGTCCTCATCCAGACGAGCGTCGTGTTCTTCTTCGGCACGACCTCCGTCGCGGGGCTGGACCCGACCGTGCGCTTCGTCCTGCAGAGCGCCGCGATGGTCGTCTTCGCGGTCCTGCTCTACTCCTGGCTCCTCTCCGGGCGCTTCGGGAACCTGCATGTCATGCTCCTCGTCGGCATCGTGCTCGGGGCGGGGATGGGATCCCTCTCGACCTTCCTGCAGCAGCTGCTCGACCCGAACGAGTTCGACCTCCTCCGCGCACGCCTGTTCGGCAGCATCGGCAATGCGAACACCGACTTCCTCTGGATCGTCGTGCCCGTCTGCCTCGTCGTCGGCGGCGTGGTCCGGCTCAGCGCCCGGCGCCTGGACGTCCTCTCGCTCGGGAGCGACATCAGCACGAACCTCGGCATCCGCCACCGCCGTCAGGTGATGGTGATGCTCACCCTCGTGGCCGTGCTCATGGCGATGAGCACCTCGCTCGTCGGACCGATGACCTTCCTCGGATTCCTCTCCGCCACTCTCGCGTACTCGATCGCCGACACCTACGAGCACCGCCGGATCCTCCCGGTCGCCTGGCTCGTCGGATACCTCACGCTCGCCGGCGCCTACTTCCTCCTCCGCCACGTCCTCTCGCTCGTCGACAGCGTCTCGATCGTCGTCGAGCTGGTCGGCGGGCTCGTCTTCCTCTTCGTCGTCTTCCGGAAGGGACGCCTGTGATCCGCCTGAACGGCGTCGTGAAGCGCTACGGCGCCACGCGCATCGGACCCGTCGACCTCGAGCTGCCCGCGGGCGGGATCATCGCCCTCGTGGGTCCCAATGGCGCCGGGAAGTCGACGGTCCTCACGATGATCGGGCGGCTGCTGTCCCC
Source organism: Microbacterium flavum (assembly GCF_018717645.1). Classification (GTDB taxonomy): domain Bacteria; phylum Actinomycetota; class Actinomycetes; order Actinomycetales; family Microbacteriaceae; genus Microbacterium; species Microbacterium flavum. The sequence continues at coordinate 158,470 of NZ_JAFLHG010000001.1, forward strand.
CGACGGGGGCACGATCACCATCGACGGCGTCGACGTGCACACCGCTCCCTCGCGGGAGGTCGCCCGGATGGTGTCGATCCTGCGGCAGGAGAACCACTTCGTCACCCGCCTGACCGTCCGCCAGCTCGTCGGCTTCGGCCGCTACCCGTACAGCGCCGGCCGGCTCACCGCGCACGACGAGGAGAAGATCTCCGAGGCGATCGACTTCCTCGACCTCACGGATCTCGAGCAGCGCTTCCTCGACGAACTCTCCGGCGGTCAGCGCCAGCGCGCCTACGTGGCGATGGTCCTCGCGCAGGACACCGACTACCTGCTCCTCGACGAGCCGCTGAACAACCTCGACGCGCAGCACTCGGTGCAGATGATGACTCGGCTCCGGCACGCCGCCGACACCCTCGGCCGCACGATCGTCATCGTCCTGCACGACATCAACTTCGCCGCCGCCTACAGCGACCGCATCGTCGCGATGGAGGACGGCGCGGTCGCCGTGCACGGCACCCCGGACGAAATCATCCGCGACGACGTCCTCACCCGCGTCTTCCGCACGCCCGTCACGGTCGTCGACGGTCCGACCGGACGATTCGCCGTCTATCACCGCGCCCCCGCCGAGAACGGAAGCCCCCGATGAACCCTGTGCCCTTCCACCTCGAGCGCCGCAGCCACGACCTGCGCTTCCGCCGCGTCCGCCTCGCCGCGCGTCGCTGGCTCACGCCGACATATGTGCGGGTGCGCCTGGCCGGCCCGGAACTCCGCGGCTTCGACTCCCCCGGCGCCGACGACCACATCCGCGTCTTCTTCCCGGATGCCGAGGCGGCGACCATCGACGAGCTGCGTGCCGCGCCGAGCCGCGAGTACACCCCGCTCGCCTGGGGCGAGGACGAGGCCGGCGACGGGTGGCTCGACCTGGAGTTCGCGATCCACGGCATCCAGCCGCACGGCGGACACGGCGGACACGGCGGACCGGGCGGACCAGGCGGCGCGGACGGGGTCGCCGCGGCCTGGGCGGCGACCGCCGAGATCGGCGCGCCCGCCGGGATCGGCGGGCCGCGCGGCTCGATGACCATCTGCGGCCGGCCCGACGCGTGGCTTCTCGCGGGCGACGAGACGGCCGTCCCGGCGATGCGGCGCTTCGCCCATCGGATGGATGCCGCGGCGGTCGGACGCATCCTGGTGGAGGTGCCGGATGCCGCTCACGAGCTGCCGATCGACGCCCCTCCCGGGGTCGCCGTCGAACAGCTGCACCGCGCCGGTCGGGGCGGCGACGCGCGGCCCGGCGGTGCGCTCGCCGCGCGCCTCGATGAGCTCGGGACGACGGAGCGCCCGGCGGGCGACGTGTTCGCCTTCGTCGCTGCGGAGCAGGCGATCGTGAAGACTGCGCGCAGAGTGCTTCTGGACCGCTGGTCGCTGGATGCGGACCGCATCGTGGTCAAGGGGTACTGGAAGAACGGGGAGACCGAGTACCACGCACCGCACTGACGCCGTGCCCGCGCGCGATTCCGGCGGCCAGGCCACGGGCTCTACGATGTCAGCCATGGCCATTCCCCAGCGCACCGCCGCATTCGCCTACCGCGCGGCGGCATCCTTCGTCATCCTCATCGGGATCGCGCGCGTCTCCGGCCTGTGGAGCGGTTCGCCCACGTGGGGGTCGTTCCTCTACTACACCGTCTTGAGCAACGTCCTCTGCCTCGTATGGATGGTGTGGTCGGCCATCCTCACGCTCCGCGATGCCCAGAGCAAGGGATGGTACGGCTTCTCGACTCCGTCGGTGCGCTTCGCCGCCGCCGTGATGGAGGCCATCACGGTCACCATGCTGATCTACCTGTTCGTCCTGGCACCGGCCCTGTTCACCCAGCCCGGCGCCTACGAGCCGTTCACCCTGACGGACAACCTGGTGCACATCATCACGCCGATCCTCGTGATCATCGATTGGCTGCTGTTCATTCCGAAGGGAAGGCTGGGGCGATTCGACCCGGTGCTGTGGGCCCTGATCCCGTGGGGCTACCTAGTCTTCGCCTATACGTTCAGCGCCCTCGGCGGAACATTCGCGGGCCAGCCCGTGCCGTATCCCTTCATGAACGTCGAGAAGAACGGGCTCGGCGGTGTCGTGCTCTGGATCATCGGCCTGTCGATCGCCCTCATCGGCGTCGGCTACCTGTTCTACGGCCTCGACCGTCTGCTCGCCCGCGTCGGCGCGGGCCGCGAGGAGCGGCGCCGCGTCGAGCGCGGAGCGCACGCGGCGTGATCAGGCCGGGGCTTCCTCGTCCTCTTCGGGGTTGAAGTTCGATGGTTCGTCGCTGAGCCCGGCGGCGACACCGTCGGGGTCCGCGGGAATCGTGCCTTCGTCGCCGAGCCCCCCGGGCTTGGTGGTCGCGTCCTCATCGGACGTGACATCCGACGGCTCACCGCTGTTCTGGTCGGTCATGTCGACTCTCCTCTCCGGGCCGCCCCAGGAGGAGGCGGACGCCCGTACCGCCACGCTAGGGACCCTCGGCGCCCCGGTCAGGGGGATTGACCGGCGCGGCCGCGCAGGGTAGCCCGCTCACATCTCCTCGTGGGTGTCCGGATCCCCGTCCCAGAGCCGCCCGCGCTCGAGGCCCGAGATCGCCGCGAGTTCGTCGCCCGTGAGGTCGAAGCCGAAGACGTCCGCGTTCTCGATCTGCCGCGCGGGTGTGGCCGATTTCGGGATCGGGGTGGATCCGAGCTGCGTGTGCCACCGCAGCACGGCCTGCGTCGGCGTGACGGCATGCGCGGCGGCGATGTCGCCGATGACCTGCTCGCCCAGCAGCTCGCTGCGTCGGGCGAGCGGACTCCAGCTCTCGGTCCGGATGCCGAGAGAGGAGTGGACGGCGCGGAGCTCATCCTGAGGGAAGTAGGGGTGCATCTCGATCTGGTTGACCGCGGGCGTCACGCCCGTCTCCTCGATCACGCGCGTGAGCATCGCCGCGGTGAAGTTCGAGACGCCGACGGTGCGGACGAGCCCCTCCTTCTGCAGGTCGATCATCGCCTGGAAGGTCTCGACGTAGCGGTCGACGCGGGGATTCGGCCAGTGGATGAGGTACAGGTCGATGCGCTCGAGCCCGAGCCGTTCGAGCGAGCCGCGGGCGCTCCGGCGGGTCTCGTCGTACCCGTGATCGCGGCCCGGGACCTTCGTCGTGACGAGGAGTTCGTCGCGGATGCCGCTGCGCCGCACCGCCTCCCCGACCTCGCGCTCGTTCTCGTAATTCACCGCCGAATCGAGCAGGCGATACCCGTTCCCGATCGCCTCGACGATCGCGTCGGTCCCCTCCGCGCCGGTGAGGGTGTACGTGCCGAATCCGAGCTGAGGAAAGGCGATGCCGTCGTTCAGCGTGACCGTGGGGATCGTGACCATGGCATCCACGCTACGCGCCGTGGGCGAGGGCGGGGCCGGGGGCGGCCGTGGGGGGCGCCTCGCCGATGAGCTCCGCGATGACGCTCACCACGCCGGCCTCCGCGTTCGACGGCGCGCGGTAGCGGGCGACGGCGACGACGTCGGGGTGCGCGTCACCCATCGCGTAGGACCACTCCGCTGCCTGGAGCAGCTCGATGTCGTTGAGGTAGTCGCCGAACGCGGCCGTCTGCGCAGGGGTCACGCCGAGCGCCGCCTGCAGCGCGCGCAGGGCGACGCCCTTGTCGACGGTCGTGTTCATGATGTCGACCCAGTGCGCGCCCGAGACGACCACCTGATGCGTCGCCGCCGCATCCGCGAAGGCGGGCGCCGTGTGGTCCTCGCCCCCGTCGAAATCGTAGATCGCGAGCTTCAGCACCTGGTCGTCGACCGCGAGGAGGTCCGGCACGATCTGGAGCCGCGCGTAGTACTTCTCGACCTCGGAGACGAACGCGGGGCTCTGCTCCTCGATGTAGGCGGACCGTTTGCCGCACACGACGATCGCCGCATGCAGCTCGCCGCGGGCGACGAGGTCGCGCAGTCGCTCGACGACCGATGCCGCGAACGCCGGGTCGACCGCGTCGGAGGAGACCTCGACGTCGCCGCGGACGACGTACGCACCGTTCTCGGCGATGTAGTCGAGGTCGCCCTCGACGTGACCGAACATCGTCTGGAGGGTGGCGAGCTGGCGCCCGCTCGCCGGCGCGAAGGCGATACCGCGCTGACGCAGCCGCTCCAGGAGCGGCCAGAGGCCGCCGGGGATCGTCCCATCGGGGAGGAGCAGGGTGCCGTCCATGTCGACGGCGATGAGTCGGATGTCACGGGTCGTCACCCGTCCATCCTCTCAGGCGCGTACGGGTGGGGGCTTCTCGCCCCGGCGGGCGTAGGCGGCCGCGCTGCGACTGGACAGCGCCAGGAGGACCAGCACGTCGATGGCGATCGCGGCGAGTCCCGCCTTGACGGTGAACTCCTGCCCGCTCGACCACCAGGCCACGAAGCTCGACGAGACGGAGATGACCGACCCGAACATGACGACCACGCGCGGCCAGTTCCACCCGAGCCAGATGAAGAACGCCAGCGCGGCGTCCACGAGGAGGACGACCGCCGTGACCACGACGGCGAGCGTCGTCCCGAACGACTCCCCGTCGACCGTGACCTCGAGGGAGGAGGGGTGGGTGAGGATGGCCTCGACGATCACGAAGATCCCTGTGATGACACGCAGCGCGAGCAGTCCCACGCCCGCGATCGTCGTTCCCGGGCGGCGCATGGCCGGGTCGTAGCCGGTGGGCCGCAGGAGGCGGGTCGCCGGTTCGTAGGCGGGGCGCTTGGCGGGCGTGGGGGGCGTGGCGGGTTCGGCGGTCTCACGGGTCACGGGGCATCCCCCTCTCCCTGGTTCGCGGCGGTCGCGATGGGCCCGGCGGGCACGGGCGCGGCGGCGGCACCGGCGGTCCCGGATCCCGCGGACAGCGCGCGCAGGTCGACGACGGGCAGGTCGCCGTCGGTGCGGATCGAGTCGCCGCCGCCGTTGCGCGCGTGGTAGCCGGTGGCGAAGTCCTTCAGGATGTCGAGGGAGACGGCGGCGTCGGCATCCATGAGGGTGCGGACCACGTGATCGCGCTCCACGTCGGTGTCCGCGTCGATGCGGTGCGTGATCTGGAGGGTGAACAGCGACAGACCGACGGAGGTGTCGAACGTCGCCGCAGCGAGCCAGTCGACCTGGCGTCCGCCCGGCAGCAGCCACCCCTCGGGGCACCGCCAGAATCTCACGTGGTGGCGCTGTGCGGGGTTGCCGTCGACCTCCTGCTGGAACGCCAGGTCCTGCTGATGACCGAACAGGAACAGCGGGCTCACCGGCGCCTCGTCGTAGCTGCGGCGCAGCACCGTCGAGGTGACGATCCGCCACGAGCTGCGCAGCGTCACCGGGTCGGCGGCCCTCCACCCCGCGGCGCTCAGCGCCGCGAGGAGCTGGTCCTGCGAGCCCATGAGGGCGAGGTTGACCGGGTCGCCCAGCAGTCCGTCGCTCGTCCGCGCGCGCCCGATGAAGTAGTCGGGCACGTAGATCGTCGTGAGGATGCGGTGCAGCCGCGGAAGCACGAGGTACGCCAGGAGCACCCAGAAGGCGACGCCCAGGCCGATCCCCCACCAGCCGATGTGGAAGGTCTCGGTCAGACTCAGGTAGGCGAGCCAGACCGCCGCGAGGCCCGCGAAGGTGAAGAAGAACCAGTCGAGGGCGACACCGATCGACCAGCGGCGACGCTGGTGCGCGACGTGCGTTCCCGAACCGGTCATACGGGTCACGCTACCGGGGCGACGCCGCGCGCGGAGGAGGGTTTCCGGGGGTTATCCCGACCCTCGATCGTCCGGCTGGCTCCCGTGTGCCGCATGCCGCCGCGCCCCTACCGTGGGAGCATGACCACGACCGCCCCGCCTCCGCCCCCTTCGCCGCAGGATGCCGCGGCATCCGTCGCGACGCCGAGCGGCCCCGCGATCCCGCTCGGAGCGAGCGCACGCCGCCCGTCCCGGGGTCGCCGGGTCGCGGAGACCTGCGGCGCCCTCGCACAGCTGGCCGCCGTCGGTGTCGTGGGCAGTCTCATCTTCGGCCTGCTCGTCACCCTGCTCAGCGCCGGGATCGGCCTCCTCCCGGTACTCGGGATCGGGCTCCTGTTCCTCGTCGCGTTCGTGTACGCCCTGTACGCCACCGCCTGGCTCGAGTACGAGCGGGTCGAGGGCCTCTCCCGCCTCGGCCTGCGGCCGCTGCCCCCCGTGCGGCGCGACCGTCCCGGCTTCGGCGGATGGCTGCGCAGCCTCTGGCGGCAGCTCATCGACGGCGCGATGTGGCGCGGCATCGCGTCGGCCGCCATCGCCACCATCCTCGGCCTCTTCGTCCTGCCGCTCGTGGGCGCCCTGGCCTCGAGCATCGCCCTGCTGTTCGCCCCGCTCTTGGGCGGCGACACCATCGTGCTCCCGATCGTCCGCACGGATGTCGCCGCGGAATGGGCGATCGTCGCCGGCATCCTGGGCATCCTCGTGACCGTCGCCCTGCTCATCGGGATCGCCCTCCTCCACGCGGTGCTCACGCGCGCCATCCTCGTGCCCTCGCGCGAGGCGCAGTTCGCCGAGCAGGCCCGCACCGCGGGCACCCAACGGGCGAGCGCCGTGCGTGCGGGCGAGGTCGAGCGCACCCGCATCGAGCGCGACCTGCACGACGGTGTCCAGCCGCGGCTCGTGTCGGTGGCGATGACGCTCGGTCTCGCGCAGCAGAAGATCGACGACGACCCGGCCGCCGCCAAGGAGCTCATCGACGAGGCGCACACCTCGACGAAGGCGGCGATCACCGAGCTCCGCCAGCTGGCCCGCGGCATCCATGCATCGGTCCTCGACGATCGGGGGCTGGATGCCGCGCTCAGCGCCCTGGCCGCCCGTTCCCACGTCCCCGTGCAGCTGGACGTGCGCGTCGACGGTCGGTGCAGTCGCACCGCCGAGGCGGCGGTGTACTTCGCGATCGCCGAATCCCTCACCAACGCCGCGAAGCACTCCCGCGCCGCGGAGACCCGCGTCGTCGTCCGCACCCGCGACGAGGGGGGCGCACGAACGCTCTGGGCGCGAGTGGAGGACAACGGCGTCGGGGGGGCACGCGTCCTTCCCGGCGGCGGCCTCGACGGCATCACGAATCGCGTCGTCGCCGCCGGCGGCACGACCCGCCTCGACAGCCCCGCCGGGGGCCCGACATCCCTGGAGGTGAGCGTCCCGTGCGCATCCTGATCTGCGAGGACTCCGCGCTGCTGCGCGAGGGACTGGTCCGACTCCTCCAGGACGCGGGGCACGAGGTCGTGGCGGCCCTGCCCGATGCGGGCGAGCTCACGGCGCGCGTAGCCGAGACGGCCCCCGAGCTGTGCATCCTCGACGTGCGTCTGCCGCCGACCTTCACCGACGAGGGCATCCGCGCCGCGCTGGCCCTCCGCGCGGTGCAGTCCACCCTCCCGGTGCTGGTGCTCAGTCAGTACGTCGAGGAGCGCTACGCGAGCGAGCTCATCACCGGCCAGGCCGCCGCGTTCGGCTACCTCCTGAAGGATCGCGTGGCCGACATCCGCGACTTCCTGGGCGCGGTCGCGCGGATCGGCGCGGGGGCGACCGTCCTCGACCCCGAGGTCGTCGCACAGCTGCTGACGCGGCGCGCACGGGACGAGCGGATGAGCCGCCTGACCGAGCGCGAACGCACCGTCCTCGCGCTCATCGCCGAGGGCAAGAGCAATCAGGCGATCGCGCAGACCCTCTTCATCACCGAGGCGAGCGTCGAGAAGCACATCACCTCGCTCTTCCAGAAGCTCGGCCTCGAACAGGACGAGCACGGCAACCGCCGCGTCCTCGCCGTCCTCGTCCACCTCGAGCACGGCGACCAGACCCCTCCGAACGGAGCACTCCGATGACTCTCACCACCCCCTCCCGCCCTCGCTCGTCGGCGCGCGTCATCGCCGTCCTGGCGATCGCTTTCGGCGCCCTGCTCATCGTCGGCACCCTCGTCCTGGGGGCGGTGTCGTCGGCGCGGGCCGCCGCGGTGCGCACCGACGTCCTGACGACGGATGCCGCCGGCATCCGCGACCTGGACGTCGACGTCGCTGCCGCGGATCTCACGATCGTCTACCGCGGCGACGGCGTCAGCCTGCAGGTGACCGGCGCCGCGTCGGACTGGACGCTGCGCCGCGACGGGGAGCGCCTCGTGGTCTCGACGGATCGCACCTGGTGGGGCGGCTGGAGCCTGTTCGGGCGCGAGGCCGACGTCGCGACCCTCACTCTCCCCGCTTCGCTGGAGCGGACCGCGCTCGATGCCGACCTCGCGATGAGCGGCGGGATGCTGCGGGCGGAGGGGACCTACGGCGAGCTCTCCCTCGATCTGAGCGCGGGCGCGATGGACGTCTCGGGGTCGGCGACCGATCTCGACGCCGACGTGTCCGCCGGCCGGCTCAGCTTCGACCTCTCCGGAGCGCGCGGCGCCGACCTCAAACTCAGCGCCGGATCGGTCACGGGGAACCTCAGCGGCTCCGCGCCGCGTGCCGTCAGCATCGATGCGAGCGCCGGCCGACTCGACCTCACGCTCCCGAGCGGCGCATACGCGGTCGCCTCCGACGTGTCCGCGGGCGAGTTCCGCAACGATCTGACCGTCGACCCCGACTCGCCCGACCGCGTCGAGGTGAGCGTCTCGGCGGGGTTCGTGCGTCTCGGGTCGTGACGGGATGCTCCTCGCGCTCGGCATGCGGGCGCCGGAATCTTCCGCTGTCACGCACTGCCGACGAGCGACCGCGCGCGCTACCGTGGACCTCGTGACCACGCCGATCGATGCCACCTCCACGCCCGCCTGGACCGAGCTCACCGCACTGAAGGAGGCCCTGGTCCCCGACCTGCGGGGCTGGTTCGCCGACGACCCGGGCCGGGTCGAGCGTTTCTCCTTCGAACTCGCGGACCTCCACGTCGACCTGTCGAAGAACCTCATCGACGATGCGATCGTGGCCGCGCTCGTGCGGCTGGCAGAGGAGACCGGGGTGGCCGAGCGGTACGCCGCGATGCTCCGCGGCGAGCACATCAACACCACCGAGGATCGCGCGGTGCTGCACACGGCGCTGCGGCGCCCTGCCGGCGCGAGCCCCGCGCTCGTCGTCGACGGACAGCAGGTCGACCACGACGTCCAGGAGGTGCTGGAGGCCATGTCGGCGTTCGCCGACCGCGTCCGCTCCGGTGAGTGGACGGGCATCACCGGCAAGAAGGTCCAGACGATCGTGAACATCGGGATCGGCGGCTCCGACCTCGGCCCCGTGATGATCTCGGCGGCGCTCGAGCCCTTCGGCGGCGACATCGAGGCGCGCTTCGTCTCGAACATCGACCCCTTCGACCTCGCGCACAAGACGAAGGGCCTCGACCCCGAGACGACCCTGTTCATCGTCGCGTCCAAGACCTTCACCACGCTCGAGACCCTGACCAACGCCCGGCTCGCACGCGACTGGCTATGGGCCGGCCTCGAGGCATCCGGCGCCATCGGCCCCTCGACAGGCTCGGGGACCGATGCGGAGGCGCAGCGGACGGATGCCGTCGCGCACCACTTCGTCGCCGTCTCCACGGCACTCGACAAGGTCGCGGCGTTCGGCATCGACACGGCCAACGCGTTCGGCTTCTGGGACTGGGTGGGCGGGCGCTACTCCGTCGACTCGGCGATCGGGCTCTCTCTCATGATCGAGTTCGGTCCGGAGAGCTTCCGCGAGCTCCTCGCGGGCTTCCACGCGGTCGACGAGCACGTGGCATCCACGCCGATCGAGCGGAACGTGCCCGTCCTCATGGGGCTGCTCAACGTCTGGTACACGAACTTCCTCGGTGCGCAGTCGCACGCGGTGCTGCCCTATGCGCAGCAGCTCAGCCGGTTCGCGGCGTACCTGCAGCAGCTGACGATGGAGTCCAACGGCAAGAGCGTGCGGTGGGACGGCTCCCCCGTCACCAGCGAGACCGGGGAGATCTTCTGGGGCGAGCCCGGGACGAACGGTCAGCACGCGTTCTACCAGCTGATCCACCAGGGCACACGTCTCATCCCCGCGGACTTCATCGCGTTCGCCAACCCCGCCTACCCGCTGGCCGACGACGGCCGCGACGTGCACGGGCTGTTCCTCGCGAACTTCCTCGCCCAGACGAAGGCGCTCGCGTTCGGCAAGACGGCAGAAGAGGTCGAGGCCGAAGGCACGACGGGGGCGCTCGTGGCCGCACGGACGTTCGCCGGCAACCGGCCGACGACCTCGATCTTCGCGCCCGCCCTCACGCCGCGCACCCTCGGCGAGCTGATCGCGCTGTACGAGCACATCACCTTCACGCAGGGCGTCATCTGGGGCATCAACTCCTTCGATCAGTGGGGCGTCGAGCTCGGCAAGCAGCTCGCTCTGCAGATCGCGCCCGCCGTCGAGGGCGATCAAGCCGCGTTCGATGCGCAGGATGCCTCGACGCGCGCGCTGCTGGAGTATTACCGCGCCCACCGCCGCTGAGGCACGTCCGCAGCGGGCTCACTCGGACGTGCGGGTGTGCAGACGCTCGCCGTCGGGGCTGAAGATGCTCACGACCTCGGCGACTCCGTCCGCGGTCGCGCTGAGGGAGTGCGGCATCCGCGTGTCGAACTCGGCCGCCTCGCCGCGCTCGAGGATGAGCTCGCGACCCTCCAGGAGCAGCCGAATGCGGCCGCTGAGCACGTACAGCCACTCGAAGCCGTCGTGCACCCGCGGGGCGGGAGCGGCATCCCGCGCCGGGTAGGTGACCTTGTACGTCTGGACGGGTGAGTCCGCCCGCGTCAGCGGTGCGACGACGTAGCCGTGCCGGCGCGTGGGCGCGCGGCGCACACGCGGGTCGGCGGGCTCGGCGACCAGGTCGTCGAGGCGGATGCCCAGGAGTCGCGTCAGCGGCACCAGCAGCTCGAGGCTCGCCTGCCGCTTGCCCGACTCCAGGCGGGACAGGGTGCTCGTCGACATCGCGGCGCGGCCGGCGAGATCGTCGAGCGTCCACCCCTTCGCCTGCCGTGCGGACCGGAGCCGTGGGCCGACGTGATCCAGTGCTGTTGTCATGGCCTCCACTTTGCCATACCTGCAAGATCACTTGCCCTTCCCGCATACTCCGTCGCAGACTGCCGTCATGACAGAGAACGAATGGGATGCGATCGTCGTCGGCGGCGGGGCCGCGGGGCTCAGCGCCGCGCAGATGCTGGGGCGCGCCCGGCGACGCACGCTGGTGATCGACGCCGGGGCTCCGCGCAATCGGTTCGCGGCGCACATGCACGGCGTGCTCGGCCACGACGGCATCGCCCCGGCAGATCTGCTCGCCCGTGGCCGCGCCGAGGCGCGGGCCTACGGGGTCGAGATCGTCGTCGGCGAGGTCGTCGCCGCCCGGGATCTCGGCGATCGTATCGAGGTCACGCGACAGGACGGCGCGGTGGACGTCGCGCGAACGGTCGTGCTGACGTCGGGCCTGGTGGACGACCTGCCCGACATCCCGGGGCTCGCGGAGCGGTGGGGGCGCGATGTGCTGCACTGCCCGTACTGCCACGGCTTCGAGGTCGCCGACAGCCGCATCGGCGTCCTCGTGACGTCGGCGATGGGCCTGCACCAGGCGGGTCTTGTTCGGCAGTGGAGCGACGAGGTCACCGCGTTCACGGCGCTGGCGGGTGCCGTCCCCGACGAGGTCGCGGAGGCGCTCCGGGCGCGCGGGATCCGCATCGTCGCCTCGCCCGTCGTGCAGCTCGACGTGGAGCAGGACCGTCTGGCCGGCATCCTCACCGCCGACGGCGTCCGCCACGACGTCGATGCGCTCTTCACCGCGCCGACGCCGCGGCTCGACCTCGCGTACGCCGAACCGCTCTCCCTTGCGCGCGTCGATGGACCCGGCGCCCCGCTGGCCGTGGATGCGACCGGCGCGACGAGCCACCCGCGCGTCTGGGCGGCGGGCAACCTCGTGGCGCCGTTCGGCAACGTCCCCCTGTCGATGGGCTCTGGGTCGATGGCCGGCGCCGGAGCCAATGCGGGCCTCGTCGCACAGGATGCCGCGCAGGCGGTCGCCGCGCGACGCCGCGAGCGGAACGCGCGCTGGGAGGAGCGCTACGCCGAGCTCGACCGGGTCTGGTCGGGTCGGGTGAACGCCACGACACGCGACGTCCTCCGGGGCCTTCAGCCCGGGTCGGTGCTGGAGATCGGATGCGGCGAGGGAGCCGACGCCCTCTGGCTCGCCGAGCAGGGGTGGACGGTGACGGCGGTGGATGTGTCGCCGACCGCGATCGCGCGCGCCCGAGCCGCCGCGCACGAGCGCGGGCTGGGCATCGACTTCCGAGTCGTGGACGCCGCGGGCGAGCCGCCCGGCGCAGAGCCCGGCGCTCTTCCGGATGGTCCGTTCGACCTCGTCGTGTCGAGCTTCCTGCACTCGTGGGAGGTCGAGTTCCCGAGGGCGGGCATCCTGCGCGCCGGGATGTCGCGCGTAGCCCCGGGCGGCGCGTTCGTCTCGGTGTCGCACGCCGCCTCGCCGCCGTGGGCCACGGAGGCGCACGGCGACAGACCGCCGCTGCGCACCCCTCGAGAGGAGCTCCCTCTCCTCGGCGTCGACGAGGAGGGTCTTCGCGACCGGGAGGACGGATGGACCGTCGAACTCGCCGAGGTGCGCGGACGAGATGTCGTCGACCCTGACGGCGCGCCCGCCGTCATCGAGGACGGGGTGCTCGTCCTCCGTCGGCATCCGTGATCCCTCCGGCCGCGGCCGCGGCGGCCTCGGCCGCACGGGCGAGCCAGGCGGGCTCGGCCCCGTAGCGCTGCGAGGGGATCAGCCGACCCGCCGCGCTCTCGGCGATCAGGGCGGCGAGGCGATCCGCGCGCGTCTGCTCGCGCTTCGCGGTGTGCAGCCAGTTGGCGCAGATGCGGCGGTACCCCGGCGTCGCCGCGTCCCAGAAGGAGCGTGCGGCGGGATCGGCCTCGATCGCGGCCGCTTCGGCGCCGGTCACCTCGTCGCGCCGCTCGAACGAGTACACGCCGGTGCGCTCGGGGCTGCGCCGCTCGTAGGCCGCAAGGCCGGACGGGCGCATCCGCCCCTGCGCGAGGAGCCGCTCCACGTGCGCGACATTGACCGCGCTCCAGTTCGAGCGAGGGCGTCGCGGCGACCAGCGCTGGGCGCGGACCCCCCTGATGAGGCGGGCGGTCGAATCGATCCAGCCGAAACACAGCGCCTCCGGAACCGCGTCCTCCCAGGTCAACCCCTGGTCGGGGTGCCCTTTCGGACGTCGCTCCATCCACAGCTCGGACGCCGTCTCGTGGTGCTCGTCGAGCCAGGCACGGAACGCGGCGGCATCCGCGAAGAAGACGATCTCCGGGTCCGCGCTGTCCATGACCGCGACGCTAGCAGCCGCTGCCGACACCGTCAGACGAGGTCGGGACGGCTCCATGCGCCGGGCTCGGCGAACTCTCCGTACCGGACGTCGACGCCGTCCGCCCCGATCTCGGCCGCGCAGACGAGGAGCGACAGCGTCGGGTAGCCGAAGGGGCGGTTGTCGCGGACGATCGCCCGGTCATCGACCGGACCGACGGCGCTCGTGCGCTCGAGGACATCGAGCCATCCCGTCCACCAGTCGCCGTCGCTTCTCGCGGGCGGCGCGAAGGCATCCCGCCACGCGGCGATCCGTGCGGTGCCCGGATCGTCGAGGTCGTCGTGGGCGATCATGTGCACCCCCGGGGCGAGGCCGATGCGCCGGATGCGCCGGCCGTCCCACATCGTGACGGATGCCCCGTCCGCCGTCGCCTCGACGAGGTTGAACCCGTGCGTCCGCGGCGAGCCCGCGAGCTCGACACCGGCGACCGCGTCCAGCACGACCCGCCCGCGCGAGAGCGGTGCGGGGCTCTCCCCGTCCGCGGTCAGGACGTCCGCGCGATTCAGGATGACCGCGAGTCGCCCGGCCGCGTCATCCACCGCGAGCCAGGCGCCTCCGGCGCGGCGGTCCCGGACGCCGCGGACGTCGGGGAGCTCCGGCCACCACGGGCCGAGCGGGTCCCAGGCGCGGGTCGGATTCTCGTCGCGGACGGCGAGGAGGCGCACCGGGGCGGGGGTCTCGCCGAGCGCAGGGGCCTCGGGGACGTGGACGATGACGGTGCACACGGTGCTCGTGACCTCTCCGCCGATCCGGGCCCGGGGCTCGGGCACATGGGAGGATCGGTCCATGTTCGTTGTCGTAGGCGTGACGGGCGGCATCGCCGCGTACAAGACGGTGCACCTCGTGCGCGCACTGGTGACGAACGGACACGAGGTGCATGTTGTTCCCACCGAGAACGCCTTGCGCTTCGTCGGGACGGCCACGTGGGAGGCCGTCTCCCGGCATCCTGTCACGACCAGTGTCCACGACGGCGTCGCGGAGGTCCGCCACGTCGCCCTCGGCACCTCTGCCGACCTCGTGATCATCGCACCCGCCACCGCGAACACACTGGCGAAGATGGCGGCCGGGATCGCCGACGACCTCCTCGGCGTGACGCTGCTCGCGAGCACCGCGCCGGTGGTCGTCGCCCCCGCGATGCACACCGCGATGTGGCAGCACGCCGCAACGCAGGCGTCGATCCGCACGCTGCGCAGCCGCGGCGTGCACGTCATCGGCCCGGCCGATGGACCCCTCACCGGGGGCGACAGCGGCCCGGGCCGGATGGTCGAGCCCGACGCGATCCTCGTCGCCGCCCTCGATGCCGCCGCGGCCCGCCCCCTCCGCTCCGACCTCGCGGGGCTGCGGGTCGCAGTGTCGACCGGCGGGACGCGCGAGCCGATCGACCCGGTGCGGTTCCTCGGCAACCGCTCGAGCGGGCGGCAGGGCGCCGCCCTCGCCGTCTCCGCCGCGGAGCGGGGAGCCGCGGTGACCCTCGTCGCCGCGCACGTCGACGACGGCGTGCTCGACGACGCTCTCTCGCATCCGGGCGTCGCGCTCGTGCGCGTGTCCAGCGCCGCCGACCTGCACGCGGCGATGACGGATGCCGCGGCCTCCGCCGACGTGGTCGCGATGGTCGCGGCGGTGGCGGACTTCCGCGTCGCCGAGGTGTCGCAGGGAAAGCTCCGCAAGGAGGACGGCGTGCCGGAGCTGCGCCTCGTCCCGAACCCCGACATCCTCGCCGATCTCGCGGCATCCCGCGGGAGCGGCCCGGCTCGTCAGACCGTCGTGGGCTTCGCTGCGGAAACGGCGTCGGACGACGACGAGCTGCTCGAGCGCGGGCGACGGAAGGCCGCGCGCAAGGGCGCCGACCTCCTCGTGGTCAACCGCGTCGACTGGGACCGCGGGTTCGAGGCCGTCGAGAATCGCGTTCTCATCCTTGCGGCAGACGGCACGCTCGTCGCGGATGCCGCCGGCACCAAGCGCGCTGTCGCCGATGCCGTCTGGGACGCCGTGGTCGCGTCGCGTCCCTGAACCCTCTGCGGAGGCGTCATGGTGCGGGTCAGCCGTGTCGGCCCCCGCACGATGACGCCTCCGGGGCGGCGCTCAGGCCTTCTGCTGGACGTCCAGGAGCGGGTCGCCGTGCGTGACGGGGCCGAGCTTCACCGGGTCGACCGTGTCGAACGCGTCCGCGTTGAGCACGATCACCGGGGTGACGAGCGGGTAGCCCGCCTTCTCGATGACGGCACGGTCGAACGTGACGAGCGGAGTCCCGGCCTCGATCCGGTCGCCGGTCTTCACCTTGACGTCGAACCCCTCGCCCTTCAGGTTCACGGTGTCGATGCCGACGTGGATGAGCAGCTCGATGCCGTTGTCCAGCTGCAGGCCGAACGCGTGGCCGGTCGGCTGCGCGGCGGCCACCGTTCCGGCGCCGGGCGAGTACACGGTGTCCCCCGAGGGTTCGATGGCCACACCCGGGCCCATCACGCCGCCGGCGAAGACGGGGTCCGGCACCTGGTCGAGGGCGATCGCGGTCCCGTCGATCGGCGCGGCGAGCTGCAGAAGCGCGCCGACCTCCGCCGTCGCCCCCGGGGCCTTGGTGGCCACCGCCGTCGCGGCACCGGCGGCTGCAGCCCCAGGCAGGAGTTCGCTGCCCCCCGCGACGTTCGAGACCGAGGCGGCCTCGTCGGCGTCGCGCGCCACGGTGCCCGGACCGGCGGCGGCAGCCGCGACGGCGGTGGCGCCGGCCTGCTCGGGCGTCTTGTAGCCCGAGAGGATCACGAGGATCATCGCGACCGCGAAGGCGGCGATGACCGCGAGGGAGTACAGCCCGATCGGGTTGAACGCCGGAATCGTGAGCAGCGAGGTGAAGACGAACGCCTGCGTCGTGATGCCGTTCTTCAGACCGAGCACGAGCGAGCCGATGCCGATGATCAGGCCTCCCGTGAGGCATCCGACGAGCATGCGCGGGTAGATCCGCTTGTACCGCAGGTGGATGCCGTAGAGAGAGGGCTCGGAGATGCCGCCGAGCAGTCCCGCCGCCAGCGCGCCGGTCGCGGTCTGCTTCATGTCCTTGTCCTTCTCACGCCAGGCGAGGAAGAGGACACCGGCCGTGGCGCCGAAGCACGCGAAGTTCCATGCGCCCATGGGGCCCTGGATGAAGTCGTAGCCGAGGGTCTGGATGTTGAGGAGCATGATCGCGTTGATCGGCCAGTGGAGGCCGAGCGGAACCATGAACGGGTAGGCCAGCGGGATCACGATCGCGAAGATGAAGGGCGAGAACGTGTTGATCGCGGCGAGCGCGCTCGCCAGTCCCGCGCCGACGTAGACGCCGATCGGACCGATCAGGAAGGCCGTCAGCGGGATCATGATGAGCATCGCGAGGAACGGGACGAAGATCAGCTGCAGGTTCTCCGGGATGATCCGGCGCAGGAGCTTGTACAGCGGGCCGAGGACGGCCGCCATGAGAAGCGGTGGGAAGACCTGCGACGAGTAATCGGCGATCGGCATCGGCAGGCCCCAGACCTGGACGATCGCGACCTGGGCCTGTTCGAAGCCGAACAGCGGGGTCTTGTCCACGCCGGTGGCGAGCCCGGCGAATCCGGGCAGCATCAGCACCGCCATGATCGCGAATCCGACCCACGGGTCGGCTCCGATCTTCGCGGACGCGTTGTAGGCGACCATCAGCGGCAGGAAGACGAACACGCACTGCCACATCAGGTTCACGAAGGCCCAGGACGGCTCGAGCGTCACACCGGGCGCGTTCCACGCGGGGATCACCCCGAGGGTCGCCATCAGCGCCATGAAGGTGATGAACAGGGATGCCCCGAGGAGCGCGCCGAGGATCGGGCGGAACGAGTCGGAGAGGAATTCGAAGAGGCTGTCGAGCCAGGCGTTCGTCCCGCGCGGGCCCTTCGAGCGCTCGCGGGCTTTGATGTCGGCGTCGCTGTCCGCGCCGCCGCCGGCGGCCGCCGCTCCGCCGCCACCCGCTCCGACACCGGCCATCACGGGGAGAGCCATGATCTCGTTGTAGACGTTCTGCACGCCGCCGCCGATGACCACCTGGAAGCGGTCGCCGGCCTGCGGAACGGCGCCCATCACGCCCGGGATCGCCTCGGCCTTGGACTTGTCCGCCTTGTCGCCGTCATGCAGCTGGAACCGGAGCCGCGTGGCGCAGTGCGTGAGGCTCGCGACGTTCTCGGGCCCCCCGACGGCGTCGATGATCTCCGCTGCGGAATTGGATGCCATGGTGTCTCTCCCCTGGGTTTCGCACCTGATGCTTCGCTTCGGAGGCGTCTGAGATGTGGCCTGTCACCGCCCCTTCGCCCGTGACTCTATACCGGTGCACGGGCCGAGAACAGGGGGAAGCGCCCGGAGAAAATGAGGTCCGGCGGGGCCCCTCCGACCCGCATTCTCGGGCTGCGCACTCAGGGAACGTCCAGGCTTCACACCTGTTCTGTCCAGAGAACGTTGCAAACCTGTGACCTTCGCGCCCACCCGAGGACGCACACCGTGGCTGATGCCCAGCACCCTGCGGTCCAGGTTCACCGGAAGTCTCTCTATGCCCCGTTTCTCTCTCCGCTCCTTCACGCCCGCGATCGTCTGCGCCGGGCTCGTCGTCGGAATGATCACCACGACCGGAGCGGCGCTTCCGCACGCCGCGTCGACCTCGTCCTCCCCCGCGTCCGCGCGTGCCGAGGCCGTATCGGCGCCGCTCGCCGAGATCGCCTCGCAGGGCCGCTCCGCCCTCCTGGACGCGCGTGCTGCGATCGATGAGGCCCGACAGGTGACGGTCGACATCCGCACCTCCGGGCTCGACATCGGCGCGAGCTCCACGGTCGTGAACACCGCTCCGCTCGGCGAGGTCGTCGAAAAGCTCGAGGCGCTCGATGTGACGCCTGCGCTGCTGGTGCCGAGCCTCACCGCCGAGGCCTCCACCGCGACGCAGACGGTGCGCGAGCAGGCCGCCATGCTCCGCGGTCGCCTCGACGCGGCCGTCGCGAAGAAGGCGGAGGAGGAAGCTGCTGCGAAGGCCGCCGCCGAAGCCGCCGCTGCCGCCGCCGCGCAGGCCGCCGCCGAAGCCGCGGCCGCGCAGGCCGCCGCCGAAGCCGAGGCGGCCGCCGCTGCGAAGGCGGCGGAGGAGCAGTCGTCCTCGTCCTCGTCCTCGTCATCCTCCGGGGGCAGCTCCGCCCCCTCCGTCGACGTGAACGTCGACCCCGCGTCGGCACAGGGCATCGGACGCTCGATGGCCGCCTCCAGCTACGGCTGGGGCGACGACCAGTTCGCCTGCCTGCTGTCGCTGTGGAACCGCGAGTCGGGCTGGCGCGTCAATGCGGCCAACTCGAGCGGCGCCTACGGCATCCCGCAGGCTCTCCCCGGCAGCAAGATGGCCTCCGCCGGCGCGGACTGGCAGACGAACCCTGCGACGCAGATCGCGTGGGGCCTCGGCTACATCGCCGGCCGCTACGGTTCGCCGTGCAGCGCGTGGGACCACTCGGAGTCCAACGGCTGGTACTGACCGGCGACCGTCCACGCCGCGACAGTCACGAACGGCCCGGAGCGACATGCGTCGAGCATGCTCCGGGCCGTTCGGCGTCTGCGGGTGACGCCGCCGCGGCTCCGAACGCGCGGATAGGGTGGCGACATGGCGTGGGAGACGCGCGGATCGCGCATCGTGTACGAGAACCGCTGGATCCGCGTCGAGGAGAATGAGATCCTCGGGCCGCACGGAGAGGGCATCTACGGCGTCGTCGAGATGCGGCATCCGGCCGTCTTCATCGTCGCGATCGACGACGAGGACCGGGTCTGCCTCGTGTCGCTGGACAGGTACACGACAGGCGCCTCCGTCGAGGTGCCCGCCGGAGGCTCGGATGGGGAGGATCCACTGCTCGCCGCGCAGCGCGAACTCCTCGAGGAGACGGGGCATTCCGCCCTCGAGTGGACGTTGATCGGACAGATGGATGCGCTCAACGGCATCGCGCGCGCGCCGGAGTACGTCTACCTCGCCCGCGGCATCGCGCCGGCCGAGGATGCCGGCGCGACGCAGGGCGAAGAGGGCATCGATGCGGTGCGCTGGCTGCCGTTCGGCGAGGTCCTCTCGATGGTGCGCCGCGGCGAGATCACCGACGGCGAGAGCGTGGCCGCGCTCGCGTTCGCCGGCATCCACCTGGGGCGCTTCGCCTGAGCGCGCCACCCCCGGGGTGCGTGGCTCTCAGCCCTGACGGCCCTTGAAACGGGGGTTCTGCTTGTTGATGACGTAGACGCGCCCGCGACGGCGGACGACCTGGGCGCCGGGCTGCTCCTTGAGCGACTTGAGTGACGCACGGACTTTCACGATGCCTCCTTATTGAGAACGTTTCTCACTATCAGGCTAGGCTGTCCCGGACCCCATCGTCAACGCGAAAGCAGGACCCCCCGTGCCCTCCTCCCCCATCGTCGTCGTCGGCCTCTGCTCCTCGGAGCGGCGCAGGTACGCTGCGGCCCTGGCGACGGCGATCGGTCGGGCCGTCGTGCGGGTGTCGGATCCGACCTCCGGCGCCGCGTCGGGCTCGGCCCCGCAGCCCACCCCGGTGCGCATCGCGCGGACACGGAACGAGATCGACGGCGTCGTCCTCGACGTGGACGCCGACGTCGACGCGCTCCACCTGGAGCCCTGCCTGCGCCGCCCCGCGCCCGACGTCATCTGCGTCGTCGACGCCCCGCACCTGCTCGACGACCTGCGCGACCGCTCCCGCCTGGTGCCGGGCGCGGGGCCGGGCGATGACCGCGGCGATGTCGGCGCGCGGGCTCGGCGCGGCGCGTCTCAGATCGAGACGGCCTCCCACGTCTGCATCGTGAACTGGGAGCGACTGGAGACGGCACGACTCTCCGTGCTCATGTCGCTGCTCGCCCACCTCGCGCCGACCGCGCGGGTGCGCCTCTCCCGCGGGGCCGCCGAGGACCTCGACGCCCTGCGCGGTGGCGGCCGAGCGAGCGCCGGGGATGCCGCCGACGAGATCCTCGAGCGCGCCGGATGGGTTCGCGCCCTGAACGACGAGCACGACCCGTACCTCACCGACCGGCGCGTGACGACGGAGCGCTACGAGCGGCTCCGCCCCTTCCACCCCGCGCGGCTCGTCGCCGCGCTGGATGCGCTCGACGCCGGTCGGGCCGGACGCCTCGTGCGCTCGGCCGGATTCTGCCGGATCGCCTCCCGCGCCCGCACCCTCGCACGATGGGACCAGGTCGGCCCGGCGATCTGGATCGATCCGCTCGATGCCGACATGGAGAGCAGCCTCACCGCACAGGATCTGGCGTTCACCGGCGTCGACCTCATGCCGGGCGCGGTCGCGCGTCTGCTCGACGAGGCGCTGGTGACGGATGCCGAGCTCGCCGCCGGCCCGCAGGCGTGGGCCACGTGGGCCGATCCGCTCCCCGTGTGGGCCGAGGAGGACGTGCTGGACCACGACCCCCACGGTCGTGACGGCGACGGCCATTAGGCCCGGGCGCCCCACCGCGTCAACCCCCTGGCTCGCGCGTCCCGCGCGGGCGTACGTTCGAGGCATTCGCCAGCGAAAGGGGAACCCTATGGGACTCGACGACAAGATCAAGAACGCAGCGGAAGACCTCGGAGGCAAGGTGAAGGAGGGCGTCGGCAAGGCGACGCACAACGAGCGCCTCGAAGCCGAGGGTGAAGCCGACCAGGCCAAGGCCAAGGTCAAGAAGGCCGGCGAAGACGTCAAGGACGCCTTCAAGTAAACCGCCCACGAACGCCCCTGTCTTCGGACGGGGGCGTTCGTGCGTCTGCGGGGTCGCCGTAGAGTGATCCTGTCGGGATCGCGACCTGACCGGAACGAGGATGAGGGGGCCGCGTGGTCGACGGGATCGAATCATTCTTCACCGTGATCGCGGTGAGCTTCGAGGCGCTCGGTGCACTCGCGATGGTCGTCGGATTCATCATCGCCGTGGTGCTCGCCGTCCGTTCGCTGCGACGGTCACGCGACGGTCACGCCGCCTACCTGCTTCTACGCAACACGCTCGGCGCCGCGATCCTCCTGGGCCTCGAGGTTCTCGTCGCGGCGGATCTCATCCGCACCATCACGTCGAAACCGTCGATCGAGGACGCCCTGATCCTCGGTCTCATCGTGCTGATCCGGACGGTGCTCTCGATGTCCATCCAGATCGAGATCGAGGGTGTCGCTCCTTGGCGTCGGGCCCTCCTCACGAGCGGCGGCCAGCTGATCGCAGAGAACGTCCGCCGGGACCGTGCCGCCGGGGCGTCGGGTGCGCCGCCCGAGGCACCGGCATCGTGAGAGATCTGCGCGCGGCACTCTCGGACGGGCCTCTCCTCCTCGACGGAGGCATGGGCACCCTGCTGGAGTCGAGGGGCAACGACGTGAGCGGCAATCTCTGGTCGGCTCGGCTCCTTCGCGACGACCCGGACGAGGTACGGCGCGCCCACGAGGAGTTCGTCGCCGCGGGGGCGGACATCCTCATCACGACCTCCTACCAGGTGGGTTTCGGCATTCAGCTGGCGGACGACGAGGTCGAGCTCCTGCTCCAGAACAGCGTCGCGGTCGCCCGCGACGCGGGTGCGCGCTTCGTCGCGGCATCCGTCGGCCCATATGGCGCCGTCCGCGCGGACGGGAGCGAGTACACCGGCGACTACGGCCTCTCGCGCACGGAGCTGCGCGACTGGCACCGTCGACGCCTCGAGGCCCTCGCCTCATCGGGCGCCGATGCGCTCGCCATCGAGACCGTGCCCTGCCTCACCGAGGTCGAGGCGCTGTGCGCCGAGGTGGCGGAGCTCGGCGCGACCGCGTGGGTCTCCCTCTCCGCGTCGAGCACGGGCTGGCGACCGGGAGAGCTCGCCGACGCGTTCGCCGTGATCGCCGCGACCCCGGGGATGGTCGCCGCCGGGGTGAACTGCTGCGCGCCCGAGGCCGTCGCGGGGGCTCTCGCCCTCGTCCCGCCGGGGCTGCCCGGCCTCGCCTACCCGAACAGCGGCGAGCGCTGGGACGCGCAGGCTCGCCGCTGGGAGGGGGATGCCGGCATCCCGACGGACGGCGCCCAGGAGTGGATCGCCTCCGGCGCCCGGATCGTCGGCGGATGCTGCCGCACCA
Organism: Microbacterium flavum; assembly: GCF_018717645.1. Taxonomy (GTDB): domain Bacteria; phylum Actinomycetota; class Actinomycetes; order Actinomycetales; family Microbacteriaceae; genus Microbacterium; species Microbacterium flavum. The sequence goes on from NZ_JAFLHG010000001.1 coordinate 180,875, forward strand.
CCCCCGCGGACATCACTCGACTGGCGGCGATGCTCGGTCGCTGAGACCCGCGGCGACCGTCAGGGTCACGCCGGACCGGAGGCCTCGTCGATCACGCGAACCGTCCTGCCCATCGCGGCGCCCATCGCCCGCCGCCACAGCGGCGCGATGATCGCGGCGACGAGGACATGCCGGCCAGGACGCGGGTGGAACTCGTAGGTCCACCGCAGCACCGTTCCGCCACCATCGGGCGTGAAGGTCCACTCCCCACGGACGCCGTGCACGAGCCGACCCAGGATATTCGTGAACCCCGTGATCTCGTACGCGAAGCTGGACGGCGCCGTGAGCTCTGTGATCCGCTCATCGGCGGTCGAGCCGTCGGTCAGAAGCGGCGTCCGGGTTCGCCCCACCGCATCCCAGGGTCCACCCTGATCGCGCACCCCGCGCACACCCGGGAACGGCCCCCACCGCGTGAAGATCCGGGAGAGGTCGATCGGCACGACGATGTCGAAGGCCCGCGGCGGAGCGACGCGGCTTCTCGCCTGAACGACGACCGGAACCGAAAGATCCGACTGACCGATGAGCGGCATGAAGACATGCTGACATACCCCACCCACCGTCGACGCGCCCGAGGGCCCCTCGCGGGGGTACGTGGTTCACGGGGCGTCGCGGACGAGCTCGTTCCGCAGGCGCGGATCGCTCAGGACCCGACCGTCACGAGCACACGCTGCCACCCGCTCGAGCCGTTCGGCGCGATCGGCGCGCGCTCCTGGATCTGCAGGTCGCCGTTCTTGTTGCGGGCGCGCACGGCGATGTAGTGCGTGCCGGGCGTCGCATCCCACTCGTACATCCACTGCACCCAGGTGTCGCCGTTCACCGGCGCGGAGAGCGTCACCGGCATCCACCCGGTGTCGTCGATGTTCACCTCGACGCGGTCGACGCCGACCGGCTGTGCCCATGCCATGCCCGCGACCGCGACGCGTCCTGCGGGAACGGCGTCCCCGGCTTTCGGGACGTCCACCCGCGACGCGAGCTTGATGGGGGCTTCGGCGCTGTAGCCGCGCGGGGTCCAGTAGGCCTCGTCCGCGGCGAACGTCGTCACCTTCAGCTCGGTCAGCCACTTCGTGGCCGACACGTAGCCGTACAGACCGGGGACGACCATCCGCACGGGGAAGCCGTGCTCGGCGGGGAGGGGCTCGCCGTTCATCGCCACCGCGAGGATCGCGTCGAGCCCGTCGTCCGTGAGGGAGGAGAGGGGGGTGCTGGCCGTGTAGCCGTCGACGCTGCGGGAGAGCACCATGTCAGCGCCTGCCTGCGGCCCGGCCATGCGGAGGATGTCGCGCACGGGGACCCCGAGCCAGACGGCGTTGCCGACGAGCTGGCCGCCGACTTCGTTCGACACGCAGGTCAGCGTGATGCCGTACTCGTCGAGGCCCATGCCGACGAGGTCATCGAAGCTCAGCTCCACGCGCTGGTCGACCATGCCGTCGACGACCAGGCGCCACGTCGTCGGGTCGACTGTCGGCACGGTCAGTGCCGTGTCGACGCGGTAGAAGTCCGCGTTCGGAGTGAACAGGGGCGACAGACCGGGAACGTCCAGCTCTGCACCCGCCGGGACAGTCAGACGGGAGCGCGGGGGCGGGAGCCGGAGCGCGCTGCGCAGCGCTTCCACCGACGAGGTCGCCGCCGTGACCACGCGGGCCGCGACGCCGACGACGACCGCCGAGGCGCCGGCGATGCCCGCGAGCAGGAAGAAGCCTCGACGGTCGACCCCGCGTCGATCGGCGTCCGACTCGCTCCCCTCCGGCACACCGTTCCGCCACCGACGGAGGCGCCGGCCGAGGACGATCAGCACGACGGATGCCGCGACGGTGGCGATCACGGGCGGCAGGAAGGAGAGGGGCGTGACACCCGTACGAGAGACGATCGCCGCGGTCGAAAGGACACCGGCGATGGCGACGACCACGACGCCGAGCGGGCTGCGGAGATACTCCAGAACGCCCCCGATCGCCGAGGCGATGACCACCGCGAGGCCGAGGCCGGCGAGCAGGGCGATCTTGTCGTTGGCGCCGAAGGTCGCGATCGCGAACTCCTTGAACGGCTGCGGAACGATGTCGATCACGAAGCCACCCACCGCGAGGATCGGGCTGGCGCCCCGCGCCACGAGCAGCGCGAGAAGCTCCGCGACCCCCAGGAAGACGGCGCCGCTGACGATGCCTGCCAGGGCCGCCAGCGCGAGGGAACGGGCACGGCCGGTGTGCGTCGTCACAGTGATCTCCTGCCGCCGGGGTCGGGGTACTTGAGTTGTTCGGCGCGGTCCTCGAATCGGATGGGTGCGCGTGGGGCGGCGCCGTCTCCACCGACCAGGGGGCTGTGGAACTCGACCGAGCGGCGAGAAGCTGACGCCATGGCTGAGAAGACTCGTGGTCGGTGGATCGGCGTCGTCGGCGGCGCGGTGCTGGCCGCTGTGTCCCTCGCCTTTCTCGCGACGAACCCCGTGCTCGGCGCGACAGGGCTGGTCGCGGCGGTCGTTCTCATCGTGGCGTTCCTCGTGCCCGCGTTCGATCACCGCACTCCCACGACAAGGGCCGAGGGCCGAGGGCCGAGGGCGAGCCGGAGGTACGCGGCCGTAACCCTCCCCGCCGCAATCCTCAAATGGGGCCGGCCTCGAGGCAGGGCGCGATACCCATGACCGACGAACGGGCTCCGAGAGGTCCGAGCACCACCCATCCCATCGACGCGTAGAGGGCCCGCGCCGGCACGTTCGTGTCAGCCACGCTGAGAAGGGCTCGGGGCCGATCAGAACGCTCAAGGATCCTCGCCAGAAGGGCCGCACCGAGTCCCCGACGGCGGTAGGCAGGGAGAACGATCAATTCCACCACCTCGAAGTGCCCCCCGAGCCAGGCGTCGGCGACGTCCTCGGCGAGGGAGGCTGCGGCGAGGTCCGTCCAGAACTGCCCTCGCTCGCCGACGTAGCCCCAGACCAGGCCGGCAACCTCGTCACCCTCTCTCGCGATCAGGAGGTCGAAGCCTTCGCGAGAGCGATGCGCAGACCAGATACCTTCGCGCCACTCGTCGATCGGAGTCCCTGGCGGATACTGGCTCGCGTAGACGGCGTGCACGATGCCCACCTGCGTTGCCGCAGATGCACCGTCGTAGGCGTCGATACGCATGCCGATCATGGTTGCACGATCACCCGGGTCCACGAGCGGCAACCGTGCACACGGTGGAACGACGCCCGACGCGCAGGGCCCTTCCGACAGGTAGCTTCGGCGAATGGCGTATGAGGACCCGCGGCTCGTCGAGCTGTACGACATCGACAACCCCGACGGGCCAGATGACGACTTCTACCGGTCCCTCGCTGATGAGATCGGTGCGTCCACGATCCTCGACGTGGGGTGTGGAACCGGAATGCTGACCGTGAGCCTCGCGGCGCCAGGACGCGATGTCGTCGGCGTCGACCCGTCGGCGGCCGCGACCGAGCGCGTGAACCTATGCATCCGGAATGAGTCACGAAAAGATAACGACCGGGCCTTGTGGGTCGTTATCTTTCCGTTATAGAGTGCTCGCACGGTAGTTGTTTTGCTGTGGCAGCTACCTCATGTGATTGCAGGACACTCTTGGTGCAAAGGGACAAGGGCCGGTCGGATGCCTCTCCGACCGGCCCTCACTGCGTCCCGGCCCGGCACTGTGGTGGACTGGTCGGATGACCGACCTCGCGATCTCCCTCACCCTCGACGGACGCCCGGATCTTCCGAGCGCCATCCTGCAGGCCCTGTATCGCATCACGGACCGGTCGACGGTGGAGATGCGCCACGCGATCCGCGCCGGCGAGCCGCTCTACACCGCGCGTCTGTTCGGCACCGCGCACATCGTGACGGCCCCCCGCCTCGAGAAGGCGATCGCCTTCCTCACCGACCACGGCCTGCCGTTCTCACTCACGGAGAGCATCGAGGGCGCCCAGACTCCGATCGACCTCGCCACGCTCCGCGAGATCCTCGAGCCGGGCAGTGGCGCCACCGCGCGCTGAGCTCACACCCCACCTCCGCCTCCGCCACCGCCCCCGCCCCCGGCCGACCCGCCGCCCGAGGAGCCGCCCGAGGTCGAAGACGAACTCGCCGCCGCCGCCGAGAGTGAGCCGATGCTCGACGAGAACCCCGATGCGTCGAAGGCGCCCGTCCCGTAGTACCAATACGGACCCGCCGCGCCCACCGCTGTGTAGAGGACGGCGAGCTGGCTCGACCACTCCTTCTCCTGCCCGAACACGACGGCATACGGCAGCAGCTTCTCGTACAGCGCCAGCTTCTGCCGCGGGTCGCTCACGTCGACCGGCACCCGCTCGGCGCCGGCGGGCGACTGAAGCATGCGGATGCGGTCGGCTTCCGCCCAGGCGATGAACTCCTCGAGACCTTTCAGGTGGTCACGCACCTCCGCACCCTGAGCCGAGAGCGGACGGCGGACGACGAGGCAGAGCGCGAGCACGACGAGCAGGCCGGCGGCGACCATGACGACCGTCGGGACGACGGCCTGCACCCCCGACCCGAGCGCCACCATTCCGAAGACGAACACCAGGGCGCCGGCGACGAGGGTCGCGACGATCGGCCATGCTCGCGTCCCCGTCGGCACCGCACGCCGCAGCCCGCGCGCGGTGAGGTCCTTGTCGGCGGCGGTGAGGATCTTCTGCGCCTTCGAGGCGAACCGCGAATCCTGTCGCCCGAACTGATAGGTCTCGCCCGCCTGCCCCGCCGGAAAGAGCGCGCCCAGCAGCAGACTGCCGTCGGCGTCTGCGCGGGAGGGGTCGACGAGTTCCGCGGTGAGCTTCGCCTTGCCCGTCCACCCGCGTTCGCCCTCGATGATGCGGATCGACCCGGCGACCGCCTGCTCCAGGATCTCGGCGGGGATCGCCTTGTCGCGTTTGCCGAGCAGCACTGCGCTCTCGAGCGCATCGACGCCGCTCGGCGGCGTGTACTCGGCGATGATGGTGGGCCGCCCCGGGTCGTCGGCGAGCCCCCGCCGCCTCGCGCGGAGAGCGAGCCCCGCGCCACCGAGGACCCCGAGGCCGGCGACCGCTTGCAGCCAGCCGAGGGGTGAGCCGAGGTACGACGAATCGAAGACGGTGAAGGTCCCCGGTGCGAAGCCCACCGCCATCGTCAGCGTCTGCTGCGGCGCGAGGGAGCCGGCGGATGCCGTGATGACCACGCCCCCGTCCGGCCCGGGATCCGAGGTGATCGACGCGCAGGCATCCGCCGAGCCCTGCGCACCCTGGTAACAGGACAGCCTTCCGGTGAGCTGCGACGCCAGGTCCGACGCGAGGTGCAGGCGCGCGGTCACGGCGCTGAAGGGCTGCTCCCAGTCGACGCCGTTGACGTCCCAGTAGAACTCGAGGCCGGTGTCGGGGAAGTTCCAGGTGACGTTCTCGAGCGTGTAGGTCAGGACGTAGGTCTGCCGCCCGTGCACGTAGGAATCGGCCCGCGAGACGATCGAGAACACCCCACCGTCCTCCTCGACCTCGCTCTCCCGCGGCGCGCCGGTCTCGTCGGTCACCGAGACGAGGTGCGGGCGCACCGGCTGCGAGTTGTAGGTGTCGGGCACGAGACGCCGGATGCCGTGGTTCTGGTCCGTCTCGGGGAAGACCGCGACGATCGTCTCCACGACGCGCAGCCTGCTCCCCCCGTCCTCGGCCCGCGTGAGGGTGTAGTCCGCGTCGAACGAGTCGAAGACGAAGTCGTCGACTCCGGAGGGCACGGCGAGGGCGGCCTCGGTGGGGGTCTGCGCCCTCGCCGCAGTCGGCCCGATCAGGACGATCGCGAGCGATGCGGCCGTCGCGGCGACCGTGGTGAGGACGGCGGCGAGGACACGGTTCCGGCGCATGCGACCACCCTACGGGGGCCCTCACACGGCACGCACTACAGTTGACGGCATGACCGATCGCCGCCTCGCCGTGTCGGCGTGGGAGAGTCTCTTCCGCGCTCAGCACGAGGTGTTCCGTCAGATCAGCGGCGACTTCTCGGACTCCGATCTCGCGCAGGCGGAGTACGACGTGCTGCTCACGGTCGCGCGGGGCGAGAACGGCTCGGCGCGCCTGCGGGACGTGACGGCGAACATGCTGATCAGTCAGCCGAGCGTGTCCCGGCTCGTCGACCGGATGGTCTCGCGGGGGCTTCTCTCCAAATGCCCCGACCCGCAGGACGGGCGCGGCGCGGTGCTCACCGCGACCGAGGACGGCCTCAGCGCGTTCCGCCGCGTGGCATCCGCCCACGCGCGATCGATCGCGGAGCGCATGTCGGTGCTCGACGATGTCGAACTCGCCCAGCTCCAGGCGCTGGCGCAGAAGCTGCGCTGCCGCTGACCTGGACTGACGGGGCGGGGCTGGGCGGGGCGCGGGATTCTGCGCCTGCATGTGACGCGTTCGCGCTTGTCGTGGCGCTGATTGCCCGCGTGCGACTCACCTCGCTGCACATCCGGCGCGAGCACACCGACGTCGGGGTCCTGCGCGCCGCAATCGCACGCCGCGGGGGATGCCGCGATCCCCGCCATCGCGTCCACCTGGCGCATCGGCGGGGTTCGAGCCGCGCATTCCCGGGGAGCGCGCCCGGCGAACGGGCGCGCCCCGCCAGCACGCTCAGCACTCGATGACGTTGACAGCGAGGCCGCCCTCGCTCGTCTCCTTGTACTTCGTGGACATGTCGATCCCGGTCTGACGCATCGTCTCGACGACCATGTCGAGCGAGACGTAGTGCTCTCCGTCGCCGCGGAGCGCGAGACGCGCCGCAGTCACCGCGGTCGATGCCGCGATCGCATTGCGCTCGATGCAGGGGATCTGCACGAGCCCACCGACCGGGTCGCAGGTGAGGCCCAGGTGGTGCTCCATGGCGATCTCGGCGGCGTTCTCGATCTGGCGGTTCGTGCCGCCCATGACGGCGGTCAACCCGCCGGCGGCCATCGCGCACGCGGACCCGACCTCCGCCTGGCATCCGCCCACCGCACCGGAGATCGACGCGTTCGCTTTGAAGAGCGAGCCGAGGGCCGTCGCCGTGAGCAGGTAGCGGCGGATGCCGCGACGCCGGTTCGCGTCGGCGAGGGCGAGCTCCGCCGAGGCGTCGAGGACGGACGGCGGGCCGTCCGGGGCGTGCAGGCCGAGCAGCGCCGACCCGACGAGCTCCCCGTAGGGCGTCACGGCGGTCGAGGACCCGAGGCCCGCGTCGGCGAGGAAGCGCCACCAGTACATCGCGACCGCAGGAAGGATGCCGGCGGCGCCGTTGGTGGGCGCTGTCACGACCCGCCCGCCGGCGGCGTTCTCCTCGTTGACCGCGAGCGCGAAGGTTCCCAGCCACTCCCCCGGAAGCTCGCGCCCCGTCTCCGCCTCCGATTCCTCGAGCTGCTCCCGGATCGCGCTCGCGCGCCGCTTGACGCGCAGGATGCCGGGGAGCACCCCGTCGGAGTGCAGGCCAGCGTCCACACACGCGGACATGGCATCCCAGATGGCGTCGAGCTCTGCGGCCACCTCGTCCTCGCTGCGGAGGGCCTCCTCGTTGCGGCGGGCGAGCTCGGCGATCGTCAGGCCGTGCTCGTCGCACACGTCCAGCAGCTCGGCGGCAGTCGAGAACCGATACGGGAAAGGAGCCGTGGTCAGGTCGGGCTCCGCTCCCTCACGGCGGATGAACCCACCGCCGATCGAGAGGTACGTATCCTCCGCGAGAAGCTCGTCCATGTGGCCCCCGCCGTCACCCCAGGCGCGCAGCGTCATCGTGTTGGGGTGACCGCCCGGGCGGCTCCGCGGCTCGAACGAGATGTCCTCGCGCGCGAACGGGACCGGTCGGGTTCCCGCGACACGGAGGTCCGCGCCGTCGGCCCAGTCGGTCCACGCGCCGCGGACGAGGTCGGGATCCACCGTCTCCGGGTCGTGACCGAGGAGACCCGCCACGACGGCGTCCGGCGTGCCATGGCCGAGGCCGGTGGCGGCGAGAGACCCGTACAGCACGCACGTCACCCGGCGGAGGCCCGGCAGCCTCACCGCGCGTGCGGCGAAGTCGCGTGCGGCCCGCAACGGGCCGACGGTGTGCGAGCTCGAGGGGCCCACTCCGATGGAGAACAGCTCGAACGCGGAGACGTACGCACTCATCCTCCGAGACTACGCCGCCGCGAAAGGGCGCTCGCGGACCACTGCATCTAGGCTGTGGGGCATGGGGATTGAGGCACCGTGACCGCGCTGACGGCTCTGGCATCCGATCGCGCCGCTGCGCTCGAGGCCCTCGAGGCGGCCGGGCGCGTCGACGAAGGGTTCCTGGAGCGATTCGACGCCCAGTTCCCCCGGCTGCACGGCCTGTTCACCCAGCTCTACGGCGACCGGACGGACGGGCAGGAGCAGCTCGCCGCGACCGTCGCCGCGGCATCCGCCTCGTGGAACGCGCGCCCGCTGGAGTTGAAGGCCCGCGACGCGCAACGCGAGACCGACCGGCAGTGGTTCCAATCGGAGCGGATGCTCGGCGGGGTCGCCTACGTCGACCGGTTCGCGGGCAACCTCGCCGGTATGCGCGACCAGATCCCATACCTGCGCGACCTCGGGCTCACCTACCTGCACCTCATGCCGCTGTTCGCGGCGCCGGAGGGCGACAACGACGGCGGGTATGCCGTTTCGAGCTATCGCGCCGTGGATCCGAGCCTCGGGACGATGGAGGACCTGACCGACCTCGCCGGAGACCTGCGTACCGCGGGGATCGCGCTCGTCGTCGACTTCATCTTCAATCACACGAGCAACGAGCACGAGTGGGCGCGGGGGGCCGTCGCGGGAGATCCCGAGTACGCCGACTTCTACCTGATCTTCCCCGACCGCGAGATGCCCGACGCCTACGAGCGGACGACCCGGGAGATCTTCCCCGACGATCACCGCGGATCGTTCGTCCAGCTGGAGGACGGGCGGTGGATCTGGTCGACGTTCTACCACTACCAGTGGGACCTCAACTACGCGAACCCCGCCGTCTTCCGCGCGATGGCCGGCGAGATGCTCTTCCTCGCCAACCGCGGCGTCGACGTCCTGCGGATGGACGCCGTGGCCTTCATCTGGAAGCGCCTCGGCACCTCCTGCGAGTCGCTCCCCGAGGCGCACCTGCTGCTGCAGGCCTTCAATGCGGTGCTCGCGATGGCGGCCCCGGGCATGCTCTTCAAGTCGGAGGCGATCGTCCACCCCGACGAGGTCATCAGCTACATCTCCCCCACCGAGTGCGAGCTGTCCTACAACCCGCTGCAGATGGCGCTGACGTGGGAGGCGCTCGCCACGCGCGACGCTCGTCTGCTGCAGGATGCCCTCGAGCACCGCCACGCGCTTCCCGAAGGCACCGCGTGGGTCAACTACGTGCGCAGCCACGACGACATCGGGTGGACGTTCGCCGACGAGGACGCCGCAGCGCTCGGCATCGACGGCTACCGCCACCGCCAGTTCCTCAACCGCTTCTACACCGGCCGGTTCGACGGGTCCTTCGCCCGCGGGGTCGCCTTCCAGGAGAACCCCGAGACCGGGGATGCCCGCGTCACCGGCACGACCGCCTCCCTGGCGGGCATCGAGGCCGGGGATCCGGGCGGCGAGGACCGCGTCGTCCTCGCCTACGCCCTCGCCCTCTCGACCGGCGGCATCCCGCTGCTCTACCTCGGCGACGAAGTAGCGCAGTTGAACGACTACTCGTACGCCGACGACCCGGTGCGCCGCGGCGACAGCCGCTGGGTGCACCGCGGGAACCGCCCGCGCGACCGCTACGCCGAGCGCGAGGATCCGAGCACCTCCGCCGGACGTGTCTTCCGTCGGCTGACGAAGCTGATCTCGGTCCGTCAGTCCGCGCCCGAGCTGGCGGGGAACGCGCTCGTCGGATTCCGCACCCCGCATCCGTCGATCCTGGGGTATCAGCGCCCGGGGGCGGAGACGCGCCTCCTCGTCCTCGCGAACGTCGGGGATGCCGAGGTGCGGCTCGACCCGCTGACGCTTTCGGGCTTCGAGCGCTCCGCGTTCGACCTCGTCCACGACGCGGAGCGCGACCTCGACGAGGGGCTGGATCTGCCGCCGCACGGGTTCATGTGGCTGCGGGTCCGTCCGCTCTGACCTGAGACAGGCACCGCGGTCGCTCTGCCCGCCCGCCTTGCCGCCGATCGAGGCGCCGTATTGAATAGCGCACAGCGCTGCGCGTCGCAGCGCCGCACAGGACAGGAAGTGATCCCCGTGGGCACCACGGTCTTCGAGAGAAACGCACCCCCGGCATCCGTCGTCGAGCACGCCCTCGACCGCACGCAGGAGGCGGTGTTCTGGACGCAGGACCTGTCGGCGGCGCTCCGGCCCGACCGTCCGCCCCTGCGCGGCACCGTGCGCGCCGACCTCGTCGTCGTCGGCGCCGGCTACGCCGGACTGTGGACGGCGCTCCTCGCGAAGCTCCGCGACCCGCACCGCCGCGTCGTGATCGTCGAGGCGCAGCGGGTCGGGTGGGCGGCATCGGGCCGCAACGGCGGATTCTGCGAGGCGAGCCTCACCCACGGCCACGAGAACGGCGCGAGCCGCTGGCCGGACGAGATCGACGAGCTCGAGCGACTGGGCAGGGAGAACCTCGACGCGATCGAGCAGACCGTCGCCGACCTGGGCCTGGACGTGCAGTTCGAGCGCACCGGCGAGCTCGCGCCGGCCGTCGAGGAGCATCAGCTCGCGTGGCTCGACGACTGGCGCGCCGAAGCCGCGGGCGATCCCGACGTCGTCTACCTCGACGAGGCCGCCGTCCGCGCGTCCATCGCGTCGCCGACCTACCTCGCCGCGATCTGGGAGAAGCGGTCCGCCGCTCTCGTCCACCCCGCGCGCCTGGCCGCCGAGCTCGCGCGGGCGTGCGAGGAGCGCGGCGTCGAGATCTTCGAGCGCTCGCACGTCACGGCGCTCGATTCGTCCACGAACGGCGTCACCGTCATCACCTCCGGCGGATGGGTGCGGGCCTCGCAGGCCGTCCTCGCGACGAACGTCTTCCCGTCGCTGCTCAAGCGCAACCGGCTCATGACGGTGCCTGTCTACGATTACGCCCTCATGACCGAGCCGCTGAGCGCCGAGCAGTGGGATGCCATCGGCTGGCGCGACCGCCAGGGAATCGGCGACATGGCCAACCAGTTCCACTACTACCGTCCGACGCAGGATGGGCGGATCCTCTTCGGCGGATATGACGCGCTGTACCACTACGGCCGCCGGGTCGACCCGCGCTACGAGCACCGCCCCGACGTGTGGCGCACGCTCGCGAGCCACTTCTTCACCACGTTCCCCCAGCTCGAGGGACTCCGCTTCTCGCACGAGTGGGCGGGGCCCATCGACTCCTCGACGCAGTTCACCGCCTTCTTCGGCACGGCGCGCGGCGGACGGGTCGCCTACGCCGCCGGCTTCACGGGCCTCGGCGTCGGATCGACGCGCTTCGCGGGCGAGGTCATGCTCGACCTGCTCGCGGGCGCCGACACCGAGCGCACGCGCCTGAAGATGGTCCGGGGGCGTCCGCTGCCGTTCCCGCCGGAGCCCGCCGCCGCGGTGGGGATCAACCTGACGCGCTGGTCGATGGACCGCGCCGACCACCGGGAGGGCCGGCGCAATCTGCTGCTGAAGACCCTCGACTCCCTCGGCCTCGGGTTCGACTCATGACCGAGGTCTCCGACGGTTGGGACGACGACCTCGACGGAGGCGACCTGGATGCGGGCGTCGTCGTGTCCGCTCTCACGGTGGACGTGCCGCTCGTGCCGGTGCCGGCTGCACAGGTGCTCGCCGGGTCCCCGGCGTCGGGGTCCGTCGACCTCGACGAGGACATGGGGATCGGGGTCTGGGAGATGACCGTCGGCGCGATGCGCGACGTGGAGATCGACGAGGTGTTCGTCGTCCTCGCAGGAGACGCGACGGTGGAGTTCACCTCGCCCACGCTCCCACCGATCACGCTCACGCCCGGCGCCGTGGTGCGCCTCGCCGCGGGGATGCAGACCGTCTGGACGGTGCGCGAGACGCTGCGCAAGGTCTACCTCGTGTAGCGACGGTCGCCGCGGTGGCGGGGCGGCTCGCGAGGGCGTCAGCCCTGCGTCACCTCGACCTCGAACGACACCGTCTCGCCCGTCTCGCCGTCGGTGAGGGTGACGCCCGAGTCGCCGACCTTCAGCGGGGTCAGACCCGGGTTGAACGTGGCCGAACCGTCGTCGCGCCCCGGCGTGAACGACAGGACGTCGGGATCGTCGATGTCGGCGGTCCACGCGGAGACGCTCGTGTCGCCCGCAGCGAGGACGATGACGTTTCCGAGGGGCACGGTCACGGTCGTGCCGTCGATCGATCCGAGCTCGACGATGACCGGCGCGGGCAGCTGCGCCGACGAGCCGGTCGGCGCCGGGGCCGGGGCGGCGCCCGTGCATCCGCTGACGGCGAGGACCAGCGCGAGGGATGCCGCGGACAGCGCTCCTCTGGCCGACATAGTGGTGGGCATGGGATCTCCTTCGTCGACGACGCACCCCGATGGTGGTCCGACCCTACTCCCCGTATTACGGTGGCCACGGCCTCGAATTCCGAAGATTCACCGACGACCCGACGGAGACCCGCTCATGACCGACGCTTCGACAGTCTCAGGGACCGCGACCATCGCGACGCCCGCATCCGCGGCCGCACCCTCCGCCGCCGCAGCCGTGCCCACCGGGGCCGTGGCCGATCCGGAGGCGAACGCGCGCGTCCGCGCCGACGACCGGGCCCACGTCTTCCACTCGTGGAGCGCCCAGGCGCTCATCGACCCGCACCCCGTCGCGGGGGGTGCCGGCGCGAGCTTCTGGGACTACGAAGGCAACACCTTCCTCGACTTCTCCAGCCAGCTCGTGAACCTAAACCTCGGGCACCAGCATCCCGATCTCGTCGCCGCCATCCAGGCGCAGGCGGGGCGCCTCGCCACGATCCAGCCGTCGATGGCCAACGACGTGCGCGGCGACCTCGCGCGCCGCATCTGCGAGGTCGCGCCCGAGGGCATGAGCAAGGTCTTCTTCACGAACGGCGGCGCGGATGCCGTGGAGAACGCGGTGCGCATGGCGCGCCTGGTCACGGGCAAGCGCAAGGTGCTCGCCGCCTACCGCAGCTACCACGGCAACACCTCGACGGCGATCACGCTCACCGGCGACCCGCGCCGGTGGGCCAACGAGCCCGCCGACGGCTCGGTCGCCCACTTCTTCGGGCCGTACGCCTACCGGTCGCCGTTCCACTCGGCATCCCCCGAAGAGGAGACCCGGCGCGCCCTCGAGCATCTCGAGCAGACGATCATCCTCGAGGGCGCCTCGACGATCGGGGCGATCATCCTCGAATCCGTCGTCGGCACGAACGGGGTGCTCGTGCCGCCACCCGGGTACCTGCCGGGTGTGCGCGCGCTGTGCGACAGGTACGGGATCGTGTACATCGCCGACGAGGTCATGGTCGGCTTCGGCCGGATCGGCGAGTGGTTCGCCTTCCAGGCCTTCGACGTCGTCCCCGACCTCATCACCTTCGCGAAGGGGATCAACTCGGGGTACGTGCCGCTCGGCGGCGTCATCATCTCGGACGAGATCGCCGCCCGCTTCGACACCGTCGCCTTCCCCGGCGGTCTGACCTACTCGGGGCATCCGCTCGCGTGCGCCGCGGGGGTGGCGACCTTCGAGGTGTTCGCGCGCGACGGCATCCTGGAGCGCGTCCGCGACCTCGGCGCACGCGTGGTGGAGCCGCGCCTGCGCGCGATGGCCGCGAAGCACCCATCGGTCGGCGAGGTGCGCGGGCAGGGCCTGTTCTGGGCGATCGAGCTCGTGAAGGATGCCGAGACGCGCGAGCCGCTCGTGCCGTTCAACGCGTCCGGCCCGGATGCCGCCCCGATGGCGGCGATCGCGGCGGCGTGCAAGAAGGAGGGCCTGTGGCCCTTCACCCACTTCAACCGGGTCCACGTCGCGCCCCCGCTCGTGATCTCGGAGGAGGACCTCGTCCGCGGCCTCGACATCATCGACCGCGCGCTCGACGTCGCGGACCGGGCCGCCGCCGGCTGACGCCCCCTCCCGTGCCCGCGCCGCGGCAGCCCTCACCGGCACCGGCCGTGCCGAAAGCAGGGCGGATCGGACTTCGGTGACCGTCCCGGCCCCCGAACAGCCGATCGGCCCTGCTTTCCGCACGCGAGCGGCGGGGGCGGGCACAGGCCCGGCCGGCGGATCAGAGCAACCCGCGCCCGTCGCGCAGGTCGAAGATCAGCTGCGTCTCGGTCGCGCGGACGACGGGATGCACCGTGATGTGCTCGAGCACGATGTCACGCAGCGCCGCGGTGTCCTGCACCGCGACGTGGACGAGGAAGTCGTCGGCGCCGGCGACGTGGAACACCTGCAGCACCCGCGGCGTCTCGGCGAGGGCGTCCGCGAGCGATCGCACGTTCGCGGGCGTGTGATTGGTCAGCCGCACGCGGATCATCGCCTGCAGGGGAAAGCCCATCGCGACCGGATCGATCCGCGCACGGGTGTCGCGGATGACGCCCCGCGCCCGAAGCGCACGCACGCGGTGCGCGCACGTCGACTCGGCGATCTCGAGGCGCCGGGCGAGAGCGGTGTTGCTGACGTCCGCATCGACGGAGAGGATGCGGAGGATCGCCGCGTCGATGTCGTCGATCGGCATCCTGTCCTCGGATTGCGTTCTCACCATCTCGACCTCTCTCGCGCGTGCTCGAATTGAGGATTCCGGGCTCTTTGCTCATGATTCTGCCGGAATCCACGCATCTCGCGCGTATTCCTTCCCCAGAACGCAGGATGAGAGGATGCGCGATGACCTCTGGCACCTCGACACCCTGGCCGTCCACGCCGGCCGCGACGACCTCGCGGCCCTCGGCGTGCACGCTCCGCCGATCGACCTCTCGACCACCAACCCCCTCCCCGACATCGACAGCGGCGGGGACTCGTACGAGGCGATGGCCGGAGGCGGACGCCCGCTCGCGGAGGGTGGGATGGTCTACGCGCGCCTGTGGAACCCGACGGTCGCCCGGTTCGAGGATGCCCTCGCCGCGCTCGAGCACGCGGATGCCGCGGCGGCGTTCGCCTCCGGGATGGCGGCGATGACGGCGGTCGTCATCGCCCACACCGTCTCGATCGGCAAGCCCCACGTCGTCGCGGTGCGGCCGCTCTACGGCGGCACCGACCACCTGCTCGGATCCGCGATGCTCGGCACCGAGGTCACCTTCTGCCGCGAGGGCGAGGTCGCGGCCAGCATCCGCCCCGACACCGGCCTCGTGGTTCTCGAGACCCCGGCGAACCCCACGCTCGAGCTCGTCGACATCGCCGCGGTTGTGGCGCAGGCGGGAGATGTGCCGGTCGTCGTCGACAACACGTTCGCGACCCCGGTGCTGCAGAACCCGCTGGACCTCGGGGCGGCCATGTCGTTGCACAGCGCGACGAAGTACCTCGGCGGACACGGCGATGTGGTCGCCGGCGTTGTCGCCGGGCCCTCTGCCACGATCGCGGCCCTGCGCCGCGTCCGCGCGATCACGGGCGGCCTGCTGCATCCGCTCGGCGCCTACCTCCTTCACCGCGGCCTGCCGACGCTTCCGCTCCGGATGGAGCGTCAGCAGACGTCGGCGCAGCGGATCGCGGCCTGGCTCGCGGATGATCCCGCCGTCGCCGAGGTGTTCTACCCCGGGCACGACGGGGATCCGCGCGGTCTCCTGCAGCGTCAGATGCGGGGTACCGGCGCCATGGTCTCGGTGCGGCTTCGGGGTGGGGCGGCGGCGGCATCCGCCCTCACCGGCGCGGTGCGCCTGTTCACCCACGCCGTCTCCCTCGGCGGGGTCGACTCACTCATCCAGCACCCCGCCGCGCTCACGCACCGCCCGGTTCCGATCGAGGCCCGCCCGGGCGCGGACATCGTACGGCTCTCGATCGGACTCGAGGATGCCGGGGACCTCATCGCAGACCTCGACGCGGCGCTGCGCGCCTCCGCCGAGCCATCCCGGCGCGCGTCTGCGCCCTCGTCCCCGGGCGCATCGGAGGGACATCTTGTGGGGGTTTCCGGCGCACGCGCCCACTGAACGCAGGGCGCGGCCGGTGAACGCAGGGCCCGGCCCGCGGCCAGGCCCCGCCCGCGATCTCAGAGGGTGCGAGCGAAGGGGTCGAACCCCTCCGGCAGAAGCGGAACCGGCGCCACCGTCGAGGAGATCCGCACCGTCTCGCCGGAGGCGGCGGCATCCTGGGCCGAGAGCATCACGTCGAGCACGTGCGCACCGAGCTCACCCGTCGCGATGTGCGGGCGGTCCGCCGCGATCGCGCGGGCCATGTCGAGCACCCCGATACCGCGGCCCGTGAGGGCGCCCTGCTCGGGGATCTCGATCCAGCGCTGCTCGCCGCGGTCCGCGTCGGAGATGGAGCCCAGGGGCTTCACGACGGCGATGCGACCCGAGAACATGTTGGGGTCGGGGAGGACCATCGACCCCTCCGACCCGTGGATCTCGGCGACGCCGGCCCGCTCGAGGGCGGAGTCGAAGCTCAGCAGGTGGGTGCCGTGCTGGCCGCCTGCGAAGGAGGTCAGCACCTGAACTGTCGAGGGAACCTCGACCGGGAAGGTCTCTCCCGCCCTCGGGCCGGTGCGGATCGTCCGCTCGAGCTGCGGCCGTGAGCCGCGTGCCGCGACGGCGTCGATCGGCCCGAGGAGGCTGACGAGCGCCGAGAAGTAATACGGCCCCATGTCCAGGAGGGGCCCCGCGCCGTTCGCGAAGAGGAAGGCGGGCTCCGGATGCCAGGCATCCGGACCCTGCGTCTGGAACGTGGTCTGCACGAACAGCGGCGTGCCGATCGCCCCGTCGGCGATGGCACGCTTCGCCGTCTGGAACCCGGGGCCGAGGAGCGTGTCGGGCGCCGCGCCGATGCGCAGGCCGCGCTCGTCCGCGAGCGCGAGGAGGTCACGCGTGGCGTCGCGGTCGAGGCCGATCGGCTTCTCCGTCCAGACGTGCTTGCCGGCCTCGAGCGCTGCACGCGAGACCGCCACGTGGACAGCGGGGATCGTGAGGTTCACCACGAGGTCGACCTCGGGGTTGGCCAGCACGTCCGCGGCGGTACCCCACGCGCGGACCGAGAACTCCTCCGCCTTCGCCCGCGCCCGCTCGGGAACGAGGTCTCCGACCGCGACGACGTCGATGTCGGGGAACGACGTCAGGTTCTCCAGGTACGTCTGGCTGATGACGCCCGTGCCGATGATGCCGACGCCGAGCCGCCGAGTGGCCTCCGCGGCGCTCATGCGACGAACCCGCCGTCGCGCAGGAAGGCGAGAGAGGCGGCGACGTCGGCGAACACGTCGCCCGGGGCCTTGTCGTACTCGATCACGGCGTAGCGGATCGCGGTCCCGGCACGGAGCGCCTCGGCGAGGGGGACGTCGCCTTCGCCGGCGCGGCGCTGGTCGAGCGAGTCCGAGCCGAACTCCGGTGCTCCCTGAGCCCACGGGTTGGATGCCGGGACGACGCCGTCCTTGACGTGCACGGCGGTGAGCCGATCGCCGAGGCGCGCGACGAGCGCGGGGACATCCTGGCCGCCGGTGAGCGCCCAGAACAGGTCGAGTTCGAGCTCGACCCGCGGGTCGGCGAGGGAGACGAAGCGCTCGTACGCGGAGACGCCGTCGAAGCTCGCGATGAACTCCTGTGCGTGGTTGTGGTAGCCGACGGACAGCCCGAACCCCTGCGCGGTCTCGGCGAGCGCGTTCAGGCGCTCCGCGATGTCGAGGACGCCGTCCTCGGTGAGCCAGCGCTCGGGGGCGACGAACGGGTCGATGACGGTGCGGATGCCGATCTGTGCAGCGGCCTCGAAGACGACCTCCGGCGCGGGGGTGGGGATCGACCCGTCCGGCGTCCACAGCTCGTCGGTCAGGAGGGGGGCGTGCCCCGTCGGTGAGGCGAGACCGGATGCGTCGAGGGCGGCGCGGATCTCGGCGGGGCGCGAGACGAAGTCGAACGCCTCGACGTTGCGCAGGCCGGTCGCCGCGAGCGCGTCGAGCGAGCCCTGCATGTCGGCGGAGAACTCCTTCGCCAGCGAGTAGAGCTGGACCGAGGCTTCGGGAAGGGTCATGGCACGTCCTTCTGGGATACGTCGTTGTGGGATGCCGCGCAGCGCTGCGCGCGGCGAGGCAGCTGCGCCGCCAGCGACGATACTCCACAAAACCTCCGAGTGGAAGTTTTATCCCGGGTATGAGATCGGTATGGACCCGATGCCGGCCCGTCCCTATGCGACGTCCGCGACATATTCTGCGGAGGGCGCCTGGGCCGGACCACACCCGCCGCCACGGCGAGACGGCCCCGTCGCCGTCCACCCGAGGAGCGAGGATCTGTCGATGAGAGGACTGTGGGCCGGTCTGGTCGCCGGCGTGGCCGCCGTGGGGGTCGTCGTCGTCATCCTCGGCTCGGGCCTGATCG
Organism: Microbacterium flavum; assembly: GCF_018717645.1. Taxonomy (GTDB): domain Bacteria; phylum Actinomycetota; class Actinomycetes; order Actinomycetales; family Microbacteriaceae; genus Microbacterium; species Microbacterium flavum. Next base: position 199,261 of record NZ_JAFLHG010000001.1, read on the forward strand.
CGGGCGGCTCGGCCGGCCGGGCGGCGTACCTCGACGGCGACCAGCCCACGATCTCGGCCGCCGGCTTCACTCACCCCGGCGTCTTCCTCGGACTGCCGCAACTCGAAGCGGTCCGCCGGAGGATCGCCGCGGGCGAGGAGCCCCAGGCATCGATCTACTCCGAGCTCACGGGGCCCTCCGGCGCCTCCCTGGTGAACCGTCGGCCCGTGTGGAGCGTCTACGCCGACGCCCACGACCTGTCCGCGCCCTGCGCGCCCGAGAGCCCCCAGGGGTGCGTCATGGATGCGGGCTACGTCACCACGCCCGGGGGACGCCAGCACACCGACGCCGCCAAAGAGAACATGAGCACGCAGATCGACAGCGCCTACCTGAACGCGCTCCTGTATTACTACTCGGGCGGAAAGGAGGTGTACGCGCAGAACGCCATCCGGATGCTCAACGCCTACGGACACAGCTTCCGAGGGTTCACCTCGACGCCCGCGAACAATCACTCCGGCGACCTGTTCGCCGGATGGATGGCGGAGACCCTCGTCCGCGCTGCGGAGATCATCCGCTACACGTATACGCCGAGCTCGGGGAGCACCGCGTTCGATGTGAGCGCGTTCGAGTCGATGCTCCGAACCGCATTCGTGCCCCGGCTCGAGAACGGGGGCCCGGATGTCAACAACTGGCGCACCAGCGCCACGGACGGGCTGATGAATGTCGCGGTGTTCCTCGACGATCGCGGCCTCTACGACCAGGCGCTGTCCCTGTGGCGAGACGTGACGCCGTCGTACATCTACCTGGCGAGCGACGGCCCCCGGCCTGCGTCGCTCATGGGCGGGTCCGCGGCGGACCTCGATTGCCGCTGGGCGCACGACTATTCCGCGCACTGCACGTCGAACCCGAAGACGGCGCCGGGGATGACCTATCAGAACGGTCAGAACATGGAGATCTGCCGGGACATGTGGCATTCATCCGCCGGCGTCGGCGGCATCGTCAACGCGGCGGAGACGGCCTCGCTCCAGGGGGACGATCTGTACGGGGAACAGCGCACGCGGATCATGACCGGCATCTCCTACATGCTCCAGCTCAGTCAGAGCATCTCCGCATCCGGCTACCCGCACGACTTCTGCGCCGGCGCCGCGAAGTACCACGGCGAAGATCCCGCCGGCAACGCGTTCCCCACGCAGTGGGACGCGACGGCACCGCTGTCGGCGGTGGTCGCGTACAACCACTACGCCACGCAGGACGGTCTCGCCTTCCCCACCGTGAGCATCCCGGGGTGGTCGGATACCTATCCGGGCGGCGACCCCGTGGCCGCCTACATCGCCGCGCACCGCTCCGGCCCGACCGATGTCGAAGGCTACGTCACGGCGTGGCAGGTGCTCACGCACGCGGACGTCGGATCCGGCATCGGGCCGACGCCTCCGACCGGGGATGGCTCCCCGGGGCCGACACCGGCGACGCCGTCGCCGAGTCCCTCGGGAGCCGTCGGTCGCGCGGGACGCCGGAGAAGAACGAAGACCCCCGGTCTCCCGGAGGTCTCGTCACTGTCTCAACACAGTGTGCGCCCGAAGGGACTCGAACCCCTAACCTTCTGATCCGTAGTCAGATGCTCTATCCATTGAGCTACGGGCGCATGCCTTCCGTGCGGAAGGCCGTGGAACAGCTTAGCGCACGCCGCACCGCGGGGCGAATCGAGCTCTACTCCAGCTCGCCCGGGTCGACCCCTCGAGCAGGGGCGCCGCCGTCGGTCACGATGTCCGGGAGTTCGCCGGCCGCGTGCAGAGCCCGCTGCGACGAGGCGGTGCGCCGCTGCGCGCGCAGCTTCGGCAGATCGACGAGTCGCAGGGCCTGCATGCGCGCCTTCCGCATGCGGTCGTAGTCGGGTTCGAGATCGGGGCGGGATGCCTCGATGCGCAGCGTCCGGTCGATGTTCTTCGCGACCTCCGACCACGCGGCATCCCGCGCATCGGAGACGAGAGCGCGGAGCTCGGCCTCGTCCGCCGCGCGCTGACGCAGCTCGCTCGCGACGTGGAGCGACTGCTTCTCACGGCGGCGGAGGTTGCGCACATCGCGCGCCCGATAGTCGTGCGTCCCGTCCGACTCGTAGTGGCGCCCGCGGGCGCGCCGGCGGTCGGCCGCGGCCCGGGCGGCATCCGCCTCGGCCTCCTCCGCGAGCATCTCGAGCGCGTCCTTCGCGGCGGAGGTGTAGCGATCAGCGTCGAAGTCCTCGCCGTCGGCCAGGATGTGCACGAGGATCGTGTTCTTCAGGCTCAACCGAGTGGCCGCGGAGGCGATGTAGAGGCCTTCGGCGACGACATCGCGCGTGCGCACCCGATTCTTCTTCGCCACGGAACCCCCTCGAGTCGATCCTAGGCAACCGGGTCCGTCACCAGCGACGGGGAGGGCGGATCCGCCCTCCCCGTCGACGGACGAGCGTGTCGCTCCAGGATGCCTCGCAGGCGGCCCCGGGAGAGCGTGCTCAGACCGGGCGCGTGTAGCGGTCGGAGCTGAATCCGATGATGAAGTAGCCGATCGGGGCGATCAGCCAGAGGAGGAAGATCGAGAAGACGGCGCCGTGGTCGAACGCCCTTCCGATCCGGAGCGCCACGATGATCGCGAACACGATGTTCACGATCGGGATCAGGGCGAGCAGCCCCCACCAGGCGGAGAACCCGGCGACCTTCACGAGGAAGAACCAGTTCACGATCGGGATCAGGGCGAGGATGCCCGGATAGCCCGCCTTCGTGAAGACCTTCCACATCGCGATGGCGAGGAGGATGTAGTAGGCGATGCCGATGATCGTGCCCGCGGTGCCGCCGAAGGCGTTCTGCCATTGATCCAGGGTGGTGTTGTCGACGTCCATGACGCTCATGCTAGGGGGTAGCACGGCATCGATCCATGATCAACCCCCTCCGCGCCGTTCGGCGTGTCCGTAGTGTGGAACGCGCATCACTTCCTCTCTGAAAGGAGCGCGACATGGGTTTTCTGGACGACGCGAAGGAGACCGCCGAGACGGCGGGACGAAAGATCAAGGAAGGCTTCGAGGACACGAAGGATCGCATCGGCGACAAGGTCGACGAGGCGAAGGCCGACGCTGACGTGAAGCGCGCCGAAGCGGAGCGCGACTCCGTCGAGAAGCGCAACGACGTGAAGGCGAAGCTGCGCGGAGACGACGAGTGATCCTCTGATCCGACCTGTACCTGCCCGGCGTCACTGACGCCGGTGCACAAGCGAGGGGCCTCGGAGAGTACTCCGGGGCCTTTCTGCGTGCCCGAGAGCCGCTAGAGCGCGCTGATGCGCCAGGAGGCCGAGGCTCGGCCGCCGGGCGCGAGCACCACGAGACCGGCGTCGTAGTCGTAGCGGCCGGCGTTGAAGGCATCGGGTGCGCACGTCATCGGCTCGACGGCGAGACCGGCGCGGTGGAACGGCTGGCTCGGTCCCCCGGGGAGGTCGGCGGTGTGCACCTGCACCCACGGGCACGCGGCATCCCACGTCACCTGCACGCCCGTGCCGTCAGGATCCGTGAGGGTCACGGTGGCGGTGCCGTCTGACGCACGCTCGAGGCCCGTGTACGCATGATCCAGCTCGACCGCGCCGAGGACGCGGGGTGCGCGCCAGTCGAACCGGTCGGGCTCGAACTCGGCGACGGACTTCAGGCCGAGCGGCGCGAGCCGGTCGGGCGTCACGTCCAGGACGTCAGCGGCGGGGAGCGCGAGCGTCCAGGTGTCGAGCGCACCGGGGCCGGCCACGAGGTAGGGGTGGGATCCCGTACCGAAGGGAGCGGCATCCGGGCTCTCGTTGACGGCTCGGACGGTCTGCGTCAGTCCCTGCTCGTCGAGGACGAAAGCGGTCTCGACGCGCACCCGCCACGGGTAGCTCGTCCGGGGCTCGATGACGGCGGTCAACGTGAGGGCGGCCTCCGAGCGTTCGGCCGGAGCGAAGTCGAGCCAGCTGACGAGCCCGTGCAGCGCATGGCCGCGGCGCGGCTCGGTGAGGGCGAGCTCGTATTCGGAGCCACCGAAGGTGTACCGCCCGTCGATGACGCGGTTCGGCCACGGCGCGAGGAGCGCGCCGCGGGATCCTGGCCGCACCTCGTCGGCGGCGAACGGCACGATGAGGTCGCGCCCGTCGTAGCGCAGCGCGCGAAGGCTGGCTCCCACGCTGGCGATCTCCGCTTCGTAGGCACCGGCGCGGAGGGTGAACGGGGTGCCGGAGCGGGGCGTGACGGTCATGAGGTCATTCTCGTGGATGCCGCCCCTCCGGGTCGGCGATCCCACCGATCAGGGCGTCGACCCGGTCGCCACGGGGCGGGCCGGATCGTTCGACCACTGGCTCCACGACCCCGGATACAGCGCCGCGTCATAGCCGGCGACGGCGAGGGCGAGCACCTCCTGGGCCGCGCTGACGCCGGACCCGCAGTAGACGCCGACCTGCCCGGACCCGACTCCGACTCCGAGCGTCGAGAACCGCTCGCGCAGCTCCACGGGGGTGCGGAGGGTGCCGTCCGGGTTCAGATTCTCGGTGGTCGGGGCGCTGACCGCGCCGGGGATGTGGCCGGCGCGGGGATCGATCGGCTCGACCTCGCCGCGATACCGCTCCCCCGCGCGAGCGTCGAACAGGATCCCGTCCGCGCCTGCGGCGAGAGCGGCGGCCTCATCGGCGCTGAGGCGCGTGCGCTGCCCGGGGCGCAGGGTCACGGCCCCCGGCTCCGCGTCGACCTGGCCGGCCTCGAGGCCGAGCCCGGCGGCACGCCATGCCGCCAGACCACCGTCGAGGACGCGTGCGGCGACGCCGGCATCCGTCAGCATCCACCAGGCGCGCGCGGCGGCCCATCCTTTGTCGTCGTCGTACACGACGACCTCGTCCCCATCGTCGACGCCCCAGCCGCGGACCGTCGCCTGGAACCGCTCGGGGGTCGGCAGCGGATGTCTGCCCTCCTGCGGCGCGCCGTCGGCGGCGAGGTCGTGCTCGAGGTCGACGAAGACGGCGCCGGGAATGTGGCCCTCGAGGTAGAGCGGATGCCCTGGAGGGCCGCCGAGCTTCCACCGGACGTCGAGGACGATCGGAGGGCGGGCGGTGCGGAGGGCATCGGCGAGTTCCGACGCGGAGGTGAGGTGCTCGCGGGTCATGGATCCGACGCTACCGTTCCGTCGGCGGTGTGGACGGGGCGCGCGCTCAGAGCACTTTGGCCGGTCGACCGCGCTTCGGCGCGTCCGTCGTGAGCTCGAGCGCACGCCTCTGCGACGGGCGCTCCGAGAGGCGCTCAGCGGCCAGCTCGAGCCATCGCACCTCCGCCTCCGCTGCGAAGACCATCGCGTCCAGGACCAGCGAGCGAGCGAAGGCCTCAGCCTCCGCCCTTTCGCCGTGGCCGTCGCCGGCCGTGACGCTCTGCCGACGGAGTCCGTCCAGCAGGCGGACGTGGGCGAGGGACGCTCGGTGCTGCTCCCGGATGACGTCGTCGGCGTCGACGCCGGGGAGCGTGGCGGCGACGGCGATCTTGATCGCCAGCTCGTCTCGGGTGCCCGTGGTCCGGGCGATCGGAGACGACCACCATGCGCGCACCTCGGCGGATCCGTCCTCGGTGATCGCCCAGTACACATGCCCCTGCTCGTCGGTCTCGCCCTTCGCGACGAGCCCGTCTCGTTCGAGCCGTTCGAGCGTGTTGTAGATCTGACCGACGTTCAGCGGCCACGTCGAGCCGGTCCGGCGCTCGAACTCCGCCCGCAGCTGGTAGCCGTAGCACGGCCCCTGATCGAGGATCGCCAACAGGCTCTGTCGCACCGACATCCGCCGCTCCCCCCGCTCGGCATACATACCGAGTATCTGGTTTCCGAGTATATGCATACCCGGAAGCACGGGAGCGGCAGGCCCGGATCGCCGGACGCCCCCGACCTTCGAACGCACAGCTTCCGCGTAGCCCGGCCGGGTACGGTCGTGCGGGTGAGCACTGCCGCGCGAGACCTGATGGTGGCGACGTCCGAAGGGGTCGAGTCCTTCTCCCCGGATCAGCTGCGGACGATGCGCGACGAGTTCCAGCGGTTCCTGCTGGAGTATCAGTTCGGGCTCCGCGAGGTCGAGACCAAGCTCGGCATCCTGCGCGACGAGTTCCAGCAGATGCACGACTACAACCCGATCGAGCACGTCTCCAGTCGGGTGAAGACGGCGGACAGCCTCGTCGAGAAGCTCGTCCGGAAGGGCGTGGATCCTGCGTTCGACGCGATCCGCGCGGAGATCACCGACATCGCCGGCATCCGGGTGACCACGAGCTTCACGAAGGACGCCTATCGCCTCTTCGACCTGCTCACCACGCAGGACGACATCACCGTGCGAACCGTGAAGGACTACATCGCCGCCCCGAAGGCCAACGGGTACAAGAGCCTGCACGTCATCGTCGAGGTACCGGTGTTCCTCTCCACGGGCCGCGTCGATGTGGCGGTCGAGGTGCAGTTCCGCACGATCGCGATGGACTTCTGGGCGAGCCTCGAGCACAAGATCTACTACAAGTTCGGCGGCATCGTCCCCGACGGCCTGCTGGCCGAGTTGAAGGATGCCGCCGACTCGGCCGCCCTGCTCGACGCCCGGATGGAGCGTCTGCACGGCGAGCTCCACGGAGACCCGTTCCTCGCGCCCGGCAGTGTGCGGCCGGTGTGAGCGCGGCGCGCGCGACGTAGCCTGGACGTATGAGCGAGGACCCGCGCCTGGAGGCTGCGCGGTACCGCGCGGCCCGCGCCGCCCGCGCGGACACCGAACAGGGCGAGGATGCCGCCGAGGCATCCGGTGACCCCGCCGCCGACGCGCCCGAAGCGCAGGAGGCCACGGCGCCGACCGCGCACGATCGGGCTCTCTATGTGGAGACGGCCATCCAGCAGGCGATCCGTCGCGGCGACTTCGATGACCTTCCGGGTGCCGGCAAGCCGCTGGAAGGCCTGGGAGACCGTCACGACCCCGATTGGTGGATCCGCCGGAAGATCCAGACCGAGAAGCTCACCGGACTCGGCCCGCCCGCGCTCATGCTGCGCACGGAGGCGGCCGAGTTCGAGGACCGGCTCGACGCTCTGACGCGCGCCGCCGACGTCCGCGCCCACGTGGAGGACTTCAACCGCCGCGTCGTCGATGCGCGCCGACAGCTCCTCGGCGGGCCGCCGGTGGTCACGCCCACACGCGACCCCGAGGCGGACGTGGTCGCGTGGGAGGAGCGACGCGCCGCGCGAGCAGCCGCGGCGCGCCGACCGGAGGCATCACCGCCGCGGCGGCGGGGGCTCTTCCGCCGACGCTGACGGGGCGACCGACGGGCGCGCCACACCCCCGTCGGCACGCGCTCAGCGCGCGAGCGCCTGCTCGATGTCCGCGAGGAGGTCGGCGGCATCCTCGATCCCGACCGACAGGCGCACGATCTCGACCGGCACCGCCGCCTCCGTCCCGCGCACCGACGCGTGGGTCATGGCATCGGGGTAGTTCACGAGCGACTCGACGCCGCCGAGCGACTCGGCGAGGGTGAACAGCCGGGTCGATTCGGCGAAGCGACGCGCAGCCTCCCCCGATTCGAGCGCCACGGACACGATCCCGCCGAAGCCCGACATCTGCCGCGCGGCGAGCTCGCGCCCCGGATGGGACTCCAGGCCCGGATAGTAGACGCGCGCCACCCTTTCATTCCCCTCGAGGAATGCGGCGATCGCCGCTCCGTTCTCGCTGTGGCGCTGCATCCGCACGGCCAGCGTCTTGATGCCCCGCGTGGTGAGCCAGGCGTCGAGCGGACCCGAGACGGCGCCGACGGCGTATTGCAGGAAGGCGATGCGCTCCGCCAGCGCGTCGTCGTTCAGCACCAGCGCTCCCCCGACGACATCGGAGTGCCCGCCGAGGTACTTGGTGGTCGAGTGGACGACGACGTCGGCTCCCAGGGAGAGCGGCTGCTGCAGGGCGGGCGTCGCGAAGGTGTTGTCGACGACGACGAGCGCGCCGGCATCGTGCCCGATCCGCGCGAGGCCGGAGATGTCGGTGATGCGCAGCAGCGGGTTCGAGGGCGTCTCGACCCACAGCAGCCGCGGCGGGCGGGCGGCGACAGCCGCGCGGACGGCGTCCGGATCGCTCATGTCGACCACCCGCAGGCGCACGCCCCACGGGCCCAGCACGCGCGAGAGGAGGCGGTGGGTGCCCCCGTACACGTCGTCGCCGAGCAGGACCTCGTCTCCCGGCTCGAGCGCGGCGCGCAGCAGGGTGTCCTCCGCGGCGAGTCCCGAGGCGAACGAGAACGCGTGCGCTCCGCCTTCGATCGCCGCGAGCTGGAGCTGCAGCGCCGTACGCGTCGGGTTGCCGCTGCGACCGTACTCGTACCCTTGGCGCAGACCGCCGATGCCGTCCTGCGCATACGTCGTGGAGAAGTGCACGGGCGGGATGACGGCCCCGGTCGCGGCGTCGGGATCCTGCCCCGCGTGGACGGCGAGGCTCGCGAACCCGCGGGCGGAGTCGAGGGTCATGAGAGTGCTCCTTCGGTGAGGGTGTCCAGGGGGATGCCGCGGGCGTCGAGCCACGCGTCGTCGTACAGCTTCGTGAGGTAGCCGCGGCCGTGGTCGGGGAGGATGACGACCACGACGGCGTCCGCGGGAAGGTGCCGCGCGACGCGGAGGGCCGCGACGACGGCCAGGCCGGAGGATCCTCCGACGAGCAGTCCCTCCTCGCGGGCGAGACGGCGCGTCATGGCGAAGCTCTCGGCATCCGACACCCTCTCGTATCGGTCGACGACGGCGGGGTCGAACGTGTCCGGGTAGAAGTCCTCCCCGACGCCCTCGACGGCGTAGCCGTGGATCGGGCCGCCGGAGTAGATCGACCCCTCCGGATCGGCGCCCACCACCACGACCTCCTCGGCGGTCGCGTCCTTCAGGAACCGGCCGGTCCCGCTGATCGTGCCGCCCGTGCCGATGCCCGCGACGAGGTGGGTGACCCTGCCGTCGGTGTCGCGCCAGATCTCGGGACCGGTCGTCTCGTAGTGCGCGCGGGGGCCGTTCGGGTTCGCGAACTGGTTGGGCTTGAACGCGCCGGGGATCTCGCGCGCCAGCCGGTCGGACACGCTGTAGTAGGAGTCGGGATGCTCGGGCGGGACGTTCGTCGGCACCTCGACGACCTCGGCGCCGTACGCGCGGAGCACCGCGGTCTTCTCGCCGGTGAACTTGTCCGGCACGACGAAGACCATCCGGTAGCCCCGCTGCAACGCGACGAGGGCGAGTCCGACCCCCGTGTTGCCGCTCGTCGGCTCGACGATCGTGCCGCCGGGGCGCAGCAGGCCGTCCCGCTCGGCGGCGTCGACGATGTTCCGCGCGATGCGGTCCTTCGCCGATCCGCCGGGATTCAGATACTCGACCTTCGCGAGGACGGTCGCGGCGACCCCGTCCGTGACGTGACCGAGGCGGACGAGGGGGGTGCCGCCGACGAGATCGGCGATGTGTGAGGCGTAGCGCATGGGGTGTCCTGAGGATGGGCCGCGAACGACGGCCGAGCCGAAGGCTCAGGCGCAGGGCGTGCGGCGATTGTCGGGGTCGTCGGAGGAGCCGGGAACGGCTCAGCGACAACAGCGACAGGTCAGGGACACGCGTACACGGTAACCCGGAGGACGTCGCCGCAGGGCGGATGCCGCGAAGTGTTACGACGGGGACGTCACAATCGGGACACCGCCCCTACGCTGGCCGAGTGAGCACGAACGACGACTGGGACGGGTTCGGGTTCGACACCCGGCAGGTCCACGCCGGTGAGACGCCGGAGCGCGAACACGGAGCACGGGTCGCGCCGATCTACCTGACCGCGGCCTACCTCTTCGACGACTTCGCCGAGGCGGAGGCGCGATTCACGGGTGCGGCGGAGGGCCAGCTCTACTCACGGAATCTCAACCCCACCCACCAGGTGGCCGAGCGGCGGCTCGCGTCGCTCGAGGGCGGCACGGGCGCGATCGTCGTCGGATCGGGTCAGGCTGCGATCACCGGCCTGCTGCTGGGCCTCGCCGGCAGCGGCGAGCGCATCGTCTCCACCGCCAGCATCTACAGCGGAACACGGACCCTCTTCGACCGCACGTTCGCGCGGCTCGGTGTCGCCGTGGACTACGTGCGCGTTCCCGGCGATCGCGCGGAGTGGGACCGGCTCATCGCACCGGAGACGAAGGCGATCTTCGTCGAGACGATCCCGAACCCGAAGAACGACCTGGTCGACATCGTGGCGGTCGCCGAGGTCGCCCGCGCCCACGGCATCCCGCTCGTCGTCGACAACACGGTGGCGACGCCATACGTGATCCGGCCGCTCGAACTCGGCGCGGACGTCGTCGTGCACTCGTCGACGAAGTTCCTCACCGGTCACGGCGCCGCCCTCTCCGGCGCGATCGTCGACGGCGGCTCGTTCGACTGGGCAGGATCTGACCGCGCCTATCCGGGGATCACCGAGGCGCCCGCACCGGGTGCGGCGTCCTTCCTGGAGAAGTACGGCGAGCGGGCGCTCGAAGCCTTCCTCCGCTTCGGCATCGTCAACGACCTCGGTGCGGCGCTGTCGCCGGTGCATTCCTTCCTCCTCCAGCAGGGCATGGAGACGCTGTCTCTGCGGATGGATCGGCACCTCGCCAACGCGGAGGAGGTCGCGCGGTGGCTGACGCGGCATCCCGCCGTGGAGAGCGTCGACTACGCCGGACTCCCGGACAGCCCGTATCACCGGATCGCACAGGAGCGCTTCGGCGGACGCGCGGGCTCCGTGTTCGCGTTCACCGTCCGCGGCGGGCGCGGCGGCGCGGAGCGCTTCTTCGACGCGCTCCGCGTGATCAGCCGGATGACGAACATCGGCGACGTGCGGTCGATGGCGCTGCACCCCGCGACGACGACGCACGTCGCGTTCTCCGCCGAGGAGCGCGCGCGGCTCGGCATCACCGATGGCCTCATCCGCCTCTCGGTGGGGATCGAGACGGCCGGCGACCTCATCGCCGACCTCGACCAGGCCCTGCGCGCAGCCGTCGCGTGATGCCGTAGGCCCGGGCGTCAGGCCGTCGCCCGGCTCAGGACGCGAGGACGGATGCGGTCGCGATCGGCGCCAGGAATCCGCCGACGAAGCTGTCCCCCAGTCCGATCGTCGTCGGAGTGTCGGTGTCGATGACGACGGCAGCGACGCCCGCGGCATCGGCCCGTCGCGCGACGACCGCCTCCACCACCCGCGCGCCCCCGGCATGTCGGGGCAGGCGTGCGGTGACGCGCAGGTCCTCGGGCGCGAAGACGTCGCCGAGCCGGTACCGCGTGGCCGACACCCGGACGGCGCTCTCCAGCGACGCGCGATGCCGCCCGGCGCCCGGTCCGACGGCGATCGACCAGAACCGGGTGTGCACGACGAGGGCGTCGGCGGGGATGATCCGGTGGGCGTCGTCGAGGGCCGATGCCACGGCGTCGGGGTCGAGGAGGTCGACGGTCCTGCCGACGTACTCCTGCAGCTCGTCCTCGTTCATCCCGTACACATCGATCCGTGCGAGGAGCCGATCGCGGACGATCGCGGCCAGGTCGCGGTGGTAGAAGCCGGCATCCTCGTAATAGACGACCGCCTCCGCAGGCAGCGCACCGAGCGCCCGGTCGAGTTCATCCAGTCGGCGCCGGAGGAGCACCGCGTCCTGCATCGTGTTGAACCCGGAGACGAGGAACACCCGTGCCGCTGCGAGCGCGGCGGGCAGCTCCGCGGACAGCGCCATCGAGCGATTGGGCGCGTCGTTGGCGAAGATCAGCCGGTTCGCCGACGGCGCGATGACGTCGCCGTCGACCAGCTGAACCGTCGCACCGACCGGATACTGCACGATCAGGTGGGGATCGAGGGTGTCCTCGGTCGCCGAGCAGATCCAGCCGAGGGCGGGCGGCATGAGCCGCCGGACATTGTCGTCGATGCTCACCAGATGCTGGACGCTGGGGATGCCGAGGCGTGCCAGGGCCAGCCCCGCACGCACACCCGTGCCGCCCAACGTGATCGTCTTCTCGAACCGCGCGGCGAAGCGCTCCACGATCTCGGAGGCGGCGACGAACCTCTCGCCGCCCGCCCCCGAGGCCAGGAACGCCAGGATCGCGATGACGAGCGCACGCTCATCGCCGATCTCCGCGTGCGTCGTGAGCTCGTGACGGCGCACGCCCAGCTCGCGGGCCAGTGTCCCGAGCACCTCGGCATCCCAGCCGATCTCGTAGTCCACCGTGCCGCCGAGTCCCAGAACCACTGCACCGGTCATCGCGTGGGCGCCTTCCGTCGTCTCGGCGTCAGTAGAGGTCGGCTTTGCCCGCTGCGCCGAACAGATCGATCTTCTCAGCCGCGGTGACCTTGAGCGCCTTGATCGGCTCGGGCTGGATCGCGTTCGGCTCACGCAGCCGCTCATCGGTGCCGAGGACTTCGCGCATGCGGTTGTGGTAGCTGACCTTGATGTCGCTGGAGATGTTGATCTTGTTGATGCCGAGCGAGACGGCGCGGGCGAGCTCTGCGTCGGGATTGCTCGATCCGCCGTGCAGGACGAGGGGGATGCCGACGGCCGCCTTGATCTGCTCCAGGAGGTCGTGGCGCAGCTCGGGGTTCTTGTCGGCGGGGTACAGCCCGTGCGAGGTGCCGATGGCGATCGCGAGGCTGTCCACACCGGTCTCCGCGACGAAGCGCACCGCGTCGTCGACGTTCGTGTAGATGATCTCCGCCGCCCCCGATTCGCCGTAGCTGTCATTCGCTCCGATGGTGCCGAGCTCACCCTCGACCTGGATGCCGACGGCATGCGCGGCATCCACGACCTTCTTCGTGAGCGCGACGTTCTCGTCGAAGGGCAGGAGGGACGCGTCGATCATGACGGACGTGAATCCGGCCTGGATCGCCGTGATCATCTGTTCGTAGGTGCCGCCGTGGTCCCAGTGGATCGCGACGGGCACGGGCGAGTGGTGGGCGCGGGAGCGCATTGCCGCGATGAGATCGGTCGTGACGTGCGAGACCTCGTCGGGATGGATCGCGATGATGACCGGAGCGTTCTTCTCCTCGCTGACGTCCATGACGCCCAGGAACATGGCCCAGTCGCTGATGTTGAAGGCCGGGATGGCGAAGTTGTTCTGATTGGCGATGTCGAGGATGGACTTGCCGGTGTACAGCACCACGATGGATTCTCCTGTTTCGGTGGGTGGGTCGGGCGGATCAGCTCTTCACCGAGCCGGCCGTCAGGCCGCTGATGAAGAACCGCTGGAAGAAGAGGAAGAGGATCAGCACGGGGATCGACCCGAGGACGCTCATCGCCATGATCTGGTTCCACTCGTAGGAGTGCTGGCCCATGAGCAGCTGGATGCCGATGGGCACCGTCCGCATGTCGATCGACTTGGTCAGCGTCAGGGCGAACAGATACTCGTTCCACGCGATCATGAAGGTGTAGATGCCCACCGAGACGAGGCCCGGCACCGAGATCGGCACGAGCACGCGCCACAGCGCGGTCATCGACCCGGCGCCGTCGACGCGCACCGCTTCGTCGAGCTCCTTGGGGAGCGTGTTGAAGTAGCCGGTCATCATGATGATCGCGTAGGGCAGGGTGAACACCATGTAGGTGAGGATGAGGCCGCCGTAGGTGTTGTACAGCCCGAGCCCGACCATGAGGCCGAAGTACGGGATCAGCAGGGTGATCGGCGGCACGGCCTGGACGCTCACGATGACGACGTTGAGGATGCGCTTGCCACGGAACTCGAATCGGCTGAGCGCGTACGCGGCCTGGACGGCGATCAGCAGGGTCAGGGCGGTCACGGCGAACGCGACGATGTAGCTGTTCAGGAAGAACCGCATCGTCTCCGGGTTGGTGAAGATCGCGATGTACGCGTCGAAGGAGAATCCGTCCGTGATCAGCTGGGGCGGGTTCTGGAAGATCTCGGTGTTCGACTTGAACGAGTTCGACAGCATCCACACGACGGGACCGGCGGCGAAGACCGCCCCGAGGAGGAGACCGACGACGAGACCGATGCGGGCCGTGCGCCCGCGCGTCTTGAGGGACATGGCCATGTCAGTCCCTCGCCTTCTGGTGGCGGACGTAGAACACGGCGAGCACCATCGACATCAGAAGCACCAGGACCGCGGAGGTCGCCGCCTGTGAGAAGTCGTACTTGGCGAACGCGAGCTTGTAGGTGAAGGTGCTGAGCACCTCGGTGACGTTGATCGGGCCCCCACCTGTCGTCATCCAGATGAGCGCGAACTGCTGCGAGGTCCAGATGAGGTCCAGCAGCACCAGGCTGATGATGATGGGACGCAGCTGCGGAACGGTGACGTTCCAGAAGCGCTGCACCGGGGAGGCTCCGTCGACGGTGGCTGCTTCGTAGAGATCACTCGGGATCCCTTGGAGGCCGGCGAGCAGGCTCACCATGAAGAAGGGGTACCCCGCCCAGATGTTGATGAACGTGATGGTGCCCAGAGCCAGCTGCGGGGAGGCCAGCCACTCGATGTCGGTGTTCAGCAGGAAGTTGATGACGCCGTTCGGCGCGAGGAGCATGCGCCACAGCACGGCGATGACGGCGACGGTGAAAAGCCAGGGCAGCACGTACAGGCCTCGGAAGATCGCGCGGGGCACGGTGCCGATGAGTGTGTTGTTGAGCATCAGCGCGAAGCCGAGTCCGAGGACTAGGTGGGCGGCGACGCTGACGACGGTGAAGATCACCGTGTTGCTGGTCGCATTCCAGAAGTTCGGGTTGGTCAGGACCGACACGTAGTTGTCGAGGCCGACGAACTCGTGGTTCTTGCCGATGATCGCCTTGTCCTGCAGCGAGTACCCGATCACCATGACGATCGGGATGATCATCAGCACGAGCAGCAGGATGATCGTCGGGCTGAGGAAGGCGTACGACTCGGCCGTCCGCCGCAGCTGACGCCGACGCGCGCTGTGGGGGACGCCGGTGACGATCACCTCGGTGTCCAGCGCCGCTGGGCTTTTCAGGGTCATGACCCATTCGCTCCTTAATGGTCGGGTGCCGCGCCGCGTCGCGCGACGCGGCACCCGGTTCTGGAATCAGGCCGGTCGGGTCAGAACGCCGCGAGCCAGGATGTCTGCGCCTTCTTCAGCGCGTCGTCCATCGACTGCTGCCCACCGAGGTCCGACTGCAACTGCTCACCGAGCTGGCGCATGAGGTCTTCGGCCGTGGGCAGACCGGTGAACTCGTTCGCCGGGACGCCGGCCTTGTAGATGTCGAAGGCGGTCTTGAAGAGGGGGTCGCTGTCGGAGAAGTCGGGTGTGGACTCCGTGTTGCCGGGGAAGGCCTTGGCCATCGTCGACAGTTCCGAGTTGACGTCCTTGCTCATCAGGTACTGCACGAGCTTGAACGCCGCATCCTTGTGCTCGGAGTTCTCGGCGACGCCGATGCCCCACGACGCGTACGGGATGCCCCGCTCACCGGTGTAGCCGTCCTCGGCGGGGATCGCCGAGATGGAGAACTTGAGGTCGGGGTTCGACTCGCGGATCAGGTTGATGTGCGCGAGCGAGTCGATCATCATGCCGACGCGTCCGTTGGTGAACTCCTCGACCTTGTCCTGCTCCTTCATCGTGAACGATCCGGGTGCGATCACGCCGTCGTTCCACAGCCCCTGGATGTAATCCGCGGCCGAGGTCACGTCGTCATTGGTGAGGTCGGGCTTGCCGTCGTCGAGCATCGTGCCGCCCGAGGCCCACACCCAGGACATGACGTCGTTCTGGACGCCGTTGGGTGCCTCGAGGGAGAGCGGAAGCACCCAGCCGGAGACGTCGCCGCCGAGAGCCTTGATCTTCTTGGCCGCATCGGCGAACTCGGTGCGGGTCGAGGGAGGCGCGCTCACACCGGCCTTCGCGAGGAGATCGTCGTTCGTGAACATCGGGTAGACGAAGTTGACCACCGGGATCATGTAGGTGCTGCCATCCACCGCGATCTGGCTGGCCAGCTGACTGTCGTCGTACCCGGCATCCTTCATGAGGTCGGTGAGGTTGGCGATGACGCCCTGCGAGGCGAAGTCGCTGACCCACGCACCGTCGAGTCCGACGACGTCGGGCATGGTTCCCGAGGCGGCTCCGGCGAACAGCTGCTCCTCGGTGGAGGCGTACGGACCGCTGACGAGCTTGACGGTGATCCCCGGGTTCTCCTTCTCGAAGGAGTCGATGAGCCCCTGGAACTGACCATCCGGCAGCTCCGGCTCCCACCACTGCGCGAATTCGATCGTGACGTCGCCGCCGGCGTCGCCGGACGCGGCACCGCCGCCTCCGCCCGAGCATCCCGTCACCAGCAGCAGCGCTGCAGCCGCCGCTGCAGCTCCGGTGATCGTGAGGGCCTTGCTGTGCCTCAGACCCGCTCTGGTCATGGTCTCTCCTCTTTGAGTTCCTGGCCGCGTGCACCGGTGTGCTGATTCGTGCGGCTTTCAGCATAAGTATGCGCTTCTTTGCCGCATAGTCAAGAGTTTCGGGAAGATATTTGCCGCTACCTGCGGCTATCTGCGGTTTTACGGACGCTTTGCGAGCGTCTCTGTGCTAGATATGAGGCATGAGCACATCGACGACGCAACGGGGACGACGCCTTCCCGCGGGGCGCAAAGCCGCCCTCGCCGCCTACGTCGCGGAAAACGGCCAGGTCACGGTGGCCGACCTCGCCGAGCACTTCTCCGTGTCCATCGACACCGTCCGGCGAGACCTCGACCAGCTGCATCGGGAGGGCGCCCTCGTCCGCACCCACGGCGGAGCGGTCAGCACGATCGAGGGAGGCCTGCGCGACCGCGGCCTCGACGTCCGCCTGCGCGTGCAGGTCGAGGAGAAGGAGAAGATCGCTCGTCTGGCCGCAGAGATGGTCGACGACGGAGCGGTGATCATGCTGAATGCCGGGACGACCGCCCTCGCCGTAGCGCGCGCCCTCCGCGGCCACCGCGACCTGACGATCGCGACCAACAACCTCCGCATCCCTGCAGAGATCGCGCCGACCGCCTTCCGCGATCTCTACCTCTTCGGGGGCGCCGTGCGCACGATCACGCAGGCCACGACCGGCCCCGTCGCCTTCACGATGTCGGCGGGCGGACCGGAGGTCGACATCCGCAGCGACCTGGCGTTCGTCGCCGTCGGAGCCATCGATGCGTCCGGGTACTCCACCAGCAACCTCGGCGACGCGACCATGATGGCCGAGATGATGGAGCGGGCCGAGCGGACGGTGATCCTCGCCGATTCGAGCAAGCTCGGCCGTCGCCTCTTCGCCCAGGTGACGCCGCTCGAGGGCGCCGACTACCTGATCACCGATGCGCCGCCTCCCGGTGATCTCGCCGCCGCCCTGGCTGCGGCGAACGTGACCGTCCTCACTCCGTGATCTCGACGAGCCGCGTGCCGACATCGCACCGACTCGACTTACAATCACTCCCGTGGGAACCATCTACTACGGCGGATCGGCGACCCCGATCCAGATCGAGGACCGGGCGCTGGCGCACCTCAAGGTCGTCATCGCGACCAAGCTCCGCCGGGGCGAGAGCTTCACCGTGTCCTGGCGGCACCTCCCGGACGAGCCTCGCGGGCGCAGCACGATCTGGCTGCACCCGTCGATCCCGCTGCGGTTCGTCTTCGACGACCCCGAGCCCTCCGAGCTCAGCCGCACGTGGATCGAGGAGCTCGCGCAGTCGGCGAACTCGTCGGGCGGGATCAGCCTGGTCGCCGAGCACATCGAGGCGGAAGGCATCCCCGACGATGCCCCGCAGACCGTCGAGGTGGCGGACTGACGTCAGGACCTAGCCGGTCATGACCTCTCCGGCGTTCGCGCCTTCGGGCTCCGGAACGATGTGCAGGCCGGCGGTGGAGTTCGCGGCGTGCGTCAGAGCCTCGAGCCAGGCGCGGTTGAGCGCCGGCTGGCGGCTGCCGCTGTACTTGTAGACGAGCGATGCGTGGGGATGCAGCCACACGGTGGTGCGCCCGTCACCCAGACTCGCATCATTGCGCCACGTGAACGGGAAGGGCTCTCCCCGTCGCAGCTTCTGCGTGATGACGACCTGGAGGTGCGCCAGCACGCGGTCATCGAAATCGACCTTGACGCTGCCGTCGTAATTGAACCTGCCCACGCACCTACCGTAACGCGTCGGCGCGTCGCGTGATCTCGTCGCATGCCAGGTCAGCACCGCCGACGGGCGAGGCGAGGGCCATCGGCGCGTCGACGACGGCCATGACCCCGGATCCGCCGAGCAGAAGCGAGCACAGAGTGGGGTTGCCGTCATGGATGCTCGGGAACTCGACGATGTCCGTTCCGCCGTGCTCGCGGAGCGTGCGCGCATAGAAGAGCACGGCATCCGCGATCGCGTCGGTCGTCAGGATGCGGTGACCCTCGATCAGGATGTCTTTCATTGCTGCGCCTCGTCACGTTCGTTCGGTCCGTGCCTCCTACAGAACCGGAGGAGCCGTCCGAAACGCAGGGGGTTGACAGACCGCACGGCGGCTGTCAAGCCCTTCTCCGCGGGGGCGCAGCGAGCGAGAATCGACATATGACACTCGCGATCATCCTCCTCGTCGTCGCCATCGTCCTCATCCTCCTGGGCGTCTTCGTCGAAGCGGCGAAGTTCCTCCTCTGGATCGGCCTCGTGATCCTCATCATCGCGATCATCGCCTGGCTGATGCGCGTGGTGAAGCGCAACGCCTGACCGGACACCGCTCCGCGCTGGCAGACTGAGCGCATGACTCTCGCCCTCGCGTTGGACCTCGGCGGCACCAAGGTCGAGGCGGCTCTCGTCGATGACGCCGGCACGATCGTCGCCGGGTCCCGCCATCGCGCGCCCACGGGCGCGGCCGCCGCATCCGACGTCTCCCTCCTGCGGTCCGCGATCGACACCGTCGTCGACGGATGCCGCTCCCACGACCGGTGGGCGGAGGTCACGGCCGCCGGGATCGGCGCCGCGGGCCCGATCGACATGACCGCCGGGACGATCTCGCCCATCAACCTCCCCGCGGCACGGGGATTCGCGATCGTCGAGGCCGTCCGCGCAGCAAGCGGGCTCTCCTCGGTCGCGCTGCGCCTGGACGGCACGTGCATCGCCCTGGCGGAAGCCTGGCTCGGCGCCGCCCGCGGCGTCCGCAATGCGATCGTCTTCGTCGTCTCGACCGGTGTCGGAGGGGGCATCGTGTCCGACGGGCGGATCGTCGCCGGGAGCTCGGGCAACGCGGGGCACCTGGGACAGCTCGTCGTGGCCGACATCACGGACGGCGCCGCGGCATCCACCGTCGAACAGCGCGCATCCGGACCGCACATCGTGGCGTGGGCGCGGGCGCAGGGGTGGTCGGGGACGACCGGCGAGGAGCTGGCGGCAGCGTATCGGTCCGGTGAGGACGTCGCCGTGGCGGCGGTCGAACGCTCCGCGCAGGCCATCGGAGTGGGACTCGCGAACGCGGCGACCCTCCTCGATCTCGACCTCGCCGTCGTCGGCGGCGGGTTCTCCTTCGTGGCCGACGACTACCCCGAGCGCATCGCGGCGGCGGTCCGCGCGGCATCCGTCAACGCCTACGCGGCTCGCCTGCGGGTCGTGCGCGCCGGGCTGGGCGGCGACGCCCCCCTCATCGGCGCGGCCGCGCTCGTGCACCGCACCGACCTCGTCTGAGGTGCGGGTCGCCTCAGGCGCGCGCCTCGTCTGACGCTCGCAGGCCCCGCCTGACGCTCGCAGGTCCGTGCGGGCTGCCCCCTCTCATCGGGACGCACCAATCCGATCCGGCGCGGGGGACGAACCACTCCCAGACGCGGCGACCGCTGCGTCCGGAAAGAGAGGTCCCTCATGCGTTCGTCACCGAACCGGCTCGTCGGCACGATCTTCGGAGCCGTCTACGTCCTCGTCGGTCTGCTCGGATTCGCCGTGACGTCGGGCGTCGGGTTCATCGCGACCGAGGGCGGCCTGCTCCTCGGCATCTTCGCCGTGAACCCCTTGCACAACGTCGCGCACCTGCTGATCGGCGCCGCACTGCTGATCGCCGGCATCTCCGGCGTCCGCCCGGCGAAGGCCGTCAACACCACCGTCGGCGCCGCGTACCTGCTGCTCGGCATCGCCGGCTTCTTCCTCGTCGGAACGGCCGCCAACATCCTCGCGCTCAACGTCCCTGACCACTTCCTGCACCTCGCTTCGGCCGTGGTGCTGCTCGCGGTCGGCCTCGGCGCCGAGCGCGAGACGCGGGCGGTCACGGCGTGAGCGCCGCCGCGGAGGCCGTCACGGCGACGACCGCTCCTGCCTCACGCAGCGCAGCGATCCGGCGCACCGGGCTGGCCCCCGCGGCGTGGGGAGCGGCGCTGATCCTCGCGGGCATGGGGGCCGCGGTCATCGTCTCTTCCCAGAGCGGCGTTCCGGCGCGCGCCGTGGGCGGCCTCGCGGTCGCGCTCGGCGTCGCCGGAATCGTCTGGGCAGGGTGGTGCCTCTCCCGCGGAACCGTCCTCGCCCCGCGCACCGCCCTGGGCGGAATCATGGTGTCCCTCGGCTGTGTCGCCGCCCTCCTCGCCACCACCGGCGGACGGGCGAGCATCATCGCGGCGGCCGTCGTCGTCGCGCTCCTTCTCGCCTCCGCCATCCTCACCGCCGGCGAGATGCGTCACCGGGCGGCGCCCACAGGAGTGCGAATGGCGCCCCTGCTCATCGCCGCGACCCTCGTCACGCTCCTCGCGACTCCGGCGCTCGGCGCGGTGCAGGACGCCGCCACGGTCCGCAGCGACGGCACGATCCCCGTGATCGACCCGCACCAGGGGCACTGACCGGAGCGGCCCGACGACGGCCTACCTGCCGTGCGTCGGATCGCGCAACCCCCTGCGCGGTGCGCGCGCGTCGTGATTCGATCGGGGAAGGACACCGACCCCGAGGAGCATCTGTGACCGACGTCACCGTCTCGGTCGTGATCCCGGTGAAGGACGACGACCGGATGCTCCGCCGCTGCCTCGCGGCCCTCGCGGTGCAGACGCGGCCCGCCGACGAGGTCCTCGTCGTGGACAACGGGTCGACGGACCGCTCAGTGGCCGTGGCGCGCGCGGCCGGCGCCCGTGTCACCAGATGCGACCGCCCCGGCATCCCCGCCGCCGCCGCCCACGGATACGACCGCGCCACCGGCGACCTCATCCTGCGCATCGATGCCGACTGCGTCCCCGACCCCTCCTGGATCGCCGCCGTCCTCACTACCTTCGACCGGCATCCCGCGGCCGGAGCGGTCACCGGGGGCGCTCGGTTCATCGACGGACCACGCAGTCTGCGGGCGCCGCTCGCGCACCTGTACCTCGGCGCGTACACGATCGTGGGGGCGGTGACGCTGGGCCACCTCCCCCTCTTCGGATCGAACCTGGCGCTGCGCCGTCACGTGTGGCGCCGCGTCAGACACGGCGTCCATCGGGGGGACGACACCGTCCACGACGACTTCGACCTCTCCTTCCACATCGGCGAGCGGCACCGGATCCGGCACCTGCCCGCCTCGACGATGGGGATCTCGATGCGACCGTTCCGCGATGCGCGGTCGTTCGGGCGCCGCATCGGGCGGGGTGCGCGCACGGTGCTGCGGCATTGGCCCGATGACTTCCCTCCCCTGCGGTGGAACCGTCTCGTGATCCGCCGCGCGTTCGCCCGGCACGCGCGGCGGAGCGCGGATCGGGGACGCGCGCGGAGGCATCCATGACGCCCCTCATCGGCCCGATCGAGGCGCCCGGCCTGCACGTGATGACGCTGAACGTCCGCCGCCCGCTGCCGGTGACGTGGCGCGCCGCCGATCGGTGGACGCGACGGCGGCCGCTCCTCGCGGAGCTGCTGAGCCGCGAGAGGCCGACGCTGCTGGCAGCCCAGGAGGTCGTCCCGGCGCAGGCATCCGTCATCTCCGCCGCGCTCGGGCCGACCTACCGGCGGATCGGCGCGGGCAGAACGCGAGACCGGTCCGGTCGGCTCCGCGGCGAGGCGACGCCGCTGTTCTTCGACGCCGATCGACTGAGCCTCGAACGATGGTCGCAGCGCGCCCTCTCGGACCGCCCCGACGATCCGGGGTCACTCGGCTGGGGGAATCCCCTCCCCCGCACCCTGGTGGAGGCGGTGTTCCGCGACCGGAAGACCGGTGCCCGGTTCCTCGCCATCGGAACCCATCTGGACGTCTTCTCCGCCCGCGCCCGGCTGCGTTCCGCGGCGGCGATCCGTGATCTCATCGCCGCGCGGGGCGCGGGGATCCCGGCGGTGGTCCTCGGCGATCTCAACGCCGACCCCGGCTCGCCGCCGGTGCGATCCCTTCTGGCGGACGGGGTGCTCCGGGATGCGTGGCCCGCCGCCGCGCGGCACCGCACGCCGGAGTGGGGGACGTATGCCGCATACCGTCCGCCGCGGACCGCGAAGCCGCGGATCGACGCCGTCTTCGTGGGGCCCGGCGTGACCGTCGACGAGATCGCGATCGGCGGCGACCGGGTCGCGGGCGGATGGCCGTCGGACCACCTCCCCGTCCAGGCGATCCTGCGCCTGGACGATGCGCCGCGTGGGGAGGAGGGATGAAGCACAACTTCCTCCGCCGCCCGCGGGGCGCCGCCGATCTCGTCGCTGACGGGGTCCGCGTCGCCGGCATCCTCAGCGTCCTGTTCGCTGCGGTGTGGCTCCAGCCGACGGATGCCGGGATCCTGGCCTTCGCCCTGCCCGCGCTCATGGTGCCGCGCTTCCTGGGGCTGCGGGCCGGGGTCGACATCGTCACGGGAATCGTGATCCTCCTCGCCGCCTGGAGCAATGTCGTGGATCTGTACGCCCTGTGGCCCGCGTGGGACATCCCGATGCATATGCTCGGGACGGCCGTGCTGACCGTGGCGGGCTATGTCGCCCTCGCGCGGCTCGACGCCGTCCCCGACCCGCGTCGCGCCGACCGCGGGTGGCGGACGGCGATCGGCACGATCCTCGTCGCCACAGCGATCGGCCTCGCACTGAGCACGCTGTGGGAGATGGTCGAATGGGCCGGCTGGCGCTTCATCTCCGACGCGATCCACGTCGACTACGAGGACACGATCGGCGACCTCGCCGCGGGCGGTCTCGGAGCGGCGGCGGCGGGCGTCCTCCTCGGGCGCGTCCCCCTCGTCAGATCCGATGCGCGGTGAGTGCGCGCCCGCCCGGGCGTCGGATCCGGATCACACCGATCGGCGCGCGACGATGGGGCAGGAGATGAGCGTCGGGCTCGCCTCGTCCGCCGGGTCCAGGCCGAGGAGGATCCGCACCCCCGCGACACCGAGCTCGTAATGGGGCAGCGCGACGGAGGTGAGGGGCGGCCGCAGGTGCGCCGCGATGACCTCCTGGTTGTCGAACCCGATCACCGCCACGTCTTCGGGAATCCGCAGCTCCCGCTCGCGCAGCCCGTCGTAGAGACCCATCGCGACACGATCGTTGTGGCAGAACACCGCCGTGGCGCCGGAGTCGACGATCCGCTGCGCGACGGCGTACCCGCCCTCCTGCTCGGGTGAGGCCTCGACGACGAGGGACTCGCCCGTGTCGATGCCGGCCGCGGCCAGCGCCGCACGGTATCCCGCCAGGCGACCGACCTTCGCGGGCGACGGAGTGGTCGTGTTGACGAACGCGATCCTGCGGTGACCCGCCGCGATGAGCTCGTCGGTCGCCGTGCGACCGCCCTGCTCCTCGTCGGGGACGACGGAGCGCAGACCGCTGCCGGGGGCGAAGCAGTTCACCAGGACGGTGTCGGCCTGGTGGAGCTGTTCGGGGACGTCGATCTCCCGGTGGTACCAGCTGGAGTAGAGGATGCCGTGGACCTGATGCTCCAGCATCATCGCGATCGCCTCGTCCTCGGCGGCTGCGTTGCCGTCGCTGTTGGCCACGAGCAGGACGTACCCGTGCCGCCACGCCTCGTCCTGTGCTCCGTGGATGATCTGGCCGGCGAACGGCGTGGTGGCGATCTGGTCGGCGACGAGGCCGATGAAGCGCGAGGTGCCCTGCGAGAGAGTCTTCGCCAGCGCGTTCGGACGGTACCCGAGCGCGATGACCGCATCCTGCACCCGCCGCCGCGCATCGTCGCCGATCCGCGCGCCCGCCTTGTCGTTGATCACGTGCGAGACGGTGGCGATCGACACCCCCGCCGCCTTCGCGACGTCGCGCATCGTGACGTTCGGCGAATGCGCGCCGTGCGAAGAGCGGCTCATCCCTTTGTCGCCCCGCTCTCCAGGCCCTGGATCATCGCCTTGTTGAGAACGAGGAAGACGAGCAGGAGCGGGGTCACCGTGACGCAGACGGCGGCGAAGGTCGCGGTCCAGTCCGTGTTGCCCATGGCCCCAATGTAGTTCTGCAGACCGAGGGGAATGGTCTTCAACCCGTCGGAGAGTACGAATGTGTTCGCGAAGATGAAGTCGTTCCAGATGAAGATGCTGTTGACCAGGACCACGGTGATGATCGTGTTGACCGACAGCGGCAAGGTGATCTGCGCGAAGATCCGGTAGGGGCCCGCCCCGTCCAGGGAGGCGGCCTCGTAGTTCTCCCGCGGGATGTACTCGTAGAACGACGAGAACAGGTACACCGACATCGGCAGCGCGAACGCCGCGAGCGGGATGATCATCGACAGGTGCGTGTCGAGGAGGCCGACCTGCGAGTAGTCGATGAACAGCGGCACCAGGGCGATCTGCACCGGGACGATGATCCCCAGCAGGAACAGCGCACGCACGAACCCGCTGAAGCGGAAGCCCAGCACCTGCAGGGCATACGCCGCCATCATCCCCGCGACGACGATGAGGAGACTCGCGCCGAGCGTGACGATGAGGCTGTTCACGATGTTCAGCCCCAGGTTGCCGGTGGCGAACGCGCGGCCGTAATTCTCGAGGGTGAACTCCGTCGGGAAGGCGAACGGGTTGCCCCCGGCGAAGTCGGACGCCGTGCGGAAGCTGGTGATGAGCAGCCACGCGAGCGGGTAGACCTGCACGATGACGATCAGGATGATCGTCACGGTGAGGAGCGTGCGCTGCACCCTGATCCGCGGAGGGATGCTCCGTCGCTGCGGCGACGCGGGGGCGGGCGGGAGAGTCGCCGGGGACTCCCGGGTGAGGGTCGCGGAGGTCATGAGTCGTCCCTTCGGCGCAGCAGCAGGAGGATGATCCCGACCGCCACGAGGCATTCGATCACGATGAACACGGAGATCGCGCTGGCGTAGCCGTAGTCGGTGTGCACGAAGGCCGTCTTGTACATGTAGGTGGTGAGCAGCTCGGATGCCTGCCCGGGGCCGCCTCCGGTGAGGAGGTACGGGATGTCGAACCCACGCAGCGCGAAGGTCGTCGCCATGATCGTGGTGGTGATCCAGACCGGTCGGATGTAGGGGAACCGGATCTTCCAGAACACCTGCCACCACGACGCGCCGTCGAGGCGCGCGGCCTCTTCGAGCTCGCGCGGCACGGCGATCAGAGCCGCGTAGATGATGAGCATGTACAGGCCCGTGAAGCGCCATCCCTCGGGGATGGAGACGGCGACGAGGACGGTCTGCACGTTCGACAGCCACGCGGTTTGGAGGTGCTCCAGGCCGACCCAGGCGAGCGCCTGATTGATGAGCCCCACCGGGTCGAGAGAGTAGATGCGCTGGAACAGCAGCGCGATCGCGACGGTGGAGATGACGGCCGGCAGCAGATACAGCGTCTTGACGAGTTCACGCGCGCGCGGGAGGGCGGTGAGCAGGCCCGCCACCAGCAGCGCACCGCCCAGCTGGAGGACCAGGCAGATCGCGAGGTAGCCGAGGGCGTTCCCGAACGCGGTCCAGAAGACGTCGTCGCGGGTGAGCATCTTGACGTAGTTGTCGATGCCCGCGAAGGTCATCTCCGTGATGCCGTCCCACCGGAAGAAGCTGAGGACGAGCGACTGCAGGATCGGCAGCAGCACCGCGACGCCGTAGAGCACGAGCGGCGGCACCAGGAACACCAGCACGGACAGCGTCGACCGCCGCGGGAGCATCGCTCCGTTCGGGCGGCGGGGCCGCCGGGGCGGGCGCTGCGCGCCCACCCCGGCCTGAGCGATCTCAGCCACCGACGTTCTCCGTGAGGGTCTTGTCCATCGTGTCGATGAACTCATCCGGGGTGATCTCGCCCTGCACGAGCAGGGTGAGCTCCTGCTGCAGCCGGGTGTTGGTCGCCGGGTCGAGCTGGGTGTCCCACGGCATCGCGATCTTCGGGCCGACGTCCCCGGCCTGCTCGATCGCGCGGCTGTACAGCGGGGTCGCGTTGTCGGGGATCGTCGTCTCGACACCGGTCGTGGGCGACAGGGCGCCCGTGGCGGCGTAGATCTCCGGGTAGCGCTTCAGCGCGAAGCTCAGGAAGTCGCGCACGAGGGGATCGTACGTCTTCGCGTTGACCGCCATGCCGATCCCGGATGGGGTCACGTACTCGTTGTCGTTCGTGACAGCGCCGTCGATGGTCGGCAGCGTGAAGTAGTCGACGTCGCTCCGGACGCCGGCGTCCAAGGCATCCGTGGCGAGGTTGCCGAGCTCCCAGGTGCCGATGTTGTAGACGGCGGCCTTGCCCGAGGTGAACAGGGCCTGAGCGTCCGCGTACCCCGTCGAGGAGAAGCCCTCCGCGAAGCATCCCGCCTGCCCGAGGTCGTACAGCCACTCGGCGGCGGCGCGGCCGGCCGGGTCGGCGAAGGATGCCTTGCCGGTCTTGAGCTCCTGCACGTACTCGGGGCCCGCGAGACGGAACGGGTAGTACGACATGTACCGCTCCAGCGGCCACTGGTCGGCGCCGTCGAGGGCGATCGGGGTGATGCCCGCCGCGCGCAGCCCCTTGCACATCGCCGGGAAGTCATCGAGCGTGGCGGGGATCGCCACCCCCGCCTTCTGCAGGAGCGCCTTGTTGTACCAGAAGAACTCGAGCTGGAACTCGAACGGCACCATGTAGAGCGACCCGTCGTCGAACCGCTGATAGTTCAGGGCCGCCTCGCGGTACTCGTCGGAGAGCCCGATGTCATCGAGGAGCTTCTCGACGTCGACCATCTGTCCCTTCGTCGCGAGCTTCTGCGCGAAGGGCGTCGCGTCGGTGTCGAACAGCTCGGGCAGCTTGTTCGCAGCGGCGAGCGTCTCGTACTTCTGGATGTACGAGGGCCGGTCGGGCGTCGTGATGAGGTTGAGCGAGAAGCCCGGGTGATCCTTTGCGTACTCGTCGGCGATCTGCTCCATCGCCGTGATGACGCCGCCGTCCGCGGGGCGCGAGAGCAGCCACGAGATCTCCCGCGGCTTTATCTCACCCTGGGGGTCGATCTCGCCGCTGGGCGCGGCGGAACCGCATCCGGAAAGGACGAGGGCGGCGGCGGCCGCGAGGCCCACGAGGGTGAGCCTCAGCGCGGATTTCTGTGCGGGTCGTTTCATGGTCGAATCTCCTTTGATGTCGGGTCGTTGCGTGAGGGATGGTGGGGTTCAGGTGTGCGCCGTCGCGAGTGCGACGGCGATCGGGGCGATGTCGCTGTGCACCCGCGGGCGCACGGTGAACTCGGTGATCAGGAGCTCACCGTCGTCGACGAACGCGCCCACGCGGCCGGACGAACGGTCGTAGAGCCGTGTGCTGAGCACGACGGCGTCGTCGAGGGTCGCGACGCAGATGTCGCCGTCGACGATCACCTCGAGGACGTGCTCCCCGCCCTCGAGGCGGGCCGGTCGCTCCAGCTCGATCGCGAACGGGACGTCGCCGGAGATCTGCCACTGCTCGCCGCCGGTCGATCGGCGCGGCCAGCGGTCGAACACGAGACGCCCGCGCCCGGGCTCGAGGCGCAGGATGTAACCCTCGTCTCCGTCCTCGCTCGCGCGCAGCAGCACCCCGTACTCCCGCGTCCCCGCCACCGCCTCGAACCGGGCGGTGAGCCGGAACGCGTCGGGAACGTCGTGGGCCGAGATCAGCTGGGCGTGGGCGTCAGGGGCCGCGATCGAGGTGCGCGGCGCGAAGGCATCCGTCGGGTCGCCGAAGGTGTCGAGCAGTTCACGCGGCGGGTGGAAGGCCAGCGTCCCGTCGGCGTTCTGCTCCGCCTCGAGCACGGAGAGTGTGCCGGCCCACTGCCAGGCTCCGTCATCGGAGTCGTCCTCCCGACTGGCGATCCAGCCGAAGAACAGGCGCCTTCCGCCCAGCGCCGCCGATTTCGCGGCGTAATAGGCCCGACCATCGAGGGTGTCGTGGTCCGGGGCGATCCACGGCCCCGCGAGAGTGCGGGCCATCCGGTAGCGCGTCACGAAGGCGTCGCTGAACTCGGACGACACGAGGTACCACCAGTCGCCCCACTGGAACACTTCGGGGCACTCGTGAGCGACTCCCCGTCGCGGATCCCAGAACGGCGCGGCCGCGCGCCATGTCGTGAGGTCCGTCGAGGTGCACTGGGCGATCACGCCGCGGCGGCGAGCCGGACCGTCGGTGTGGCGTGCGGTGATCAGCATGCGCCAGAGGCCCGCCTCTTCGTCGCGGAAGACGAACGGGTCACGCCAATCGGCGCTCTCGTAGCCCGCGGTGGCGCCGAAGGTCAGCTCGGGGTGACGCGTCCACGTCTCCATCCCGTCGTCACTGGTCGCGTGCATCACGAGCTGCAGCGCGAGCCCGTCCGCGCCCGTGCGAGACGGGTTCTGACCCGTGTAGAACGCGTGATGCCGACCGGACTCGTCCCGCACGATGCTGCCGGTGTAGATGTTGAAGTCGGGGGCATCCACGCCGCCCGAGGCGATCGCCACACCCCGCTCATCGACGTCGACCAGGTTCTCGGTCGTGACCCGGAGCCACGGCATCCCGTCTTTGGGGGTGCGACGTGTCTCGTGCAGGTAGAAGAGGTGCAGAACGCCGTCCTCTTCGTAGGGGATGAGATCCCCCACCCATGCGTCCTGCGGCTGATAGAACCCTCGTCGGTTCATTCCGTTCCTATCTGGTTAAGCGGTTATCCAGATGATAATCAGAACATGTCGCCGTGGTCAACCGTTTAATCACACCCATTTCGCTCAGCGCCCCGCAGATCGTCACGTGACGACTTTCGGGACACGAAGGGGGTGACAACTCTATGACAACGATGTCAAGATGCTCGCATGCACGCTCTGGGGAACTCTGCACACCACCGCGCTCGATCGCGACGTCCTCGTCGTCTTCGGCTGACACTGACCGCTGCGGCCGGGGCGAGCCTCCTCGTCATGACGCCGATCGCGGCGCACGCGGACGGCGTCCCGCCCGATGTGGTCCTCGACTTCGAGAACGGGTACTACGCGAGCGGATGGCTGCCCAATCAGCTCCCGGAAGGCCAGACGAACGAGTACGGGGGCACGATCAGTCCGTTCGGGCTCGCCTACGACTACGGCGCGAGCGACGCGACCTCCGCGCTCGACGTGACCGGCTACCTCGGACAGCAGTACAGCGACAGCTACGTCCGCTTCGCCCCCGGCGAAGAGCGCACCGGGAAGGGCGACGCGGCGACCGGCAACCTGACGTCTCCGCCCCTGACGATCACGCATCCGTTCCTGAATCTCCTGGTCGGCGGCGGGCGGCACCCGCACGTTCCCGGCGCCTCGATCGCGCCGCCCCCCGGTCGCGTCTTCGAAGCGTTCGCGGCTCCGATCCCCGACGGATGGACGGGCACCGGTGACCTGGCGGGGATCCGCACGTCGACGGACCTCGTGCCCGGCCAGTCGGGCGGGCGGCTCGACACGTGCGTGGGAGCGTGCGATCCGGCGGTGGGGACGGCGGCCTCCCCTACGTTCACGGTGGAAAGCGATTGGATCGATCTTCTGGTCGCGGGGGGAGATCATCCGCTCGGCGAGCCCGGCGCGACGGCCGTGCGCCTCGTGGTCGACGGCGTGACGGTGCGCTCCGCCACGGGAGCCGACTCCGACGTCCTGGACTGGGCCTCCTGGGATGTCCGTCAGTGGCGCGGCCACGACGCGCACATCGAGGTCGTGGACGAGCGATCGACCGGGGACTGGGGTCACGTCCTCATCGACCACATCGTGTTCTCCGACTCGCCCGCCGCGCCGTGGTCGACCGAGACGAGCGTCAACGTCCTCATCGACGGAGAGGTCGTCGGTTCTGCGACCGGCAACGACAGCTCGGCGCTGACGTGGGCATCCATCGACCTCACTCCGCATCTCGGCGAGACGGCTCGGATCCAGATCGTCGATCAAGCCTTCGGCGAGTGGGGCCACCTCCTCGTCGATCAGCTCGTCCTCTCGGACGACCCGGCGCCGACCCCCTGAGCGGAGTGCGCTGAACGCTCAGCGCTGGGCGCTCAGCCGCAGGCCGTCGAGCAGGAGGTCGAGACCGGCGCGGAACTGGTCGCGGTCGTCGTGGACCGCGAACTCGTCGACGATGTGGTGGATGAACGGATACTCGGCGGGGTCGAGTCTCCGCCATTCCGCCACCGCGCCGCCGAGGTACTCGGCGCGGGTGACGCTGCCGGAGGCGACGGCGGCGGGCAGCTGCTGACCCATGTCCGCGGCGGTCCCGATGACGAACCCCACGATCGCCGACGTCGCGTGGAAGCACTGCGTCGGCGTCAGACCCAGGCGCATCACCTGCTCGCCCATCTTCTCGTACAGCTGGAGCGAGTGAACCTGTCGGCCGG
The DNA here is from genome assembly GCF_018717645.1 of Microbacterium flavum. Classification (GTDB taxonomy): domain Bacteria; phylum Actinomycetota; class Actinomycetes; order Actinomycetales; family Microbacteriaceae; genus Microbacterium; species Microbacterium flavum. The sequence goes on from NZ_JAFLHG010000001.1 coordinate 229,738, forward strand.
TGTCGCGCATGGCGTACGCGCCGAGCCAGGGGCGGTCCACGATCGCATCGAACATCGCGACGGCGATCGTGCGCAGATCGGCGATCGGATCACCTGCGCCGTCCTCCCCCACGCCGGCGACGGCGACGAGCACACCGCCCAGGACGGAGTCTGCGGCCAGGTCGAGCAGTTCATCGCGGCCCGACACGTACCAGTAGATGCTCGCGGGGCCGCCGCCGAGGCGCGCGGCGAGGGCCCGCGTCGTCAGGCCCTGCGCCCCCGACTCGTCGAGGATCTCGACGGCTCCGGCGAGGACGGCCTCGATGGAGTGCGATGCGCGGGCCCGGCGCTGCAGTGCAGGCCCTCTGCCGCGGGGGCCCGGTCGCTCCTCGGTCATGCCCCCATCACATCACATCGCCGCGGTCGCGTTGCGCGAGTATCGAACAGTGTTCTATGCTTTCGAACACTGATCGATAATCGAACGGTGTTCGATGAAAGGAGCCCTGATGGCCGCCGCACCCGCAGTCCCGCGCGCATACCCGTCGCTGAAAGCGGCGTGGATGCCTCTCGCCGCCCTCTGCCTCGCGTTCTTCGTCGAGATGGTCGACAACACGCTCCTCTCGATCGCGCTGCCGACCATCGGCCGCGACCTCGGCGGGGACACCACCGCCCTGCAGTGGATCACGGGCGCCTACTCCCTCACCTTCGGCGGGCTGCTGCTGACGGCGGGGTCGATCGCGGACCGCTTCGGCCGGCGCCGCGTGCTGCAGATCGGGCTCGCGGCCTTCGGCACGATCAGTCTCGCCGTCCTCGTCGTCAGCACCACGGGCGAGCTCATCGCGCTCCGCGCCGCCCTCGGAATCGCCGCGGCGGCGATGGCGCCGATCACCAACTCGCTCGTGTTCCGCCTCTTCGACGACGACACGCTGCGCATGCGCGCCATCACGCTCATGATGGTCGTCGGCATGTCGGGTTTCGTCGTGGGCCCTCTGCTGGGCGGCACGATGCTGGCGCACCTGCCGTGGCAGTGGCTCCTGCTCATCAACGCGCCGGTCGCGCTGCTCGCCGGGCTCGGCGTACGGTTCGGCGTCCCCGCCGACGCCGCCGACGGGCTCACGAAGGATCGCCTCGACCTCGCCGGCGCGGGCCTGAGCATCCTCTCGATCGGGCTCGCGTGCTATAGCCTCACGAGCGGCGTGCAGTTCGGATGGCTGTCGCCGATCACCCTCGCGGTCGCCGTCGCAGCCGTGGCATCCATCGCCCTCTTCATCGCGCATGAACGACGGACGCCGTCGCCGATGCTCGACCTGCGCCTCTTCCGCCTCGGGACGGTCCGCGGGGCCGCGCTCGCGCAGGTGGGCACCTCGATCGCCATGGCGGGCGTCATGTTCGCCCTCATCCTGCACTTCCAGTACGCCTGGGGCTGGAGCCCCATGATGGCGGGCCTCGCGAACCTGCCGCTCATCCTGACCATGATCCTCGCGACGCCTCTCACGGAGGCCCTGGTCCGCCGGTTCGGGCACCGCATCGCCTGCGTGATCGGGGCCGCGGTCCTGGCCGCGGGGCTCGGCATCATGGCGTGGGCGGTCTCGCAGACCTACCTCGCGATCGCCGTCGCGATGATCGTCATGACGGTCGGTCTCCGCACGGTGATGACCATCTGCGCGGTCGCGCTCGTGGGTGCCATGCCGGACGATCGGACCTCCATGGGCGCGGCGCTCAACGACACCGCGCAGGAGGTCGGAACGAGCATCGGCACGGCGTTCATCGGCACGCTGATCGCCGTGCTGGTCACCGCCACACTGCCGGGGGGCGCGTGGAGCGACGCGCTGTCATCGACGTATTTCCGCGGTGAGCAGATCGCGTTCATCGCCCTGGCGATCGCGGTCGGCGTGATCTCGGGGATCGGCGCGCTCACGCTCACGGACGCCCGCACGACGGACGAGCACGCCGCGGATGCCGAGGCTCACGCCGTCGAGGGGCGCTCCTGAACGACCCACGAGTTGCCGTCGAGGTCGTCGAAGAAGACGAAGGAGTTCCAGTCGCCGCCGCGGCCCTCACGGCGGATGCCGTCTTCGAAGTGCGTCACCGGGCTGACGTCCACGCCGCGCTCAGCGAGTTCGCCGCGAGCCGCGTCGACATCGTCGACGACGAGCTGCAGACCGTGCAGGCGAGTGGATCCGACCCGGAGCTGGATGCTGCTGTGGGATCCGGGGGGCGTGAGCTGGACGATGCGCATCTCCTCGCCGACCCGCACGTCCAGGTCGAGGCGGAACCCGACCTGATCCGAGTAGAAGGCCTTCGCCCGGTCCACGTCGTCGACGGTGACGGGGACGACTTCGAGATTCCACTGCATGAGCTTCCCTTCCGTGCGGCGCGGCGCGGCAACTCGTGACCTAACATGATCCGAGGCTTCCCCCGGACGCATTCTGCTCCCCCGGCACAGCCGACGCCACCGTACGAGCGAAGGGGAGACGGCCATGGTCCATTCGCGGGATGATGCAGCGGGGCGGCGCGCCGGCCTCTTCCGGCGGAGGCCGTCGACCGAGCCGACGATCGACGCGCCCGATGCCACGACACGACGGGTCCGATACGTCGACGACGGACACCTGACGCGAGCGCCGCACGGCACGACTGTCGACGACGCTCAGGCGTTCATCGACGGCGATCCGGAGCGCACGGCCCTTCTGCTCTATCCGCGCCCCACCGCCGAGGACGTCGTGGAGCTCGCGCAGACGTGGCATCTGCACCCCCTCCTCGTGGAAGACCTGCTGCACGCCGGCCAGCGGCCGAAACTCGAGCGCTACGACGACGCGCTGTTCATCGTCGTCCGCTCGGCCTGGTACATCGACGCGGCCGAGGACGTCGACTTCGCCGAGTTCCACATCCTGATCCGCCCGCGCGCCGTCGCGGTGTTCTGCCAGGACGGACGATGGATCGACGGTGTCGACGCCGGTGCCGCGTCCGGCGCCGCCGATCGCGGCGAGGACACGCTGCTCGACGATGAGCGGCTGCTGCACTATGGTCCGGAAGCCGTCGTCTACCGTCTGCTCGACGCGATCGTCGACGGCTACGCCCCCGTCCTGCGCGGTCTGCAGATCGACAAGGCGCAGATCGAACGCCAGGTCTTCAGCGGGGACGCCGCCGTGACCGAACGCATCTACCGCCTCAGCCAGGAGGTGATCGACCTCCGCCAGGCCACCGCCGGGCTCACCGACGTGCTGCACGCGCTCCGGATGGGCTTCGATCGCTACGGCATCCCGGCGGCCCTGCAGACCTATCTGCAGGACGTCGCCGACCACCTCAGCCGGGTCGACACCCAGGTGGGCGAGCTGCGCGAGTCGCTCTCCCAGATCCTCACCGTCAACGGCACCCTCGTCGCCCAGCGCCAGAACGAGGACATGAAGAAGATCTCCGGCTGGGCGGCGATCCTCTTCGCCCCGACCCTCATCGGCGCCATCTACGGGATGAACTTCGAGAACATGCCCGAGCTGAGTTGGCCGTTCGGCTACCCTCTCGCCATCGGCGGGATGGTCGCGTTCGCCCTCGTGCTCTTCTTGATCTTCAAACGCCAGAAGTGGATGTGACCGGGCGGCCGGGACGAGAAGCGATGCTCACGACGGCGTGAGGTTGTCGCGTGCCCACAGGGCGGCACTCGTGCGGTCGGCGACACCGAGCTGACGGAAGATGCTCCCGAGGTGCGCTTTCACGGTGCGCTCGGCGATGTCGAGGCGTGCAGCGATCTGCTTGTTCGCAAGACCCTGCGCCACCAGTGCCAGCACTTCGCGCTCTCGCGCGCTCAGCAGGTCGGCCGCCGACTGCTCCGGGAGCAGGATGCCGGCGACACGCGGGTCGAGCGGGGCGTGCCCCGCGGAGGCAGCCCGGACCGCGGCGCGCAGCTCCACCGGCTCGGCATCCTTCAGCTGATAGCCGATGGCTCCCGCCTCGATCGCGCGACGCACGCGCTCGCGGTCGGTGAACGAGGTGAGCACGAGCACGCGGGCGCCGGGAAGCACGCTGCGGATGCCCCGGGTCGCGGCGACACCGTCCATGACGGGCATGGACAGGTCCATCACGACCACATCGGGCGCCAGGGTCGTCGCGAGCGCGATGGCCTCCTCGCCGTTCGCGGCGGCACCGACGACGTCGATGTCGCCGTCGGCGGACAGGACGCTGGCAAGACCTTCCCGCACCATGGCATGGTCATCGGCGACGAGAACGCGGATCATCGAGGCTCCTCTCCGGGGTCTGCGGCGCGGACGCGCAGGCGCCAATCGACGCCGGCGCCCGGGGCGGTGCGCAGCGAGAGCTCCGCACCGGCACGCGCACACAGGTCGAGCAGCACCTGCGTGCCGAGGTGCCCGTCGGGGCGGCTCCGCGCGACGGCGTCCGCGTCGAAGCCCGGGCCGTCGTCGCCGACGTCGACGAGGATGTCCCCGCCGTCCCGGCGGAGACGCACGGAGACCGTGCACGGGGCGGCGTGCGCGACGGCGTTGCGCAGGGTCTCCTGGACGACGCGATAGATGAGCTGCTCGCGCGCCTCGGAGATCGGGAGGACGTCGCCGTCGAGGGTCACCTCCACCGCGACACCGCGCGTGCGGGCGGTCGCGGCGAGGTCATGGAGCGCGTGGCGCAGCCCCGCGGCACGAAGGCTCGGCGGGTAGATGTCCATGAGCAGGGATCGGAGGACGCGGATGTTCCCGCGTACCGCGTTGCCGACGTCACGCAGCGCGGTGGCCGACGCCGCATCGCCCCGTCGCCCGGCGGTGTCCGCCGCCACCTCCGCCGCGAAGCTCGTGGCGACGAGCTCCTGCACGGGCCCGTCGTGCAGGGTTCCGGCGATGCGGCGGCGCTCTGCGTCGGAGGCATCCACGACGTGCTCGAGCAGCGTGGTGCGTCTGCGCTCCTCCCCGCGGAGCCGACGCAGGAGCCCCCACACGATGGGGGCGGTCAGCGCCACCAGCAACAGCAGGCTGCTGGTGGTGACGCCCGCGAACCCGCGCCACAGGTCGGCGGAACGGGCCGCGACCGGATCGTACGGCAGGTACACCTCGAAGAGGAGCTCGCGTCCGTCCGGCGTCCACACGGGTCGGTACACCTCGAGAAGCCGCGTCCCCGACTCGAACTCGTTCTCCGCCTCCGAGAGATCGGAGACCGCCGCGTGGGTGGCGGGATCGGCGAGCGCCTGCCGCTGCGCCTCGTCGAGCTCGAAGGTGCGCCCGATGAGATGCGGCTCGTCGGCGTACAGCACCGTACCGCCCGGGCTCCAGATCTTCACCCGGACGACGTCGTCTCCGAGCACGTGCGTGCGCACGAGATCGTCCATCGCCTCGGCGGCGTCCGCCTCCCCGTCGGCGAGCGCCGAGGTCAGCGCGGGCTGGATCACGGCGTCGGCGAGCACGTCGGTGACGCCGGCGGCATCGTTGACGGCTTCCCGCTCCGCCAGCCATTGCGCCGCGAACGTGGCCAGGAGACCGACGATCACGAGGACGGCGACGAGTCCCGCGGCGAGACGGAGGACGACCGCTCGTGTGCTCAGCCCGGGCGGGGTCGGAGCATCAGCGTCGGATGCCGCCACCAGCACGCGCCACGCAGCGCCGTCGCCGTCGAGGGTCGACGGCGACGAACGCGGGGCGGGGTCCGGTACCACTCAGTCGTCTCCGCCGTGCCCACCGTGGTCGTCGCCGGCGTCGTCGCCCCCACGGTCGTCACCGGGCTCGACCCGCTCATCGCGCGGGGCGTCGCCCCCGTGGTCGTCGCCCGTTGCGGACGGAGAAGGCGTCGCGGACGGCGAAGGCGTCGCGATGGACGCGGGCACCCGAACGGGAACGGACTGCGCGAACGAGGCGTTGCCCCACAGCCCGACAGCGGCGGGTGTCGCCACGACGGCGATCGCGGCGACGCCGAGGAGGATTCGTCTTTTCATGATGACCTTCCGCTCATTCTCACGCTTCCGCGTCCGCCTGTCGTGCGGCGCCGCCGCATGCTCGTGGTTCCACCCTCGACCGCGGCCGAAGCCGCGGCAATCGCACCTTGGTCCTACGACCAGGCCCGACCCCGGCGGGTACTACGACCATGGTCCGATTGCCGGGCGCGAGGGGAGGAACGCACAGTGGCATTGCTCACCCCCACGAAACGAGGCATCCCATGAGCAGACGCACACTCCCCCGCCGCACGGTCATCGCCCTCACCGCGGTGCTGGCGGCTTCCGGCATCCTGTTCAGCGGCGGCGCCGCGCAGGCGAAGACCACTGCGGGAGGCGGCGACTACGCCGTCACCGTCAACGGCACCACCTACAACCCCGCGCCCGGGAAGGATCTCAAGCTCCAGGACCTCGCCGTCAGCGGCGCCGTCACCGTCGCGGGTCGCAACAACCGCTTCACGATCGATCCCGCGACCCTCGGCGTGTACGACTACACACTCACAGGTGCGGCCGACACGCAGCGAATGGTCACGTCCCCGACTGTCGTGTTCGCCTCGAAGGTGCCGACCTTGACGACGGGCCAGCTCTCGGGAGTGCGTCTGTCGAAGCTGGAGCTGAAGGATGACGCGGTCATCGCGATCTTCACCACCGCCGCCGGGAAGCTGAAGATCCAGGCGAAGGACGGCGCGCAGGGCGGCATCTTCCAGATGGAGCCCGAGTTCGCCGGCCCGGTCGAACTGGTCCACACCCTCGGCCCGGGGCTGTTCTACTTCGTCAACTCGTTCACCGGGAAGGTGAACTTCGGCGACGGCGTCGACGCGGTGACGGGCGGCTCCGGGGCGCACCAGATGCTCCTCGGCAAGGACAGCCCGCAGGTCGCCGTGAAGACCCTCCAGACCGGGACGGTCACGAAGTGGGTCGTCCAGCCCGGCGGCCGCATGGGCGGCGTGTTGGGTGAGGATGCCATCGAGCTGTCCGCCGGCGCCACGAACTGCACCAGCCAGTGCCAGGCGCAGAACCGCATCAACGGATCGCTGCCCGTGCCGCCGGACCCCGTCAACCCCACCCCCATCGGGGGCTGACCCCGCCACGCAGAGCCCCGGCGTCCCACCGCCGGGGCTCTGCGCGTCTGGCGGCCAGAGGGCCAACGCTTCCCGGCGGGCGCGCCGCGCCGTCGCTCACACGCGGGAGGGGCTGCGATCTCAGCGCGAAGACGTCGTTCGCCGAACCAAGCGCACCGTCATGAGTGCCGCGAGCGAGAAGGGAATCGCCATCATCAGCGGCCACCATCGCTCGAACCAGTTCGTTCCGTGGCCCAACCAGAACATCCACACCCACAACGCCCAGCCGCCGAGCGCCGTCAGGGCGCAGACGATGATCCACACGATCAGACTTCGCCGCCTCGGCACAGTCGTGAGGATACGCCGGCCTGGCCGTGTTCGGTGCGATCGTGCGATCGTGCGATCGGCGAGGATCCTGACCGGACATGCCATCGGCGGCGCCGCCTAGGCTGGTGAGGGTGGATGAAGTCGCAGCGGGGGCGTCCTCCGCCGGGCGCCCGGCGGAGGTGCTGCGCGTTCCGGCATTCGCGCTCTTCTGGAGCGCGACGACCATCCGGGCATTCGGCAGCGCCGCCGCCGGCGTGGCCTTCCAGGTGCTGATCGTCACGGTCATCAATGCCACGCCGATCCAGATCAGTGTCTTGAGCGCGTTGGGGGTCGTCCCGTATCTCTTCCTCGGTCTGATCGTCGGCGCACTGATGGACCGGTGGCGCCGTCAGCGCACTCTCGTGCTCACGAGCATCGGTCGCGCACTCGCGCTCGCGGCCATTCCCGTGATGCTGCTGACGAACACCTTGAGTTTCTGGACCCTCGCGATCGTCGTGCTGATACTGGGCGTGCTCACACTCTTCGCCGATTCCGCAGCGCAACCGCTTCTGCCGCTCCTCGTTCCGAGACGATCACTCGTCGTGGCGAACGCGCGGCTCGGCCAGAGCGCGACCGTCGCCGCCACCGCCGGCCCCGCAGCCGGTGGCGCACTTCTGAACCTGATCGGTGCTCCGCTCCTGTTCGCCCTGGAGTCGGTCATCCTCGCGGTGTCCGCGTTGCTGCAGTCCCGGATCAAGGTCTCCGAAGCGGGGGCGCCGGCTCGCGTGCCCGGACGCCACATCGGCCACGACATCACGGAAGGGTTCCACTACACCTACCGCCACCGCACTCTGCGTCCTCTCGCGCTCTCCGTGCACACGTGGTTCTTGGCCCACAGCATCGTCACGACCTTGTTCGGCGTCTTCGTCCTGCGAGAGCTGGACGTTCCGGAGTGGGCGTTCGGACTGATACTGGCGTTCGGCGGAGTGGGCGGGTTCGTCGGCGCCATGCTCGCCCCCCGCACCGGAGCACGGCGCGGGGCTGGGCGAGCGATACTCCTCGGGCGTGGCCTCACCGTCGCGCCGTGGCTCGCACTCGCTCTGCTTCCCGTTACGCCGACGACGTCGCTCGTCGTCCTGGTCGTCGTACTGTCGGCCGTGCAGTTCATCTACGCACTCTCGCAGGGGATTGAGGACGCCAACGAGATGGGCTACCGCCAGGCCGCCGCCCCCGATGCGATGCAGGGCAGGATGAACTCGACCATCCGGACTGCCAATCGCGTCGTCTTCTTCATCGGCGCCCTGGTCTCCGGCGCGATCGCGACCGCCCTGGGTTACCGGTTCGCGATCGGCCTCGCCGCGGTCATCTTCGCCGGCGCCGCGCTCATCATCGCCTTCTCCCCCGTCCGCCGGGCGCGACATGAAGACGACCACTCCATCGCCGGGCTCTCCGAGGAGGGGTTCCCTCCCGCGCAGACTGCACCCACCGCGAGCCCCGAGGTCTAGCCGCACTCCTCGCACTCGTTGAGCCGGTGACGGGAGGCACGATCACGGCCGCCGGGCCACTGGGGGACGCAGGAACGTCCTCTGACCAGCCGAGAATTGGCGGAGACGGAGGGATTTGAACCCTCGGTCCCCGTAAGGGGACTCCACCTTAGCAGGGTGGTGCACTAGGCCTGACTATGCGACGTCTCCAGGCGTTCAGCGGCCGAAACCGCGCGAACGCACCCGGCAATCATAACCGGTCGCCGCACCGAACCCGAACCGCGCACGAACCGCGCCGAGACCGGCCGGGCCGCTCGCGGGATCCGCTCAGCGCTCGGCCTGCGTGCAGGTGACCTGCTTGGCGGTCTGACCCGTGATCACGGACGGCAGCGCGACCGGGGTCTGGCCGGTGGAGCCGTCACCGGCGCCTGCGTCCGGAGCGGCGCTGTCCGTCGGTGCGGGGGTCGCCGATGCATCGGTCGAACCCTGCTCGGCCTCGCCGACGACAGCGGTGCCGTAGCCGTCGCTCGTCGACCCGGTCAGCTGCAGCGGCTGGTTCGCGGCGAGCGCCTCGAAGAGGACGTCGGCGGCATCCGTCAGCGGCAGGACGTGCGAACCGTCCGACGCGTAGGCCGTCGGGTACTGCACGAAGACGATGTCCTCGTAGGGCACGCTGCGCACCGCCATCGCGATCTGCACCATGCGCTGCGGGTTGGCGAGCGACTGGCTCAGCACGAGCTGGCCGTTCGTCACCTGCTGGACCGCGGTCGTCGCGAGGTTCAGAAGAGTCGCGGGGTTGCCGAGGACGCCGCCCGACTGGAGCTTGCGCACCATCGAGCTCATGAACTGCTGCTGGTTGGAGATGCGCCCGAGGTCGGAACCGTCGCCGATGCCGTGTCGGATGCGCAGGAACTGCAACGCCTCGACGCCCTGAAGCGTGTGCGTGCCGGCCGTGAGGTTCAGACCGGTGTGCGAATCGCTGATGTCGTCCGCGACGCAGACGTCCACGCCCCCGATGGCGTCCGACAGGTTGATGACACCCGTCCAGCGGATCGCGGCGGCGAACCGGATGTCGACACCGGTGAGCTTCTCGACCGTCGCCACGCTGCAGCTGAGCCCGCCGTACATGTACGAGACGTTGAGCATCTGGGCGCTCATCGCGGAGTATTCGGTGCCGTCCTGCCCCGTGCACGCCGGGATCGGGACGATCATGTCGCGCGGGAAGGAGACCACCGTGACCCGGCGGGGCTCGTCGGAGATGTGCACGAGCATCGTGACATCGTTTCGCTCGCCGTCCGTGTCGCCCTCTTGGCACGCCCCCGACAGCGCCGTGTTCGGCCCCTCGCACGAGTCGGTGCCGACGAGCAGCATGTTCACGCCGCCCTCGATCTCACCCAGGGACGGGGGCAGCTGCGAATCGTCGTCGCCGATCGATACGCCCGCATCGCTCACCGCACGGGCCGCATCCCACACCGCGAAGGCTCCGACCGCCGACACGCTGATGACAGCGACGGCCACCATCGCGCCGAGCACCGTCAGCACCTGCAGGAGGGGGTTGGGCGAGCGGAGGACACCGTGCCGCGCGACGGGCGTCCGACGGGACCGGTCCGTGCGTGGGCTCACGGGGGTTCCTTTCGGTGAAGCCACGGCGGGGCACAGGGCCCGCACCGCGAAAGCGGAGGGTGTGGGATTCGAACCCACGGGACATCGCTGCCCACTGGTTTTCAAGACCAGGTCCATCGGCCGCTCGGACAACCCTCCCGGCGGAGACGCGGCGAAGCGCATCCGTCGAACAGGCGTCGAGTCTAGTCGAGGCGACGCCTCATCATCCCGCGCCCTCCTGAGTGAGGACTGAACGGCACGCGAGAATCGCCCTCAGAGGGCGCGGAGCACGTCCGCGACGCCGCCCGAATGCACGGACGCCGTCGTCTCCCCCGCAGCGCGGCGCACCTCGTCGGGGCCCTGACCCATCGCGATCGCTCGGCCGCCATGCGCCTGCGCCCAGCGGAGCATGCCGACGTCGTTGCGCCCGTCGCCCATGACGAGCACCCGATCGGGCGGGACGCCGAGCCAGGTCCGGACCCTCTCGAGCGCAGTGGACTTGTCGACACCCTGCGGCGCGATGTCGAGCCACGCCGACCATCCCACCGCGTAGGACACCTTCGTGAGGCCGATCCGGTCGACGAGAGTCAGGAAGTCCTCGTCCGACTCATCCGGCGAGACGACGACGACACGGCAGACCGGCTGTGCGGACAGTTCTGCGAAAGGCACGCGGCGCGCGTGGACGAGGTTCCAGTCATCCATCGGCTCGGTGTACAGCCGCGCGCCGTCGGCGAGCTCGACCATGTACTTCGCGTGCGGGAGGTGGTCCCGCAGGTGCGCGAGCACCTCGGTCGGATCGAACGTCTCGACGTGGAAGCGCTCGTAGACGCTCTCCTCGCCGAGGTCGCCCGATGCGCGCTTCATGATGACGGCGCCGTTCGAGCAGACCGCGTACTCCGGCGCGAGGTCGAGGACGTGCTGGATGCCGCGGGTCCCCTCCCACGAACGCCCGGTGGCGAGCATGACCTCATGGCCGGCACGGTGCGCGTGCGCGACCGCGTCGACGACCCCCGGACTGAGCGTCTCGTCCTCGAGGAGGACCGTGCCGTCCACGTCGAGGGCGATGAGGAGCGGCTGCGTCGGCAGGGCGGGATTCTCCGCGTCCGCCGCGATCCCCTCGACCAGCTGCGCCGCCGTCTCCGGAGCGGTCACCTCGATCGACCCTGTCGGCGGGAGCGTCGCGTCCTCGGCGTCCGTCATGCGATCGGCTCCGCCACGGACAGACCGCCCAGGTAGGGCCGCAGGACCTCGGGGATGACGACGGAGCCGTCCTCCCGCTGGTGGGTCTCGAGGATCGCGACGATCCATCGCGTCGTGGCGAGCGTGCCGTTGAGCGTCGCGACCGGCGCGGTCTTGCCCGCACCGCCGCCGCTCCCGCCCTCCAGGGCCGGCCGGTACCGCACATCCAGGCGACGCGCCTGATACGTCGTGCAGTTGCTCGTCGAGGTGAGCTCGCGATAGGCATCCTGCGTCGGCACCCACGCCTCGACGTCGTACTTGCGGGCGGCGCTCGATCCGAGGTCTCCCGCGGCGACGTCGATCACGCGGTAGCTGAGGCCGAGGTCCTGGAGCATCTGCTCCTGCAGAGCGACGAGGCGCAGGTGCTCCGCCTCGGCATCCTCCGGCGTCGTGTAGACGAACATCTCGAGCTTGTTGAACTGGTGCACGCGGATGATGCCGCGCGTGTCCTTGCCGTACGAGCCCGCCTCACGCCGGTAGCAGGTGGACCACCCGGCGTATCGCTTGGCGCCCGCCGTCAGGTCGATGATCTCGCCCATGTGGTAGCCGGCCAGCGGCACCTCGCTCGTGCCGACGAGGTAGAGGTCGTCCGCCTCGAGCTTGTAGACCTCGTCCGCGTGCTGCCCGAGGAATCCGGTGCCGCGCATGACCTCCGGCCGCACGAGCGTGGGCGGGATCATCGGGATGAATCCGGCGTCAACCGCCCGCTGCAGCGCGAGGGACATGAGCGCGTACTCGAGGCGCGCGCCGATGCCGGTCAGGAAGTAGAACCGACTGCCGGAGACCTTGGTGCCCCGCTCCATGTCGATCGCCCCGAGCTTCTCGCCGAGCGCGAGGTGATCGCGCGGTGCGAAGTCGAAGGAGGCCGGCTCGCCGTGCGTCCGCAGGGTGACGAAATCCTCCTCGCCGCCGGCGGGAACCCCGTCGATGACGATGTTCTCGATGCGCGCGAGGGCCTCATCTGCGGCGGCCTCGGCATCCGTCACGGCGAGCTGCGCGACCTTCACGCGGTCGCTGAGGTCCTTCGCCTGCGCGACGAGGGCGGGCTTGTCCTCCTTGGGCGCCCGGGCGACGAGCTTGCCGTGCGCGTTCTGCTCGGCCCGCAGCTCCTCGAACGCGGTGATGGCCGCGCGGCGAGCGCGGTCGGCCGCCACCGCGGCATCCACCGTCTCCGGCGACTCGCCGCGTGCCTCTTGAGAGCGCTTGACGAGGTCGGGGTTGTCGCGGAGCAGAGCGAGATCGATCACCCGTCGAGTCTAGTTCTGCGCCTCGCCCGCCGGTCCGCCCGCGCGGGGGCGCCCCCGGCGCAGCGTCAGTGTTGGGTCAGTGGTGGAATCCGGGCTGCGGTGCGCGCGCGGGCAGCGGGCCCTCCAGGGAATCGAGGAAGGCCGTCTCGGCAGTGAGGTCTGCGAGGAACGCGTCCGCCAGGTCGTGGCTGAAGCCGTTGCGCACGACGATGCGCTGCACCGTGATCTCGGTGAGGTCGGCGGGCATCGGATAGGCGGGAACGAGCCATCCCTTCATCCGCAGGCGTTCGGAGAGGTCGTACAGCGTCCAGTTCGTGGTGTGCCCGTCGCGCAGACGCCAGGCGAACACCGGGATGTCGGAGCCGTCGTTCCACAGGTCGAAGGCCGGCATCGCCTCGATCTGCTGAGCGAGATACATCGCGACCGCGCGGGACGCCGCCTGCACCCGGCGGTGGCCCTCGACCCCGAGCCGCAGGAAGACGTAGTACTGGAGCAGGACCTGTGCGCCCGGTCGAGAGAAGTTGAGCGCGAACGTCGGCATGTCACCGCCCAGATAGCTCACACGGAAGACCAGGTCGTCGGGAAGCGCCGCGGCGTCGCGCCACACGACCCAGCCGAGTCCGGGATAGACGAGCCCGTACTTGTGGCCCGAGGTGTTGATCGAGGCGACCCGGTCGAGGCGGAAGTCCCACGCGAGGTCGGGCTGGAGGAACGGCGCGATCATGGCGCCGGATGCCCCGTCGACGTGGATCTTCACATCGAGGCCCGTCGTCCGCTGGATCTCGTCGAGCGCGGCGGCGATCTCGGCGACGGGCTCGTACATGCCCGTGTAGGTGACACCCATGATCGCGACGACGCCGATGGTGTTCTCGTAGACGACACCCGCGAGGGCTGCCGGGTCGAGCACTCTGTGATCTTCGGTGAGGGGGACGAACCGCGCCTCCACGTCCCAGTAGTTGCAGAACTTCTCCCAGCACACCTGGACGGCGCTGGACATCACGAGGTTCGGCGCGTCGACGGTCTTGCCCGCGGCCCGTCGGGCGTGCTGCCAGCGCCGCTTCAGAGCGAGGCCGCCCAGCATGCACGCCTCGGACGAACCGATCGTCGAGGTGCCGATCGCGTGGTCGGGATCGGGGGCGTGCCAGAGGTCGGCGAGCATCGTCCAGCAGCGGGTCTCGATCGCGGCCGTGTGCGGATACTCGTCCTTGTCGATCATGTTCTTGTCGGCCGACTCGACGTACAGCCGGTTCGCGTGGTCGTCCATCCACGTGCCGACGAAGGTCGCGAGGTTCATCCTCGCGTTGCCGTCGAGCATCGCCTCGTCGCGGACGATCTGGTACGCGGTGTCGGGAAGGCTCTCACCGCCGGGCAGCCGGAACTTCGGCAGCACCGTGGCTTCGCCCGGCCGCGCGAAGAGGGGACTCAGTTCCACCTCGTCGCGTTCGTCGTCGCCCCGGGCCGCCTGTGGAGTCGTCGTCATCGGTCGTGCCTCTCGTTCGTCGTCGCCGCGCCTCGTGGGCGCCGGACGAGTGTCTCGAGCGCCACGCTAGCGCGGCGTCATGCCGGGTGACAGGGGACGGGAACCCGGACGGGGAACCGTCGGATCGCGGACGACTATCGTGGGCGCATGACCTCCCCCTCCACCGGGCGCCGCGCGGCTCTCGTGTACAACCCGACGAAGGTGGATGCCGAGAACCTGCGCGCACGGGTCGCCGCCCACGCGGCCGCGGCGGGATGGGCCGACCCGCTCTTCTTCGAGACCACCGTCGACGATCTCGGCGACGGGGTCACACGCGACGCTCTGGACGCGGGCGCCGCGGCCGTCCTGGTCGCCGGAGGCGACGGCACCGTGCGGGCCGTGAGCCAGGCGATGGCGGGGTCGGGCGTGCCGCTCACGATCGTCCCGAGCGGCACCGGCAACCTCCTCGCCCGAAACCTCGACCTGCCTCTCGCGGACCCCGATGCCATGGTCGCGGCGACCTTCAGCGGCGACGTGCACGCGATCGACGTGGGGTGGGCCCGGCTCGTCCGCGCGGGCGGCCACCACGAGGAGCACGCGTTCGTCGTCATGGGCGGCATGGGCCTGGATGCCGCGATGATCGCCAACACGAGCGGCGACCTCAAGAAGAGGGTGGGCTGGGTCGCCTACGTCGACGGCGCGGCGAAGTCGCTCGTGAAGGCGAAGCCGTTCCCGATCATGTACCAGGTGCTCGGTCACCGTATGCATCGCGCCCAGATCCAGAGCGTCCTGTTCGCGAACTGCGGCTCCCTGCCGGCCGGGCTCGAGCTGATCCCCGAGGCATCCGTCGCCGACGGCGACCTCGACGTCGTCATCTTCCAGCCCAAGACGGCACTCGGCTGGCTCGCCGTCTGGCGCCGGGTCGCCTGGGACAACAGCGTGCTGCGGAAATTCCGCGCCGGTAGGAGCATCCTGCGCCTGCGGACGAAGGACAACACCGTCCGCTACGCGAAGGGCCGCGGCGTCGAACTCGCCGCCTCGGCCGCGCAGCCCATCCAGCTCGACGGCGACGAGTTCGGCGAGGCCACCGCCGTCAGCGCCCGGGTGGATGCCGGCGCCCTGCGCCTCGCGGTGCCCGCGGGCCACGTGATCCCCGGGCTGTAGGCGCCGCGGCCGGCGCCGTGGCGCGGCGCCGGTGCGCCCGCGCCGGGGCGCCCGCGCCCCGTCCCCGAAGCGCCGAGTGTCCAGAACACGCGGTGCGGTGCCGCCCGGCGTCCGCGTGTTGTGGACACTCGGCAGGGGGCCCAGGGGGCGAGGGAGCGGAGGGCGCGAGGGGGCGCAGGCGCGGAGGGGGCGACCCGCAGCGCGCAGCGGATGCCGTAGCCGTTCGACAGCGGCGGGCGCAAGGGCTCCCCGCGGAGGAGCGGACCGGGCACGATGGGGGGCATGTCGGCATCCCCGAGCCTCGTCTGGTTCCGCGACGACCTGCGGCTGGCGGATCACCCCGCGCTGCGGGCCGCGGTCGACCGCGGCGAGCCGGTGATCGGGGTGTACGTCCTCGACGAGGAGTCTCCCGGCATCCGCGCTCTCGGCGGCGCGGCGCGCTGGTGGCTGCACCACTCGCTCGCGGAGCTCGGCGAGCGCCTCGGCGAGAAGGGATCGGTCCTCGTGCTGCGGCGCGGCGCCGCGGGCGAGGTGATCCCCGCGCTCGCCCGGGATGTCGGCGCCGGGGCGGTGTATTGGAACCGACGGTACGGCTCGGCTGAGCGAGAGGTCGACACGGGCCTGAAGGAGGGCCTTTGCGCCGACGGGCTCGAGGTGCAGTCCTTTGCGGCATCCCTCCTCCATGAGCCGTGGACGGTGCGAACCGGCACCGGCACCCCCTACGGGGTCTTCACCCCGTTCTGGAAGGCCGCCCAGCAGCTCCCGCCGCCGCGCGCACCCCTGCCCGCACCCCGCCAGATCGCGGGTCCGCACGCGCATCCCGCCACCGACGATCTGGACGAGTGGCAGCTCCTGCCGACATCCCCGGACTGGGCGGGCGGCCTGCGTGACCGCTGGGCGCCCGGGGAACGCGGCGCCACCGCGCGTCTGCACGCGTTCCTCACCGAGGACGCGGCAGACTACGACCGCGCACGCGACGAGCCGTCGGCCGGCGCGACGTCGCTGCTCTCCCCCCGGCTGCGGTGGGGCGAGCTGAGCCCCTTCCAGGTGTGGCACGCCGCGATCGAATCGGGCGCCCGCGTGGGCGGGTTCCTCTCCGAGCTCGGCTGGCGGGAGTTCTCCTGGCACACGCTCTATCACTTCCCGGATCTCGCGACGAAGAACCTGCGCTCGGCCTTCGATGCCTTCCCGTGGCCCCGCCTGCGGCCCTCGATGCTGAGCGCCTGGCAGAAGGGCGAGACCGGCTTCCCCTTGGTCGACGCCGGGATGCGCGAGCTCTGGGCGAGCGGCTACATGCACAACCGCGTGCGGATGGTCACGGCATCCTTCCTCATCAAGAACCTGCTCATCGACTGGCGGCACGGCGAGCAGTGGTTCTGGGACACGCTTGTCGACGCGGACGAGGCGAGCAATCCGTTCAACTGGCAGTGGGTCGCCGGCTCGGGAGCCGACGCCGCGCCCTACTTCCGCATCTTCAACCCGGAGCTGCAGGCGAAGAAGTTCGACCCCGACGGCCGCTACGTGAAGGAGTGGGCTCCGGATGCCGTCGGCGTGGGCGCCCGACTCCCGATCGTCGACCTCGCCGACACGCGCAAGGCCGCCCTCGCCGCCTACGAGGCCGTCAAGCGCGCCTGACTCCGCTCCTCGCTGTACCGATTGCAGGATCGTTACCGTCTGCTGACCACCCGCGCCCCGGAATCACGCGGTTACGGACCTCCCGCGCGCCGTCGATCCTGCAATCGGTACAGTCGGCGGCCGGGAATGCTCGCGCGGCCGCGGCGGCCGGCCCTCGCCCTCCGCCCCGCACCCGCTCCCCTCCGCGCCCCCGCACCTCCGTCGAGTGTCCAAGACACGCGGAGCCGGGGCGGCGGGGAACCGCGCGTTTTGGACACTCGGCATGTCGGCGTGCGCGCGGACTCGGCGACGGGGCGCGGGCGGCGCGGTCAGCCCTTGACGGCTCCGCCCAGGCCGGCGCCGTTCAGGAAGAGGCGTTGGAAGACGAGGAAGAGCACGATCGGGATCACGGTCGCGATCGCCAGGGCCGCGAGGAACACGTCGAGCTCGATGAACTGCTGCAGCTGCGGCAGGCGCACCGAGAGCGGCTGCAGCGCCGGATCCTTCAGCACGAGCATCGGCCAGAGGAAGTCCTTCCACGCCGCGATGACGGCGAACACCGACACCACCCCGATGATGGGCCGCGACATCGGGAGCACGATCGACGTGAAGAGCCGGTACGGGCCCGCCCCGTCCATGCGCGCCGCCTCGAACACCTCGCGGGGCAGCGAGTCGAAGAAGCGCATCACGAGGAGGACGTTGAACGCGTTCGCGCCGGCGGGCAGCCACACGGCCCAGAAGGTGTTGATGAGCGAGTGGCCGAGCAGCGGCGGCTGGACGATGGCCAGGTACAGCGGCACTAGCAGGACGATCGTCGGGACGAACAGCGTCGCGAGCACAAGGGCCACGATGACCTTCCCGTACCGCGGCCGCAGGACGGAGAGGGCGTAGCCGGCCGTGGTCGCCACGACGATCTGGACCACCCACACCCCGAGGGCGATGATCACGGTGTTGAGGAAGTACTTGTCGATCTCGACCCGGGTCCACGCCTCCGAGAGGTTCGCCCAGTCGATGCCGTTCGGCCACAGGGCGAGCGGCTGGCGGAGCGTGTCCTGCGTCGGCGTGAGGGCGGACTTCGCGAGCCACAGGATGGGCCCGAGGCCCACGACCACCAACGAGACGAGGAGGATGCCGTGGGTCAGCCGCGTGGTCGCGCGCACGCGCCTGCGCCGCCAGTCGGCGACCGACAGGATGCCGCGGTCGCGGGCGTCCTCGGCGCTCACGAGGTGCCCCACTTCTTCGTCAGGGCGAAGTACAGCGCCGAGAACACCGCGAGCACGCCTGCGAGCAGGAGGCTCAGCGCCGTCGCGGCGCCGTAGTCTCCGCCCAGACTGCTCTGGAACGCGTATTTGTAGATGAGCATCAGGATCGTCATGGTCGAGTTCGCCGGCCCTCCGCCGGTCAGCAGGAAGGGTTCGAGGAAGACCTGCGCCGTCCCGATGATCTGCAGGATGAAGGTGATGAAGAGGACGCCGCGCAGCTGCGGCAGCGTCACGTGCCACACCTTGCCCCAGACGCCGGCCCCGTCGACCTCGGCCGCGTCGTACAGCTCGGGAGCGACGCCGACGAGCGCGGCGAGGTAGATGATCACGGTGCTGCCGGCCGCCGACCACGTCGCGAACAGCACGATCGACGGCATGGCGGTCGCGGCATCCTGCAGCCACGGCACCGGTCCGAGGCCGAGCCATCCCAGCATCGTGTTGAACACGCCGGTCGGCGAGGCGTCGTAGAAGAACTTCCAGAGCAGGGCGCCGACCACCGGCGGCACGATCACGGGGAGGTAGGCCAGCGCGCTGTAGAGCCCTCGGCCGCGACGGACCTCGCTCATGAGCACCGCCGCCACGAGCGGGATCGGGTAGCCGAGCAGGAGCGCCAGGAGCGCGAACCACAGCGTGTTGGCGATGGCGGTGCCCAGCAGCGGATCGGAGAGGACCGTGGCGAAGTTGTCCCACCCGACCCATTCGGCGGGTGTGATGAGGTTCGTCTTCTGGAACGCCATGATCGCGGCGTCGACGATCGGCTTCCACGAGAACAGCACGAAGCTGAAGAGCAGCGGCAGGAGGAAGAGGAGGGTGTGCGGACCGTCTCCCCCGATCCATCGCCGCACCCGGCGTCGGCGCGGGCGCCTGACCGTCACGGCGTCCTCGAGCGCGTCGAGCGCGGCGGGCGCCGACGGCGGCGAGGTGGTGGGAGTGAGCTGCGTCATCGTCATGCCTCCTGAAGCGGGATGGGGTGCCCTCCTCCCGGCTCGGGCGGCCGGGAGGAGGGGCGGCGAGGTCAGCCCGCCTTGGCGTAGAGCGCTTCGGCCTGCTTCTGCGCGTCCGCCAGGAGCGCCGGGATGTCGGCGTTCTGATCCGTCAGAACCGACTGCACCACCGAGTCCAGGAGCGCATAGACATCCTGAGTGGCCGTGCGCGGCTCCGGCACGAGGGGCTGGTCGAAGATCTGGTCCGTGTAGGGCGCCATCTGCTTCGTCGGCACGTTGACGTACGGCGAGATCCACGACTGGTACTGCGTGAACTGCTCCTGGTCGAAGACCGGCAGCTCGGGGGCACCCACCGGCTGGTCGAGGGATGCCGCGAGCTTCGCCGTCTCGACGGCATCCGTCTCGTCGGCGATCTTGGACATGTAGTAGAAGTCGATCCAGTCCACGGCGGCGCTCTTCTCGGCCGGGGATGCCTTCGGGCTGACCGCGGCCAGAGTCCCGCCGCCGAGCACTCCGCCGTCACTGCCCTCGAGGGGAAGGACCGTGAGCCCGTAGTCGTCCGGCTTCAGGGCGTTCTGGGTGATGAGGTTGCCGTAGTTCCCGCCACCGGAGACGTACATGCCGATGCGGCCGGCGGCGAAGTCCTGGTTGATCGTGCCCCAGTCGTAGAGGAAGTTCGAGCCCATCGAGCCGTCCTTCCAGCGCAGATCCTGCAGGTACGTCAGCACCTTGGCGACGGCGGGGTCCGAGTCGAGCGTCGGCTCCGTGCCGTCCGCAGATTCCGTGCGGCCGCCGAATGCGTCGGTGAGGGTCGTCAGGATCCACCCGCCGGTGTTGCTCGCGGTCATGGTGGCGTACCCGGCCTCGCCGGTGGCGTCGGAGATCTTCTTCGCCGCCGCGCGGACCTCCTCCCACGTCGTCGGGGGCTTGTCGGGGTCGAGGCCGGCCGCGGTGAACAGGGTGCGGTTGTAGTGCAGCCCCTGACCGTATGCCGCGATGGGAATGGCCCACTGGGTGCCGTCCTCGGCCTGCCCCGCCTGCGCGACGTTGGGGTTGAAGTTCGCGGCGTAGGGCAGCGCGTCGACGAGCTTCGAGATGTCGGCGATCTGCTTGTTGGCGATGAGACCCCGCCCGTCGGTGAACGGGATCGTGAACACGTCGGGGAGGGTGCCGCCGGCGAGGTCGGTCGTGAAGGTCGGCGCGGTCCAGGTGTACTCCTGCGCCTCGACGGTCACATCGGGGTGGTCCTTCTCGAAGACGGCGACGCGCGCATCGAAGTTGTCGCGCGCCTCCTTCTCCAGGCCGGCGTCGATCGCGACGGTGATCGTCACCTTGCCGTCCGAGGAGGAGTCGGAGGATCCCCCTCCGGAGCATCCTGCGAGCAGCGCGAAGCTGCTGATCGTCGCGACGCCGACGAGGACGAGGCGAGTGGGTTTCGACGACATTGTCTGTGCCTTTCGTGCTGTGGTGGTGCGGGGTCGAGGAGCCGGGCTCACAGGTCGAGCCAGACCGTGGTGTCGGGCGGCAGCGCGCCGTCCTCGAGAGGTGCGCTGCTGAGGACCACCCCGCGGTGCGCGGGGAGGCTGATCGGCACGGGGCCGAAGTTCGTGACGGATGCCGTGTGCTCGCCCCGCCGGAAGGCGAGGACGTCCGCGCCGAGCTCGAGCCAGGCGAGGTGTTCGCCGACGAGGTCGCCGCGCGAGCGGCGGGTCGCGATGGCACTGCGGTACAGCGTGAGCATCGACTGCGGATCGGCCTCTTCGGCGGCGACCGTGAGCGCGGCCCAATCCGCCGGCTGCGGCAGCCACGGCCGGTGCGCCCGATCGGTGCCGAATCCGTACGGCGCACGAGCCCCCGCCCAGGGAAGAGGGACGCGGCAGCCGTCGCGCCCGGGATCGACGCCGCCGGAGCGGAAGTGCATCGGGTCTTCGATGACCTCGCGGGGCAGCTCCACCTCGGGAAGGCCCAGCTCGTCGCCCTGATAGATGTACATCGAGCCCGGCAGTGCCGCGACCAGCAGCGCCGCCGCCCGCGCCCGGCGCGTGCCGCGCGCGAGGTCGGTGGGGGTGCCGAACCGCTTCCGGTCGAAGGCGAACCCGCTGTCGGCGCGCCCGTATCGCGTCACCGGTCGGGTCACGTCGTGGTTCGAGAGCACCCAGGTCGCGGGGGCTCCCACGGGAGCGTGCTCGGCGAGCGTCCGTTCGATCGACCCGCGCATCCGGCCGGCGTTCCACGGCTGGGTCATGAAGTCGAAGTTGAAGGCCGTGTGCATCTCGTCCGGACGGAGGTAGCGGGCGAAGCGCTCCGCGTCGTCGAGCCACACCTCCCCCACGAGCACGCGCGACCCGTCGTACTCGTCGGCCACGGCCCGCCAGGCGCGGTAGATGTCGTGGATGCCGTCGCGGTCGAGGTGCGGGTGTCCGCCCGGCCCGGGCCGCGCGGGGACCTCGGGCAGATCGGGGTCCTTCACGGGCAGGGCGGCCGAGTCGATGCGCACGCCCGCGACGCCCCGATCGAACCAGAACCTCAGGATGTCCTCGTGCTCGCGCTGCACGTCGGGGTGGTTCCAGTTGAGATCAGGCTGCTCGGGGGTGAACAGGTGCAGGTACCACTCGCCGGGGGTGCCGTCGGGGTTCGTCGTGCGGGTCCACGTCGAGCCCTGGAAGCTCGAGACCCAATGGGTGGGGATCTCGTCGCCGCCCGGACCCTTGCCGGGGTGGAACCAGAAACGCTCGCGCTCGGGGCTGCCGGGGCCGGCGGAGAGTGCCGCCTGGAACCACGGATGCCGGTCGCTCAGGTGGTTCGGGACGATGTCGATGATCGTGCGGATGCCGAGAGCGAGGGCTTCGGCGATCAGCTGCTCCGCCTCGTCCAGCGTGCCGAAGCGCGGGTCGATGCGCCGGTAGTCCTCGACGTCGTACCCGCCGTCGGCGAGCGGCGTGACGTACCAGGGGTTGAACCAGAGGGCATCCACCCCCAGCGCCTTCAGGTAGGGCAGCCGGGCGCGGACGCCGGCGAGGTCGCCCGTCCCGTCGCCGTCGCCATCGGCGAAGCTGCGCACGTACACCTGGTAGATGACGGCGGAGCGCCACCACAGCGGGTCATCGATCGCCGGCGGGGCGGGGCGGTCGGGAAGGACGTCGGTGTCCACAGGTCTCCTCGGATCGTGTGCTCACGAATGTAGCGAGGATTACCGTTTGATGCAAGAAACCGATTGAATCAAGCAATTTTGCGATCTATCGAAAGCGCGCACAACGACCCGACATCCGGGGGACGCGACGCCGGCCGGACCGCGGTGAACGACGGGCGAGCCTCAGGGGCGCCGCGGCGCGGTGGAGGATCGCAGCACGAGCTCCGGCTCGAACAGGAGCTCGCCGCCCCCCGGCGCGCCGCCCTGGATCTGCGCCAGCAGCAGCTCGATCACGGTGCGCCCCATCGCGTCGATCGGCTGTCGCACGGTCGTCAGCGGCGGCTCCGTGCAGCTCATGAGCGCCGAGTCGTCGTAGCCGACGACGCTGACGTCCTCGGGCACCCGCCGACCGGAGCGCCGCACTGCGCGGATGGCCCCGAGCGCCAGGATGTCGCTCGCGCAGACGATCGCCGTCGCTCCGTCCGCGAGCAGCCGGGCGGCGCCCGCCTGACCGGACTCGAGCGTGTACAGCCCCCGCACGACGAGCGCGTCATCGAGCGGCTCGCCGAGCTCGGCGAGCACGCGACGCGCGCCCGCGAGCTTGCGCTCGGAGGGCACGTGGTCGGCCGGCCCCAGCAGCATGCCGATACGGCGGTGCCCCAGCTGGTTCAGGTGGCGCACGGCCTGCTCGGCGGCGGTCGTGTCGTCGGTCGACACGGTCGCGAAGCCGAGGCCGTCCGTCCCGGCATTCATGAGCACGGTCGGGAGGTTGACCGCGTGCAGCCGCTCGTAGTGCTCATGGGACGCGCCGGTCTGGCTGTAGTTGCCTCCCAGGAAGATGACGCCCGACACCTGCTGCTGCAGGAGCAGATCGATGTAGTCGGATTCGGTGATGCCCCCCGCGTTCTGGGTGCAGAGCAGGGGCGTGTACCCGCTCTGCATGAGGCTCCCGCCGATGATCTCGGCGAGTGCGGGAAAGATCGGGTTGGCCAGCTCGGGGAGCACCAGGCCCACGAGCCGCGCCCGTTCGCCACGGAGCTTCGTCGGGCGCTCGTAGCCGAGGACGTCGAGCGCGGTGAGCACGGCCTGGCGGGTGGCATCCGACACCCCGGGCTTCTCGTTGAGCACGCGACTGACGGTCGCCTCGCTCACCCCGACCTTCCGCGCCACCTCGGCCAAACGCTTCGACATGCGCGTCATCTTACGCAAGTCCTTGCAGGGGAGCGCAAGTCCTTGCAGGAATAGCCGGGCGTTCGGCGCGGTTGATGGTGACGATGACTCCCGCGCTCTCCGTCCTCGACCTCGTTCCGGTCCGCACCGGCCAGACCAGCACGCAGGCGGTCGCCCCCGCGCTCGCCCTCGCGACCCGCCCCGACCAGCTCGGCTACCGCCGCTACTGGTTCGCCGAGCACCACAACATGCCGGCGGTCGCGTCGACGACGCCGCCCGTGCTCGCGGCGGCCGCCGCTGCGCGGACCTCCCACATCCGACTCGGATCGGGCGGCGTCATGCTGCCCAACCACTCCCCCCTCGTCGTCGCCGAGCAGTTCGCGGCCCTGGAGGCGGTGGCCCCGGGCCGCATCGACCTCGGGATCGGGCGCGCCCCGGGCAGCGACCCCGTGATCACGCAGCTCCTGCGGATGACGGGAACGACGAGTGACGTCGACCGCTTCCCCGACCACATCCGCGACATCCTCGCCCTCGTGTCGCCGGAGGGCGCAACGGTGCGCCTGACGGGTCGACCCGACGGCGAGGACCGCTACGCGATCCACGCGACCCCCGCCGCGACCGGATCGCCCGAGCTCTGGCTGCTCGGCTCCTCGGACTACTCGGCGCAGCTGGCGGCCGCGTTCGGGCTCCCGTATGTCTTCGCGAACCACTTCTCCGGCGAGGGGCTCGAGCGCGCCCTCGAGCTCTACCGCCAGGGCTTCCAGCCGTCGGAGCATCTCTCCGCTCCGCGCACCTTCCTCACCGCGAACGCGGTGGTCGCGCCCACCGCCGAGGAAGCCGAGGAGCGCATGCTCCCGCAGGCCCGCATGATGGCCCGACTGCGCGGCGGACGCCCGCTGACCGCTCTCGAGACGGTCGAAGAGGCGACGACCGCGGAGGCCTCCGACCACCTCGCCGCGCCCCTGCTGGACGCGCTCCGCCGGCGGTGGTTCGTCGGCGATCCCGACACTGCGCGGACGCGCCTGACCGACTTCGCAGCCCGACACGACGTCGACGAGGTCATGATCTCGCCGGTCGCCGGCGCGTACGAGGTCGAAGGCCCGGACGACGCGACCGGGCGCACGGCGACGCTGGAGCTCCTCGCGGCCTGAGACCGGCGGCCCATGTCGGGGCCCGAGCCCCGCGGGCGGGACCCGAGAAGCGCTACGCCTCGGGCTCCCCCGAGATGAGACCGCGCAGCCAGTCGCGCGCTTCGATGAAGACGTCGTCAGAATACCGCTCGGGGTACCGCACGATCTGCCGGTCGGCGCGAGGGTAGGAGCCGAGGTAGATGACCTTCGGGCTGAAGCGCCGCAGCCCGAGCAGCGCATCCGCCATCCGCTCGTCCTGGACGTGTCCGTCGGCGTCGATCACGAACCGGTAGCGGCCCAGGGCGTCGCCGATCGGGCGCGACGCGAGGAGCGACAGGTTGATGCCGCGGGTCGCGAACTGCTCGAGGAGCTCGAGCAGCGCGCCCGGGTACTCCTCGGGGAGCTCGACGATGAGGGAGGTCTTGTCCGCGCCCGTGGGAGCCGGCGACGGGGCGGTGCGGCTGACGAGCACGAACCGGGTGACCGCGTTCGGGTTGTCTCCGATTCCCTTCGCGAGGAGCTCCAGGTCGTAGTGGTCGAGGATGCCGGGGGGCGCGATCGCGGCATCCGCATCGCTGATCCCGTCCACGATCCCCACAGCCGAGGCGACGTTCGACGCGGCGGGGAGGTGCGCGTGCTCGGGCAGATGCGCCGACAGCCACTGGAGGCATTGGGCGTACGCGACCGGATGCGCGGCGACCAGTTCCACGTCCTCCAGGCGCACGCCGGGGCGGGCGACGAGGACGAAGTTCACCGGCACGAGGTACTCGCCCACGATCCGGAGGCCGGGCATGGTGGCGAGCGCGTCCTGCGCCGTCGAGACCCCGCCGTCGACCGAGTTCTCGATCGCGATCATCGCGGCATCCGCGCGCATCTCGACGACGTCCGCGAGAGCCTCGCCGACGTTGCGCACGGGGCGCCAGATCTGATCGCGCGCCTCGGGGACCTGACCGAGCGCCGCCTCCGTGAACGTGCCCGCGGGGCCGAGATAGCTGTACGTGCGGCGCGGCGGGTGAGGCGTGGCGGCGGGTTCGGGACTCACGGGGACCAAGCCTAGCCGCGCGGTGGAGCCGCTCCGCCTCGTATCCTGAACCTCATGACGAGTCCCCTCCCCCGCCGTCTCCTCCCCGTCACCGTCGCCTCCGGCGCCCTGATCGCGCTCGCGCTGACCGGCTGCGTCGCCGAGTCGGCGCAGCCGTCTCCGAGCGGGAGCAGCTCCTCGGCACGCCCCACCGCGAGCGCGACGGCCGGCACGACGCCGTCCGGGTCGGCCCCCGCCGAGCCCGGTGCCTCGCCGACGGCGACCCCGACGGGCGATCCCGCCGCGTGCCTCCCCGGCACGTGGACGATGGGCCAGGGCGACCTCGAGAGCTTCTACGCGGACGTGAACGCCGCGCTCTCCGGCGCTGGAGTGAGCTTCACACCGCAGGGCACCGCGACGCTCGCGCTCGGCGCGGACGGCGCATTCGTCTGGACGCCGGCGCTGCAGCTGGATGCCGCCGTGTCGGGGACGACCATCAATGTGAGCGTCGCCGGCGACATCACGGGCACCTACACCGCGACGGCCGACCACATCACCACCACCGACCAGTCGGCCGACGGACTCCAGATCTCCGCGACGATCGACGGCGCCGAGACCGATGCCGGGGATGTTGTGAACCAGGTCGCCGGGGCACCGATCACCGACGCGGCGTACACGTGCGCCGGCGACACGCTCACACTCGTCTCGGATGTCGGCGGGGCATCCGCCACCGCCGTCCTGCATCGCGGCTGAGGTTCGACCGACATCTCGGTGCATCCCGCGCGCCGCAGTGACAGACTGTGGGCATGAGCCGCGCAGGACAGCCCGCAGAAGCCTCCGACCTCATCGACATCGATGAGCTCATCGCCGCCTATTACGACCGCAAGCCGGATGCCTCGGTGCCCGCGCAGCGCGTCGCGTTCGGCACGAGCGGCCACCGCGGCTCGTCCCTCTCGACGAGCTTCAACGAGGATCACATCCTCGCGACGACGCAGGCGATCGCCGACTACCGGGCGGAGCAGGGCATCACGGGCCCCCTGTTCCTCGGTCGCGACACGCACGGACTCTCGCTGCCCGCGGAGCGATCGGCGATCGAGGTGCTCGTCGCGAACGGCGTCGACGTGCGCACCGACGCGCGCGACTCGTGGGTGCCGACGCCCGCGCTCAGCCACGCGATCCTCGCCTACAACACGGCCCTTCGACGGGCTCAGGGACCGGGTGAGCACGCGGGTCGCGCCGACGGCATCGTGGTCACTCCGAGCCACAACCCGCCGCGCGACGGCGGCTTCAAATACAACCCGCCGCACGGCGGCCCGGCCGACACCGACGCGACGGGGTGGATCGCCGACCGCGCGAACGCCTACATCGAGGCGGGCCTCGAGGGCGTGCGCCGCACGCGCGCCGCCGACATCCCCGACGACGCCGTCGGCTCCTACGACTTCCGCGAGGGCTACGTCGCCGACCTCGAGAACATCATCGACGTCGAGGCCATCAAGAAGGCCGGCATCCGCATCGGCGCCGACCCGCTCGGAGGGGCGTCGGTCGAGTACTGGGCCCTCATCGGCGAGCGCTACGGCCTCGACCTCACGGTGGTGAACCCCGACGTCGACCCGACCTGGCGGTTCATGACGCTCGACTGGGACGAGAAGATCCGCATGGATCCGTCCTCGCCCTCGGCCATGGCCTCCCTCGTCGCACGGCGCGACGAGTACGACATCCTCACCGGGAACGACGCCGACGCGGACCGGCACGGCATCGTCACGCCCGACGCGGGGCTGATGAACCCGAACCACTACCTCGCCGTCGCGATCGACTACCTCTACGCCAACCGTCCGCAGTGGCCGTCGGATGCCGCGATCGGCAAGACGCTCGTGTCCTCGATGATCATCGACCGGGTCGCCGAGGCCCTCGGGCGGCGGCTGCTGGAAGTGCCCGTCGGGTTCAAGTGGTTCGTGCCCGGCCTCCTGGACGGCTCCGTCGCCTTCGGTGGCGAGGAGTCGGCCGGAGCCTCGTTCCTGCGGTTCGACGGCAGTGTGTGGACGACCGACAAGGACGGCATCCTGCTGTGCCTCCTCGCCGCGGAGATCCTCGCCGTGACGGGCAAGACGCCGTCGCAGCGCTACGCGGAGCTCGAGTCCGAGTTCGGCGCGTCGGCGTATCAGCGGGTGGACGCCCCGGCCACGCCCGCGCAGAAGGCCGCGCTCGGAAAGCTCGCCCCCGAGGCGGTCAGCGCGACCGAGCTCGCCGGCGAGCCGATCACGGCGAAGCTCTCGCACGCGCCCGGCAACGGCGCGGCGATCGGCGGGCTCAAGGTGCAGACCGAGCACGCGTGGTTCGCCGCCCGGCCGTCCGGCACGGAGGACGTCTACAAGCTGTACGCCGAGTCGCTCCGCGGCCCGGAACACCTCGCCGAGGTGCAGGCCGAAGCCCGCGCCGTGGTGTCGGAGGCGCTCGGCGGAGCGTGAGCCGCGCGGGTGACGGGCCTGCCCGTCACACCTCCGCGCGCGGCGCGTAGTCGGCGTTCGCGCGCGGCGCACCCGCGCGTCACACCTCCGCGCGCGGCGCGTACCGTTTGCAGGACCCACCGTGGCCGCGGCGCGCCCGAGGCCCGGAAATCCGCGGGATCAGCGCGGGCGAGGCCTCATTCGTCCTGCGTACGGTACGCCGCGAGGCGCGCACCGGCCGCGCGGAGCCACCTCGTCGGGTCGGCGAGGCTCGCCGCGGGTGAGCCGGCGAGCTCGCTCAGCGACAGCGCTGCGGCGAAGCCAGAGACATCCGCGTCCCCGGTGATCCGGCCCGCGACGATCGCCGCCGGGATGCCCGCGCGCTCCGCCGCCTCACGCACGAAGCCGGGCACCTTTCCGGCGCTGGACTGCGGATCGAAGGAACCCTCACCGGTGATCACGAGGCTCGCCTCGGCGATCGACGCGTCGAGCCCGACGAGGGCGGCGACCTCGTCGGCGCCGGGCACGAGTCGCGCTCCCCACGCGAGGAGGGCGAACCCCGTCCCGCCGGCGGCGCCCGCCCCGGGCGTCGACGGATCGATCTGCGGCGCCTCTTCCGCGACGCGCGCGAGCCCGGCCTCGGCGCGCGCCACGTCCCGCACCCCCTTCTGCGGGCCGTATACCGCCGCCGCCCCGGTCGGGCCGAGGAGGGGGTTTCTCACGTCGGTCAGGACCGTGACCCCGCCGCTGGGCGGCAGCCGCAGCGATCCGGCGTCCGTCCGGACGATCTCGGGAAGGCCGCGCCCCCCGTCGGGGATGGGCGCCCCGTCCGCGCCGAAGAATCGCAGCCCGAGCGCCGACAGCACGCCGACGCCGCCATCCGTCGACGCGCTCGATCCGATCCCGAGGACGAGGCGCCGGGCACCGCCATCGAGTGCCGCGGCGATGGCCTCGCCGAAGCCTCGCGTCGAGGCATCCCAGGGCCGCAGCTCGCCCGCGAGGAGCTCGATCCCACTCGTCGAGGCGAGTTCGACGACGCCGGTGCCGTCCGGCAGAAGCAGCCAGGATGCCTCGACGGGTCGGCCGGCGGGCCCGGTGACCGTGACCGGCATGCGCCGCGCCTCCGGAAGGGCCGCGGCGACGGCGTCGAGCGTCCCTTCCCCGCCGTCGGCCATGGGCCGCAGGAGGACCTCGTCCGCGGGGCGCTCCGCGAGCCAGCCCTGCGCGAGGGCGGCGCACGCCGCGGCGGCGCCGATCGAACCCTTGAAGCTGTCCAGGGCGATCACCACACGCATCGCGCACTCCCTCCGGCCCGCTCGGCGTCAGCCTAGTGTCCGCTCTCGCCATGGGCAGTTCTCCCCATCGGCACCCTGCCCGAACAGCCGGGGCTGCGTGCCCCGACCCTGACCGCCGACTACTGGTACACGGTGCCGAACTCCAAACGGCTCGTGGTCGCGACCTTCTCGACGCCGATGGCCGACATCCCGAACCTCATGCTGAGCTCCTTCGATGCACTCGTCGCGGCGTCGTACTGGGAGAGTACGCAGACGTCGTCGAACGATGGAGCTCGATGAGCTCGTTGATCACCGGAGAAGCCGGGCACATCGGAGCCCGCGCCGTGCGCGCCACGCGGTCAGACTCCGGATCGGGACGCGCCGCGGGGCGCCGTCCCGGTGCTGTCCCTGACGACCAGCTCGGTGGGCACCAGCAGGCGCGGCCGCGCCTCGTCGCCCTCGATCTCGGCGACCAGCGCCTGCAGTGACCTCTCACCGACGAGGTCGAAATGCTGGCGAACGGTGGTCAGCGCCGGCCAGAAGTCGGCGCTCTCGGGCATGTCGTCGAAGCCGACCACACTCACTTCCTCCGGGATGCGGCGCCCGGCCTCGTGGAGGGCGCGGATGACCCCGAGGGCCATCTGGTCGTTCGCCACGAACACGCCGGTCACCTCTGGGTCGCGCGCGAGCGCCCTACCGATGCGATACCCCGAGCGCGGTGTCCAATCGCCGACGGCGACGTCGGGGATGCGGAGGCCGCGTTCACGCAGGACGTCCTCCCAGGCGCGGCGGCGGCGCTCCGCAGCGAAGGAGTCCTGCGGGCCGGACACGTGCCAGACCGTTTCATGTCCGAGCTCGAGCAAGTGCTCCACCGCGATCCGTGCGCCCTGGGCCTGATCCGTATCGACGACGGGGTAGGGGTGCGATGCGCTGGAATCCACCACCACCACGGGCAGACCGGTGGGCAGTGCGATGTCCGCCTCGCCGAGCCGGTGGCGTTCGATGAGGATGATCACGCCGTCCACGGCATGCTCGCCGAGACGGTCGAAGGCACCCGCGACGTCCTGTTGCGACGCCGTCTCGACGGGGATCAGCGTGAGCGAGTATCCCGCGGCGGCTGCGGTGGAGGCGATCGCGTCGAGCGTGCGCGAGTTGCCGTACGACGACAGCGAGAAGAGGATGACGCCGATGGAGCGGAACCGCCCCGACCGCAGCGCGCGCGCGGCGCTGTTCGGGCGGTACCCGAGCGAGCGCATCGCCGAAAGCACCCGGGCGCGCGTCTCCGGATCGACGTTGTCGCGGTCATTGGCCACCCGCGAGACGGTCTGACCCGAGACTCCCGCGACCCGTGCGACGTCCGCCATCGACGTCTCGCGCCGACGCCCGCGCGTCCCCGTCGCCGGGGCATCATCGGGTGAGTCGACCATCGAGCGCCCTTCCATATTGACGTTGACATGATACCCCCCGGCCGGTTATGTTTACGTCAACATCCGACCTCCTCGTCGGATCCACCATGCAAGGCAGAAGGACAATGACGACCACGGCACCTGCACCGGCGTTCGCGCCACCCCGCAAACAGCGCACGCGCATCAGCGTCGAACAACGCGGGTGGCTCTTCGTCGCCCCCTTCGCGATCGTGTTCACCCTCGTCTTTCTCGCACCGCTCGCGTACTCGCTCTGGCTGAGCCTGTTCCGCGATCAGCTCGTCGGCGGCAACGCCTTCGTCGGGATCGACAACTACGTCACCGCGCTCGGCGACGAAAAGTTCTGGGACGGGTTCCTCCGCGTCCTGGCCTTCCTCGTCGTGCAGGTCCCGATCATGCTCATCCTGGCCCTCGCCGCCGCGCTCGCGATCGACAGCGCGCGCCTGCACGCCGCCGGGTTCACCCGGATCGTGATCTTCCTCCCCTACGCCGTTCCCGCCGTCGTCGCCGTCCTCATGTGGGGCTACATCTACGGCGACCAGTTCGGGCTCACCTCGAACATCAACGACCTGCTGGGCAGCGACGTCCTCCGCCCGTTCGACCCGCAGTGGATGCTGCTGTCGATCGGCAACATCGTCACGTGGGAGTTCGTGGGCTACAACATGCTCATCTTCTACTCCGCGCTCAAGACGATCCCCGGCGAGCTCTATGAAGCGGCATCCATCGACGGCGCGGGCGCCTGGCGCACGATCTCGGCGATCAAGATCCCCGCCATCCGCGGCGCCATCGTCATCGCGACGATCTTCTCGATCATCGGCAGCTTCCAGCTGTTCAACGAGCCCAACATCCTCAAGCCGCTCGCCCCGAACATCATCACGACGAACTTCACGCCGAACATGTACGCCTACAACCTCTCCTTCGCCGGCCAGCAGTACAACTACGCGGCCACGATCGCCATCATCATGGGCATCATCACGGCGGCGATCGCCTACGTCGTGCAGTTGCGCGGCTCGCGGCAGGAGGTGCGCTGATGGCTGCTCCCGCCCTGGCCCGGACCTCCCCTGCGCACACCCGCCGCTCCCTCGTCCTGACGCTCGTGATGAGCGCGTTCCTGATCTACACCCTCCTCCCCCTCTTCTGGCTCGTGATCAACGCGACGAAGTCGCAGGCGGATCTGTTCAGCTCGTTCGGCCTGTGGTTCTCCGACGACGTCCAGCTGTGGGAGAACATCCGTCAGACGCTCACCTATCGCGACGGCATCTTCGTGCGGTGGCTCGGCAACACGCTGCTGTACGTCGTCGTCGGCGCCGGGGGCGCGACGATCCTCGCGACGATGGCGGGCTACGGCCTGGCGAAGTACAACTTCCGCGGCCGGAAGGCGGTCTTCGCCGTCATCCTGGGTGCGATCGCCGTCCCCGGCACGGCCCTGGCCGTCCCCACCTTCCTCATGTTCAGCCAGCTCGGGCTGACGAACACCCCCTGGGCGATCATCATCCCCTCCCTCATCAGCCCCTTCGGGCTGTACCTCATCTGGGTGTACGCGACCGACGCCGTGCCGACCGAACTCCTCGAGGCGGCGCGCATGGACGGTGCGGGCGAGTTCCGCACGTTCTTCACCATCTCCGCGCGGCTGCTGGCACCCGGGATCGTGACGGTCGTGCTGTTCGCCGTCGTCGCCACCTGGAACAACTACTTCCTGCCGCTGATCATGCTGAGCGATCCGTCCTGGTACCCGCTCACGGTCGGGCTCAACCAGTGGAACGCACAGGCCATCGGTGTCGGCGCGCAACCCATCTACAACCTGGTGATCACGGGGTCGCTCCTGTCGATCATCCCCATCGTCGTCGCCTTCCTCCTGCTGCAGCGGTTCTGGCAGTCGGGGCTGAGCGCCGGAAGCGTCAAGCAGTGAACGAGGGGCGCTGTTTGCCCGTGCACCGAAACCCCCTCACCGGAGCGTCCTGCGCCGGTTCTCCAACAACGAAGTGAAGGACATCTCATGAAGATCATGGGCAAGGGGTCGCGTCGCATCGCGATCGCGCTCGCAGCGGTCCTCGTCGCGAGCGGCTCACTCGCCGGCTGCGCGTCGAGCAGCTCCGGCGGCGGAACCGGCGGCGGCAGCGCTGCCGACCTCGACGCCGCGCTCCAGAAGGGCGGCGAGATCACCTACTGGTCATGGACGCCCTCCGCGGAGGCGCAGGTCAAGGCCTTCGAGGCGAAGTATCCGAACGTGAAGGTCGACTACGTCAACGCGGGGACCAACAAGGACGAGTACGCGAAGCTCCAGAACGCCATCAAGGCCGGCTCGGGGGCACCCGACGTCGTGCAGATCGAGTACTACGCGTTCCCGCAGTTCGCCCTGTCGGAATCGCTCCTCGACCTCGCACCGTACGGCTTCGCCGACCTGGAGAAGGACTACAGCACGGGCCCCTGGGGCTCGGTCGACTTCGACGGCAAGCTCTACGGCCTCCCGCAGGATTCGGGCCCCATGGCCTTGTTCTACAACAAGGAGGTCTTCGACCAGTACGGCATCGACGTCCCTACCACCTGGGACGAATACGTCGCCGCCGCCGAGAAGCTCCACACCGCCGACCCGACGAAGTACCTCACCGCCGACACCGGCGACTCCGGGTTCACCACGAGCATGATCTGGCAGGCGGGCGGCACGCCCTTCATCACGAAGAACGGCACCGACGTCACCCTGGACCTGCAGGATGCCGGGTCGAAGAAGTTCGCCGACAACTGGAACCGCCTCCTGCAGAAGGGGCTGCTCTCGACCACCCCCAGCTGGAGCGACGAGTGGTTCAAGGGCCTCGGCGACGGATCGATCGCCTCGCTCGTCATCGGCGCGTGGATGCCGGGCGTCCTCGAGTCCTCGGTCAAGGACGGCGCCGGCAAGTGGCGCGTCGCGCCGATCCCCACCTATGACGACACCCCCGCCAACGCCGAGAACGGCGGCGGCGGCCAGGCGGTCACCAAGCAGAGCAAGAACCCCGCTCTTGCTGCGGCGTTCCTCAAGTGGCTGAACAACGACCCCGAGTCGCTGAAGATCTTCGCCGAGTCGGGCGGGTTCCCCTCCACGACGGCGCAGCTGAGCGACGCGGCCTTCCTGGGCCAGGCATCCGATTACTTCGGCGGTCAGAAGATCAACGAGGTGCTCACCGACGGCGCGAAGAACGTCGTCAACGGCTGGAGCTACCTCCCGTTCCAGGTGTACGCGAACAGCATCTTCGGTGACACGGTCGGCCAGGCCTACAAGACGAAGGGCGACCTCAACGAGGGGCTCGCGTCCTGGCAGAAGCAGCTTGTCGACTACGGGAACGCCCAGGGCTTCTCCGTCAACAAGTGACAGACCCGCGGGGACGGACTGCCCGAGCCCGTCCCCGCGGTCCACTCCCCCACGATGTCGACGGGCGGGCGCTCGCCGTCCGCCCGTCGACTGCCTCCCGAACGGAGCAGTCCCATGCCCTCCGCCCGCATCGATCTCGATCTCGAGGCTCCTGGTGCCGACGTCTCGCCGCGCCTGTTCGGAACGTTCGTCGAGCACATGGGGCGCTGCGTGACCGATGGCATCCACGAGCCGGGGCACCCCGCAGCCGACGAGCAGGGCTTCCGCACCGACGTGCTCGATCTCGTCCGCGAGCTCGGGGCGACCGTCGTGCGCTACCCCGGCGGCAATTTCGTCTCCGGGTATCGCTGGGAGGACGGGGTCGGGCCGCGCGCGGAGCGCCCCGTCCGTCTGGATGCCGCGTGGCATTCCACCGAGACCAATGCCGTCGGCCTGCACGAGTTCGCCGACTGGGCGCAGCGCGCCGGCCTCGAGGTGATGGAAGCCGTGAACCTCGGCACGCGCGGTCCCACCGAAGCGGCGGACCTCCTCGAGTACGCCAACCACCCCGGCGGCACCACGCTCAGCGATCGCCGCCGCGCGCACGGTCGGGAGGAGCCCTTCGGCATCCGGCTGTGGTGCCTCGGGAACGAGATGGACGGCCCCTGGCAGATCGGCCACAAGACCGCAGACGAGTACGGGCGCATCGCGGCGGAGACCGCGCGTCTCATGCGCTTCATCGATCCCGACATCGAGCTCGTCGCCGCGGGCAGCTCCAACCACGAGATGCCCACTTACGGGGCGTGGGAGCGTACGGTGCTCCGGCACACCGCGACGCTCGTCGATCACATCTCCGTCCACGCGTACTACGAGCAGTCCGGCGACGACGTCGCGAGCTTCCTCGCCTCGGCGGCGCACCTCGACCGCTACCTCGACGAGACGGCGACCATCATCGACGAGGTGCGCGCGGAACTCGGGATCGAGCGCGCCATCGGGATCAGCGTCGACGAGTGGAACGTTTGGAACCAGACGCGCTGGAACGAGGTCGACAAGCCCCGCGTGTTCACGGGCGACTGGCCCGTCGCGCCCCGACTGATCGAGGACGAGTACACCGCGACGGATGCCGTCGTCGTGGGCTCGCTCCTCATCTCCCTCCTCCGCCACGCCGACCGTGTGTCGATGGCCAACCTCGCCCAGCTCGTGAACGTCATCGCCCCGATCCGCACCGAGCCGGGCGGCGCAGCCTGGCGGCAGAGCACGTTTTTCCCGTTCCGCGACACGGCCGGCGCCGCCCGTGGACGCCTCGTCCCCCTCCGCGTGAGCGCCCCGTCGACACCGACGACCCGCTACGGCGAGGTCCCCGTCATCGACGCCGCCGCGACGACCGACGGCGACACCCTGGCCCTCTTCCTCGTGCACCGGGGCCTGGCGGCACCCTGCGAGGTACGCGTCCCGCTCCCGTCGGACGACTGGGGCGGGTCCGACGTCGAGGCCCGCGTCCTGGCGGCGTCGGGCGACGGCGGGTGGACGGCGGTGAACGCCGCCGGGAACGAGGCGGTGCACCCGATCCCGCTGACCGTTCGCCGGGACGGCGACGACCTCGTCCTCCTCCTCCCGCCGATCTCCTGGGCGCGCGTCGTCCTCACCCGCTCGAGGAAGACGGGGTGACGCGATGACTCCCGCCGAACCCGAGCCCCTCACGACATCGACACGAAAGCAGCCTCCGACGTGAGCACGTTCACCATCGGCGACGCCGACTTCCTCCTGGACGGCACGCCGCACCGCATCATCTCCGGCGCCCTCCACTACTTCCGCATCCACCCCGACCAGTGGGCCGACCGCATCCGCAAGGCGCGTCTGATGGGGCTCAACACGGTCGAGACCTACGTCGCATGGAACGCGCACGAACCGGTGCGCGGGCAGTGGGATGCCACGGGCTGGAACGACCTCGGCCGCTTCCTGGACCTCGTCGCCGCCGAGGGGATGCACGCGATCGTGCGGCCCGGGCCGTACATCTGCGCCGAGTGGCACAACGGCGGTCTGCCGGTCTGGCTGACGAGCACGCCCGGAATCGGCCTGCGGCGCAGCGAACCGCAGTACCTCGATGCGGTCACCTCCTACCTGCGCCACGTGTACGAGATCGTCGCACCGCGTCAGATCGACCGGGGCGGTAACGTCGTCCTGGTCCAGATCGAGAACGAGTACGGCGCCTACGGCTCGGATGCCACCTACCTGCGCGAGCTCGTCCGGGTGACGCGCGACGCCGGCATCACGGTACCGCTCACGACCGTCGATCAGCCCGAGCCCGCGATGCTCGCGGGCGGCAGCCTCCCCGAGCTCCATCGGACGGGCTCGTTCGGCTCGCGCGCCGCCGAGCGCCTCCGCACGCTGCGCGAACACCAGCCCACCGGGCCCCTCATGTGCTCGGAGTTCTGGGACGGCTGGTTCGACTGGTGGGGCGGCATCCACCACACGACGGATGCCGCCGCATCCGCGACCGAGCTCGACGCCCTGCTCGCCGCCGGGGCATCCGTGAACATCTACATGCTCCACGGGGGGACGAATTTCGGTGCGACCAACGGCGCCAACGACAAGGGTCGCTTTGCGCCGATCGTGACGTCCTACGATTACGACGCCCCGCTGGACGAGGCCGGATTCGCCACGGAGAAGTTCGAGGCGTTCCGCGCGGTCATCGCGAAGTACGCCGACGTGCCGGAGGAGACCGTGCCGGCCGGGCCTGCCGCGCCGCGCATCGACGTGCCGCTGACGGCCACCGGCGATTGGGCCACCGGCGGTGCCGCGCCCGGACACTCCGACGTCGCCGAACCGCCGACCTTCGAGGATCTCGGGCACCTCGGACCGCTCGTGCGCTACGACATCGCCCTCCCCGAGGTCGCGTTCTGCGACGCGGATGCTGCCGTCCTGCGCGTCGCCGAGGCGCGCGACCTGGTGTGGGTCGCGGTCGACGGTCGCCCCGTCGGCCGACTGTCGCGTGCCCTCCACGAGCGGGCGCTCGCGCTCCCCCGCGGCCGGCACCTGACACTTCTCGTCGAGGATCAGGGCCGGGTCAACTACGACCACCGCCTCGGCGAGCCCAAGGGCGTCATCGCGCCGGTCACCCTCGGCGGGCGCGCGCTGCGCGGATGGCGCGCGGCGGCCATCGACCTCCCCTCCGCCGCCGCCCGCGCCGTCTCCGCGGCGCCCGGGTCATCAGCCGGGCGCACGGCGCTGCGCGGCGAGGTCACGTTGGATGAGGCATCCGACCTGTTCCTCGACACGTCAGGCTGGGCGAAGGGCTACGCCTTCGTGAACGGCTTCTTCCTCGGACGGTACTGGTCCTCCGGCCCGCAGCGCACGCTGTACGTCCCGGCGCCCGTGACGCGCGCGGGTGTGAACGAGATCGTCGTGCTCGAGCTGGAGCAGGCCGTCGACCTCACAGCGCGGTTCGTCGCCGCGCCCGAGCTCGGGCCCCGTGAAGAGTGAGCCGGACGGATCGGGCAGGATGGACGACATGACGACATGGCTGGTGACCGGCGGAGCGGGATACATCGGCGCGCACGTGGTGCGCGCGCTGCAGGCGGCGGGCATCGCCCCGGTCGTCGTGGACGACCTGTCGAGCGGCCACGCGTCGTTCGTCCCCGCGGACGTGCCCCTCGTCGAGGCGACGATCCTGCACCGCGGCCTGCTGGCCGACACGCTCCGCGCGCACGAGGCGACCGGCGTCATCCACGTCGCGGGCTTCAAGTACGCCGGAGTGTCGGTGCAGCGCCCTCTGCACACCTACGAGCAGAACGTCGAGGGAACGCGCGTCGTGCTTGGCGCGATGGCGGATGCCGGTGTCCACAACATCGTCTTCTCCTCCTCCGCCGCCGTCTACGGCACACCCGACGTACCGCTCGTGACGGAGGACCTGCCCAAGCGCCCCGCCTCCCCCTACGGCGAATCGAAGCTCATCGGTGAATGGCTACTGCGCGACCAGGGCGTCGCCACGGCATCCTCCGACGCACCGCTCCGGCACACGTCGCTGCGCTACTTCAACGTCGTGGGGTCGGCCGATTCGTCGGTGTACGACACGAGCCCGCACAACCTGTTCCCCATCGTGTTCGAGAAGCTCCTCGCCGGTGAGACACCGCAGATCAACGGTGACGACTACGACACCCCCGACGGCACGAACGTCCGCGACTACGTCCACGTCGGCGACATCGCCGCCGCCCATGTCGTGGCTGCGCAGCGCCTGGAGTCGGGGCAGGCGATCGAGGCCGCGTACAACCTCGGCTCGCAGAACGGGCTCAGTGTCCGCGAGATCATGGATGCCATGGCCCGCGTCACCGGCATCCCGTTCACGCCGGCGATCGGGCCACGTCGCGCGGGCGACCCCGACCGCATCGTCGCGACCGGCGAGCTCGCCGCGCGCGACCTCGACTGGCGCAACCGGTACACCGTCGACGAGATGGTTCGCACGGGATGGGAAGCCCGCCGCGCGGCCCAGGCCTGACGCGACCCGTCCCGCGGCGCGGGGGCGCCCATCCTCGGCAGCTCTCCGCCCGCCCTCCGCAGCCCTCCGCCCCCGCGGAGTGTCGAAAAGAACCGCCGAGTGTCCAGGACACGCGGAGGGTGGGCGGCCCGAACCCGCGCGTCCTGGACACTCGGGCGGTGCGCGACGCGCCCTCAGGCGCTGTCGCGGACGATCAGGGTCGGCGTCAGGAGGACGGGGATGCCGGGTCCGCCCTCGATGAGGTCGATCACGGCGGCGACGGCAACCTCGCCGAGGGCGTCGAAGTCCTGACGGACGGTCGTCAGCGGAGGGCGGTAATCCGCGGCATCCGCCACGTCGTCGAATCCGACGACGGCCACATCCTCCGGCACCCGCCGACCGGCCTCGGCGAGCGCTCGGAGTGCGCCGAGCGCCATCTGGTCATTGGCGGCGAAGAGGGCGGTGGCGTCGTCGGGCAGGGCGCGCACGACCTCATGACCCGAGGCGGCGGTCCACTGGCCGCGCACCACGGCGGGTACCGGACGGCCGGCCCCGGTGAGAGCGTCGCGCCAGCCGCGTTCGCGCTCGCGCGCAGCGAACGATCCGGCCGGGCCGGCCAGATGATGGACGGTCGCGTGGCCGGCGGAGAGGAGGTGGGCGGTCGCCGCCGCGGCGCCGCGGGCGTGATCGGTCTGCACGGTGAGATAGCGCCGCGCGAGCGCGAGCCGATCGTCCGGTGGTGAATCGACGACGACGACGGCGAGTCCGGGCGGGACGTCGAGGCCCCGCGCGAGGGCGGTCGCCTCGTTGAGGATGACGGCCCCATCCACACCCTGGTCGTGCAGGCGTGCGAACCCGGCGGCGACCGAGTCGCGACCCGAGGCCACGACGACCGCGAGGGCGAACCCGCGGTCGGATGCCGCATCGGCGATCGCCTGGAGCATCCGCGAGTTGCCCACCGCTGTGAGGTTCGACACGATCAGCCCGATGGTGTCGGTGCGGCCGGTGCGCAGGGCACGCGCGGCGTGATGGATGCGGTAGCCGAGGTCGTCCATCGCGGCCTCGACCCGCGCGCGGGTGGCGGGGTCGACTCGCGGAGAGTCGTTCACGACGCGCGAAACGGTCTGCGACGAGACCCCCGCGACGGCGGCGACATCCGCCATCGACACGCGTCGCCGCCCGCTCGACGCGTCGGGTCGCCCTGTCGTCATGATCAAAACTCCTCCACATCAAGATGTGTTGACGATAACACGGCATGTGAGTTACCGTGTGATCGTGAACATGACGGAGCTTCGCATCGAGGACCTGCCCGCGCACCACCTCGGCGCGGGAGTCGTCAAACGCACCACGCTGCTCGCCGATGGGCGCGAGCTGATCTACTTCGACGACGCCGACACCACCCTGGGTTCATCCCGCGCGGTGGACGCCCGGGGCCTGGACCCGCGGCCCGCCACTGCGTCGATGCGGCAGGATGTCCTCACCGGCGACTGGATTTCCATCGCTGCGGCGCGCCAGAATCGCGCCTTCCTCCCCCCTGCCGAGCTCGACCCCCTCGCCCCGCAGACCCCGCTGAATCCGTCGGAGATCCCGTCCCGCTACGACGTCGCCGTGTTCGAGAACCGCTCGCCGTCCTTCGGCCCCGCGCTCGCGGAGGCGATCGGTGGCGCGCCCGCCGCGGCCGACCCTCCCCGCGACCTCGAGGATCTCGCGCATCCGGGCCTCGGCCGCACCCGCACGAGCGTCGGGCGATGCGAGGTGGTCTGCTTCTCCCCCGCGCACGCCGGCTCGTTCGGCACCCAGAGCCCCTCACGCGCCCGCACCGTGATCGAGGCATGGGCCGACCGCACCGCCGCCCTCTCGGAGCTCCCCGGCATCCAGCAGGTGTTCCCGTTCGAGAACCGAGGCGAGGAGATCGGCGTCACGCTCCATCACCCGCACGGGCAGATCTACGCCTACCCGTACGTCACTCCGCGCACCCAACGGCTGCTGGACGCGATCGATCGCACGAGCCCGGACCTGTTCGAGCGCATCCTCGCGTTCGAGCAGGCGGGACCCCGCGTCGTGCTGCGCGGCGAGCACTTCACCGCGTTCGTCCCGTTCGCGGCTCGGTGGCCGGTCGAGGTGCATGTCCTGCCCCATCGGCACGTTCCGGACATCGCCGCCCTGACGAATGCCGAGCGCGACGAGCTCGCCCCGTTCTACCTGCGACTTCTGCGCGGAGTGGACGCGCTGTACAGCACGCCCACGCCGTACATCGCCGCGTGGCACCAGGCGCCGGTGAATGTGGGGCGCGCCGCCGTGCGGCTCAGCCTGCAGCTGACGAGTCCGCGCCGCGCCGCCGACAAGCTGAAGTACCTCGCCGGCTCGGAAGCGGCGATGGGGGCGTGGATCGGCGACGTCCCCCCGGAGACCGCCGCCGAGCGGCTCCGCGACGCCGTCGAAGGAGTGCAGCTGTGAACGCCGCCTCGAAGATCGCAGCAGCGGGACCGGCGGGAGCCTCCGGCACCTGGTCGGCACCCGGCCGCGTCAACCTCATCGGC
The DNA here is from genome assembly GCF_018717645.1 of Microbacterium flavum. Classification (GTDB taxonomy): domain Bacteria; phylum Actinomycetota; class Actinomycetes; order Actinomycetales; family Microbacteriaceae; genus Microbacterium; species Microbacterium flavum. Next base: position 270,954 of record NZ_JAFLHG010000001.1, read on the forward strand.
GAGCACACCGACTACAACGACGGATTCGTCTTCCCCTTCGCCACCCCCCATCGCACGACGGTGGCCCTGCGGGCACGCGATGACGGCCGCATCTCGGTCTCGTCAACGTTCGACCGCGACCCGGTCGAGGTGGCCGCGACCGATCTCAACGGCCTCTTCCCCGTGCGACGCGAAGAGGTCGTCGAGTGGGCCCGCTACCCGCTCGGGGTCGCATGGGCGCTCCTGGAGGCGACCGGCACCGACCCGGCATCCGTCATGGGCGTCGACCTGGCCTTCTCCTCCGATGTGCCCGTCGGGGCGGGCCTGTCGTCCTCCGCGGCGATCGAAGGCGCGACGGCGGCCGCGCTGAACGAGGTGTGGAGGCTGGGCCTCGACCGCGTCGCCCTCGCGCGCGCCGGCCGCCGCGCCGAGAACGACGCGGTCGGAGCCCCGACGGGGATCATGGACCAGATGGCCTCGATGCTGGGTCGCGTCGACGCCGGCACGTTCCTCGACTGCCGGAGCCTGGATGCCGAGGTCGTCGACCTGGGCTTCGAGGCGGCGGGACTCGCGGTGGTCGTGATGGACACCCGGGTCACGCATGCGCATTCGACGGGCGGGTACGGCGAGCGCCGCGCCGCCTGCGAGCGCGGCGCCGCCCTCATGGGAGTCGCGGCGCTGCGCGACCTTTCCGCCGATGATCTTCCTCGCGCGCGCACAGTGATGGACGATGTCACCTTCCGCCGCGCGCGGCACGTCATCACCGAGAACCAGCGGGTCCTCGACACGGTGGCGACGCTGCGGACCGACGGGCCGCGGGCCATCGGCGCGCTGCTGGATGCCTCGCACGCGTCGTTGCGCGACGACTTCGAGGTCTCGGTCCCCGAACTCGACCTCGCCGTGGACACGGCTCGGACCGCGGGCGCGATCGGGGCGCGGATGACCGGCGGCGGCTTCGGCGGCGCCGCGATCGCGCTCGTCGATCACGCTCGGGTCGACGCGGTGAGGGACGCGGTCGAGGCCGCGTTCGCGCACGCCGGCTACACGGCGCCGCACGTGTTCACCGTGCGGCCATCGGAGGGCGCGCGTCGCGACTCCTGACGTGCGCTCCGCCGGCGCGCAACCCCCTTGGCATCGGCCCGGGGGCAGCCGTAGCGTCGGAACCGACGGCGGCATCCGCCCGCCCGGAAGGAGCAGTGATGGCTTCCCTCATCGTCGGGACCGAGAACTCGGTCGACATCGAGATCTTCTACACCGACCACGGCCCCGCGGACGCGCAGCCCGTGGTGCTGATCCACGGCTTCCCGCTGAACGGCGAGTCGTGGGACCTGCAGGCCCGTGCCCTCCTCGATGCCGGGTACCGCGTGATCGCCTACGACCGGCGCGGCTTCGGCGCCTCGACGAAGACCGCGAGCGGATCGGACTACGACACGTTCGCCGCGGATCTGCATGCACTGATCGAAGACCTCGAGCTGGACGAGGCGGTCCTCGTGGGCTTCTCGATGGGCACCGGCGAGATCGCGCGCTACCTCTCGCGCTACGGAGCGGGCCGCATCGCGAAAGCCGCGTTCCTCGGATCTCTGGAGCCGTATCTGCTCATCACCGAGGACAATCCCGACGGGGCCGGTGACCAGGCGTTCTTCGACGGCACGTCGGCCGCCGTCGCGGAGGACAGGTACGCGTTCCTCACCGGCTTCTTCCGTGACTTCTACAACCTCGACGAGAACCTCGGCGAGCGGATCTCGCAGGAGGCGGTGGATGCCTCGGTGCAGGTCGCGAACCAGGCCGGAAACGCGGCGATCGCCGCCGCGCCCCTGACCTGGCCGACGGACTTCCGCGCGGACATCAGCGCCATCACGGTGCCGGCGCTCATCCTGCACGGCACGGCCGACAACATCCTGCCGATCGACAAGACCGCGCGCCGCTTCCGCGAGCTCCTCCCCGACGCGACCTATGTCGAGATCGAGGGCGCCCCGCACGGCCTGCTGCGGACGCACGGCACCGAGGTGAACGCGGCGCTCCTCGCCTTCCTCGAGGCGTGAGCCGCTCCGTCAGCCGGGGAGGGTGACGAGCGCATCCGGGAGGCGACGCCGCATGACGGCGATCGCCTCCGGGTTGTCGTCGACGAGGGTGGCGTGCCGGCCGAGGCGAGACGCGACCGCACCGGTCGTGCCGCTCCCGGCGAAGAGATCGAGCACCCGGTCGCCGGGGCGGCTCGAGGCCTGCACCATCCGCCGGACGATCCCCTCGGGCTTCTGCGTCGGATACCCGGTCCGTTCTGCTCCGGTCGTGGGGACGATCGTGTGCCACCAGACGTCGGTGGGGAGCTTCCCCCGCTCCGCCTTCTCCGCGGTGACGAGGCCGGGCGCCATGTACGGCTCACGGTCCACGGCGTCCGAGTCGAACCAGTACCGGGCGGGGTCCTTCACGTAGACGAGGATCGTGTCGTGCTTGGTCGGCCACCGCCGCTTCGTCTTGGCACCGTAGTCGTACGCCCACACGATCTCGTTGAGGAAGCAGTCGCGTCCGAACAGGGCGTCGAGCAGCACCTTGGCGTAGTGCGCCTCGCGGTAGTCCAGGTGCAGGTAGAGGGTTCCGTCGGCGGCGAGCACGCGCCACGCCTCGCGCAGTCGCGGCTCGAGGAAGTCCCAGTAATCGTCGAACCGGTCGTCGTAGACGCGCAGGTCCTCGCGCAGCCGCGCGTACCCCGCGCCACGGAATCCGGTCTGGGTCGCGCGGTCCCCCAGCCGCGGGGCTGTCGCCGACGTCCGGGTGCGCGCCCGCCCCGTGTTGAACGGCGGGTCCAGATACACGAGCGTGAACGCGGCATCCGGCAGCCCCTGCGCGACCGCGAGGCTGTCGCCGTGGACGATCTCGACGGTCACGGCACGCGGTGCAGCCACGCGTCCGAGGCGAACTTGGACTCAGCCAGCTCTTCGGCCTCGGCGTATTCCGCTTCCGTGATATGACCGGGCTGCGCGCCGTACAGGTTCGCGAACGTCTCCTTCAGGCGCTCGATGATGGCCTCCCGCGGAAGGCCGGTCTGCGCCCGCAGCGGGTCGACGCGCTTGGCGGCGGAGGTCGTGCCCTTGTCGCTGAGCTTCTCGCGCCCGATGCGCAGCACTTCGGTCATCACCTGGCCGTCCATGTCGTAGGACATGGTCGCGTGGTGGAGCACACCTCCGCCGGCGAGCCGCTTCTGCGCTGCGCCGCCGATCTTCCCCTTCGGCGACGCGATGTCGTTGAGCGGCTGATACGTCGCCTCCACGCCGAGCGAGCGCAGCGCCTGCAGCACCCAGTCGTCGAGGAACGCGTAGGAGTCGGCGAACGTCATCCCCGCGACCAGGGATGCCGGCACGTACAGCGAGTACGTGACGATCGACCCTGCGCCCATCATCATCGCGCCGCCGCCCGAGATCCGTCGGACGACGTCGTACCCGTGCCGGGCCGCGCCCTCGGGATCGACCTCGTTGCGGTACGACTGGAACGACCCGATGACGACGGCGGACTCGTTCCACTCCCAGATGCGCAGGGTGGGGTTGCGCAGTCCCGCGCCGACCCGAGCCGTCAGGACCTCGTCCAGAGCGAGGTTCATCCGCGGCGAGACGGCTCCCTCGTGGATGATCTCCCACGTGAAGTCCTTCCAGCCCGGCGCCGTGACGAGCGCGCGGCGCACCGCGGTGCCCACCGACTCGGGCGTGAACCCCAGCAGCTGCGCGCCCTCGGGGAGGGCGTCGCGGACGGCCGCGGCGATGCCGGAGGCATCCGTCTCGACGGGAAGTCCGTTCACCGCGGCATCGATGTCCGCCAGGGCGTCGTCGGGCTCGAGGAAGAAGTCTCCGGCGAGATGGAACCGGGCGATGCGACCGCCCTCCACCTCGAGGTCGACGACGACGAGCTTCCCGCCCGGAACCTTGTACTCCCCGTGCATGCTCCCAGCCTAGGCGCGCGGCGGCCGTTCAGGCTCGGGCGGCGATGCGTGCGTCGAGCCAGGCGATGAGGTCGCTGACGACCTCCTCGCGCGAGACGTCGTTGAAGATCTCGTGGCGGACGTCGGGGTAGACGAGGGTCGTGACGTCGGACAGTCCCGAGCGTGTGCGGTATGCGTCGGCGAGACGGTGGACGCTCCGCGGCCCTCCGACGGTGTCGTCTCGGCCGACCATGAGGAGAAGGGGCACGTCGCGCGGGAGGTTCTTGGCCGGCTTCCCGAACAGGCGCGCTCCGTCGATCGGGCCGAAGAGCTTCAGCACGGAGTCGCTCGTCGTGAGCGGATCGTCGAGGAAAGCGCGGGCGACGGCGGGATCGGAGGAGAGCCACGCCATCCCGGTCGGGTCCTCCTTCTTCCACGGCGCGTTGAGATCCCCGGCGTTCATCGATCCCGGCCATCGCAGGGCGGACCCGGTGAGGATGACGGCGTCGTATGCCTCCGCGTGCTGGTCGACGAGCATCTGGGCGAGGAAGGATCCCCAGGAGTGTCCGAGGAGCGTCAGAGGAAGCTCCGGGTTCTCCGCCCGGATCAGCTCGGTGAGCTGCCAGCATGCCGCGACCGCGGCGCGAAGACCCCCGGGCCCCAACGTACCCAGACGGGAGCGATCGCCGCCGTGCTGTCCCATGCCCGTGCGGCCGTGCCCCCGGTGATCGTCGGCATAGACGATGTAGCCCTCCGCGATGAGCTCGCCGATGAGGTGCGCGTAGCGTCCCGCGTGCTCTCCGACGCCGTGGAGAAGCTGCACCACCCCGCGAGGGGCGACCTCCGGGAGATAGTGATCGAAGACGATCCGGACGCCGTATCCGTCGGTGAAGGATCTCTCGGCAGGCGTGATCATGGCGCGAGTCTAGTGACCGAGCTTTCCGCGTGCCGATCTCATCGGGCCTCTTTCGCTGCCCGATTTCGCTAGCTAGGCTAGCGATCCATGAAGGACGTCTCCTCGCGACGATGGATCGGGCTGGTCTTCATCAGTCTCGCCGTCGCCCTCATCATCGTCGATTCGACGATCGTCAACGTCGCCGTGCCGGCCATCGTCGACGATCTCGGCATCTCGTCCACGCAGGTGCAGTGGGTGCAGGAGGCCTACACCCTGGTCTTCGCCTCGATGCTGCTCCTCTTCGGCTCGCTGGCCGACCGGATCGGTCGTCGCCGCATGCTCCTGACCGGCGTCGTCCTCTTCGCTGGCGCCTCCGTGGGCGCCGCGTTCGCCCCGTCGGGCGACCTCCTCATCGGGGCGCGGCTCATCCAGGGGATCGGCGGGGCCATGATGCTCCCGAGCACGCTGTCGCTTCTGAACGCGACGTTCCGTGGGCGCGAACGGGGCATCGCCTTCGCGGTCTGGGGGTCGACGATCGGAGGCATGGCGGCCGTCGGTCCGCTCCTGGGCGGATGGCTGACGACGTCCTTCTCGTGGCGCTGGGCGTTCGGGATCAATGTGCCCCTCGGCATCCTGATCTTCATCGGCGTGCTGCTGACCGTGGCCGAGTCCCGCGAGGATGCCGCGGGGCGTGTCGACGCCGTCGGCGCGGTGCTGTCGGTGGTCCTCTTCGGCACGCTGGTGTTCGGCCTCATCGAGGGACGCTCCCTCGGCTGGTGGCAGAGCGAGCGTGCGTTCACGGTCGGCCCCTGGACATGGCCGTGGTCGCTCTCCCCCGTGCCCGTGGCGTTCGCGATCTCGGTCCTCGCCCTCGTCGGATTCGTCGCGTGGGCGCGCCACCGCTCGCGCGCCGGCCGGGCGACCCTGCTCGACCCGAAGCTCTTCGCGATCTCCACCTTCCGCAGCGGCAACATCGCGGCGATGGTCGTCTCACTCGGCGAGTTCGGCATCATCCTGTCGCTGCCGATCTGGCTGCAGTTCGTCCTCGGATTCGACGCGCTGCAGACGGGGCTCGTGCTGATCGCCCTCGCCGTCGGCTCCTTCGTCGCGAGCGGATTCGCGGGAGCATCCAGCGGCAAGGTCAGCCCGGTGCTGGTCGTGCGCATCGGCCTTCTGGCCGAGATCGTGGGCATCGCCTGGGTGGGTCTGGTCGTCGGTCCGGATGCCGCGTGGGGGTGGCTGCTCCCGGCCCTGTTCGTCTACGGGTTCGGTGTCGGGCTCGCCACCGCCCAGCTGACCGGCGTCGTCCTGCAGGACGTGCCCGTGCAGCTGTCCGGGCAGGGATCGGGCACGCAATCCACCGCACGGCAGGTCGGCTCCGCGCTCGGCATCGCCATTCTCGGCACCGTGCTCTTCTCCTCGACGGCGGGCATCCTCTCCTCGTCGCTGGATGACCGCGGCATCCCCGCGGCTGAGCGCGACAGCGTCGTCTCCGCCGTCGTCGACAGCGCCGGCGCCGCGATCGCCGGGCTTGAGCAGAACCCCCAGACGGCGGACATCGCGACCGACGCGAAGGCTGCCTTCTCGGACGGGACGCGCCTGTCGGCGTTCACGGCAGCGGCCTTCCTCGCGATCGGCCTGCTCGCGACGATCCCCCTCGGCCGCGCATCGCGGCGGGAGGGCCGCCGGGAGGAGCCGCGCGGCGACGTCGCCGCCGCCGCGTGACCCGACGGCGGATCCCGCCGGCGTCCCCTTTTCCTTAGCAAGGCTAATGAGCTATGCTAAGGAAAAGAATGAGCACCGACCCCGCCGCACCCGCACCCGCCGATCGCGCGCTTCCCCCCGTCGACACCGAGGCCTCCGACCTCCGCATGGCGACGTTCCGCCTCGCCCGACGCCTCCGCTCCCAGCGAGCCGTCGACACGATGAGCGACGGCCAGTTCGCCGTCCTCGCCGCGCTCTCCTCGCACGGGCCGCACACCCTCGGCGAGCTCGCCGACCGCGAGCGCGTGTCGGCACCATCGATGAACCGGACCGTCAACTGCCTGGAGGAGACGGGATACCTCTCCCGCACACCCGACGAGAACGATCGTCGCAAGGTGAACATCGCGCTGACGGATGCCGGGCGGGGCGTCGTGACCGAGACGGTGCGCCGTCGCGACTCGTGGCTCGAGCAGGCGCTGACCGAGCTGACCGAGGGGCAGCGCCGCACTCTGCACGAGGCCGCGGCGATCATGCGGGAGGTGGCGGCGCGATGAGCTCTCCCATGTTCCGCTCCTTCTCCGTCTTCAACTACCGCGTCTGGTTCATCGGGGCGCTCGTCTCCAACGTCGGGCAGTGGATGCAGGGCACCGCGCTCAGCTGGGTCGTGCTCACCCAGCTGACCGACAACGACGCCGGCGCCATGGGCATCACCATGGCCCTGCAGTTCGCACCCCCGCTTCTGCTCGTCGGGGTGACCGGGTGGGTCGCCGACCGCTTCGACCGTCGCCGCCTGCTCCTGCTGACCCAGTCGCTGCTGATGGCCATCGGCGCCCTGATCGGCGTGCTGATCCTGTCGGGCACCATGACGCTGCCCCTCATGTACGTCTTCGCGTTCGTCCTCGGCATGGTGGCCGCGTTCGACAATCCGACGCGGCAGGCCTTCGTGTCCGACCTCGTCGCTCGCGAGAACGCGTCCAACGCCGTCGCGCTCAACGCGGCATCCTTCAACAGCGCGCGCATGATCGGTCCCGCCCTCGCGGGGATCATGATCGTGGCGGTCGGCACGGGCTGGGTGTTCCTCGCCAACGCGGTGACCTTCCTCGCGATGATCGTCGCCCTCGTCCTCATCCGCCAGGACGAGCTGGTGCCGCGGGTGAAGGCGCCCGGCGCCGCGCGCCTGGCCGACGGCTTCCGCTACGTCCGGGGCCGTCCGGACCTCATGGTCGCCTTCGCGATGGTGTTCCTCATCGGCGCCTTCGGCATGAACTTCCCGATCTTCGCCTCGACGATGGCGATCGAGTTCGGCAAGGATGCCGACGGCTACGGGCTCCTCTCCTCGATCCTCGCGATCGGATCGCTCACCGGAGCGCTCCTCGCCGCTCGACGGGAGCGCGCCCGGATCCGCATGGTCATCGTCGGGACGGGCCTGTTCGCCCTCGCCGCCACCGTGAGCGCCTTCATGCCCACGTACGTCCTCTACGCGGTGACGCTCATGTTCACGGGGTTCGCGGTCGTCACGACCATGACCACGGCGAACGGCTACGTGCAGACGACGACCGACCCCGCGCTCCGCGGCCGGGTGCTCGCGCTGTACATGGCGATCCTCATGGGCGGGACTCCGATCGGCGCGCCGATCGTCGGCTGGGTGGCCGACGCGTACGGCCCCCGCGCCGCGATCCTGGTGGGGGCGGGTGCCGCCTTCGTCGCGTTCGGCATCGGCGCCACATGGATGCTGGCCTCCGGGCGCGTGCACCGGCACGAGCACCGTCGGTTCGCGCTGTCGCTCGACGAGACGCGCCCGATCACCCTGGTGGACGCCGTCGCCCCCGAAGAGTTCAGCGACGAGGTCGCCGGCACCACCCCGATCCGTCTCCCCGAGATGGATGTCCCGGAGATCGCGCCGGCCGACCGGTCGCGGCGCGTCTGACGGGACTCAGTGCAGCGCCGCGTCGGCCGCGGAGCGCACCCACGTCGTGAACAGCACCTCGAAGCCTGCGCGCGTCGGGGCGCAGAGGAAGGGCCCCGCCTGAGCGGGGACGTCCGCGGGGAAAGGTGCGACGCGCACGAGCCGCAGCGGCTCCCCGTCGACGCCGGCGCGGACGGTCAGGGCATCCGCACCTCGGCTCACGCGCACACGGAGCGGCAGACCGCGCCAGTCCGGCACGGCCCCGACGGACCAGTCCGACATCCCCGCCGTCACCACCGCGCCGACGCCGAGGACGCCGTCGGCGTATTCCACGCCCGCCTTGACCCAGGTCTCCTCGTCCACGCGGACGAAGATCCCCGCCTGGTCGAATTGCGCGGCGAAGTCCGCGGAGAAGACGACCTCCATCGCTGCTCCGACCCCGAGCGGCGCGAGGAGGGCGTGCTCCGTGTCGTGCACGAACCCGTAGGACGTGTGCCGCCAGGCGTCGCTGCCCTCGACGGCCGTGACGCGCAGGGCGTCGCCGTGCACGGCGACCCGTGCGGGCACTGTCGTCCATGTCCCGGCATCCCAGGGAATCGATCCGTCCATCGAGCCATCCTCCCTCACCGGAGAGCCCGGGGCGCTTCCGGTGTCTCGGCCACGTCGGACGCCGGACGCGGCCCGCTCGACCAGGCATAATAGTTCGGTGCCTTTCGGCACACTGCGACCCGGTCAGTACGCGGGGATGAATCGAGGGTCGATGCCGTACCGGAGCAAGGCGACGGTCCAGAGCTGGGTCGACGAGTACCTCACCACCCACACGGAGGATGCCGTCGTCGTCACCGTGCTGGAGAAGGACTTCACCCCGGGGCCCGAGTCGGGCATGGTCGTCGTGTCCCTGCGCAACGCGTCGACCGTCACCTACATCCAGGCCGTCGTCGACGACTCCGGCCCGCACTGGGTCGTGACCTTCGAGCCGCGCGCAGAGGGATTCGATCTCGATGCGCCGGGTGTGGCGCGCCTGGCATCGGACCTCGGCGCGATCGCGCGGATGTGCGCGTACCTCCAGGAGCGGACGCTGGCCGCGGTGGCCGAGCTCGCTCCCTGAGCGCTCACCTCGTCGGGCTCACATCACCGGGAGCGTGAGCACAGCTGCCGCGAAGGTCGCGACGGCCACGAAGCCGGTCATCGCAGCCGCCACGTGGAGCGCCGACTCGATCTTCGGCGACGAGACCGTCGCCGCCGCCCGCGGGGCTCGCTCAACGGCGCGCTGAGCCTCGCGGAGCGAGATGTAGTGCCCTACGGGCGTGGACTGCCCGTCGAACCCCACGAAGTGCCCATCCCCGGTCCGCTCGGCGTAGCCGACGTACTCGCCGGAGCGGGATGCCACGTGGAAGCCGGACTCGACGCGCACCCACGTGATCCGGGCGGTGCCGGTGATGCGCGGCGGCAGGACGCTGGTCATGCCACGACCGCCAGTTCCGGCCGTTCCGCGCGCGCCAGAGCGTCGAGGTCGATCACGATGCCGGCCGAGGATGCCGCCGCCTGGGCGAGATCGTTGACGTGAGCAGGATCGAGGCGGATCGGCTCTGCGCTGTCGAAGTCGAACCGCAGCGGGATCGCGCAGTGGATCCAGACGGTCGACCGCCCGTGCTTGGCCGACGCGAACGTCATGGCGAAGCCCTCCGACCGTCGGAGCTTGGCGGTGGCGACCACCTTGAGGTGTGCCAGCTCACGGTCGTCGACCGCGATCGCGTCGGTGCTGTTTCCGTAGTACAGGCGGCCCATGGTGACTCCTCGAGGTCGGTTAGGTGAAAGGTTATTCCGACGATAAGTAGTTAGTCAAGCGAGATACATTGAGAACTACACCTCGGCTGAGATATATTGGTGCCGACGAAGTTCCGGGGGCGAGATCATGGCGACATCTGCGAGTACCGACGAGGTACTGTCCGCCCTGGCGCGCTTCCGCGCGTCGGACGCGCAGATGCATCAGCGGGTCCGCGCCACCACCTCGCTCGGCGAGAACGAACTGCGCATCCTGCAGTTCCTCCTCGCTCGCCGGAGGGACGGTTTCGACGTCAAGCCGAGCGAGATCTCCCGCCATCTGGAGATCAGCTCCGCCTCCACGACCGCACTTCTGGACCGCCTCGAGCGACAGGGCAGCGTGGAACGTCGGACGCACCCGACGGATCGACGGAGCATCCTCATCGCGCCCACCGATCGCGCCGTGGGCGAAGTGGCGGAGGTCATCGACGCCTACGAGGCGCGCGTGTCGGAGGAGATCGGCACCCTCGGGGCGGGTGGCCGCGCCGCGGTCGTCGCGTTCCTCGACGCCATGACCGATGCCGCGGACGACATCGCGAACGTGCGGGTACGCGAGCGCTCCTCCGTCTGAGCGCCGACGCGGGGCTTACGCGTCGATCTCGTCGACGGCGTGGCGCATCGCGTCCAGGAAGCCGATGACGGTCGCGCGATCGTTCTCGTCCATGCTCCGCACGACCGCCATCATGCGCTCATGCATGGCGCCCAGCGTGTGCCGCACCTCCGTGTCGGACTTCTCGCTGGAGGAGATGAGGATGCTCCGGCGATCATCGGGGTTCGGCATCCGCGTGAGGTGGCCGCTCTTCTCCAGGCGATCCAGGAGCGCGGTCGTGGAGGCCGAGGTGATTCCGAGGTAGCGGCTCAGGGCGACGGGAGTGACCTTCTCGCCCTGCTGATGGGCCCTCGCGAGGAAGCGCAGGACGAGGAGTTCGTTCTCCCCCATGTCCATGGACTGCTGCGTGCGCCGCCGCATCGCGACCTCCGCGGCGCGGTAGGAGCGCATCGCCTCCATGACCGACGTCGAGCGCGCGTCGTCGTCCGCGTACCAGTACGAGGCGGGGCGGTCCGAGGGCATGCTCATCCGCATATTCTCACCCAGGCAGCGTCGGCGCGCACCTCGAACGCGCCCTCTGGACGCGCGCACGCCCACGCGCTAGCATCCATTCAGTTAATGATTCCTAACTGGATCGAGGATGCCGTGTCGATGACGACCGACGCCGACCGCCGTCGCCCGACCTACGCGGCGCTCGTCGACGAGCTGCGCGAGCGCCGGCGGCGTGCGGCCGCGGGAGGCCCCGAGGCATCGCGTAGGCGACACGTCGAGCGCGGAAAGCTCCTCGCGCGGGATCGGATCGACGAGCTCCTGGACCGCGGATCGCCCTTTCTCGAGGTCGCTCCCCTGGCGGCATGCGACCTGGGCGATGACTGGCCCTCCGCGGGAGTGGTGGCCGGGATCGGGCTCGTCCACGGCCGCCACGTGATGGTGGTGGCCAACGACGCGACGGTGAAGGGCGGGACCTACCATCCGCTCACCGTCAAGAAGCACCTGCGAGCGCAGGAGATCGCCGCTGAGAATCGGCTGCCCTGCGTCTACCTGGTCGATTCGGGCGGGGCATTCCTTCCCCTGCAGGACGAGGTCTTCCCCGATCGCGACCATTTCGGGCGGATCTTCTACAACCAGGCGCGCATGTCACGGGACGGCATCCCCCAGATCGCCGCCGTGATGGGCTCCTCCACCGCCGGCGGCGCATACGTCCCGGCGATGAGCGATGAGACGGTCATCGTCCGCGGCCAGGGGACGATCTTCCTCGGCGGGCCGCCGCTCGTGAAGGCGGCGACCGGCGAGGTCGTCAGTGCGGAGGAGCTCGGGGGCGGTGACACGCACGCCCGCATCTCCGGCGTCGTCGACCACCTTGCGGCGGACGACGCGGACGCGCTCCGCATCGTCCGCGAGATCGTGGCAACCCTCCCCCCCACCCCGCCGCTGCCGGAGGAGCCCGCCGCCGTCGCCGCGCCGCAGCACGACCCCGCGACCCTGACCGATGTGGTCCCCGTCGAGCTGACGGCGCCCTACGACGCCCGCGAGATCATCTCCCGCCTGGTCGACGGCGGCTCGTTCACCGAGTTCAAGCGGGAGTACGGCGAGACGCTCGTCACAGGGTTCGCCCGCCTCTCCGGCCACCGTGTGGGGATCGTCGCCAACAACGGCGTGCTGTTCGGCGAGTCCGCACTCAAGGGCGCGCACTTCATCGAGCTGTGCGACCAGCGGGGCATCCCCCTCGTCTTCCTGCAGAACATCACCGGGTTCATGGTGGGCCGCGAGTACGAGCACGGCGGCATCGCCAAACACGGCGCGAAGATGGTGAACGCCGTCGCGTGCGCGCGCGTGCCGAAGCTCACCGTCGTGGTCGGCGGATCGTTCGGCGCCGGCACGTATTCCATGTGCGGCCGGGCGTACTCCCCCCGCTTCCTGTGGCTCTGGCCGGGGGCGCGCGTGTCGGTCATGGGCGGACCGCAGGCGGCATCCGTCCTGTCCACGGTGCGCGGCGAGCAGCTGGATGCCGCGGGGACCCCCTGGACCGACGCCGAGAAGGCCGCCTTCGAGCAGCCCATCCGCGACCAGTACGAGCGGCAGGGCAGCCCCTACTACTCGACCTCACGCCTCTGGGACGACGGGGTCATCGCCCCCGCCGAGACCCGCGACGTCCTCGGCCTCGCGCTCGACGTCATCACCCGCACCCCCCTCGAACCCGTCGGCTACGGCGTCTTCCGGATGTGATCCCCATGACGACACCCTCCACCGTCCTCATCGCCAACCGCGGCGAGATCGCGGTGCGCATCATCCGGACGCTCCGCCGCCTCGGCATCCGCTCCGTCGCCGTGTACAGCGACGCCGACGTGGGCGCCCTCCACGTGCGCCTCGCGGACGAGGCCGTGCGCCTCGGGCCCGCTGCCGCGGCCGAGAGCTACCTGTCGATCGAGCGGGTGCTGGACGCGGCCCGGCGGTCGGGCGCCCAGGCGATCCATCCCGGCTTCGGGTTCCTCGCGGAGAACGCCGCCTTCGCCCGCGCGTGCGCCGCCGCGGGGATCGTGTTCATCGGTCCGACGCCCGAGGCGATCGAGATCATGGGCGACAAGATCTCCGCCAAGCAGACGGTGGAGGCCCGGTCCGTGCCCACGGTGCCGGGCATCGCCCGGCCGGGCCTCAGCGACGAGGAGCTCATCGCCGGTGCGGAGGACGTCGGCTTGCCCGTTCTCATCAAGCCGTCCGCAGGCGGCGGCGGCAAGGGCATGCACGTCGTGACCGAGGCGGCGGGGCTTGCGGCGGCGGTCGCTGCGGCGCGGCGCGAGGCCGCGGCATCCTTCGGCGACGACGCGCTGTTCCTCGAGCGGTACGTGAGCGCACCCCGGCACATCGAGGTGCAGATCATCGCGGATGCGCACGGGAACACCGTGCACCTCGGCGAACGCGAGTGCTCGCTGCAGCGTCGGCACCAGAAAGTGATCGAGGAGGCGCCCTCGCCGCTCCTGGACACCGCCACGCGCGCGCGGATCGGCGCCGCCGCGTGCGAGACGGCGCGGAGCGTGGGCTACGTCGGTGCGGGCACCGTCGAGTTCATCGTCGCGGGCGACCGTCCGGACGAGTTCTTCTTCATGGAGATGAACACGCGCCTGCAGGTCGAGCACCCCGTGACGGAGATGGTGACCGGGCTCGACCTCGTGGAGCTCCAGGTGCGGATCGCGGCCGGCGAGCCGCTCCCGTTCACCCAGGACGACGTGGTGCTCACCGGTCACAGCATCGAGGTGCGCGTGTACGCCGAGGATCCGGTCGCGGGCTTCCTCCCGACCGGCGGACGCGTCCTCCAGGTCGTGCACCCGGGCGGTCCCGGCATCCGCGTCGACTCGTCGCTGGAGGATGACCTCCTCGTCTCCACCGACTACGACCCCATGCTGGCGAAGATCATCGCCTGGGGAAACGACCGCGAGGAGGCCCGGCGGCGGCTCGTCGACGCGCTGCGAGACACCGTCATCCTCGGGTTCGAGACGAACCTGGAGTTCCTGCGCCTGCTGCTCGAGGCGCCCGAGGTCGCCGCCGGAGACCTGGACACCGGGCTCATCTCGCGGGTGTTCGACGACCTCCCGTTCCGCGAGACCGGCGTGCGCGAGGCCGTGGAGGCGGCGATGCTCCTCGACGCCGTGGAAGCGGATGCCGGGCGGCGAGGGGCGGGGGCCTGGGCGCGGCACGAGGGGTGGCGCCTCGGCCCGCCCGCACCGCGCCGCCACGTCCTCGTCAGCGGCCGGCGGCGCACCCGCGTGGACCTGTCCGGACCGCCGGAGGGTGTCCGCGCCACGGTCGACGCGGGGCCCGCGTGGCCGGTCGCGCTCGAGCGGGCGCACGACGGGGCCGCGGATGCCGTCGCCACGACCACCGTCGACGGTCTCACGCGGCGGGTGACCTTCGCGTCTGCCGGCGACGGCGTCTGGCTGCACGCGGACGGCGTCACGTGGTTCGCCGCCGCGGAGCGGACGGCGGACGCCGAACGCGCGACTGACGAGGGCTCCCCCGACGTCGTGTCCCCGCTCCCCGGCACGGTCGTGGTGGTCGCCGCCCGAGAGGGAGAGAGCGTCACCGCGGGCGATGTCCTCGTCGTCGTGGAGGCCATGAAGATGGAGCACGCCCTCCGGGCGACCGTTCCCGGCACCGTGAGACTCCGCGTCGGACTCGGGGATCGCGTCGCGCGGGGCGCCGTGGTGGCCACCGTCACCGCGGCCACGGAGGACTGACCCCGCAGGTTCGGGGCGGCCGGCGCGAGCATCGGCGGCGTGACGACTGTCCGCTCCTACAGCGAGGCCCGGAACGCGGCATACCTGTCGTCCAGCATCGCGACGAGGGTTCCGTCGGGCTCGACATCGTCGTCGCGGCGCGCCAGGCGCTGCGCCGCGTGAGCCAGAGGCTCGTGGGTCAGCGCCGTCGCGGCGAGGACGGCGGCCCCATGAGCGGAGTCTCGCGTCTCAGCGACGGCGACGACGCTGCCGAGCATCGAGGCCCGCAAGCGGTTGCCGGCCGCGCTCCGGGAACCGCCGCCGCTGAGGACGTGACCGGTGCGATCCGCCCCCAGCAGATCGAGGCCCCAACGCTCCACCATCGCGATCCCCTCCAGCACCAGCGCAGCGCGTTGGATGGCATCCGCCCGATCCCAGCCCGGGGGCGCCTGAAATCTGAGATCCGCCTGCGGGAGGGGGAATCGCTCACCCTGGCCGGGCACGGGGTAGACCGGCGGGAGGGACGGCCGATGCCACGCCGCGCGCAAGGCGCTGTCGGTGTCGGCATTCCACCCGGGGAAGTCGGGAACGAGGTTCTGCAACGCTCCGCCCCCGACGTTGGAGGCGCCACCGGGCCACCACGCCCCGTCCGGTGAGAGGTGCGAGTAGATGCCGGTCGTCGGGTCGAGCTGTTCGTGCGACGCGACGGCTTTGAGCACGAGCGTCGTACCGAGCACGCCGACCGAACTGCCCGATGTCACCGCACCCGTCGCGATCTGCGAGGTGCAGCCGTCGGTCATCCCCGAGACGATCTCCGCTCCCGCGAACGGGCCCGTCCTCGCCGTACCGAGCACGACCCCCGGACGGGTCAGATCCGGCATCATCGCGGGATCGATCCCGGCGTGGGCGAGGAGGTCGAGATCCCAGTGCGCTGCGGCGGGGTCTATGCCGCCCTTGAGGGCGTGCGATGTGTCCATGGGCACCGCGTGGCCGAGGAGGGAGGAGACGACGACGTCTGCGGGCGACGCGACTCCGGCCGCGCCGGGGACACGTCCGAGAATCGCCGCCGCACGCGGAAGCATCGCGATCGGACGGCCGCGGGACACCGATCGGAGAGCGACCTCCGCCCCCGCGGTGCTCGTGTCGTCGTACATCACGGCGTCGGCGATCGCCACCCCCGCAGCGTCCACGGGAACGAGCGTTCCCGAGGTGCCCGTCACCGACAGCGCGCGCACGACGGCGCCCGCTCGAGGCGCCCGCCTCAGGGCGGCGAGCTCATCCAGAAGGGATGCGACGACCTGCGCGTACACCGCCGGCTGCACCTTCATCCCCTCGACCTCGCGCGGGGCAGGAAGCGCACTCCGCACCTCCGCGACGACGGCGCCGTCGTCCACGTCGAGCAGGCGCGCGCGCACCCCCGCGGTCGCGAGGTCGATGCCGAGCGCGAGGCGTCCGCCGCCGCTCACGCGAACAGCACTCGGTCGAGGCCGACCAGGTCGGGGACGACGAGGTCCGCCACAGCCCGCTCGCTCGGGCTCGGATCATCGGGAGCTTCGCCGCGGAGCACCCACACGGTGCCGAGGCCGAGATCATGCGCGGGGCGCACGTCGTTGTCGAAGCGGTTGCCGATGTGGACGGCTTCCTCCGCACCCACACCCGCCTCGGCGAGGCACCAATCGAACAACTCCGCGGAGGGCTTCTCATGGCCGACGAGCGCGGAGACGCCCCACACCGAGACATAGTCGCCGACGCCGTCTCGCCGCAGTGCGTCGACGACACCCGCCTCCTGGTTGGCGAGGATCCCGACCACCGCACTCCCGGCGATGCCCCGCAGGAAGGGCAGGGCGTCGGGCGCGAGGGTACCGGGCGGGTGGACCCAGAGCGGCCGCGTGGCTGAGTGGAGCTCGCCGCGACGTGCAGGATCTCCGAGGAACTCCCGCGCCAACGCCGTGCGGATCGACGGCTCTTCGCCGTTGCGCACCGCATCGTAGAGCGCACGCATCTCGGCGGCCGGGGCGGGGGGACGCCCCTCGCGCGCACGCAACCCGTTGACGGCGCTCATGGCGGCGGCAAGGTAGTTGTCATCGTCGTACAGCGGGCCACCCACATCGATGAACACGGCGCGGGGGCGGCGCAGCCGCGCGATCGACACGCTCAGCCCTCCATCCCGGCGAGCGCGGCACGCCGCTCACGGAAGTCCTCGCGTTCGAAGTAGTGAGCCGTCGCAGCGGCGGAGAGGCCGGCGATCCCGCCGATCTGCAGCGCGGCGATCCGCACACGCGCGCTCTTGACCGCCATGAGCGAGATCGCCTCGGCACCGTCGGCGGTTGCGGAGTTCGCGACGATGCCGTGATTGCCGAGCAGGATCAGCGACGGGACCTCGCCGTGATCGGCGACGTGGCGCTCCAGCCGCTCAAGGAAGATGCGAGCCAGATCGATTCCGGGTTGCGCGTACGGGACGAACAGGCTCCGCCCGAGAACGACCACCTCATCGGAGTAGACCGCCTCGGCGAAGGACTCCTCCGCATGCACGCTCGCGAGAAGCGACACCACCGCCGTCGGATGCGTGTGCGCGACGAAGCGCACCGGCGCGAAGGCGCGCACGGCGGCGTGCACGAGAGTCTCGATGGAGGCCCGTCGCGGCGCGCCGCCGCCGTCGCCTCCCGGCGCCGTCAGAGCCGCCGTCAGCGCGGCCTGATCGGCGGCCGGGTCGCGCACGAGCTCCAGCAGCGGGTCGATCTCGATGGCGACGAAGTCTTCCGCGGTCGCGTGCTGCATGGAGGACCCGGATGCCTTGACGACGATCGCCTCCGGCGAGAGCTGTTCACTCGTGTTGCCCTCGGCGAGGATCACGAGGTCGCGTTCGGGGAGTGCGAGCCGGTGGGTGAGATCCAGCAGCTCTGCGGAGACGAGTTCCGGTGCGTGTCGAGCGGGCATGGTCAGATTCCTCCGAATCGGCGTTTGGTGAGCCCGTTGAGGAGGGCGGCGAAGATCAGGACCGCGCCGAGCGCGAACAGCTGCATCTGCGTTCCCTCATTGCCCGGAACGAGGAGGAGGATCCCCGCGTTGAGCCAGACGACCAGGACGGTCGCCAAGACGATTCCGGCGACCCGTCCGATTCCTCCCGTGATGGCGACCCCGCCGAGCACGGCGATCGTGATCGCCGGGAGGGCCATCCCGTTGCCCGACGTGCCGGCATCCGGTCGCGCCGAGGCGAACTGCGCGACCGTGTAGACGGCGACGATGCTGGAGATGGCACCGGAGATCACGTAGGCGCTGGCCCGGGTCGGACGCGTGGCGATCCCTGCCCACACAGCAGCCGTGTCGTTCGTGCCGATGGCGTAGATGCGTCGACCCCAGGTGGTCTTGTTCAGCAGTACCCAGACGATGACCACGGCCGGCAGCAGGAAGGTGAACACCCCGAGCGGGACCAGTGGCAGCGCCCCTCCGATGAGGGGAAGCTCCACGGCGCTGGCAGCCGAGTAGAAGTCCTGGATCTGCGGAGAGCTGATGGGCTTCTGTCCGCTCAGCACGAGCGCCAGCGAGCGGTACATGTAGAAGGTGGCGAGCGTGGCGATGAGCGCCGGGAACCCGATGTAGGAGACGAGGATGCCGTTGATCGCACCGCACACGGCGCCGGCGAGCACGGTCAGCACGATCGCGACCACGAGCGGAACGTTCGCCACTCCGTAGAGGTAGCCGAACACGATTCCGGTGAGCGAAACGATCGCACCGACCGAGAGGTCGATCCCTCCGCGACCCGAGGCGATGACGATCAGCTGGGCGAGCCCGAGCAGGGCCAGCGGGACGGCACTGATCAGCGCGGCAGCCAGATAGTCGGCGTTGTAGGCGCCGCTGAGCGCGCCCGCGGCATCCAGGCTGGTCATCACTGCGACGAGCAAAACGATCAGCACGGCGAGCAGGACGACTCGCTGGGTCAGCAACGCGCTGATGACACGGCTGCCCCACGATCGCTGGGTGGGCACGGTCGTCGTGGTCGTCGTCGGTGACGCCGCGCCGGCGGACGCGGACGGGGTGCTGGGGGCAGGAGCGGTCACTTCTTCTTCCTCGCCTTCTCGCGCAGCAGGTCGGTGCCGACCGCGACGATGATGAACAGCCCGACGAACAGGAAGCCGAGCTGTGAGGGCCATCCGAGCTGGGTGACACCGCTCAGGACCGTCTGCACGAGCACTGCGCCGAAGAGCGTTCCGATGACCGACCCGCGCCCGCCCAGGATGGAGGTGCCTCCGATCACGACCGCCGCGATGACGGCGAGCTCCCGTCCCGCACCCACGGACTGGTCCAGAGAGGACGTTCCGGCAGCGATGATGAAGCACGCGGCGAGCCCGACGAGCGCGCCGGTGATCGTGTAGGCGCCCATCACGCGCGGTCGCACGCGAACCCCGGCCAGGCGCGCGGCGTTCTCGTTCCCGCCGATCGCATACAGATGGCGACCTCCGGCGGCGTAGCGCAGATACCACCAGGCGATCAGGACGACCACGATGGTGATCGCGAAACTGTGCGGCAGTCCGAAGGTACGGCCGGCAGTGCCCCGTCCGAAGACCTCGAGAGTCTGCGGGATGCCGTTGACGGTGGAGGAGCCGAAGATGCGCAGGCCGAGGAACTGGAACAGATTGGCGGTACCGAACGTGATGATGATGGCGTGGACCCGCCCGTAGGCGATGAGGAGTCCGTTGAGGGCTCCGAGGGCGGCGCCGACGGCGATCGAGAGCGCCACGGCGACGACCAGCGGGACGTCGGCCCCGACCATCACCTTGGCGGTGACGACCGCGCAGACCATGATCGCACCGCCGACCGAGACGTCGATGCCGCCGGTCAGGATGATGAAGGTCATGCCGACGCCGATCAGAGCGATGGGCGACACCGCGACGAGGAGCGGCTGGAGGGACCCGGGGGTGAGGAAGGCGGGGGTGGTGATGCCGAGGATCACCCAGAGCACGGCGATCACCCCGAGCAGGACCCACTCCTGACCCGTGACGGCGGGCGGGAGGATGCGCCGAATGGTGGCACGGACGACGGCGGTTTCCAGCGGCGGCTCGTCGCGCGTGAGGATCTGGGTCACGAGATGGTCCCTTCGGAGCCGGGGGCGCGGTCGCCCGGTGAGGAGGCGGCCGCGACGACATCGCCCGCCGCGGCGGCGAGGATCTCGACCTGGGAGGCGCCCGGTCCGAACTCGGCGGCGATGCGCCCCTCCCGCATGACGAGGATGCGATCGGAGATGCGCAGCACCTCGCCGAGATCGCTTGTGGTGACCAGCACGGCGGCGCCGCCGTCAGCGAGCTGCGAGATGATTCGATGGATCTCCTCTTTCGCTCCGACGTCGACGCCCTGGGTCGGTTCCGCGAGGACGAGCAATCGCGGCGTCTCGACGAGCTGCCGCGCGAGGATCACCTTCTGGGCGTTGCCTCCGGACATCGCGGAGATCACCTGCCGCGCCGACGGGGTCTTGATCGCGAGCCGGCGGATCATGTCATCGGCGATCGCGAGCTCGCGGCGAGCGCTGACCCACCCCGAGAATCGGCTGAGCGCGCGCAGCGATCCGATGGTGATGTTGAACGCGATCGACTGGAAGGCGAAAGAGCCCTGCGCGGATCGGTTCGCCGGCAGCAGCGAGATGCCCGCCGCCTTCGCATGTCGAGGACTGCGGAATCGGCGCGCTGCGCCGTCGTACCAGAGCTCCCCCTCCGTGACGGGATTCATCCCGTAGACAGCGGCGGCGATCTCGCCGGCGCCCGAGCCGATGAGTCCGTAGACCCCGACGATCTCTCCCGCCGCGACGGAGAGATCGACATCCTGGAACCGGTCCCCGGATGACGCGCCCGTCAGGGCGAGAACCGTGTCGGTCGAGCCCGTCGGACGTTCGCGACGGCCCTCCGTCACGAGACCGCCGACCATGAGCTCGGCGATCTGCCGCACGCTCAGCTCACTGATGGGGACGGTGGTCACCGTCCGGCCGTCGCGCATCACGGTCACGGTGTCGGCGATGCGGAACAGCTCATCGAGGCGGTGCGAGATGTAGATCACGGACACGCCCGAGGACGTGAGCCGTCGGATCACCGAGAAGAGGACCTCGATCTCGCTGTCGGTGAGGATCGCGGAGGGCTCGTCGAGGATGAGGACGGACGCTTCGGCGGCGAGCGACTTCGCGATCGACACCTGCTGCTGCTCGGCGATGGAGAGCTGTCCGACCGGCACGGCGGACAGGCCTTCGGGCAGACCGACGGTGGCGAGAAGCTCGGCCATCTGCCGGGCTTCCGCCTTCCAGTCGATGCGGCCGCGCCGGGTCAGCTCGCGGCCGACGAAGACGTTCTCTGCGACAGAGAGCTCCGGGAACAGTTGCGGTTCCTGGTAGACCGTCTGCACGCCGAGGGCGATCGCGTCCGAGGTCGAGGAGATCGAGACATCCTCGCCGTCGAACCGCATCCGCCCGGCGTCGGCGCGCTCCGCGCCCGCGATGATCTTGATCAGCGTCGATTTGCCGGCGCCGTTCTCGCCGACGAGGGCGTGCACCTCGCCGGCGGCGACGGTGAGGTCGGCGTGACGGATGGCTCTCACTCCTCCGTAGCTCTTCTTGATGCCGGAGAGAGCGAGGCGGGGAGGTGCGGCGGCGGCTGCCGCAGCGTCAGATCGTGTGTCCACGAGAGGGTTCGTTCCTTGGTTCGGTGCCGTACCGGCCCGGGGTGCTCCCGGGCCGGTACGGCGACGCGGCCTATCGGAGGAGGATCGGATCAGTAGTCGAACTCGTCGACGTTCTTCGACGTGATGCGCAGCGCCGGGCCGAGCAGCAGCGTCTTGGACGCGGAGTCGAACTCGACTGCGGGAAGGTCGTCGCTGACCTTGTTCGTCGCGCTGAAGGGCTTCCCCTCGGCGAGCTGCTGGCCTGCCCACGCGGTCAGGAAGCCCAGGTTCTCCACGTTCCACAGGATCGCGGCTGACGAGGACCCGTCGTCGAGGTAGGGCTTCATCGACTGCGGCGTGCCGAGGCCGACCGTGAAGACGGTGCCGATCTTGCCGGCGTCGCGCACGGCCTGGGCCACGCCGGGCGCCGACGAGGTGCACTCACCGACGAGTCCCGTGAGGTCCGGATGCGCGTTCATGAGATCGGTGGCCATCGAGGTGGCGGCTGCCTGGTCCTCGCCTGCGTAGACGACGTCGACGATCTCCGCCTGCGGGTACTTCTCGGCCGTGTACTTCTTCTGCACGTCGATCCAGGAGTTCAGGTTCGCCGCCGTCTCACCGCAGGAGACGATCGCGTACTTGCCCTTGCCGCCCATGGGCTCCATGAGAGCGTCGGTGAGCCCTTCGCCGATCCCCTGTGCGGTCGCCTGGTTCACGAAGACCTCCCGCACCGAGTCGGGGGCGTCCGTGTCGCTGGTCGCGACCTTGATGCCCTTGTCCGCGGCCTCCTTCAGCAGCGGTGCCATGGAGTCGGGGTCGTTCGGTGCGACGACGAGCACGTCGACGCCCTGCTGGATGTAGGAGCGGACGATGTCGGCCTGGGCCGCCGCATCCGCGGTGGTCGGGCCCTGGTAGAGCCACGTGATGCCGAGCGCCTTGGCGGCAGCCTGACCGCCGGTGTTCATCGCCTCGAAATAGGGGATGCCCTGGAGCTTGGGGACGAAGGCGACGGTGATGCCGCCGCCCCCTCCCGCGTCGCCGCTCGGGGCGCCGGTGCTGCCGCCTCCTGCGGCGTCTCGCGAGGTGCATCCTGCGAGAACGAGGGCTGCGGCGGCGGTGAGGGCGCCGATGGCCAGAATCGACTTGCGCATGAGTTTCCTTTTCTCTGGTGCTGCCGGGGCGTCGGTGCCCCGCGGTGAGGGAAGTGGTCCGCCGTCGAGAACGACGCCGGAGTCGGGCATCAGCCGGCGCGAGCCGGCCGGACGGGAGTTCGCTCGCTGCGTGCGGTTGCTTCGCACAGTGCGACCTCCACTCCGCGCTCCTGCCAGCGCTCGCGATGATCCTGCGGGAACCCCACATCGGAGATGAGGCAGTCGACGCGATCGGCGGGCAGGAAGCTGTGGAGGCCGAAGCCGTCGGCCTTGGTCGAGTCGAACAGCGCGACGACCCGACGCGCTGCGGCGACGAGGGCGCGTTTGGGCTCAGCCTCGGCGAGCGTGAGCTCGAGGAGCCCGCGCTCGACGGAGAGGGTGGACAGGCCGACGAAGGCCGTGGACAGGCTGCCGCGCCCGACCAGGACGTCGGACAGCTCGCCGACGGTGGACGACGACGTGCGCCGGACGGTCCCGCCGAGGAGTATCACCGTGGCGTCGGAGTCCTCACTCAGCACCGTCGCTGTCCGCAGGGAGTTCGTGACGACGACGAGGTCGCGCCGGTCGAGAATCTCGAGAGCGAGGAAGAATGCCGAGGTCGACGAGTCCAACGCGATGACGTCCCCGTGGGACACGAGCTCCGCCGCACGTCGGGCGATCGCCTTCTTCGCTGCGACGCTGCGACCGAGTCGGTCGGCGAACGACCCCTCCTCCTGCGGAGCGCTGCCGCGCGCACCGCCGCGCACCCGGCGCAGAAGGGATCGGCGCTCGAGCGCCTCGAGATCCTTGCGGATCGTCACCGCCGAGACGCCGAAGCGTGTGGAGAGATCGGCCACGGAGACCTGCCCCTCGTGCTCGATCGCGGAGAGGATGCCTTCGAAGCGGGCGTCACTGTCGTGATCCACGGGTGCTCCCTTCGCGTCGTTGCGTGTCGTCGGTTGCGACGAGAGGGAAGCTATCTCGATTCCGAAACCCATGTCAATGCCCGAATCCAACTTTTCGTATTTCGTTTGAAATCTGTGATGTTGACTTACGAAAGCAGATCGCTGTACGGTCGCACTGTTCCGCTGGCCCGAACGTACGAAGACGTATGAGAGCACCCATGACCCGCATCGACGACGCTGATGGCGTACCGCACGCGCAACGCGTGTGCTTCCGCCTCCGAGTGCGTCCGGAGCTGATGGACGAGTACCGCGCTCGTCACGCCGAGGTCTGGCCGGAGATGCGCGCCGCGATCGCGCGGGCCGGCCGGCGCAACTACTCGCTCTTCCTCGCGGCGGACGGCACGCTCATCGGCTACTACGAGACCGATGACGACGCCGACGCGCAGCGGATGCTGTCGGAGTCGCCCGTGGCGGCGCGCTGGGAGGCGGAGATGGCACGCTTCTTCCTCGCGGCGAGCGGCCGTCCGGATCAGGCAGGCGAACGACTCCCGGAGGTCTTCCACCTCACGGGCACCCGATCAGACGACGGAGGGACCCGACCGTGACCACCTTCTCCCCCGCTGCCCGCAGCGTCCTGGAACGCCAGCGGATCGAGCTGCCCTCGTGGGCCTTCGGCAATTCGGGGACGCGCTTCCGAGTCTTCGGACAGCCGGGCATACCGCGGGATCCCTTCGAGAAGGTCGCGGACGCCGCCGAGGTCGGTCGCCTCACCGGCCTGGTCGGCGCCGTCGCGCTGCACTATCCGTGGGACCGTGTCGAGGACCCGGCGACGCTGCGGTCCTTCGCGCTGGAGCACGGTGTGGCGCTGGGCACCGTCAACTCCAACACCTTCCAGGATGACGAGTACATGCTCGGCAGCCTGGCGAGTACGGATGCCGCCGTGCGCCGTCGCGCGATCGACCACCACTTCGCCTGCATCGACCTCATGCACGCGACCGGTTCCCGCGACCTCAAGATCTGGCTCGCCGACGGCACCAACTACCCGGGTCAGAGCGACATGCGCGAGCGTCAGGATCACCTCGCGGCCTCCCTCGCGGAGATCTATTCGCGCATCGGCGAGGAGCAGCGGCTCGTCCTGGAGTACAAGTTCTTCGAACCCGCGTTCTACCACACCGATGTGCCCGACTGGGGCACCTCCTATGCGCAGGTCAGTGCGCTCGGAGACCGGGCGCTCGTGTGTCTCGACACCGGCCACCATGCACCCGGCACCAACATCGAGTTCATCGTGATGCAGCTGCTGCGCCTCGGGAAGCTCGGCTCGTTCGACTTCAACAGTCGCTTCTACGCCGACGACGATCTCATCGTCGGCGCTGCCGACCCGTTCCAGCTGTTCCGGATCCTCGTCGAGTGCCTCCGAGGCGGCGCCTTCGAGGAGGACTCGCAGGTGGCCTTCATGCTCGATCAGTGCCACAACATCGAACGGAAGATCCCGGCGCAGATCCGGTCCGTGCTCAACGTGCAGGAGATGACCGCCCGCGCTCTGCTGCTCGACCGCAGCGCGCTCACCGCCGCACAGCACGAGGGCGACGTCCTGGGAGCCAACGCCATCCTCATGGATGCCTTCTACACCGATGTCCGCCCACTGCTCGCTGACCTCCGCGCAGCACGGGGGCTGCCGTCCGACCCGATGGTCGCTTTCGCGACATCCGGGTACCAGGAGCGCGTCGACCGCGAGCGGGTCGGTGGACAGCAGAGCGGGTGGGGCGCCTGAGCTGCGGGATCGCCCTTTCCGACCACACAGGGAAACAGAGGAAGAGATGACCGAGACCGTCGATCAGCTGATCGCGCGCAGCAACCGCCTGGGATCCGATCGGGCGAACACCAACTTCGCCGGCGGGAACACGTCCGCCAAGGGCATTGCGACAGACCCCGCTTCCGGCGACGACGTCGAACTGCTGTGGGTGAAGGGCTCCGGGGGCGACCTGGGGACGTTGACACCCGCGGGGCTTGCGTCCCTGCGGCTGGATCGCGTGCGAGCGCTGGAGAACGTCTACCGCGGCGTCGCGCACGAGGACGAGATGGTAGCCGCGTTCGACTACTGCCTCTTCGGACGCGGCGGGGCCAGCCCCTCGATCGACACGTCCATGCATGCGCTCGTGGAGAAGGCCCACGTGGACCATCTCCATCCCGACTCGGGGATCGCGATCGCGACCGCCGCCGACGGCGAGCGCCTCACCTCTCAGATCTTCGGGGATCGGGTCGTGTGGGTTCCCTGGCGCCGCCCGGGGTTCCAGCTCGGCCTCGACATCCGCGAGGTCCAGCGCACCCACCCCGAAGCGGTCGGCTGCATCCTCGGCGGTCATGGGATCACCGCGTGGGGAGAGACGAGCGACGAGTGCGAGGCGAATTCCCTCTGGATCATCCAGACTGCGGCGGCGTACATCGCCGAGCATGGGCGCGCCGAGCCCTTCGGGGCACGACTGCCGGGGTACGGCGCCCTTCCCGACGCAGAACGCCGAGAGCGCGCAGCGGCCCTCGCCCCGTCGATTCGCGCGATCGCGAGCTCGGACCGGCGCATGGTCGGCCACTACAGCGATGACCCCGCCGTGCTCGATTTCCTCGAGCGCGCCGAGCACCCTCGTCTCGCTGCGCTCGGCACGAGCTGCCCCGACCACTTCCTGCGCACCAAAGTCGCCCCCCTGCTTCTCGACCTGCCCGCGACGGCGTCCGTCTCCGAGCAGCTCGATCGACTGGACGAGTTGCACGAGACGTACCGCGCGGACTACCGCGCGTACTACGAGACGTACGCCGACGCGGACTCGCCGGCAATCCGCGGCGCCGACCCGTTGATCGTGCTGGTCCCCGGCGTCGGCATGTTCTCCTACGGCGCCGACAAGCAGACAGCGCGGGTGGCGGGAGAGTTCTACCTCAACGCGATCAACGTGATGCGTGGCGCCGAGGCGCTTTCCACCTACGCTCCGATCTCCGACGCGGAGAAGTTCCGCATCGAGTACTGGGCTCTCGAAGAAGCCAAGCTCCAACGGATGCCCGCCGCGCCGTCCCACCGCGGACGGATCGCCTTCATCACCGGCGCCGCGTCGGGGATCGGCAAGGCGATCGCGCAGCGGCTCGCGGCCGAGGGCGCGTGCGTCGTCGTGGCCGACCTGGACCTCGACAAGGCGCGGGCGACTGCGGCAGAGCTGGGCGGACCGGACGTCGCCATCGGGGTCGCCGTCGACGTCTCGCGCGCATCCGCTGTCCGCGCCGCCGTCGATGAGACGCTCCTCGCCTTCGGCGGGATCGACCTCATCGTCAACAATGCCGGCCTGTCAATGGCCAAGAGCCTGCTGGAAACCACCGAGGCCGACTGGGACCTCCAACACGACGTCATGTCCAAGGGCTCGTTCCTGGTCTCGCAAGCCGCGGCATCCGCTCTCATCGCGCAGCGGCTGGGCGGCGACATCGTCTACATCTCGTCGAAGAACTCCGTGTTCGCCGGCCCGAACAACGTGGCCTACTCCGCCACGAAGGCGGACCAATCGCACCAGGTCCGGCTGCTGGCGGCGGAACTGGGCGAACACGGCATCCGCGTCAACGGGGTCAACCCCGACGGCGTCGTCCGCGGCTCGGGGATCTTCGCCGGCGGCTGGGGTGCGGACCGCGCCAAGACCTACGGCGTCGAGGAGCAGGAACTCGGTCAGTTCTACGCGAACCGGACGATCCTCAAGCGCGAAGTGCTGCCCGAGCACATCGCCAACGCGGTCTTCGTGCTCACCGGCCCCGAACTCGACCACACGACGGGCGTCCACATCCCCGTCGACTCCGGCGTCGCCGCCGCATTCCTCCGATGAGCGACGGGCGGGTGATCGCCGTCGACCTGGGCGCGACGAGTGGCAGGGTGATCCTCGGGGAGGTGAGCCGCGACGGCATATCGATGCAGACGACGGCCCGCTTCGCGAACCGGCCCCTCCGCATGCAGGGCCGTCTCCATTGGGATGTGCTGTCGCTGTGGCGCGGGGTTCTGGAAGGCGTGAGCGCCGCGGCGCGCGAGGGCGCCCCCATCGCTTCGGTGGGTGTCGATTCGTGGGGCGTGGACTACGCGCTCCTGCGCGCCGGACGCCTGCTGGGCAACCCCGTCCACTATCGCGACGACCGCTCGCTCCGTGGGGCGCACGCGCTCCTGGAACGCGTGGACCCCGCGGATCTGTTCGCGTCCAACGGTCTGCAGCACATGCCGATCAACACCATCAATCAACTCGCCTCGGGTGAGGATGCCCTCCTGGACGCCGCAGACACCCTCCTCCTCATTCCCGACCTCTTCGCACACCTCCTCTCCGGAGCCGTGTCGGTCGAGCGCACCAACGCCTCGACCACCGGGCTGTTGAATGCCGAGACCGCGCAGTGGAGTCCCGATCTCGCTCGCCTGGCGGGTCTTTCCCCCACGATCCTCCCTCCGCTCGTCGACGCGGGAACCGCGCTGGGGGGCCTGCGCACCGACGTGCGGGAGGAGACCGGACTCGGAGGCGGCGTCGAGGTGATCGCCGTCGGATCGCACGACACGGCCTCCGCCGTCGTCGCCGTGCCGATGGATGCCGCGCACGCCGCGTACATCTCCTGCGGCACGTGGGGACTCGTCGGGGTGGAAGTGGCGGCGCCCGTCCTCTGCGAGGCCGTGCGGGAGGCATCCTTCACCAATGAGATCGGCGTCGACGGCCGTGTGCGACTTCTGCACAATGTGATGGGGCTCTGGCTCCTCAGCGAGACGGTGCGCTGGTGGGAGCGGGTCGACGGCGGAGTCGTCGAGCTCGCCCCGCTCCTGGCCGAGGCCGCGGCCGTGCGGGGACACGTGGACACCTTCGACGTCGACGACGACGTCTTCCTCGCGCCCGGAGACATGCCTACCCGCATCGCCGCGTGGTACACCGAGAGGGGCCGGCGTGCGCCCTCCACACGGGCTGAGATCACCCGCAGCATCGTCGAGTCCCTGGCGCGGACGTTCGCCGACTCCGCTCGCCGCGCCGGCCGCCTCGGCGGGGTGGATGTGCGGGAGATCCACCTCGTCGGAGGCGGGGCGCTGAACGCGCTTCTGTGCCAGCGCACGGCCGACCTGGCAGGACTCCCCGTGTTCGCCGGGCCCGTGGAGGCGACGGCGATCGGCAACCTGCTCGTACAGGCCCGCACCTCCGGGCGCATCGTCGGCTCACTCGACGCCCTGCGCGACCTCGTGCGCCGCACGCATTCCCCCGTCCGGTTCGACCCGCGTCCCTGACGCCCGACTCCCCCGCATCCCCCGAGAGGACTCCCATGATCTTCGGTTCGCACGGTCTGGTCTGGACAGGCTCCTTCGATGAGGCGGGCCTGCGCACCGCCGTGGTGGGCAATGCCGCCGCCGGCTACGACATCCTCGAGATCCCCCTGCTCGACCCCTTCGCCTTCGACCTCGGGGCCGCGCAGCGCGTCCTCGCCGAGCATTCCACGCGGATCACCGCGTCACTCGGTCTGTCCGCCGGGACGGACATCAGCAGCGAGGACCCTGGCGCCGTCGCCGCGGGCGAGCGATTGCTCGAGCGCGCTGTCGAGGTGACCGCCGAGTTGGGCGGGAGGTGGCTGGTCGGCGTGATCTACGGAGCGATGCGCAAGCATGAGCGACCGCTGACGCCGACGGGGCGCCACAACGGCCAGGCGGTGCTGCGACGCGTCGCCGACCACGCCGCAGCGCGTGGAGTGAGCCTCGCGGTGGAAGTCGTGAACCGCTATGAGACGAACGTCATCAACACGGCACGCCAGGCCATCGCGTATCTGCGCGAGATCGACCACGACAACATCCGCCTGCATCTGGACACGTATCACATGAACATCGAGGAGTCCGGGCTCTTCGAGCCGTTCCTCGATGCCGGCGACCTGCTCGGATACGTGCACATCGGAGAGAGTCACCGCGGGTACCTCGGAACGGGCACGGTGGATTTCGCTGCGACGTTCCGTGCGCTGGCACGCATCGACTACACCGGGCCCGTCGTCTTCGAGTCCTTCTCGAATGCCGTCGTCGACCCGACCTTGAGCAACACCCTCGGTGTATGGCGCAATCTCTGGGACGACAGCGACGACCTCGCACGGCACGCGATCGCCTTCATGCGCGGCCAGGAGCGCGCCGTCCAGACGATCGCGATGCACTGACCCGCGGGACTCCCGCGCCCGATCACGCCTCGCGGGTGATCGTCACCTTCACGTGCAGCTCGCCCTTGAACGGCCCCGCGTAGACGCCTCGCAGCGGCGGGACGTCGTTGTAGTCGCGACCGCGGCCGACGAGGACATGGCGTTCGCCGATCTCGCTGCCGTTGGTCGGGTCGTATCCCTGCCACTCGCCGAGGAACCACTCCACCCAGGCGTGCGATTCGCCCGTGACCGCGACGCCGATCTCGGGGTGCGCACTCGGGTGGAGGTACCCCGAGACGTAGCGCGCGGGGATTCCGACCGAGCGCAGCGCCCCCAGCGTGATGTGCGTGATGTCCTGGCAGACGCCCTTGCGTTCGACCCACGCCTCGGCGCCCGTGGAGTGCACGCCGGTGATGCCGGGCATGTACTCGACGGCGTCGCCGACGGCGTTCGCGATCGCGAGCGCGGCCTGGCCGGGGTGATCGTGGTGCGACGCGATCGACCGGGCGATCTCGGCGACCTCCGGATGCGGCTCGGTGCGGCGCGACTGGCCGAGCATCTCGACGGTCGCGATCGCACGCTCGCTCTCCCGACGGAGGCGATCCCACCTCACCTCGACGGGCTCGATCGGTCGCGGACGCACCTCGACGAGAGACCGCGCGGTGATGTCGAGCGCGCTGTGGCCGGCGAGCACGTCGAAGGCTGCGACCCGCGTGCCGAAGTAGTCCGTGTAGTAGTTCACGCTCGTGGACGGCTCGATGTCGAGCTGAGAGCTCAGCACGAACTGGGAGTCGGTCGACCCCGGCAGCATGCGCGCCTCGTTGTACGACGCCCCCACCTCGCCGGGGTAGGTGAACCCGGTGGCGTGCTCGATGCGGAGCCGGCTCGCCCCACCCGGAATGGCCCTGGCGGTCATGAGGTCTCTCCGATCCAGCTCGGTTCGGCGTGCGTCGGGAAGAACCGGTCGCGGATCGCCTCGGACGCCTGGCGCGTCACCTTCTGCACCTGCTCCATGTGATCGGGGAGCTCCGCGAGGATCTCCTCGATCGGCCGGTACTCGAGATCGTTGCGGATGCGCCCGAGCGCCCGCAGCACGGTGTTGGAGTGGCCCACACGGTCGGCGACCGGATCGATGGCGCTCATGCACGTCTCCGCGACGGTGATCGAGTGGATGACCGACCGCGGGAAGAGTCGGTCGAGGAGCAGGAACTCGGCGGCGTTGGCGGAGCTCGGCATCCCGCGGTAGGTGCGCAGGTATGCCTCGTACGCGCCGCAGGAGCGGAGGATCGTCGTCCAGGACGGACCGGATGCCTCCGTCAGCGCACGCGTCGCGAGCAGACGCGCCGTCATGTCGGTGCGCTCGATCGCGCGCCCGAGGGTGAGGAACTGCCACGCCTCGTCGCGGCTCGTGGACGAGTCGGTGACCCCGACCGCGAGAGCCGAGCGCTCGCGCACCCACTGGAAGAACTCGTGCGCCTTCTCGTTGTAGATCCGCCGCGGCATGCGGGAGTACGTCGTATTGAGCGTCTCCCAGATCTCCGTGGAGACGATCTCGCGCGCCCGGCGGGCGTTCTCACGCGCTGACTGGACGGCGTAGGCGATGCTCGACGGGTTCCCCCGGTCCACGGCGAGGCTCGTGAGGACGTCGCCGCGGGTGACCCGCTGCGTGTCCTCCGGGGGAAAGGACCCCATGACGCCCATGAGCGAGCGGCACGCGGTGTCCTCGTCGATCCAGGGGTCCTCGAGCAGGAGCTGCAGGTGGACGTCGAGGATGCGGGCCGTTCCGTCGGCGCGCTCGATGTAGCGCCCGATCCAGAAGAGGGATTCGGCGATGCGACTCAGCACGCGAGGCCTCCCTGCTGCTGCTGTTCCTGCTGTTCCGTGAGCGGCCCGGAGTCGCGCGGGGACTGATCGGGCGAGTGCTGCGGGTCGTAGATGATCGGGATCGCCTGGGTGACGGACGCCTGATCGGCGACGAGGTCCGCGAGACCCCCTGGTTCGTACGGTGCGCGCGGGCCGCGCTGCGGGGCGTCGCCGCCGACGATCCAGGTGTCCTTCGACCCGCCGCCCTGCGACGAGTTCACGACGAGTTGCCCCTCGGGAAGGGCGACGCGGGTGAGGCCGCCCGGCAGCACCCAGATGTCGTCGCCGCTGTTGACCGCGAACGGGCGCAGGTCCGCGTGACGCGGGCGCATCCCGTCCTCGACGAGGGTCGGGATGGTCGAGAGCATCACGACCGGCTGGGCGATCCAGCCGCGCGGGTCGGTGATGAGCTTCTTGCGGAGCTTCTCGAGCTCGGCGGGGGAGGCATCCGGGCCGACCACGAGTCCCTTGCCGCCCGACCCGTCGACCGGCTTCACGACGAGCTGATCGAGGCGGTCGAGCACCTCTTCGAGTGCATCGGGCTCCTCGAGCCGCCACGTGTCGACGTTCTTGAGGATGGGCTCCTCGGACAGGTAGTACCGGATGAGATCGGGGACGTACGTGTAGAGCAGCTTGTCGTCGGCGACGCCGTTGCCGACCGCGTTGGCGATCGTGACGTTGCCGAGCCGCGACGCGAGCATCAGCCCCGGCGACCCGAGCATCGAGTCGGCGCGGAACTGCAGCGGGTCGAGGAAGTCGTCGTCGACCCGGCGGTAGATGACATCCACCCGCTTGGAGCCGCGCGTGGTGCGCATGAAGACCTTGCCGCCGAGGCACTGCAGATCGCGCCCCTCGACGAGCTCGACGCCCATGAGGCGGGCGAGCAGTGTGTGCTCGAAGTAGGCGGAGTTGTACACGCCGGGCGTCAGCACCACGACGTTCGGGTCCTCCACCCCGGGCGGCGCGGAGTTGCGCAGCGCCTGGAGGAGCTTGTTCGGGTAGTCGCCCACCGGCTGCACCCGCATCGAGTGGAAGAGCTCGGGGAGCGTCTGCGCCATGACCCGGCGGTTGGAGATGACGTAGCTGACGCCGGACGGCACGCGGACGTTGTCCTCGAGGACGCGCATCTCCCCGTTCTCGTCGCGGATCAGGTCGATGCCGGCGACCTGGATGCGCACGCCGTTGGCGGCATGGATGCCGGCGGCCTGGCGGTAGAAGTACTGCGAACTCGCGATGAGCGCGGCGGGGAGCACCCCGTCGCGCACGCAGTACTGGTGTCCGTAGGCATCGTCGAGGAAGGCCTCCAGTGCGCGCACGCGCTGCTTCACGCCCTTCTCGACGTGACTCCACTCCTCGAAGTCGATCACGCGCGGCACGGCGTCCAGCGGGAACGGCCGCTCCTCACCGGCGAAGTCGAACGTCACCCCCTGCGCGAGGTACGAGCTCGCGAGCGACTCGGTGCGCCCGCGCAGCTCCTCCTGCGTCAGCTTCGCCAGCGCCTGATAGAGCTCGCGATACGCCGCTCGGGAAGGCGGCGCCTCTCCTGTGTGCGTCGGCGCCTCGAACATCTCGTCGAACGCCGGGACGCCCGATGCGGTCTTGCGCGGCGCCAGCGTCGACCCGTAGCCGTCGAACAGATCACCCATGGAGGCGAGCCTAGCCCGCGCCGTGTTGCCGGAGTGTTTCGGATCCGCGGCGGTGCGCTCCGATCTCACAGCCTTCCCCCCTGACGCGGGCCTACTGTATGCACATGGTGCAACGCGATGACGCTCTGCCGGGAGATGACGCGGTCGCGGGGGTCGCTGCGGTCGTGCTCGGCGCCGGGGTCGGGGAGGCCGTGGCCGCCCTCATCGCGCCCGGGTCGAGCCCGTTCGCCGCGATCGGCGGCGCGCTCATCGATGCCGCGCCGGCGTGGGCGAAGAACACGGCGATCGCCCTGTTCGGCACCGCCGACAAGGCGGCGCTCCTGGTCGGGATCGCGATCGTCCTCCTCGTCGTCGCGGCGATCGCCGGGACGCTCGAGCGGAGGCGACCTCCCGTCGGCCGGGTGATCCTCGGCGCGATCGGCGTCGCGGGTGCGATCGCAGCCGTCACCCGGGCGGATGCCGGCGCCTTCGCCTGGCTGCCCTCGCTCGTCGCGGGCGGTGTCGCCGTCATCACCCTGGGCGCTCTGCGTCGCGTCGGGCAGCGACGTCGGATGCAGGGGCTGCACGGGGCGCGAGCGCGCGACGCGTCACCGGCGTCACCCTCGGACCCGAACGTCGGCGCGGACCGTCGCACCTTCCTCCTCTGGAGCGGCGCCGCCGTCGGCGTCGGCGTCCTCGCAGCGATCGGCAGCTCGCTCGTGCGGGCGGGCGCGAGGTCGGTCGCGGCCGTGCGCAGCGCCATCCGGCTGCCGGCCGCCGCCGTCGCCGGTCCCGCCATCCCGGCCGGAGCGGACCTGCAGATCGCGGGCCTCGCCCCGGTGATCACGCCGAACGCCGACTTCTACCGCATCGACACGGCCCTCATCGTCCCGCAGATCGATCCCGCGACCTGGCGGCTGAGGATCCACGGGAAGGTCGACCAGGAGGTCGAGATCGGCTGGGAGGACCTCCTCGCGCTTCCGCTGGAGGAGAGCGTGACGACCCTCACCTGCGTCTCGAACGAGGTCGGCGGCGACCTCATCGGCACCGCCCGCTGGCTCGGCTACCCGATCCGTCACCTGCTCGCGCGGGCGGGCGTGCAGCCGGAGGCCGACATGGTGCTCTCGACCTCGCAGGACGGCTTCACCGCAGGGACCCCGCTCGAGGCGCTGACCGACGAGCGCAACGCGATCCTCGCGGTGGGCATGAACGGCGAGCCCCTCCCCGACGACCACGGATTCCCCGTGCGGATGGTCGTGCCGGGCCTGTACGGCTACGTCTCGGCGACCAAGTGGGTGGTCGAGCTCGAGGTCACCCGGTTCGCGGACGCGCAGGGCTACTGGACCCCGCGCGGCTGGTCGGAGCTCGGTCCGATCAAGCTCGCGAGCCGCATCGACGTGCCCCGGCGCGGCGCGCGCCTCACCGCGGGCGACACGGTGATCGCCGGCGTCGCCTGGCAGCAGCACGTCGGTGTTCGCGGTGTGCAGGTGCGGATCGACGACGGGCCGTGGCAGGATGCCGTGCTCGCCCCCGCGATCGGGGTCGACACCTGGGTGCAGTGGACGTTCCCCTGGAACGCCCCCGCCGGGCGGCACGCGATCACCGCCCGCGCGATCGGCGTCGACGGCCAGCCGCAGACGGAGGCCGTGGCGCCGCCCGCTCCGGACGGCGCCACGGGCTGGCCGAGCGTCGCGGTGGACGTCGGCTGACCGACGCCGTCAGCCGGCGAGGACGAGCCGCAGCTGCTCGACGGCCCAGTCGAGCTCGGTCGCGCGGATGACGAGCGGCGGGGCGATGCGGATCGTCTGGCCGTGCGTGTCCTTGACGAGGACGCCGCGCGCGAGGAGCTTCTCCGCCACCTCGCGGCCGGGCCCGTACGCAGGATCGATGTCGACGCCCGCCCACAGTCCGGCGACCCGGACCGCGGTGACGCCGTGCCCGAGGAGCGCGCCGAGCGCTCCCTCCAGGTGGTCCCCGAGGGCCTGGGCGCGGGTCTGGAACTCTCCGGAGGCGAGCATCTCGACCACCTGCAGGCCGACCGCCGTCGCGAGCGGGTTCCCCCCGAACGTCGAGCCGTGCTCGCCCGGCTGGATGACGCCGAGCACGTCCCGGTTCGCGACCACGGCCGACAGGGGCACGATGCCTCCGCCGAGGGCCTTGCCGAGAAGGTAGACATCGGGGACGACGCCTTCGCGGTCGCACGCGAAGGTCGTGCCGACGCGCGCGAGCCCGGACTGGATCTCGTCGGCGATGAACAGGACGTTCTCGCGGTCGCAGATCTCGCGGATCGCGCGCAGATAGCCCTCCGGCGGGATGACGACCCCGGCCTCTCCCTGGATCGGCTCGACGAGGACGGCGGCGGTGTTCTCGTCGATCGCCGCCGCGATCGCCTCGGCGTCCCCGTAGGGCACGGACACGAAGCCGGGAGTGAACGGCCCGAAGCCCTCCCGCGCCTGCGGGTCGTCGCTGAAGCTCACGATCGTCGTCGTCCGGCCGTGGAAGTTGCCGTCCGCGACGATGATCTTCGCCGCGCCGGCGGCGACGCCCTTCACGCGATACGCCCAGGCGCGGGCGACCTTGATGCCGGTCTCGACCGCCTCCGCGCCGGTGTTCATCGGGAGGACGAGGTCCTTGCCGGACAGCGCGGCCAGCGCCGCGGCGAAGGGTCCGAGCCGATCGTTGTGGAATGCGCGGCTCGTCAGGGTGACGCGCCCCAGCTGCTCGGTCGCCGCCGCGACGAGCGCGGGATGGCGGTGCCCGAAGTTCACGGCCGAGTAGGCCGACAGGAGGTCGAGGTAGCGCTTGCCCTCGACATCCGTCACCCACGCGCCCTCGGCACGGGCCACGACGACGGGAAGGGGATGGTAGTTGTGCGCGACGTGCGCGTCTTCGGCCTCGATCAGATCGCCCGTGAGGGCGTCGGCGGCAGCAGCGGTGGTGGTCATCACTTTCCTCGCAGTTCGAGCGTGCAGCACTTGATGCCCCCGCCGCCGAGCAGCAGTTCGGACAGGTCGATGAGCACGGGGTTGTATCCGCGATCGCGGAGCTGCTGTTCGAAGCCCGTCGCGCGCGGCGAGATGAAGACGTTGTACCCGTCGGATGCCGAGTTCAGCCCGAACACGGCGCCGTCGGCATCCGACACCTCGATCGCGTCGGGGTAGCGCTCGCGCAGGATCGCCCGCGACGCCTCGTCGAAGGCTCCGGGCAGGTAGGCGATGTTCGCCTTCTCGACGCCCCCGGTCCCCGAGAGCGTCGAGGGGCCCTCCACGGGGTCGAGAACGGAGATCGCCGTGTCGAGGTGGTAGAACCGCGGGTCCACCAGGCGGAGCGAGACGACCTCCCGGCCGAACACCTCGGCGACCTCGCGGTGGCTGTCCGAGGCCGAGCGGAACCCGGTGCCGGCGAGGATCGTGTCCCCGACGAGGAGGAAGTCCCCCTCCCCCTCCTGCACCGAGACGGGCTCGACGACCTCGAAGCCGTTGCGGGCAAACCAGTCCATGAACGGGCGCTCCTCCCCGCGGCGCTCGTCGACGCGGAAGCGCACGCCGAGGGCGCGGCCGTCGACGACGAAGCCGCCGTTGGCCGTGTAGACCATGTCGGGCAGGCCCTCGACCGGGTCGATGAGCTCGACGTCGTGCCCGAGGGCGACGTACGTGTCGTACAGGGTCTGCCACTGCTCCATGGCCTTGGCCGTGTCGGTGGGGTTGCGCGGCTCCATCCACGGATTGATGGTGTAGCTGACCGTGAAGTGCCGCGGCGCGCACATCAGGTAACGGCGATGCTGTGCGACGCGGGTGGCGCTGTCTGCGGGCTGAAGTGAGGTGGACATCTCGCTCCTCTGATCCTCGTGTGAATGCAAGAGCGGCGGACGCTGTCCAGAGGCCCGTCGGCGCTTCGACTCCACCGCAGGAACGGCGAGGAAAGGTCGGGGCGGGCACGCCTGGGACCATTGTGCCAGACGCTCCCGAGCCGGTCACGTCCCCCCCCCCGTGCGGAGAGGCAGGAGAGTAGATTTTCTCTCTATGAAGCGTCGTTCTGGGGACGAGACTCGCGCTCTGCTGCTGCGGGTGGGGATGCAGGTTCTGCTGGAGAGAGGGGTGTCGGCGGGCGTTCAGCACATCCGGCTCCAGGACGTGCTGCGCCGGGCGGGGCTCACCACGGGCGCCGCGTACCGGCTGTGGGCCGATCAGAACGACTACCAGCGCGACCTGGCCGTCGCCATGGTGCAGCTGCGCCTCAGTCGCCCGACCGACTACGTGCGCACGGCGGTCGAGAAGCTCATCGCCGAGGGCGCCGACGGGAACGACGTGATCCGTGCCGCCGCGGAGAGCCATCTGCGTCCGACCGCCGCCGATGCGGACGATCCCGCTGCGGCGCTCGATTCCCAGCAGTTCCTCATCGCCCTCGCCCTCCGGACGACCGCGCACACGTGGCCGGAGCTGCGCGAGGCATCCAACGAGCGGCACCGCGAGTCGATCGCCGCGTTCGCCGAGTTCTACGCCCTCCTCATGGAGGCCTACGGCCTGCGGATGCGCTCACCGCTCACGATCGAGGACTTCACCGAGGCGATGGCCGCGTTGGGCGAGGGATTCGCCGTGCGCATGCTCGAGGGCATCGAGCACCCGCGATACGACTGCGGGGAGGGCGATGAGGTTCCGCCCGGGGAATGGACGCTGTTCGCGCTCTCCGTGCGCGCCCTCGTCGACGGCTTCATGACGCCCGTCGAGCGGGCGTGAGTCGACCCGGCGACGCCGGCAGGCGGGCGGGAGCTCTGGGGTCGAGTCCCCCCAACCCCAGAGCGACACTCCCCCCGGTGTGTCAAACGACGGTCAGACAGACGGATCTCCTCATCGGAGATCCGGTCTCCGTCGGCGCTCCCCAGATGCGCCATTCACATGCTGTACCGTCCGGCGTCGCAAGAACAGAAAGATAACTTGTTTCTCTCCGGGATCGATTGTTGGATGCCGTCCATCTGAGCGCGCAGCTCAGATGACCTCCTCGCTCCACCGATCGGGGTTGCCGAAACGGTGCGCCGTGATCGAGATGGCCTGCTCGTGCAGGAACGGAAGCAGCTCCACGCGACCGGCCGTCGTGACCTCGTTCGCGTACACCGCCAGGTCCGGATCCCCCTCGGTGGCTGCGGAGAGCGCACCGTGCAACGCGGTGACGGCATCGGTCCCCCCCACGAGCCGGACGCGACCTGCGCCGCCCTCGCGCCGCCCCTGCTGCACGCGCGCGATCCACTCGTCATCCGTCTCGACATGCACGGGGATGCCGAGATCACCGAGCACGCGACGGACGCCGGCGGGCAGCCCGACGGGCGCACTGAGCGTCATCCGCCCACCGGCACGGACGCCGGCGATCGCCACCCGGAGGACCGCGGGCCAGGCCGCATCGCTCGTCGCGCGCACCGCGACATCCACCGGACGGTAGCGGAAGAGGTTACGTTCCACCTTCAGCCGCGACACGTCGCGGACCCGGCCGAACTCGCGGTCCCATGCCACGGCGTCGGAGAGGGCGCCGCGGCGCAGCCACTCGAACCCCTCGTAGTCCAGCGACGGCTGTGCGGCCTCGATGAGACCCGTGATGCGTGTGTCGAGGCCGCGCAGGTGCAGTGTCGACGACGGCGCACCCCCCGCAGTGGCGTGCCATGATCCGAGGCCCACGAGGTAGTTCGGGCCGCCCGCCTTCGTCCCGGCGCCGACGGAGGACCGCTTCCAGCCTCCGAACGGCTGCCGCTGCACGATCGCTCCGGTGATACCCCGGTTCACGTAGAGGTTCCCCGCCTGCACCTCCTCCAACCATCGCTCGAGATCGGCGGGGTTCTGCGTGTACAGTCCGGCGGTCAGCCCGTATGCGACCGCGTTCTGCAGCTCGATCGCCTCGGCGAGCGAGGAGGCATGC
Source organism: Microbacterium flavum (assembly GCF_018717645.1). Classification (GTDB taxonomy): domain Bacteria; phylum Actinomycetota; class Actinomycetes; order Actinomycetales; family Microbacteriaceae; genus Microbacterium; species Microbacterium flavum. The sequence continues at coordinate 310,152 of NZ_JAFLHG010000001.1, forward strand.
ATGATGCCGAGGACCGGCCCGAAGAACTCCTCCAGGTGCGTCCGGGATCCCGGGCGGACTCCGGTGCGGATGCCGGGGCGCCACATCCGATCGGCGTACTCGGCCGGGGCATCCTCCACCGGCCGCGGCGCGACGAGCCAGTGCTCGCCCTCTTCAAGGGTCGTCAGGGCCCAGTCGAGCTTGCCCTGCGGCGGCTCGATGACGGGTCCGACCTCGCTGCGCGGGTCGGACGGAACGCCGACCCGCAGCGACTCCGTGGCATCCACGAGCTGACGCGCGAAGCGCTCCGACCGCGCGACGGGGCCGACGAGGATGGCGAGGGATGCCGCCGAGCACTTCTGGCCCGCGTGGCCGAAGGCGCTGCGGACGACGTCGGATGCCGCCAGGTCGAGGTCGGCCGAGGGCATCACGATCATGGCGTTCTTGCCGCTCGTCTCCGCGAGGAGCGGCAGGTCGTCGCGCCACGACCGGAAGAGGGCCGCGGTCTCCCACGAACCGGTGAGGATGACCCGGTCGACGCCCTCGTGGGAGATGAGCTGGCGGCCGAGATCGCCCTCGTCGACGTCGACCAGGGCCAGGATGTCGCGCGGGACGCCCGCGCCGTCCAGCGCCTCCCAGATCGCCTCGGTCACCACCGCCGCGCACCGGCGCGCCTGCGGGGCCGGCTTGAAGACGACGCCCGATCCGGCGGCCAGTGCGGCCAGGACTCCCCCGGCGGGGATCGCCACGGGGAAGTTCCACGGCGGGGTGACGACGGTCAGCCGGGCCGGGACGAAGACCGCGCCGGGAACCCGGTCGAGTTCCTTCGCCGTCGCCGCGTAGTAGTCGGCGAAGTCCACCGCCTCGCTGACTTCCACATCCGCCTCGGCGAAGACCTTGCCGGTCTCGGAGGCGGCGACCTCGATCAGCTCGCCGCGGCGCGCCTCGAGGGCGCGGGCCGCGGCCTGCAGGACGGCGCTGCGCTCGGCGGCGGGGCTCGCACCCCACTCCGCCGCGGCGGTGCGCACGCTCGCCACGACCTCTTCGAGGCCCTCCTCGGAGTCGACGCGAGCGGCGGCGATCGTCGCGTCGCCCGCCGTCGACGTCTCGACGCGGGCGAGGATCTCCGCCGCCCAGACACGGTTCACGGCGAGGGCCGGGTCGCTGTCGGGGGCGTTCTCGAATCCGGGTGCGCCGGATGCCTGCCCGGCCGCCTCGCGCACCGAGAACACCGCGGTCTCGACCCAGTCGTCCCCGAGCACGACCGGCGCTTCGGCACCTGTCGCGTCGCGGCCGCGGGACGAGGCGCGGCCGATCGAGAGCACCGCCTGGGTGAGGTCGCCGTCCTCGGCGCCCGGACGGGTGAGGGATGCCGATGCGCCTTCCGGCGCATCCGAGCGGTCCTGGCGCCGATTCGGCCCGACGGGAAGGGCCGGGTCGTGCGCCCGCACGACGGAAGCCAGGAAGCGCTTGCGCTCGCGGGCGAACATCCGCGGTTCGGAGGCGAGGTCGAAGACCGCGGAGAGGAAGTTCTCGCTCGACGCGTTCTCCTCCAGCCGGCGCACGAGGTAGCTGATCGCGACGTCGAACTCGTCGGGCCGCACCACCGGCACGTACAGCAGCACGTGGCCGACCTCGCGCGTGACAGCCGCGACCTGGCCTTCGGCCATCCCGAGCAGCATCTCGAACTCGACGTCGTCGCGGACGCCGCGCTCCCCCGCGAGGAGCCACGCGTAGGCGATGTCGAAGAGGTTGTGGCCGGCGACGCCGATCCGGACGGCGCGCGCGTTCTCGGGCCGCAGGGCCTCGTTCAGGCAGCGGAGGTAGGAGGCATCCGAGTCGAGCTTGGACGCGTGCGTCGCGAGCTCCCAGCCGTGCATCACGGCATCCACGTGCTCCATCGCGAGGTTCGCGCCCTTGACGAGACGCACCTTGATGCGCGCGCCGCCCGCGTCCACGCGCTGCTGCGCCCACGCCGTGAGCTGTTGGAGCGCGGGGAGCGCGTCGGGGAGGTAGGCCTGCAGGACGATGCCCGCCTCGAGGGCTGTCAGACGCGGGTCTTCCAGGATGCGGGTGAACACCGCGATGGTGAGATCGAGGTCGCGGTACTCCTCCATGTCGAGGTTGATGAACGTCGGCACATCACCATCCGCCGCAGTGAGGTACAGCGGGAGCAGCCGCTTGACGACGAGGTCGACGGTGTCGTCGAATGCCCACATCGAGATGTGGCTCGCGATCGCGGACACCTTCACTGACACGTAGTCGACGTCGTCGCGACGGATCAGGTCGTGGATGCCGTCGAGACGTCGGAGCGCCTCCTTCTCGCCGAGGACCGCCTCGCCGAGGAGGTTGAGGTTGAGGCGCGCGCCGCCCTCGCGGATCTTCGCGAGCGCAGGTCCCAGCTTGTCCGGCCGCGCATCGACGACGAGGTGGCCCACCATCTCGCGCAGCACGCGACGCGCGATCGGCACGACGGGGGTCGGCAGCACCGGGGCGACGGCGCCTCCGGCGCGGACGGCGGCGCGGAGATACCACGGGAGGAAGCCCGGGACGAGGGGCGCGACGCGCTGCAGGTTGGATGCCGCCGCGGCGAGCGACTCGGGCCGCATGACGCCGTCGACGAAGCCGATCGTGAAGGGCAGACCCTGGGGATCCTTCAGCACCCCGGCGAGGCGCTCGGCGGCGGGGTCGACGGGAACATCCGCCGACTCGTCGACCCAGCGCTGGGCGAGCGCGACGGCTCGATCGGTGATCTCGGGGAGAACGTCGTCGGAGGGCACGTGTCCAGACTGCACTGTCGTCATCCGATCAGGATGCGGCACGCGTATAGTTCGACAAAAGCGATGATCCATGATGGATAACGTTCGTTTCCATCGATGAGATGTGTGAGGCTGCCGAAGGAGTGCCGTGTTCGAGTTGCGCCGTCTCCGGCTCCTGCACGAACTGTCCCTGCGCGGGACGCTGTCCGCGGTCGCTGAGGCCCTCTCCTACAGTCCGTCGACGATCTCGCAGCAGCTGGCCCAGCTCGAGCGGGAGGCCGGGGTCGCTCTTCTGGTCCCCGACGGACGGCGCGTCCGCCTGACCGAGCACGGCGCGGCACTGGCGGAGCACGCGGCCGACGCACTCGACGCGGACGAGCGGATCCGCGCCGGACTCGAGCGCCTCCAGCCGGGGATCGCGCCGGTCCGCGTCGCCGTGCTGCAGACGGCAGCGCGCACGGTCGTCCCGGCGGCACTGACCCTCCTCTCGCAGCGCGCGCCCGAGCTTCGCGTGGCCCTCTCCGAGGTGCCGCCGGAGGAGGGCCTCTTCGAGCTGTCGGCGCGCGGCTTCGATCTCGCGATCGCGGAGCAGTACCCCGGTCTCACCCGCGCGCACCGCCCGGACCTCGAGCGGCATGTGCTCGGCGCTGACCCAATGCGCCTCGCCGCACCGCGGGGGGAGCTCGCCGGCGCCCCGCTGCGCTCCCTCGCGGGTCACGCCTGGGTGATGGAGCCCGCGGGGACCGCCGCGCGCGACTGGGCGGTGCAGCAGTGTCGCGCCGCGGGCTTCGAGCCCGACGTGCGGTTCGAACTGGCCGATCTGGGCGCACACGTCGCGCTGATCGCCGCCGGCCACGCCGTGGGGATGCTCCCCGACCTGCTCTGGACCGGGCAGCCCGTGCCCGTCGCCCTGGGCGCCCTGCCCGGCGAACCGGTGCGCGAGATCTTCACGGCATCGCGGCGCGCGAGCGGCGAACGCCCCGGCATCCGACTCGTCCGGGAGGCCATCGCGGAGGCGTTCGCGGCGGCGCGGCCGTGACCGCCCCCTACTCCCAGACGCTGGGGGCGGGGGCTTTCGTCGAGGGAAGGGCGGCGGCGCTCGCCCAGTCGGTCACCCACGCGGGCAGCGGCGGCATGTCGTCGGGACGGCCCAGCGCCTCGAAGAGCTCCGCGGTGTTGACGACCCCGCCGCTCTTGCGGAGGAACCGTGCTCGCACGATCATCTCCGCGTAGACCTCGCCCCCGACGACGGCCCGGTGGATCTGGTACACCGCCTTGTCGTCGTGGCCGAGAAGGCGCGTCTCGACCGTGAAGCGCTGCCAGAGCTGGAGCGACTTGCGGAAGGTGACGGTCTCGCTCGCCACGACGGCGTACCAGTCGTGGGCGTTCATGGCATCCCACAGGCCCGTCCGGATGAGCAGATCGAAGCGGCCGAGGTCGAAGAGCGAGGCGTAGCGCCCGTTGTTCATGTGCAGGAGCAGGTCGATGTCGGTGGGCAGAGTGCGCAGGCGGACCTTCCCCACCGTGTGAGGCGGAAGGGGCCCACGCCGCCGCAGGAGCGTCTTCGCGCGCCAGATCGTCAGAAGGGTCCGCCACCATACGTTCACTCGCCGGAGACTAGCGGCATCCGCAGGCCGATCTCGAATTGCGTTGTCGATGATCTCCAATGATCCGGGGGCCTCTCTGACACGCCCCCACCGATTTTGCAAGCGACGAGGCCGGACGTAGAGTCTGGCCATGGAAGCCGAACTCACGACCGACATCGTCGTCCGTCCCGTTCGGGACGTGGATGCCGAGGCCCTCGGACGGGTGCACGCCACGTGCTGGCATGAGACCTACGACCACCTGATCAGCAAGGCCGCGCTCGAGAACGTGTCGGCCCGCCGCCTCGCCGAGCTGTGGACGCACTGGGCTTCGCAGGGGCCTGATTTCAAGATGTTCGCCGCGCTCGTCGAGGGTGAGATCGTCGGCTTCGTCGGGTCCGGCCCGGCCCGCGACCGCGATGCTCCGCGCGATCGAGAGCTGTACTTCATCTACCTGCTCGATCGGTTCCACGGAACCGGCATCGGCCAGCGCCTCTTCGACGCCGCCATCGAAGACGGGGAATCGGTCTACCTGTGGGTGGCCGAGGACAACCCCCGCGCGCACGGCTTCTACACGCGCAACGGCTTCGCCCTCGACGGTGCGAGCCACACCGAGCCCTTCCTGGGTGAGACGCTCACCGAGGTCCGCTTCGTCCGCTGACCCGGCATCGCCCCGCCGTCGCCGACGCGGACGCCCTCGCCGAGTGTCCAGAACACGCGGATGATGCGGCACCCCGCTCCGCGTGTTCTGGACACTCGGCGACGTTGAGGGGTGGCCCCGCGACGCGGGTGCGACGCGTCAGCGACCCGAGACGGTGCCGAACAGGCGCGCGATCGGGGCGAGGGTCATCGGGCGCGCGGCGATCCACGCCACGGCGATGACCACGAGGGATGCCACGAACAGCCAGAACCCCGTCCAGTTGTCCGCGTAGGCGGTGGGGTCGACCGAGCCCTGTGCGGCGTACATGTGGCCCAGGTTGCGCAGCGCTCCGGTCGCCAGCACGAGGAACACGTGGATGATGATGAACACCACGAAGAAGAGCATGACGGGGAAGTGCACCGTGCGCGCCCACTCGATCGGATAGGCCGCGCTGAGCTTCTTGTTGCCCTTCGGCCAGAGGCCGCTCATCCGGAAGCCCGACGCGATCGCGAGCGGCGCGGCGAGGAACACGGTCGAGAAGTAGGCGAGCTGCTGCAGGGCGTTGTAGTTGACCCACCCGTTCTCGGTCGGCCAGTCCAGCGAGACGTACTGGAGCGCCGCCGACAACGCGTGCGGGAAGACCTCCCAGCTCGTCGGGACGATGCGCATCCACTGCCCCGTCGCGAACAGCAGCACGACGAAGGCCACCCCGTTGACGACCCACAGGAGGTCGAGGGACTGGTGGAACCAGATGGTCAGACTCGTCTTGCCCTTCGGATTCCGCTTCGGAGCCCAGAAGACCGTGGGTCGCTTCTCGGAGCGGATCGTCAGCCCGGTCCGGATGATGAGGACCATCAGGAAGGCGTTGAAGAAGTGCTGCCAGCCGAGCCAGGCGGGGATGCCGACGGGCGCGCCCTCGGGCAGGTGGTACTCGCCGGGGTACGTGGCGAGGAAGTCCTGCATGAACCCCAGACTGAGGAACGCGCGCACGAACAGGACGGCCATCGCCGCCGCGACGAGGAGTCCGCCACCGCCGAGGATGACGGCGCCCGCCCACTGCCCCTTCGTGAAGGGGCCGTACCGCTTCGGCTCCGGCTTCGGCTCGGACCGGTACGCCGCCGCCGGGCCGGCCCACACGGTGCGCGTGAAGGGAAGGGGCGCGCGGGGACCCGTGGGAGCGGGAGCTTTCGCGGCAGGTGGGGATGCCGGCGCGAGCGCCGCCGCATCCGGATCCGTCGCGGGCGCAGCGGGTGACGGGGCTGCAGCCGCTTCGACGGCACCCACCGTTCCCGCCGGCGGCCACGGCTCGCCACCGGGCGTGCGCGGCAGACCTCGGCGGACGTCCGCTCCCCTGCCGTCGGCGGGCGCCGTGGACGGCGACGCCGCTGCCGCCGCGGCGATGATCGACGCCTCGGGCTCGGGCGGGATGTTCGCCTCGGGGGCGGCGGGAGCCGGCGCCGGGAGAGCGGACCGCCCACCGCCGGTCGTCGGCGGCCATGGCTCCCCTCCCGCGACCCGCGGGAGACCGCGACGCAGGGCGACTCCCGCTTCGGCCCCCGAGCCTGTCGAGGGGGCGACGGCACCTGCCTCGGTCCCCGAGCTTGTCGAGGGGTCGACGGTGACCTGCGACGACGCTTCGACAAGCTCAGCGACCGGACTGGCGGCACCCGCTTCGGCCCCCGAGCCCGTCGAGGGGATGGCAGCACCCGCCTCGGTCTCCGAGCCCGTCGCGGGGGCGTCCGCGACCCCGACGGCGGCGCTGTCCGCAGGCGGCCACGGCTCGCCGGCGGGGGTACGAGGCAGGCCGCGGCGAATGCCGGGGCGGAAGGTCGCCATGCGGCTCAGGCCTTCTTGGCGGCGAGCGCGGCGATCAGCTGGGGAACGACCTGGAACACATCGCCCACGATGCCGTAGTCGGCGATCTCGAAGATCGGCGCATCGCCGTCCTTATTGATCGCCACGATCGTCTTGGCGGTCTGCATGCCGGCCTTGTGCTGGATCGCGCCGGAGATTCCGAGGGCGACATACAGCTGCGGCGCGACCGACACCCCGGTCTGGCCGACCTGATGCGAGTACGGGACGTAGCCGGCATCCACCGCCGCACGCGACGCGCCCACGGCGGCGCCGAGCGCGTCGGCGAGCTCCTCGACGAGGACGAACTTCTCCGCCGAGCCGAGTCCGCGCCCGCCCGACACGACCTTCGCCGCGCCACGCAGCTCCGGTCGCGACGAGGTCGCGACTTCCGCGGTGAACGAGGTGATCTGCGCGGCGGGGGCGGCTGAGCCCGTCACGGTCAGCGGCTCGACGACGGGGGATGCCACCGACTCGGCACGGGCGTCGACGGCGCCCTGACGCACGGTCGCGACGAGGGGACCGAACGTCGGCGCGCTCGCGGCGTTGAACGCCCCTCCGTAGACCGAGTGCTGGGCGAGCACGCCGTCGTCGTCGCGCCCCACACCCACGGCGTCGACAGCGAGGGCGAAGGATCGGCGGGCGGCGAGCCGTCCGGCCACGTCGCGGCCTTCGATCGAGTTGGAGATGAGGACGGCGTCGGGGTGCACGAGGTCGTACGCGGAGGCCAGGGCATCCACCACGGGGACCGTCAGCGCGGTATCGGCGCCGCCGAGGTCCGCGGTGAGGACCGTCGCGGCGCCGAGCGTGGCGGCGTCCGAGGAGAGGGATGCGTGCGCGTCCGCCCCGGCGACGATGAGCGCGACCGGGGTGCCCACCTGCGCGGCCGCGCCGAGGAGCCCCGCCGAGGAGGACGCGAGCGCGCCGCCGGGCGTGACGTCCAGGAGGACGAGGATCGAGTCCGCTGCGAATTCAGCCATGTCCGTCGCCCCTTACGCCAGTCGGTTCTCGATGAGGTACGCCGCGAGCTTCTCTCCGGCGTCGCCCTCGTCGACGATCGTGATGCCCGCGCCGCGCGGTGGCTTCTCGCTCACCTGGGTGAGGATCGACTGGGGCGCGGATGCCGGCGCGACGTCGACGCCGAGGTCCTCGAGCGACACCGTCTCGAACGGCTTCTTCTTGGCGGCCATGATGCCCTTGAAGTTCGGGAAGCGCGCGTCGGGCAGAGCCTCGGTGATGGAGATGACGGCGGGGAGCGCAGCGCTCACCTGGGCCGTCCCGGCATCCGTCGCCCGTGTGCCGGATACGCCGGATTCCGTGATCGTCACCGCCGACAGCGCGGTCGCCTGAGGCACCCCGAGGTGCTCGGCGAGCATCGCCGGGAGGACCCCGCCCGATCCGTCGGTGGAGAGGTTCCCGGTGATGACGAGGTCGAATCCCGCACGCGTCACGGCAGCGGCGAGCACGCGCGCAGTGACGCCGAGGTCGGCGCCGGCCAGCGCCGGATCGACGACCTGCAGCGCGGATGCCGCGCCCATCGCGAGGCCCTTGCGGATCGTCGCCGCGGACTCCTCCGCAGCCATCGAGACGACCTGCACCTCGGTGCCGGGCGTGGCGTCGGCGTAGGAGAGCGCGACCTCGAGGGCCCGCTCGCCGATCTCGTCGAGCACGCGCTCGGATGCGCTGCGGTCGGCGAGGCCCGTCTCCAGGCTGAGCTTGCGGTCACCGTAGGTATCGGGGACTTCCTTGACCAGCACCACGATCTTCATCGATTCTCCTTCGCGATGCATCAATACTACGAGATGCGACTCAGTCCCGTACGTTGTGGGACTGAGAATCATCGCCGAGGCCGAGCGCGTCGACGACGCCCTGCCGCCGGGCCAGACCCGGCCCCACGGGTCACCGGTGGGTGAACTCCGGCGGACGCTTCTCTCGGAAGGCGGCCATGCCCTCCTTCTGGTCGTCGGTGTCGAACAGCCCGGCGAACGCCTGCCGCTCGAAGCGGAGCCCCTCGGCGAGGGTCGTCTCCACCGCGGCATCCAGTGCCGCCTTCGCCGCGAACAGCGCAACGAGGGACTTCGCGGCGATCGCCTCGGCGACCTTCTCGGCTTCGGCGAGGAGGTCCGCGGCGGGGATGACCCGCGAGACGAGGCCGGCTCGGGCGGCCTCGTCGGCCGAGAGGAGCCGCCCGGTGAGGACGAGGTCCGCCGCGACGTAAGGTCCCACGGCCCGCACGAGCCGCTGGGTTCCGCCCATGCCGGGGATGACGCCGAGCGTGATCTCGGGCTGGCCGAAGCGGGCGGAGTCGGCGGCGAGGATGATGTCGCACATCATCGCGAGCTCGCACCCCCCGCCGAGCGCGTAGCCCGAGACGGCGGCGATGACGGGGGTGCGGACGGCGGCGAAGCGGCCCCACGCGCCGAAATGATCATCCATGAGCATCTCGCGCCCCGACTTGCCCTCCATCTCCTTGATGTCGGCGCCCGCTGCGAAGGCGCGCTCGCTGCCGGTGACGACGATGGCGCCGATCGCCGGGTCGGCGTCGAAGGCCCCGGCCGCGGCGACGACGTCGCGCATCACCTGCGAGTTCAGGGCGTTCAGGGCATCAGGCCGGTTCAGCGTGATCCAGCCGACGCGTCCCCGGGTCTCGATGAGGATCGTCTCGTAGTCGGTCATGCGCTCAGTCTCCCAGGGGCTCGAACCCTCACGCGCCGACCACGCCGCGGCCGATGACGACGCGCATGATCTCGTTCGTCCCCTCGAGGATCTGGTGCACGCGGAGGTCGCGGACGACCTTCTCGATCCCGTACTCCTGCAGGTATCCGTACCCGCCGTGGAGCTGCAGCGCACGGTTGGCGACCTCGAACCCGGCATCGGTCGCGAAGCGCTTGGCCATCGCGCACTGCACCGCGACATCCGGCGCATCCTCGTCGATGGCGCGCGCGGCGCGCTCGACGAGCGCGCGGGCGGCGGTGAGCTCCGTCGCCATGTCGGCGAGGGCGAACACGACGGACTGCCGCTCGGAGAGCGCCTCCCCGAATGTGAAGCGTTCGTGGACGTACCGGACGGCGCGATCGAGCGCCCACTGCGCGCCACCGAGGGAGCAGGCGGCGATGTTCACACGGCCGCCGTTCAGGCCCTTCATGGCGATGCGGAATCCGCCGCCGACCTCGCCCAGGATCGCGGAGGCCGGGACGCGCACCTCGTCGAGGATGACCTGACGGGTCGGCTGCGCGTTCCAGCCCATCTTCTGCTCATTGGGCCCGAAGCTGAGCCCCGCGGCATCCGCACCGACGAGGAACGCCGTGATGCCCTTGGCGCCGCCGGTCCCGTGCCCCGTCGATGCGCCGGTGCGGGCCATGACGACGTAGACGGATGCCTCGCCGGCTCCGGAGATGAACTGCTTGACGCCCGTGAGCACGTACTCGTCGCCGTCCGCGATGGCGCTCGTCGCGATCGCCGCCGCATCCGAGCCCGCGCCGGGCTCGGTGAGGCAGTACGAGCCGAGGTCGTGCATCGTGGCCAGGCGCGGGATCCACTCCTCGCGCTGCGCGCGGGTGCCGTACGTGTCGATCATCCACGCGACCATGTTGTGGATGGTGATGTAGGCCGCGATCGTCGGGTCCCCCATCGCGAGGGCTTCGAAGACGGCCGCGGCATCCTCACGGCGCAGGCCGGTCCCGCCCACGTCCTCGCGCGCGTAGAGCGCGCCGAGGCCGAGGTCGCCCGCCTCGGTGAGCACGTCCCGGGGGAAGTGCTTGCGTCGATCCCAGTCGAGGGCGTTCGGCGCGAGTCGCGCGGCGGCGAAGCCCTGCACGGCGTCCAGGATGGCGTCGCGCTCTTCGGCGGTGAGCGGGGCAGGGGTAGCGGTCATGCTCATATGGTCACGTCCTCGTGAGACAAATCGACGTCTTCGTCCGCGCCCGGTAGGGCACATTGCTCAGTGTACGGGGATGTGGCCGCGAACCCCAGCCCCTCTTCGCACGCAGACTGTCGACGGACGCTCAGTAGGCGAGGACCGGCAGCACCCCCCGCGCTCGCGCATCCACCCACGGCGCATCGCCCGTGAAGGTCACCCGGAACAGGTGCACTCCGCGACCGATCTTCGGGGCGGGCACCGAGAAGCGTCCACGGTCGCCGGGGCGGAGCTCCACCGTCGCGACCATCCGCCCGTTGTCGGTGACCGTGACGGTGCCGACGGGCGCGCTGCGGTCGTCGGCGACGACCTTTCCGGAGATCGTCACCGTCGCGCCGGCGCGCACCAGCAGCCGATCGGGCTGGGCGTACACGTGGGTGCGGACGGGCTGCACCTGCGCCTCGGTCAGCACCGCGACCGACCGCGCGGGCACGGTCACCGCGCCCGTCGCGGTGTCCCACGTGGTCGTCTTCACGACGGCATCCGAGCCGTTCGCCTGCGCTCCCGTGAGGGCGAAGGTGCGGCCGGCGAGCGCGGAGACCGTCTGGGTGGTCGCCTCGGGAGACGCGTTGAACACGACGAGCGCACCCGCGAGGCTCGGGTCGACGTCCTCGCCCAGGAGGTCGTCGATCAGCATGACGATGACGCCCGGCGTCGCCCCGGGCCCGCTGCCCGGGAAGGACACCTTCTGCGCGATGCGCTCCGCGGACCCGAGTCTCAGGAGCGGAACCTCCGTGCGCACCCGCAGGAGATCGAGGGCGGATGCCTCCGCCGCCGCGATGTCCGCCGCCCCGGGCTTCAGAGCCGGGTCCGCGAGCAGGGGCTGCATGATCCCCCACTTCTCCGCATTGTCGGCGGCCGGCGGCAGGCCGGACCCGAAGGTGGAGGTCTGCCCCGTCCAATCGACGCGGTTGAACCAGTCGCCCGAGTTGAAGCTGTTGCGATCGAGCGACTTCGAGCGCAGCAGCTCCGTCCCGGCGTGCCAGAACGCGGGCGTCTGCGACAGCGTCACCGTCCCGAGGGACAGCGTGTTCATCCGCACGCGGTCCGCCATCGAGGTGTCGCGCGGGAGCTTCAGCACCCCGAGGTCGTACAGCGTCTCGTTGTCGTGTGCGTCGACGTAGCTGATGATCTCCTCGGGTTCCGCCGCGTATCCCGCCCTCTGCCCGTTGTAGTCGATCTCGGAGCCCTTCTTCACGCGGCCGTCGGCGGTCGTCAGGGTGTAGTCGGCGAGGTTGCCGGCGAGGCCGAGCTTCACGAGGTCGGTCTGATGGCCGAGATCGGCGAGCGCCTGGTCGGCCGTCCCGTTGATCGGGTCGCCGTTCGGGTCGGTCGCAAGGCCCGTCCCGAAGCCCTGGCGGAACGTCGAGCCGGCATCGACGGGGCTCCCGCCGTGGACGGCGTCGCGCAGGCGATCGCTGAACGTGCCGATCCCCGTGCCGCCGAGGTTGCCCTGGCGGGCCTGCACGAACAGGGCGTCATCCTGCACCTCTCCGAAGTTCCAGCCTTCGCCGTAGAGGTAGATCCGAGACCCGTCGACCCCGTCCTTCGCGAGGGTGAGCTCGTCGAGGGCGGCACGGACGGCGAGGAGGTTCTCCTTCGAATGGTGGCCCATGAGGTCGAATCGGAACCCGTCGACCTTGTACTGCTTGGCCCACACGACGATCGAGTCGACCATGAGCTTCTGCGCGACCTCGTGCTCGGTCGCGACGTTCTGGCAGCAGGTCGAGGTCTGCACCGCGCCGTTGCCGTCCAGCCGCTGGAAGTAGCCGGGCACGACCTTGTCGAGCACCGATGTGTCCGCCTGGCCGGATGCGGAGGTGTGGTTGTAGACCTCGTCGAGGACGACCTGCAGCCCCATGCCGTGCAGCGCCCCTACCATCGAGCGGAACTCGGCGACGCGCGCGCCTCCCTCGGGGTCGACGGCGTAGGAGCCCTCCGGGGCCTGGAAGTGGTACGGGTCGTAGCCCCAGTTGAAGCCGTCCGCGTCGGCGACCGCCGCGACGCACGCCTGCTGCTGATCGGAGTCGGGAGCGAAGGATGCCAGGTCGCAGCCCGGCACGGCCTGCGCGGCACGGTTCTCCTCGATCGTGGCGATGTCGAAGGAGGGCAGGAGGTGCACGGTGTTGATGCCCGCGGATGCCAGCTGCTTCAGCTGCTGCGTCCCCGCCCCCTCGCGGGTGAACGCGAGGTAGGTGCCGCGCTCGGCCTCCGGCACGCTCTCGTCTCCGATCGAGAAGTCTCGGATGTGGAGCTCGTAGATGGCGCGGTCGACGTCACGGGCGATGACGGGCGCCTTCGTCCGCGACCATGCCTTCGGCTTCCAGGCCGCGTCGTCGAGGTCGACCGCGACCGATCGCGTCGAGTTCGTCGTCAGGGCCACCGAATACGGATCGGTCACGCTGTTCGTCTCCACGGCCCCGGTCGTCGGCGCCCAGACCACGACCTCCCACCGGTACTCGTCGCCCTTCAGGCCGCGTCCCCCGGCGACCGTCCAGGTCCCCGATGCCGCATCGAAGGATGCCTCGTGCCGGCGCGCATCGCCGACGGCCCCGGCATCCCAGGTCAGAAGCGTCGCGGACTGCGCGGTGGGAGCCCAGAGCCGGAACGTGGGCTTCGATCCGCGGAAGGAGACGCCGAGCTTCTCCCCCGCGACGGCGTCGGCGTAGAGGGTGTCCAGGACGCCGGGGATCTGCACGCCGGTGAAGGCGCGGAGGGCTCCGTCCGCGCCGCGCTGGGCGACGGCGAGCTGGCCTCGCAGGAGCGCCGCCACCACATCCCGATCCTGTCCTTCGACCCGCAGCGCGACGAAGCCGGAGAGCGCGGGGAAGCGGCTGCGCTGCGCGTCGGTGAGACCGTCCGCGACGCGCGTCAGCGCGATCGGGTCACCGCCCGCGATCACGCCGTCCGCGACGGAGAGGCCGCCCGTCGTGGAGCCGTACAGCTCCCACGTCGCCGTCGCCGCGTCCGCGCCGAGGTCCCCCGGCCAGGCGATGGTGTCGGCGTCGATCCAGTGCGCGCGGGACTGCCCGGTGCCCGCCAGCGGCGGGTCGGCCGAAACGACCTCGAGCGCGTGGGTGCGGGAGTCGTAGCGGAACGCGACCCGCTTGCCCTCGGTCGCCGAGAACGCGATGTTCGGTCCGTCCTTCACGCCACCCGCCCCGTAGTTCTCGGCCCAGCTGAGCCCGTGTGCCACCTTGAGCTCGTAGGAGCCCGTCGGCAGCTTGGTCGTCGAGAAGTCGTAGACGCCGTCCCGGTCTCCGTCGAACATCATGGCGCGAAGACAGTCCGGCGCCCAGTCCCCCGGACAGCCGATCTCCGACTGGAACGACCCGGCGAGCGTGACCACGGGGCCCTCGTCGCTCGACTGCACGACCTTCGTCCGCGGGTCGAACCAGAACGTCACCGGTCCACCCGCGTGCGTGATCGAGAGGTTGGGTCCGCTCGGCACGCCGTTCGCGCCGAAGTTCACATCCCAGCTCTTCTCGGTCGCGACCTTGTACTCGTACGTCCCCGCCGGGAGGTCGACGGTCAGCCGCCAGATCCCGTCCACCTGCGTCATCTGGGCCTGGTCGCAATCGGGCGTCCAGTCCCCTGCGCAGCCCATCTCGGAGTTCAGCGACCCGGGGATGCTGACGCTGCCGTACGGCGTCGCGTCGTCCGGCTCTTCGGGCGCGGCGTCGTCGACGAGGTTCACGCGGTTTCCGACCGAGGCGTAGGTGGATGCCGCGGAGCGGTGGCCCGCGGCATCCGTCGACACGGCGCGGTACTCGACGAGGGTGCCCGCGGCGAGCCCGGCGACGTCGTGGAAGACGCCCGGAGTGGTGTCCTCGGCGGTGCCGAGGGCGTGCCACTCGTCGCCGCCGACGATCCGCCACGCGAAGCTCGTCTGCCGCCAGGACTGGTCGGCGGTCGCCGAGACGGCGGCCTGGCCCGACAGCGCGGCGCCCGGCGCCGGCACGCTCACCCGGATCGGGGCGGCCTCCCCGGGAGCGCTCACGGTGCGGTCGGCCGCCCAGACGAGGGCGGACAGCGCGGGGACGGTGACGGTGACGGCGCCCTCCGCGTCGGAGGAGATCGCCGCGTCCGTGCCGAACAGCGGCGCGAACGCCGCACCCGCGGTCAGCGTGGGAAGGGTCACCGTCTGCTCGGATGCCGTGTTGTTGAGCGCGACCAGGTGCTCGACCTTCTCGTCCGCGTCCACGCGGGAGAAGGCGTAGACGCCGTCCTTCGCGTAGCGCTCGATCTGGGCCCCGTCGACGAGGGCCGGATGCGCTGCGCGGAGCTGCGAGAGCTCGGCGATCCGGGAGTACACGGCGGTGTCGGTGTCGTAGCGGTCGACCGACCCGGCAGCCGTGCCGTCGATGAGCGCCTGATCCTGGTACTCGGCGACCTGGCTGGCGAAAAGACTCTGCCGCGCGCTCTTGTCGCCGCCCGGGTCTGCGCCGGTGAAGCCCTGCTCGTCGCCGTAGTAGACGACGGGCTGACCGCGGCTGAGGAACATGAGGTCATGGGCGAGGAGGTCGCGCGTCGCGGCGTCCGGCGAGTTCTTCAGGAAGTACCCGATCCGGCCCATGTCGTGGTTGCCGAGGAAGGTGGGCAGTGCCGTCGCGGACGAATCGGGCGTCGTGTAGCGGTCATCGCCCGCGAACATCTTCTGCAGCACCTGCACGTCTCCGCCCTTGGCGAAGCTCGTCGCGGCGGACTGGAAGCCGAAGTCGAGCACGGAGTTCATGTCGCTGTCGCGCACGTACGGCGAGAGGACGGCCGGATCGGCGTCGTACACCTCGCCGAACATGAAGAAATCGGGCTTGCCCTGGCTGTGCGCGTAGTCGAGCACCTTCGTGGTCCAGCTCTGCCAGAACTCGAAGTTCACGTGCTTGGCGGTGTCGATGCGGAACCCGTCGATGCCGAGGTCGATCCAGGTCTCGTAGACGTCCGCGAACCCGTCGACGACGGCGGGGTTCTCGGTCATGAGGTCGTCGAGGCCGGAGAAGTCCCCGTACGTCGTCGACTCCCCCGAATACGTCGAGTCGCCGCGGTTGTGGTACAGCGTCACGTCGTTGAGCCACGCCGGCACCTTGATGTCCGCCTCGGCCGGCTCCACGACAGGTGTGTAGGGGAAGCTCGTCGCGGCATCCAGGGCCGGAAAGGTCGACGTGCCCGCGTAGTCGGCCGGGTCGAAGGGGGTGCCGGTGGCATCCTGGTACGGCTTCGTCGCCTGGTCGATGTACGAGTACTGGTCCTCGGCGTACGAGATGACGTCGGCGGTGTGGTTGGTGATGATGTCGAAGTAGACGTCGATGCCCTTCGCGTGCGCTTCGGCGATGAGGGCCTCGAGCTCCTCGTTCGTCCCCAGGTGCGGATCGATCTGCGTGAAGTCGGTGATCCAGTAGCCGTGGTATCCGGCGCTCGCGGCATCGCCCTCCCCTTGGACGGGCTTGTTGGTGAAGCTCGGGGTGAGCCAGATGGCGCTCGTGCCGAGCCCGGCGATGTAGTCGAGGTTCTGACGGAGGCCGGCGATGTCGCCGCCGTTGTAGAAGCCGCTGGAGGTCGGGTCGAACCCGGTCGCGAGCCGGTCGCCCGCACGCCCGCCCGTGTCGTTGGCCGGGTCGCCGTTGGCGAACCGATCGGTCATGACGAAGTAGAACTGCTTCCCGTCGCCGGCCTGGCGGACGGGCGGCGTCACGAGCGCGTCATCGTCCGCCGTCGAGCCGGCGGCCAGCGACTGCGCCTCGATCGCGATGCGGTGCGAGCTGTCGTCGTAGACGAACCGCAGCGTGGCGGGGCCGGCGATCGTGAGCGGGATGTTCCCGCCGCCCGCCGCGCCGTCGGCCCCGTAGCTCTCGTCCCACCCGCCATCGAGGGCGATCTTGTACTCGTAGGTGCCCGCGGGAAGGGTGAAGGTCCGCGCGAACTGCGTCGTGCCCTCGACGGGGTCGAGGACCGTCGCGGCGCAGCCCGGGTCCCAGTCGCCCCCGCAGCCGAGTTCGCTCTGGAGATCGCCGACGAGGGCAGGGCTGCGCTCCGCCGCGAGCACCGGCGCCGCCGAGACGGCCACGGCGCCGGTGGCGACGAGGAGGGCGGTCGCGGCGAACGCGAGTGCACGGCGGAAGGGAACGGGAAGAGTCTTCGTCGACACGGGTGGCTCCTGGGGGGATGCGGGGGCACGACCGTGTGCCCTGGTTCCCTCCGAGGGTACTGTTACCGGTCCCAGTCCCGAATGAGAATGCTCTCATTCGGGACTCTCTCTCGGCCCGGGCCTGCGTCGGCGCCCGCTCAGCCCTCGGCTTCGGCGGCGCGGAGGGAGATCGCCGAGGTTCCGGCGTCATCCACGAACCCGTCGACGTGGCGCTCATCGGGGCCGTTGTAGGCCGACAGCGGACGGATGAGCGCGTTGGATGCCGTCTGCTCCATGATGTGCGCCGTCCACCCGACGACGCGAGCCGCCACGAACAGCGGAGTGAAGGTGAGCGTGTCGAACCCCATGAGGTTGTACGCCGGACCCGACGGATAGTCGAGATTCGGGTAGATGCCCTTGCGCTCGACGAACTCCCGCTCGAGCGTCGCGTACAGCGCCTCGACGTCCGGCCGGTCGTAGTGCGCGACCAGGGTGTCGAGCGCCGCCTTCATGGTCGGCACGCGCGAGTCGCCGCGCTTGTAGACGCGGTGGCCGAAGCCCATGATCTTCCGCTTGTGGGCGAGGGCGTCCTCCAGCCACGGGACGACGTTGTCGGCATCGCCGATCTCGTCGAAGATGTGGAGCACCGCCTCGTTGGCGCCGCCGTGCAGCGGTCCCTTGAGGGCGCCGATCGCACCGACGACTGCCGAGTACAGGTCGCTCAGGGTCGAGGTGATGACCCGCGCCGTGAAGGTGGATGCGTTGAAGGAGTGCTCCGCATACAGGATCATCGAGCGGTTGAACGCGTCCACGACGACCGGATCCGCGATGCCCGACTCGGTCGACGGGTCCTGGCCGAAGGTCATCCAGAGGAAGTTCGCGGCGTAGTCGAGATCCTCGCGCGGGTCGATCGGGTCCAACCCGCGGCGGCGGCGCTGTCCGTAGGCGACGATGGCGGGAAGTGCCGCGAACAGGCGGATGCTGCGCGCGAGGTTCTGCTCGGGCGTGCCCGCGGCATCCAGCACCGAGCCCGTGCCGGCGAGGTCCCGCGCGCCGAGCACGCTGACCGCGGAACGGACTTCGTCCATCGGGTGGGCGTCGAGCGGGGTCATGTCGATGACCGCCTTGACGTCGTCCGGGAGCGCGCGGTGGGCGCGCTCGGTGGCGCGCAGCTGCGCGAGCTGGTCGGCATCCGGGAGGTCGCCGTTCCAGAGGAGGTAGGCGACCGCCTCGACCGGCTGCGTCGCGGCGAGCTCGTGCACGGGATAGCCGCGGTAGAGGAGCGAGTTGGTCTCGGGGTTCACCTTGCTCACGGCCGTGACGTCGGCGACGACGCCCGCGAGGCCCTTGTGGATGTCGGTGTCGGTCATTGCTCACTCCTCGTGATCTGGAAGGTGAAGACGTTCGTGTCGAAGTGGTTGTAGGCCTCGTAGTCGAGCAGGTCGTAGAGGTCTGCGCGGTGCTGCATCTCCCCGAGCCGCGACGTGAGGTGCCCCTCGTCGTTCAGAGTATCCAGCGCGCGCCCCGCCGCGCCCATCGCGATCCGCAGGAGCGAGACCGGCCAGATGACGATCTGCACGCCGGCATCCCGCAGCTGCGCGCTGGAGAAGAGATCGCTCTTGCCGAACTCGGTCATGTTGGCGAGCACCGGGACGTCGACGGCCGCCGCCACGGCCTCGAACTCGCCGAGGTCCCGCATCGCCTCGGGGAAGATCGCGTCGGCCCCGGCATCGACGAGCGCCTTCGCACGGTCGATCGCCGCTGCGAGTCCCTCGACGGCGCGGATGTCGGTGCGCGCCATGATGAGGAAGTTCGGGTCGCGACGCGCGTCGACGGCGGCGCGGATGCGCTTCAGCGCCGTGGACTCGTCGACGACCTGCTTGCCGTCGAGGTGGCCGCACCGCTTCGGATTGACCTGGTCCTCGATATGGGCCCCCGCCAGGCCCGCATCCTCGAGGGTCTGGATGGTGCGCGCGACGTTCATGGGCTCGCCGAACCCGGTGTCGGCATCGATGATGGCCGGCAGCTCGGTCGTGCGGGCGATCTGCTGACCGCGGCCGGCCACCTCGGTGAGAGTCGTGAGGCCGATGTCGGGAAGGCCGAGGTCGGCCGAGAGCACGGCGCCGGAGATGTAGACGCCCTCGAACCCCTTCTCCTCGATGAGGCGTGCCGACAGCGGGTTGAACGCTCCGGGGAAGCGCAGCATCTCCCCCGCCGCGAGACGCTCCCTCAGGATGCGCCGCTTCTCGGCGGCCGGCGTCTGTGCGTACAGCATCAGAACAGCCCCGCGGGCGACGGGACCGACGCCAGCACGCCCGACGTCGCGACGATGTTCAGCTCCTGCACCTCGGCGGCGGTGAGATCGGGCAGCCGCTCGGCGAGGGAGAGGAACCGCTCGATCTCGGCGGGCTCGAGCACGGGCTCGGCGAGGAGACGGAACTTCGCGACGTAGTTCTCGCGGGTGAACGGACGCGCGCCCAGCGGGTGCGCGTCTGCGACGGCGATCTCGTCCACGAGGGTGGTGCCGTCGGCGAAGGTGATCTCGACGCGACCGCCGAACGCCTTCTCATCCGGGTCCTCGGAGTGGTAGCGGCGCGTCCACTCGGCATCCTCCGCCGTCGTGATCTTGTGCCACAGCGCGACGGTGTCGGGGCGCGCGGCGCGCGCGGGCAGGTAGGAGTCGACGTGGTGCCAGCCGCCGTCCTGCAGGGCCACCGCGAAGATGTAGGGGATGGAGTGGTCGAGCGTCTCACGAGAGGCCCGCGGGTCGTACTTCTGCGGGTCGTTCGCGCCCGAGCCGATCACGTAGTGGGTGTGGTGACTCGTGTGCAGGACGATCGACTCGATCTCCTGGCCGTCCGGCCCCTGAGCCTGTCGAAGGGCGGGCCACGCCCCGTGGAGCTTGCGCGCCAGGTCGATCCAGGCCTGCGCCTGGTACTCGGCCGAGTGCTCCTTGGTGTACGAGTCGAGGATCGCCCGCTTGGGCTCGCCCGACGCCGGGAGCGGCACGTCGTACGCGGCATCCTTGCCGTCGAGCATCCAGGCGATCACACCGTCTTCGCCTTCGTAGATCGGCGCCGGCGAGGTCTGTCCGCGCATCGCCCGGTCGACGGCCTCGACCGCCATCTTCCCGGCGAACGCGGGGGCATGCGCCTTCCAGGTCGAGATCTCGCCCTTGCGAGACTGGCGGGTCGCGGTCGTCGTGTGCAGCGCCTGCGCGACGGCCTGCTCGATCGTCTCGGCGTCGAGCCCCAGGAGGGTGCCGATCCCGGCGGCGGCGGAGGGCCCGAGGTGGGCGACATGGTCGATCTTGTGCTTGTGGAGGCTGATGGCGCGGACGAGATCCATCTGGATCTCGTAGCCGGTCGCGATGCCGCGGACGAGCGCCGCTCCGTCGGCACCCACGTGCTGGGCGACGGCGAGGATCGGCGGGATGTTGTCGCCGGGGTGGGAGTACTCGGCGGCGAGGAAGGTGTCGTGGTAGTCGAGTTCGCGCACGGCGACGCCGTTCGCCCAGGCTGCCCACTCGGGGCTCGTGAGAGTCTCGGCGGGCTCGCCGAACACGGTCGCGCCGTGTCCGTTGCGCGACACGGGGTGATCCAGCGCCTGCGCGCGGGCGGCGGTCACGGGCCCGCGGGTGAGGGATGCCGCGGCGACCGACGCGTTGTCGATGACGCGGTTGATGATCATCTCGACGACGTCGGCGTCGACGGCGACCGGGTCGACGGCGACCTCGGCGATGGCGTGGGCGAGCTGATCCTCGCGAGCGAGGTTCGCGGAGCTCGGGTGCACGCGGACGTGGTGGGTGACGGTCATGCGGAGGCCTCCAGGGTGTCGAGGATCGAGGTGAGTGCGTTGTGCAGGTGGACGTGGGTGGCGTGGGCCGCGAGGTCGCCGTCGCCGGCGCCGATCGCGGCGGCGATGACGCGATGCTCCCCGGCAGAGGCCGCGAGGCGTTCCGGCTTGTCGCGCGCGAGCCGTCGGACCCGGACGAGGTGCGTTCGCACGTTCCGCAGCGCCGCGGCGAGGTAATCGTTCGCGACCGCGTCGTCGAGTTCGCGGTCGAACCGGGCGATGAGCGCGTAGTACGCGTCGGGGCCGGCCGCGGCATCCGTGGCGGCGAACTCGTCCGCGAGGGCGCGGAAGACACTCCGGTCGCCGCGTGCGGCCGCCACGCGGGCGGTGCTCTCCTCGAGGGCGCGGCGCAGTTCGAAGAGGGCGCGGATGTCGTCGACATCGACGGCGGTGACGACCGTGACGCGGGGAGATGCCTGCGCGACGAGGCCGTCCGCACTCAGGCGGGAGAGCGCTTCGCGCAGCGGCGTCCGGCTCACGCCGAGACGCGCGGACTGCTCGACCTCGCCGAGGACGGCGCCCGGCGCCAGCACGCCGGACTGGATCTCCTCCCGCAGCGTGGCGTACGCGCGATCGCTTGCTCGCACCGGATCCTCCCGTCAGACAGGATCATTGTATACACAACGCCGTGCTGCGGGCCACGAAGACCCGAGAGAGGCCTTCTGTGTACACAGGCGGGGATTCGACCTCCGCCTTCCGCCTCAGCCCAGGATGCGGGTGTCGATGACCTCTCCGCCCCGGATCGACAGCCCCGCGGCCAGCGACGGATCGGCGGCGAGAGCCTCGTCGACCCCGAGGTCGGCGAGGGCGATCGTGTACCGCAGGGTCGCGTTCGTGAGCGCCAGCGTGGAGGTCAGCGGCACCGCACCGGGCATGTTGGCCACGGCGTAGTAGATCGCGTCGTGGACGCGGTACGTGGGGGCGGAGTGCGTCGTCGCATGCGTCCCCTCGAAGCAGCCGCCCTGATCGACGGCGATGTCCACGAGCACCGACCCGGGCCGCATCCGCTCGACCATGTCGAGGGTCACGAGCTTCGGCGCCGCGGCCCCCGGGATGAGGACCGATCCGACGACGAGGTCGGCGTCCGCGACGAGGTCGGAGATCGTGCGGCGCGACGAGACGCGCGTGTCCACGCGACCACCGAACTGCTCGTCGAGCACGCGCAGGCGCGGGATCGAGACGTCCACGATCGTCACGTGCGCGCCGAGACCGACGGCCATCTGCGCCGCATGGGTGCCGGCGACGCCGCCGCCGATGACGACGACGCGTCCGCGGGGCGTGCCCGGGACGCCGCCGAGGAGGATGCCTCGCCCCCCGGCCGGTCCGAGGAGATGCTCCGCGCCGACCTGGACCGACAGGCGGCCCGCGATCTCGCTCATCGGGGCGAGGAGCGGCAGCGACCGGTCGGGCAGCTGAACGGTCTCGTAGGCGATCGCCGTGGTCCCGGCATCCACAAGCGCCTGCGTCAGCGCCGGGTCCGCCGCGAGGTGGAGGTACGTGAAGAGGGTCAGGTCCGCGCGCAGGTAGCCGTACTCGGCGGCGATGGGCTCCTTCACCTTGACGAGGAGCTCCGCGGCGTTCCAGACCTCGACCGCGGTGGCGACGATCTCCGCGCCCGCGGCGCGGTAGTCGTCGTCGGAGAATCCCGACCCCGCACCCGCCCCGCTCTGGATCAGCACGCGGTGCCCGCGCGCGACGAGCTCGTCGACGCCCGTCGGCGTCATGCCGACCCGGCGTTCGCTGTCCTTGATCTCTGCGGGAACACCGATGATCATGGGGACTCCTCCGATCGGTCCGCCCTCGGATGGGGCGGCGCGGCGAAAACGATCGCACTCCCGCGAGTCCGCGACAAGGGCGATCGAAGAATCACCTGAATCGACGGTCCGGATCGAACTAGGATCGGCCCATGGCTGCTACAGGCTCCGATCCGTCGATGGATGCGACGGATCTCCGACTCGTCGACGAGCTGCGCGCCGACGCACGACAGCCCCTCAGCCGGCTGGCCGAGCGGCTCGGGGTGGCCGCATCCACGGTGCACGCGCGGATCGCCCGCCTCGTCTCGCGCGGGGTCATCCGCCGCTTCACCGTCGACGTCGATCCCACCGCTCTCGGCTACCGCACGGAGGCGCTCGTCTCGGTGCGGATCCGCCCGGGAGCGCGTGCGCAGCTGACGCGGTTCGCCGAGGAGCTGAAGTCCCACCCCGACGTGGCGCAGTACTTCTACGTCGCGGGGGCGGAGGACTTCGTGATCCACTTCCGCGGGCGCGACAGCGCGGATCTCCGGTCGTTCGTGACCGATCACCTCTCGACCCACTCCATCGTGGCCGCGACCAACACGAGCCTCATCTTCGAACGGACCGACGGCCTCCGCGGCGTCTGACGCGACCCGCGACCGGCGGCGGTGAGGCATCCTGGAACGGTGCGCGCGGCGCGCACCGTCTGCACCGGAGGAGACACACCATGGCCGAGGCCGTCATCGTCGACGTCGTCCGCACCGCGTCCGGACGGGGCAAGATCGGGGGCGCGCTCTCCGGCATCCATCCGGTGGACCTCCTCAGCACCGTGCTCGAGGCGCTCGTCCGACGTACCGGACTCGACCCCGCTCTCATCGACGACGTCATCGGCGGCTGCGTCGGTCAGGTCGGCGAGCAGTCCGCGAACATCACCCGTCAGGCGGTTCTGGCCGCGGGGTTCCCCGAACACGTTCCCGCGACCACGATCGACCGGCAGTGCGGGTCGAGCCAGCAGGCGGCGGCGTTCGCGGCGCAGGCCGTGATCTCCGGCATGCAGGATGTCGTCATCGCGTGCGGTGTCGAGTCCATGAGTCGCGTGCCCCTCGGCTCTCAGACGCTCGGGCAGGATTTCGCCGGGTCGAAGCTCCGCCGCCGCTACCCCGATGGGCTCGTGAACCAGGGCATCTCCGCCGAACTGATCGCGGCCAGGTGGGGCCTCTCGCGCGCGCGTCTGGATGACTTCTCCGCGCAGTCGCATGCGCGTGCGGCTACGGCCGAGCAGGCGGGGCTGTTCGCCGACGAGATCGTGCCGATCGAGGTCATGGATGCCTCCGGAGCCGCCCGCGCCCACACCGTCGACGAGACCGTGCGACCCACGACGACCGCCGCCGGGCTCGGGGCCCTCGCGGCATCCTTCCGCACCGACGCGTACGCGCAGCGGTTCCCGCAGATCGAGTGGGCGATCACGCCGGGGAACTCCTCGCCGCTCACCGACGGCGCCTCCGCAGCCCTCATCATGTCGGCCGAGAAGGCGAGAGCCCTGGGGCTCAGGCCGCGCGCCCGCTTCGTCTCGTTCGCCGTCGTGGGCGATGACCCGATCCTCATGCTGACCGGCCCGATCCCGGCGACCGCCAGGATCCTCGCGCGGACGGGCCTGTCGATCGGCGACATCGACGCGTTCGAGGTCAACGAGGCGTTCGCTCCTGTCCCGCTCGCCTGGCTCGCCGAGACCGGCGCCGATCCCGACCGGCTCAACCCGCGCGGCGGGGCGATCGCCCTCGGCCATGCACTCGGATCCTCGGGGACGCGTCTGCTCGCGACGCTCGTCAACCAGTTGGAGGCCACCGGCGGCCGGTACGGCCTGCAGACGATGTGCGAGGGCGCCGGCATGGCGAACGCGACCCTCATCGAGAGGATCGGCTGATCCGACTATTCACGAATTTGTGAAATCAGCGTAGAGTCACGGCCATGACCTCCGTGATCCAGACGTCGGACCTGCACAAGCACTTCGGAGCGGCGCGCGCCCTCGACGGCCTCGACCTCACCGTCGGAGAGGGGCAGGTGCACGGATTCCTCGGCCCCAACGGCGCAGGCAAGTCGACGACCCTCCGCATCCTGCTCGGACTCGCACGCGCCACGAGCGGTCAGGCACGCGTATTCGGCGTCGAACCGTGGCGGAACGCCGCGAGCCTGCACCGCCGCATCGCCTACGTCCCCGGCGACGTCACCCTGTGGCCGAACATCTCGGGCGGCGAGACGATCGACCTGCTCAGCCGTCTGCGCGGAGGCGGGCAGGGCCGCGCGTACCGGGAGTCCGCCGAGCGCCTCATCGCCGCGTTCCAGTTCGATCCGCGCAAACACGGCCGCGCCTACTCGAAAGGCAACCGTCAGAAGGTCGCGCTGATCGCGGCGTTCGCCGTGCCCGCCGAGCTCTACATCCTCGATGAGCCGACGAGCGGCCTCGATCCGCTCATGGAAGTCGTCTTCCGCGGCGAGATCGCCCGCGTGCGGCAGGCGGGCGCGACGGTGCTGCTCTCGAGCCATATCCTCTCCGAGGTCGAACTGCTGTGCGAACGCGTCTCGATCATCCGCGCCGGCCGCATCGTCGACGCCGGCACGCTCACCGAGATGCGCCATCTGACCCGCACCGAGGTGTCGTTCGCCGCCTCCCCCATCGCCACGCTCGCGGCCGCGCAGGCGATCCCCGGCGCGGCAGATGCGGTCGAGGATGCCGGGAGGGTGAGCGTGACCCTGGCCAGCGACGCCGTTGCGGCCTCCCTCCCCACACTGGGGGCATGGGGAGTGGAGGGGCTGCGCATCGCCCCGCCCTCGCTCGAGGAGCTGTTCCTGCGGCACTACGGGGACGCCCCCTCGCCCATCTCGGGCACCGGCTCGAAGGTCGGACGATGAGGGGCACCCTGCTGGCCCTGCTGGGGCAGCGCCTGCGGCGCGATCGGGTGCAGCTCATCCTGTGGATCGGCGGCACCGCTGCGCTCGCCGGCGCCGGGTTCGCCGGGGTCCAGGGCTCGTACGGGGACGAGCAGGAGCGCACCGCGCTGCTCGCGACCGTCATGGCCAACCCGGTCATCCTGCTCTTCCGCGGCCTGCCCTCGGGCGCAGGAGAGTCGCAGATGGTCGTCTTCCTCCTGCTGCCGTGGCTGCTGCTGCTCGCGGCGATGATGAGCACGTTCCTGGCCGTGCGCCACACGCGCAGCGACGAGGAGGACGGGCGGCTCGAGCTGATCTCGGCGACGCCCGCCGCCCGCTGGCTCCCGACGATCGCGACCGTGATCCACGGCGCGGGCGCCAACGTCGTCCTCGGCGCGCTCGTGGCGGCGGCGTTCCTCGCCAACGGCGCCGCGGCACCGGGTGCGCTCCTCGTCGGAGCCGCGTGCGCTCTCATCGGCATCGCCTTCCTCGGGGTCGGCCTCGTGGCCGCGCAGCTGATGCCGACCTCGCGCGGGGCGAACTCGCTGTCGACCTGGGTCCTGCTGGGCGCCTTCGTCCTGGCCGGTATGGGCAACGCCCTCGGCACCCCGAGCGACGATCTGACCCGGATGCAGAGCTCGTGGCTGACATGGCTCTCGCCCTTCGGGTGGGCCGAGAACACGCGCGCGTTCGATGCGGATGCCGGATGGCCGATCGGACTTCTGGCCCTCACCGCCGCGGTTCTCATCGCCGGCGCCCTCGTGCTGCACGGGCGGCGGGATCTCGGCGGGGCGTTCATCGCCGAGCGGGCGGGACGCGCCACAGCCCGCCCGCGACTGCGCTCGCACCTGGCGCTCGTGACCAGGCAGGCGACGCCCTCGACCGTCGGCTGGATCGTCGGCGGGCTGCTCGTCGGGGCGCTTGCGACGGCGCTCGGCGCGGTCGTGGGCGACATCGGGGGCGAGAATCCGACCGTCGCCGCAGTGCTCCGGAAGCTCGGCGGAGGCGCCGATCTGCAGACGGAGATGGTGGTCGTGTTCTTCACCATGCTCGGCATCCTCGCCGCCTGCGCGGGCGTCCAGACCGTCATCCGCGCCCGGCAGGATGAGGCACGGGGCACCGCGGAGATCGTCCTCGCGACCCCGATCGCACGCGTACGCTGGCTGGCCGACTACCTCGTCGTGGCGCTCGTCGCGCTCACCCTCACCCTCGCGGCCGGAGTCGTCGGCGCGGCGCTCGGCGGACTGTCGGCGCCGAACGCGGGCGCGCTCACCCGGGATGCGCTCGTCGCCGGCGCGGGTCAGGTGCTGCCCGCGGCCGTGTTCGCGGGGCTCACCGCCCTCGTGTTCGTCCTCGCTCCCCGCCTGACGATCGGGCTCGGCTGGACGCTCGTCATGCTCGCCGCCCTGGTCGGTCTCTTCGGTCCCCTGGTCGGCATGGACCAGGCGATCGCCGCCGTCTCGCCGTTCGCCTCTGCGCTCACCCCGACACCGGAGGGCGTCGACGCGGGCGGATTCTGGTGGATCCTCGCGGCCTCCGTCGCCGGTATCATCGTGCCGCTGGCGCTCATGCGGCGCCGCGAACTGGCGACGGGAGGATGACGATGGTCGCGCATCCCGGGGTCGAGCCCGCCGAGCAGGCGGCCGCGGGCCTGGCCGCCGCCGGCATGGCGCGCATGCCCGCCCGGGTGATGATGGCCCTGGTGGGTTCGCCCGACGACGGCTACACCGCGGCCGAGCTCGCCGAGCGGCTGGGCGTCTCGGCGGCCGCCGTCTCGGGCGCCGTGCGCTACCTGCAGTCGATGCGGATGATCGACCGGATCTCGCGCCCCGGCGACCGCCGCGACCGTTACGACCTCGCCGACGATGCCTGGCACGGGGTGATCACCGCGAACTCGCCGATCTACACGCGGCTCGCCGAGCTGATGGATGCCATCGCGGACGAGAACACGGCGGCTCCGGCCTCGGTGCGTCGCGCGCGCGACACGGCCTCGTTCCTGCGCTTCCTCGCCGAACGCCTGCCGCAGCTGGCCGACGAGTGGCGCGCATCGACTACCGTCGAACGGTGACGTCCGCACCCGACACCTACACCGTGGCCACCGACGGAGCCTGCAAGGGCAATCCGGGACCGACCGGATGGGCGTGGGTCGGCGAAGACGGCCAGTGGGCCGCCGGCGCGATCCCGGTCGGCACCAACAACATCGGCGAGCTGATGGGCATGCTCAAGGCGATCGAGGATCACGCCGACGTGCCGCACCTCGTGGTGCAGGCCGATTCGAAGTATGCGATCGACACCTACGCCTCGTGGATGGACGCTCACCGCCGGCGCGGGTGGAAGACCTCGACGGGCGCCCCGACGAAGAACCAGGATCTGCTCGAACAGCTGATCGCCGCCCGTGACGCGCGGCGCGCGGCCGGACTGCCCGACGTCGTGCTCGAGCACGTCCGCGGACACCGCGGGCACGTCCTGAACGAGTGGGCCGACGAACGGGCCGTGCGCGGCGCCGAGCACGCGGCGAAGGGGACGGCATCGGCCTGGTCCAGCCTCGGCGGCCTGCACCCGACCCTCGATGTGTCGGCTGCGCCCGCGAAGAAGCGCTGACCCCGGCCGGCCCGGTCCGCTCCGGCGCCCGCCACGGCGATATCCCCGCCGGGGCCGATCAGGAGGAGTTCGGGCGAGGCGGGTTCCGCCGTTCGCCGAGCCACTCCTCGAGGCGGTCGAGCGCGGCACGCTGCCCGGCGACCAGCCGGGGCCGCGCCTCGGCCAGGGGCATCCACTCGACCCGGTCGACCTCGGGGAAGCTCTGCCGCCGCCCCGACCGCGGGGGCCACTCCATCTCGAACAGGCCGAACACGGCGCCCTCCACCTCGAAGCCGGTGCCGTCGGCGGCGAAGACGGTCACCCGCTTGCCGGACGAGGAGGCGAACGTTCCGAGCTCGGCGTCGTCGTCGTCCGACCCCGGGGGCGGCTCGAGGCCCAGCTCCTCGCGGAACTCGCGCTTCGCCGCATCCCGGGGGCTTTCGACGGCGGGGTCGTACTCTCCCTTGGGGATCGACCACGCGGCGGCGTCCTTCGTGGCCCAGAACGGGCCGCCCATGTGTGCGACGAGCGCCGACACCCCTCCGTCCAGGTCGACCCGGTACAGCAGGATGCCGGCGCTCGTCGTGACCACGTCGCGACCGCCCGATCAGGCCGGTCGGCTCTTCGGCGACACCGTGTCGGTCTCCGCGCCGTCGGTCACGGCGACACTGCTGAGCGCGTCGTTGACGGCGGCGTAGGTCGCGTCGTCGAGCGTGATGTCGGAGGCCTTGACCGTGTCTTCGAGCTGCTCGGGGCGCGAGGCGCCGACCAGCGCCGCGGCGATGTTCGGGTTGTGCAGGACCCACGCGAGCGAGAGCTGCGCGACGGTGATCCCGGCCTCGTCTGCGATGGGCTTCAGCTTCTGCACCGCGGTCAGGACGTCATCGTTCAGGAAGCGCTTGATGAAGTTCGCGCCGCTCTTCTCGTCAGTGGCGCGCGACCCCTCCGGAACCGGCTGCCCGGGCAGGTACTTGCCGGTGAGCACGCCCTGCGCGAGCGGCGACCAGACGATCTGCGACATTCCGAGCTCCTCGGAGGTGGGGATCACCTTCTCCTCGATGACGCGCCACAGCGCCGAGTACTGCGGCTGGTTCGAGACCAGCTGGAAGCCGAGGTCGGTCGCGAGCGCATGCCCCGCGCGCAGCTGCTCCGCCGTCCACTCACTGACGCCGATGTAGAGCGCCTTGCCCTGACGGACGATGTCGGAGAAGGCCTGCATCGTCTCCTCGAGCGGGGTCTCGTAGTCGTAGCGGTGCGCCTGGTAGAGGTCGACGTAGTCGACCTCGAGGCGGCGCAGCGACCCGTGGATGCCGTCCATCAGGTGCTTGCGGGACAGGCCCTGGTCGTTCGGGCCCTTCTTGCCGATCGGCCAGTACACCTTCGTGAAGATCTCGAGATTCGCGCGCTCCTGACCCTTGAGGGCCTTGGCGAGCACGACCTCCGCCGCCGTGTTGGCGTACGCGTCGGCGGTGTCGAAGCTCGTGATGCCGAGATCGAGTGCCTTGTGCACGGTGGCGACGGCGGCGTCGTCGCCGACCTGCGAGGCGTGCGTCACCCAGTTGCCGTAGGTGATCTCCGAGATCTTGAAGCCGCTGTTGCCGAGGTACCGATAATTGACCATGTCTCCACGCTAGTCCCGAGGCGGATGCCGAGGGCCGCTGCGTCAGGCGATCGCGTCGTCGTGACGCGGACGCGGGGCGGTGTCCCCGTGCGCCGGGATCACCCCGAAGTCCGTCAGCAGCTCCCCCATCTGAGTGTTGTCGAGACGGTCGTACAGGCGCCCCTTCAGGAAGTTCGGCCCGGGGATGTCGACGGTCTCGCCGTCACGCAGCCGCGCCATCCCCTTCATCAGGTAGCGGATGTCGTAGGTCGAGTTGAACACCTCGGGTACGCCCCGATCGACGCCGAGCAGCTGGTACACCGCCTCCATCGCCGTCCGCACCGAATACTCGGTCGTGAAGATCGTGTCGCGCGTGGTTTCGGCGAACTGGCCGAGGAATGCGAAGTTCGCGCTCCCGTCCGGCACGACCTGCGGCCGATCGCCGGCCTTGCGCGGCATGAAGAACGACGTGATGTACGGCATCATCACGGGCACGCATTTCGCTCCGGATGCCGCCAGCTCGGGGATCTGGTCGGTCGGAACGCCCATGTGGTAGAGCCATTCCTGGGTGATCTCCTCGCCGGTGCAGTCCTGCATGGGCTTCTTCACGAAATCGCCGGGAGTCTCCACGAACAGGCCGTAGACCCAGACGACGATCTCGTTCGGCTTCTGGGCTTTGAAGTGCGGTTGACGGTTGACCGTCCAGCTCATGAGCCACGACGAGTCCTTCGCCGTGACGATGCCGCCGGTGACGACCTTGCCGCTGAAGGGATCGCGCTGCGCGATCCTCTCGATGTAGGCGGGGATGCGCTCGTCGATGGTCGTGACCGTCGCCGACTCCCACTTGGTCTTGTCGATGTCGCTGCAGAAGACCTCCGGCCGGCCGAAGTCGTCGCGCTTCGCGGCGAGCTTCCTCCACAGGTCCCACGCGGGGGCGGGGCCTGCCTTGATCACCGGCGCCGTCTCCTGGTCGCCGTTGTCGGAGTTCTCGGTGAGCGACCCGATGATCGCGAGACACAGATCGTCCTCGCCGAGGTCGACCCCGCCCGCGCCGTCGGCATCCGTCCATTCGATGCGGGTCGCGCGGAACGTGTCGCCGTCGAACGCGAAGTCGATGTCGGTGACGCTCGTGCGGAAGCGGAGGCGCACCCCCTGCTCCTGCAGCCAGTTGTACATCGGGATCACGATAGATTCGAACTGGTTGTACTTCGTGAACTTCAGCGCCGACAGGTCGGGGAGCCCCCCGATGTGGTGCATGAAACGGTGCAGGTAGAGCTTCATCTCGAGGGCGGAGTGCCACTCCTCGA
Source organism: Microbacterium flavum (assembly GCF_018717645.1). Classification (GTDB taxonomy): domain Bacteria; phylum Actinomycetota; class Actinomycetes; order Actinomycetales; family Microbacteriaceae; genus Microbacterium; species Microbacterium flavum. The sequence continues at coordinate 341,004 of NZ_JAFLHG010000001.1, forward strand.
ACGCGAACATCGTGCGCCAGTAGAGCCAGAAGTTGCTCTTCAGGAAGTCCTCTCCGAAGACCTCGTCGATGCGCTTGTCCTCCATCTCCTCGCGCGTGGCGAGGATGACCTTGGTGATGTCCTTCTGAGCCTTCTCCGACAGCGTGAACAGCTTGTTCGTGTGGGCGTCCTGCCCCTGCTTCTCGGTGACCCGGCAGAGCGAGTAGTTGGGGTCGTCCTTGTTCAGCCAGAAGAACTCGTCGAGGACGCTCGCGCCCTCGATCTCGATCGAGGGGATCGTGCGGAAGAGGTCCCACAGGCATTCCATGTGGTCCTCCATCTCGCGTCCGCCGCGGATGACGAACCCCTTGTCGGGGTACTTGATGCCATCGAGCGCTCCACCGGGCAGCATGAGCTCCTCGATGATCGTGATCCGATCGCCCGCCATCTGTCCGTCGCGGACGAGGAAGACCGCCGCGGCCATGCCCGCGAGGCCGCCGCCGACGATCCAGGCGGATTTGTCATCGACGCCTTCCGGCTTGCGGGGGCGGGCGAAGGCCTCGTAGTTGCCGTTGCTGTAGTACACGTGCGGTCCCTTTCGTCGCTGGCCGATAGACCCAGTCCATCGGAGGACGGCCGGCGGCGAAAGGGGGGGTCGCGCGTCAGTCGACGGGAACGGCGGAGGCGACCTCGCGATCCTCCTCCGTCGCGACGAGCTGCCCGCAGGCGCCGTCGATCTCCTTGCCGCGGGTGTCGCGGAGGGTCGTCGGGATGCCGGCCTCATTGAGCCGGCGGACGAACTCGCGCTGCACCGGCTTCTCGGATGCCGTCCAGACGGATCCCGGCGTCGGGTTCAGCGGAATCGGATTGACGTGCACCCAGCCGTGACCGCGCTCGTTGAGCTTCGTCGCGAGCAGATCGGCGCGCCATGCGTGATCGTTCATGTCCTTGATGAGGGCGTACTCGATCGAGACGCGGCGCCCGGTCTTCTCGAAGTAGCGGTACGCGGCATCCAGCGCCTCATCGACCTTCCACCGGGAGTTGATCGGGATCATCTCGTCACGGAGGTGGTCGTCGGGGGCGTGCAGCGACAGCGCGAAGGTGACGGGGATGCCTTCGCCTGCGAGCTTGTCGATCGCGGGGACGAGCCCGACGGTCGACACCGTCACGCCGCGGGCGCTCATGCCGAGGCCGTGCTCCTTGTCGACCATGGTGCGGACGGCCTGGATGACCCGGTTGTAGTTGGCCAGCGGCTCCCCCATGCCCATGAACACGATGTTCGTGACGCGTTCGTCGGGGTGCTCGGCTGGTCCGAGCTCTCCCGCGCGGATCGCCGCGTTCGCCCGCACGACCTGCTCGATGATCTCCGCCGCCGACATGTTGCGGGTGAGGCCCGCCTGTCCCGTCGCGCAGAACGGGCAGTTCATGCCGCACCCGGCCTGGCTGGAGACGCACAGGGTGATGCGTCCCGGATACCGCATGAGGACCGACTCCACGAGCGCGCCGTCGTGGAGCTTCCAGAGGAACTTGATCGTGTCGCCGCTGTCGGTCTGCAGGCGCCGCACCTCGGTGAGCAGGTGCGGCAGGAGGCCGGCGACGAGGTCGTCGCGCCCGGATGCCGGCAGGTCGGTCATCTTCGCGGGATCCGAGGTGTAGTGCTGGAAGTAGTGCTTCTCGAGCTGCTTCGCCCGGAAGCCGGGGAGCCCGAGCTCGACGGCCTTCTCGACACGCTGCGCCGGGGTGAGGTCGGCGAGGTGGACGGGCGGCATGCCCTTCTTCGGCGCGGCGAATTGAAGGAGCGGCTTGCCCTCGGCATCCACTCGCTGGGTCCAGCCCTCGGCGCGCGGGCGTACCTGACGCGGCTTCGTCGTACGGACGGGGCTGGATTCGGTCATGAGTCCAGGGTACCGAGACCACCTGGACGAGCGCCGTCCGCGGGGACGGTGTGCACCGCGTCCTCCACGAGGGCACGTGCGCGCCCGCTGCGTCCCCACACGAGAGTGACGAGGAAGGCGATCATGCCGCTCGCGCCGATCGCGGCGAGATACGCGAGGCCGGAGCCCGGCGCGATCGACGCGACGCCGACCACGCCGGCGGCCCCGAGGGTCACCGCCTGCACGTTGAAGGCGGCGAGGACGCCCCCGCCGATGGACGAGGCGATCACGGCGGCGATGAACGGGAAGCGCAGTCGCAGGTTGATGCCGAAGATCGCCGGCTCGGCGATGCCGACGCACGCCGGAAGGCCTGCTCCGGCGGCGAGCGCACGGAGCCGCGTCCGCCGGCCGGCGAGCACGGCGACGGCGAAGCACGCTCCCGCCTGCGCGAGATTGGCGGCTCCGGCCGCGGGGAAGATGAAGGACCCGCCGGTCGCGAGGAGGCCGAGTTCGAGCGAGACCAGGCTCTGGTGGGTGCCGGTGAGGACGAGGAGCGGGTACAGCGCGCCGAACACGACTCCGCCGAGGAGCCCGGACTGCTCGTAGACCAGGGCGATCAGCCGGGCGAATCCATCGCCGGCGAATCGCAGCACCGGGCCCACGACGAGGAAGGCGAGGACGCCCGTGAGCAGGAGGGTGAGCATCGGCACCAACAGGAAGCGGGCCGCGCCGCGCAGGACGGTCCCGAGACCGCGCTCGATGAGGGTGAGGAGGTAGGCGATGGCGACGATGGGGATGACCGTGCCCCGGTAGTCGATGCCGAGCACATCCACGCCGGCGATCGTCCAGCTGCCGCCGCCCCCGACGTGGAGAGCGGGAAAGCTTCCGGCATCCACGACGAACGGCGCGGCGACGAGCGCGGCCCCCATCGCCGCGCCGAGAAACGGGCTGCCGCCGAACCGGGCGGCAGCCGAGTAGCCGACGAAGACGGGGAGGAGCGTGAAGACGCCGATGCCGAGGATGCCGATGAGGGCGGAGAGCCCGTCGAGCCACGGCACGGTCGCCGCCACTGAGCCCTGGCCGAACACGCCGGGCGCGCTGAGGATGTTGTGCAGCGCGAGCAGCATGCCCGCCGCGACGAAGGTCGGCAGGAGCGGCGCCACGATGTCCATCAGGACGTAGAGCGGACGGACGATGGGGCGACGGTGCGGCGATTCCGCCGGCGCGGCGTCAGGGCCGGAATCGCCCGCCCCGCCGGCCTCGGACTCCTTGATCGGGACGTGCAGCGCCAGCGCGAGGGCTGCATGCGCCCGCTCGACCGCCTGGGGCCCGACGACGATCTGGATCTGATCGCCGAGCGTCGCGACACCGATGACGCCGGGGAGTCCCGAGACCGCGCCCAGGTCCACACGACCGCTGTCCCGCACACTCACCCTCAGTCGCGTCGCGCAGTGGACGAGCGACACCACGTTCGCGGGCCCGCCGAGTGCCGACGCGACCTCCGCCGCAGTGCGCGCGTCCCCTGCCGAACCGTCGATGACGCCTCCTCGATCAGAGGTAACGCTACCGACTCGATCGCCCGGCGAGACGCACGCGGCCTCCGCACGCCCCCGCGCACAGCGGAGCGGCCCCCGTGTCGCGATCTTCCGATCGCGGCACGGGGGCCGCTCATTGTGCGAGAGGCGAACCTCAGCGCACGGGTCGCACGTCAGACGTCGGGTCGATGTCGTGCGCGTATCCCGACGGGATGTCGGCCCACTCGCCGAGCCCGTTGTTCCCGTAGGTCCGGTCGACGGTCACGTCGGCTCCGTTGATGTCGACCTTCACCGTGGGGGCGAGGGTGCCGCCGCGGACGAAGTCGTCGCTGGTGCCGATCGTGTCGATGAAGGACTGCACCAGGCCGCCCGGCATGACGTAGTGCGAGTACGCCTGGAACTGGCCCGGGTTCTGGTTGAAGTCCGGCGCGAAGGGCGCACCGTTGGCGTAGTTCAGGTTCGACGGGCTGCCGAGCGCCAGGCCCGAGCCGCGGTTGACCGGCTCGAAGTCGCTGCGGATGCCGTCGCCGACGAAGCCGTAGACGCCTTCAGGACCGTCCACGCCTGCCGCGTACGTGCCGCGGTGGGTGATCGTGAAGAGGTAGTACTTGCCGTCCTTCATGTAGATCTGCGGGCGCTCCGTCTGATCGTTCACGCAGTTCGCGGAGAGGATCGGCGGGAGGAAGGTCCACTCGGTGAGGGCCGCGTTGTCGGCGACCGCGAGTCCCACGTTGGCGAGCTGGTAGTGCGCGCCGTTGTCCATGACCTCGTCGGCCGTCTCGGTGTACGGGTCGCCGGGGCGGTAGCCCATGTCCTCCTCGGTGCAGACACGCTCGCCGCGCACGGCGGCGGTGTTGCCCTCGAACACCATGTAGGTCTTGCCGGGGTGAGCCGGGTCCTCGAAGGTGAACGGGTCACGGAAGTTGAAGAACTCGTTCTGGTCGCCGTCCTGGTAGTACTTGCCGTCCGCCTGCAGCATGTCGTGCTGGTCGCGGAAGCCGGTCATCCAGACGCCGTTCTCGTCGGCGAACAGGCGCCCCTCGCTCTGCACGATGCGGGGGTCGTAGGGCTTGCGGTTGCTGCCGTCCTCGTTGCGGTAGAACGCGACCGCCGTGTAGAAGATGCGCAGCTTGTTGCCGTCGAAGATGCGGGTCGAGCCCGACCACTCGGTCTGGTGGCTGAAGGACTGGTCCTCGAAGATCGCGCCGGAGGCGCCCTCGGGGAACACGAGCCCGCCGTACGTCCAGCCGCCGTTCTCCGGACGCTCGGCGACGTTCGCCTTGCGGAAGAAGTAGCCGAGCTTGGCGTAGGTGTGACGGTCATCGAAGCCGAGCTTGCGGTCGGCGACAAGGGAGAAGACGACCTCCCAGCCCTTGAAGCTGGGCTGCGCAGCGGTCTCGTCGGTCAGCGTCCAGCTGTCCCAGACCCAGACCTGGTCGTTGCTCATGTCGGGGAAGTCCTGCGGGACCGTCGGCATCGTGTATTCCTCGGGCATGGAGTTCGCACGAGGAGGTGCGGTGGGGTCGCTCATGGCCTGGATCTGGCGCGCATCGGCGCGGGTCCACTTGGCGGTGAAGTCGTCCGTGGGGTCGTAGGCCTGCTGCGAGTGCTGCGTCGGAGCCGGGAAGCCGGGAACGGCATCCGGTTCGTCGGCAGCCGTCGCGGGCGCGGCGGCGATGAGCGTCGCGACGGTCGCCGCGGCGGCGGCGATCCCTGCGGCGCGCAGGCGCCGGCGGAATCGACCGGAGGTGTGGATGGTGGTCACGTCTGTCAGCTTTCTGGAGGGGCGGAAGGCGTGGGTCTGCTCTCAGTCAGGAGACTAGGGCATCTGTGGCGATTCTGTCAAACGTTTGACATATGCCGTCCGCCCTGCTTCACTGAGGGTGGATGCCGATCCTCCCGGCATCCCGTGGTTCGACTCTCACGGGCTCCCGCCCACACCACCCCTCCACGCATCGACGCGCGCCGACCGGCCTCCGCCGGGGGCGCCGCCGAGCGCCCCGACCGCACCAGGGAGTGCCATGTTCCGTTTCCACCCGACGCGCGCTGATCGCCGCGTCCTCGCCGCCGGCGTCGCCGTCGGCATCTTCGCCTCGGTGTCGACGCTCGCCGCCACCGCGGCCCTCGCCGCCACCGATGTCCAGACATTCGAGTCCGCTACGGCGGAATCCGCCGCACAGAGCCTGCTCGGTGCGCACGTCACGCTCGTGTCCGCCTCGCTCACGCACGGCCGCCCCGTGCAGGCGGCGGCCTTCTCCGGCGCCACGCTCGACCCCGCCATCGCCTCGGGAGTCGCGCTCTCCACCGGCGCGCTGCGCGACGCCGACCCCACCTCCGCGGCGGATGTCGACTTCACGCACTCGGCCCTGACCGGACCGAACTCGAAGCTCACCACGACCGGCGACCTCGGCGGAGCGGGCTCCCAGGAGCTCGCCACGCTCGTGGGCGCCACCACCTACGACGCCGCGCAGCTTGCGCTGACGGTCGTCCCCGAGGGCGACACTCTGTCAATCGTTTACCAGTTCGGTAGCGAGGAGTACGGCGTCTGGGCGGCGAAGGACTACAACGACGCCATCGGCATCTTCGTGGACGGGCAGCTCTGCTCGACCGTCGAGGGGCAGCCCGCCGGCATCGCGACGATCAACGAGGGTGCCCAGGCGGCCTCGTACGTGTCCAACGTCGATGGCCGCAACCCCGGAACCGCGCACGACACCGAGATGAACGGCTTCACCACGGCCCTCACCTGCACGACGAAGGTCACGCCCGGTGCGGAGACCACGATCGTCGCCGCCGTCGCGGACACCGTCGACGGTCAGCTCGACACGACGCTCCTGCTCGCGGGCGCCGGCATCTCCTCGACCCCCGGCGCGAACCCCACGCCCACCGAGACGCCGACCGCGACCCCGACCGGCACCACGACCCCCATCGCGGGCATCCCCGCCGGGTCGACCGGTGACCCCGCCGGCACCAAGGCCAGCGGCGCGCTCGCGCGGACCGGTGGCGACTCGACCGTCATCGCCGGTGCGGTCCTTGCGGGCGTCGCGCTCGCCGCGGCCGGTACCGGCCTCGTCGTCCGCAACCGCCGTCGTGCGGCCGAGGCGGTGGAGTCAGAGTGATCCCCGCCGTGACCCGTCGACGCGCCGCACGCGTGGGCACCTTCTCCGCACTGGCAGCCGTCGCGGTCGCGGCCCTCGCCTGTGGCACCCCCGCGTGGGGTGCCACAGGCACCGACCTCCCGGCGACGACCTCCACCGAGGTCGTCCCGGGCTCGGCCGTGACCGATGTCGTCTGGAACCTTCCGGACGCCGCCCGCTCGGGCGACAGCCTGCGCCTCTCCCTCCCCGACCACACCGCCAGCGTCCTCGAGAATGACACGTGGACCGCTCACAGCGGCGCGGTCATCGGGACGATCAGCCTCGACGCCCAGGGGGAACTCGTGCTCGTCTTGAACGACGCCGCGGATGACCCGGCGAACCGCACCGGCGAAGCGATCGTCACGACCACCGAGACGACGACGCCGGGCGAGACCTCCTCGTTCACGTTCCCCGCGGACGGGCGCCTCGGTGCCGACGACGAGCCCGGACCGTTCCACGGCGCGCCGGACCGGTCGCTCGCGAACAAGTACGGTCTCTGGATCGAGAGCGACCCGGCAACCGTCCGGTGGACCATCGACACCCCGAAGGGGCCGTGGGATGTCATCACCGTCGAGGACCCGACGCCCGCCGGCCAGACGGTGGACTGCACGGACGTGAGCGTCCGTTCCACGACGCAGACCGAACCCGAAACCGGCTACCTGGTGGACCTGCAGCCCGTGGCAGCGGAGCGCCTGACGATCGCGTGCGATGGCTCCGGCCTGCGCGTGGACATCAGCTCCGTCGGCGACGGCGAGATCGTCGAGGTCGCCTTCGACGCGCTCGTGGCGGCTGGGAAGACGGACGTCACCAACGTCGCGACCGTCACCGGCACCCGGACGGCTCCGGGTACGGTGACCCGCCAGACGGTGATCGAGCCCCTGCTCGAGACGGTCCCGACACCCACCCCGACGCCCACGCCGACCCCGACGCCGACGCCCACCCCGAGCGAACCCACGCCGAACGAGCCGACGCCGACGCCCACCCCGACGCCGAGCACGACCACGCCCCCGACGCCGGAGCGCCTCGCGGTGACCGGCGGCTCGCCGCTGACCGCGGCAGGCGGCGCCAGCCTCGCGGCGCTGTGCACCGCGCTGGGAGCGGTCGCGCTGGGCCTTGCCCACCGCCGCGCACGCCGGCGGAGCGGCCTGTGAGCATGGACGACCGCACGCGGCGCACCCGCCGGATCGTGGTCCTCGCGATCACGGCCGTGACGATTCTCATCGTCGCGGCCGTGATCGCGGTGCTCGCTTTCCCCCGGGACAACGCCCCCACTCCCACCCCGACCACTCCCACCGCCTCACCGAGCCCGGAGGCCCTCACCTTCGAGCGACCCGCCGACTGGACCACCTACCGGCCGAGCTTCCACCTCACCCCGGACGCGCACTGGATCAACGATCCGCAGCGGCCCTTCTTCGCCGGCGGCACGTGGCACCTCTACTACCTCTACAACGCCGACTACCCCGATGGGAACGGCACCGAGTGGTACCACGCCACCTCCGATGACCTCGTGACGTGGCACAACGAGGGCGTCGCGATCGAGAAATACCGCAACGGACTCGGCGACATCCTCACCGGCAGCGCCGTGGTCGATGAGACCGGCAGCGCCGGCTTCGGCAAGGGCGCGATCATCGCGATCGTCACCCAGCAGGACGACGGCGTGCAGCGCCAGTCGCTCTTCTACTCGACCGACGACGGCTACACGTTCCAGGGCTACGACGGAAACCCGATCATGGACAACCCCGGCGTCGTCGACTGGCGCGATCCCAAGATCATCCGCGATGAGACGCACGACCGCTGGGTCATGGTCCTCGCCGAGGGCGAGCGTCTGGGCTTCTACGTCTCCGACGACCTCCGGGCGTGGACCTACGTCTCGGACTACGCAACCGACCGCTGGGGCCTGCTGGAATGCCCCGACCTGTTCGAGATGGTCGACCCCCAGTCGGGCCGACGCACCTGGATCCTCGCCGCGAGCGCGGACGGCACGAGCGAGGGACGCACGACCGGTCTCGCCTACTGGACGGGCGACTGGGACGGCGAGCGCTTCACCCCGGATGTCGACGAGCCGCTCTGGCTCGACGACGGGGCCGACTTCTACGCCGCCGTGACGTGGGACGACCCGCGCCGCGGCGACGCCGAGCGGCTGACCGAGCGCCACGCACTCGGCTGGATCAACAACTGGGCCTACGCCCGGGAGCTCCCGACCGACGGATGGCAGGGCGGCGCCCTGTCCGTGACGCGCACCCTCACCCTCGATGAGGACGGCGGTCGTCTCATGCTGCGGTCGCGTCCGGTCGACACTCTGCGCGGGCTGGAGGGGGTCCAGGTATCGGCCCCCGCGCAGACGATCGAGCCGGGCGCGATCGCACCCCTCGCGACGCAGCCGGACGCGGTGTCCTACCGCCTCCGTGTGTCGATCGACCGGGAGGATGCGGGCAGCCTGCGGCTGCGTCTGGGCGGCTCCGGCGCCGGTGACGTGACCGTCGGCTACGACGCGGAACGCGGGGTCGCCTTCGTCGACCGGGCGCACGACACGCTCGCGTCGCAGCTCCCCGACGCCTACCGCGACGTCCGCACGAGCGACGTCCTCTCCGGCGACGTGCTGAACCTCGACATCCTGGTCGATGCGTCGAGCGTCGAGGTGTTCCTCGGTGACGGTTCGGCCCTCACGATGGCCGTCTACCCGGCCTCGACGGCGCTCACCGCGCCGATCACCGTGGAGGCGGTGGATGCACCCGTGACGGTGCGTTCCCTCTCCGTCGCACCGATCGCGGTCCTCGACCCGCAGCGCGCCCGCTGACCCGTCAGGTCGTCCAGCCGAGCCGCAGCTCCACCGGGAGCGGCGGCTCGGCTGCGGTGTCGGCGCCTACTTCGGCCTCGTCATCGGCCTCGGCTTCGATCCGGTCGACGACGAGTTCGACGGCACGGGCGCCCAGCTGCGCGATCGGCTGCTGCACGGTCGTGAGCCCCGGCATCCCCAGTCGCACCGCGGCGGACCCGTCGTAGCCGATGATGCGGACGTCGTGCGGGACGGCGCGGCCGGTCTTGTGGGCCCACTCGAGCACCATGAGTGCCGTGAGGTCGTCTGTCGCGAAGACGCCGTCGGCGCCCGTCTCGGCGAGCCACGTCTCGATGAGGGCGCGCCGCTGCGGGAACGGCGTCGCGTAGCCGTAGGCGCGGACGACGGGTTCGAGGCCGCGCGCTGCGACGACCTCGCGGAAGGCGGCGGCGCGGTCGTTGCCGGCGTGGTCGGTCGCCGTGATGAGGAGAGGGGTACGGGTGCCGCGGGCGAGAAGGTGCTCCGTCGCCAGACGCCCGCCGGCCCGGTTGTCGCTCCGGACGATCGGGATGTGCGCGCCGATGCGCCGGTCGACGGCCACGATGGGCAGCTCCGCCTTCCCGTATCCTTCGACGTCGCGGTTGTGGGTCGAGGTGATGATGCCGTCGACGCGGTTCGCCTGCAGGAGGTCGAGGTAGTCCGCCTCGCGGGCGGCGTTCTCCTGACAGTCGCAGAGCATCGCCTTGTATCCGCGCTCGGCGAGCCTGTTCTCGATCGCCGAGACGAGCTCGCCGAAGAACGGGTCCGCGACGGTCGGCACGATCACCCCGACGATGGCGGACTTGCGCCCGATGAGGGAGCGCGCGATGCCGTCGGGTCGGTAGCCGAGCTCGGAGATGGCGGTGTTCACGCGCGTGCGGACGTCGTCGCTCAGGTAGCCGCGGTTGTTCAGGACGCGCGACACGGTCGTGACCGAGACGCCCGCGTGCGCCGCGACGTCGTGAAGCTTCGGCCGGGCCATCGGTACCTCCGCTCGCGTCCGTCCCTGTGGGCTCCCACCGACGCTATCCCATCGGCGAGCGCGCCCCGAACGGCGGTCGATGCCGCCCTAGGCGTCGGCAGCGGCGGCCTCACCGGCGACGAGTCGCCCCCCGTCCCAGAACACCGGCACCGGCTCTGTGACGCCACCGACGAACTCCCCCGCCTCGTCCGCGTTGCGGAAGGCGAACAGCAGCCACTGACCGTCGTCGCGCCGACGCAGCAGGCGTCCCACGTAGAGCCGTTCGTCGGTGAGCGGATAGGCCCCGTCGATGTCGAACGGTCCGAGCAGACCCGCGGCCGGGACGGCCCAGGTCCCGCCGCGCGCCTCGGCTCGGGCGGGCGTCGAGTGCTCCGCGAGGCAGGAGAACAGCAGGACCGGACGGCCGTCCACCACCTCGACCTGGGTCACCTCGAGCTGGCCGAAGCCGTTCGCCGAGGGAGCGGTCAGCGGCGGGCGCAGCTCCCACGTGCGCAGGTCGGCGGACCACGCGTGCCCGATCACGCCGCGCCCGAGCTCGGGGCCTTCGGGAGCACGCGCGGTGACCAGCATGTGCCATCCGTCGCCGTCGGGATCGCGGAACACCCACGGGTCGCGGAACGCCTCGTCGTGCCACGCCCCGGAATCGATCGTCTCGTACCAGGGGCCCTGCGCGCGCAGCACCGGCCCGGGCTGCTTCGTCCAGGTGACGAGGTCGGCGGAGGTGGCGTACCCGATCGTCTGGATGTTCTTCCCCTCGGCGGCCAGGGTCGAGCCCGTGTAGAAGAGGAACCAGGTCCCGTCGTCGGCGCGGACGGTCGAGCCCGTCCACGTCGCCAGGTCGTCGAACGCGACGGCATCGCTGCGGACGAGGGCATCGGGCACCTGCGTCCACGTGCGCAGGTCATCCGAGACGGCGTGCCCGACGGATGCCCGGTAGTGCCGCGCGTCCGGATCGTGCAGCGCGCGCGAGGCGTACAGGAAGAACAGGTGGTAGCGCTCACCGTCGTCGGCGAACCAGAAGTCCCAGACCCAGGACCCGGGGAGATCGAACGCGACGCCGGTCATCCCTTCACCCCGCTCGCCGCGATGCTGCTGACGAACGCCCGCTGGAAGACGAGGAACACGAGGAGCACGGGGATCGTGATGAGAGACGTGTACGCCATCACCTCGCCCCACGCGGTGTTCAGCTGGAAGAAGTACTGCATCCCCACCATCACCGGCCGGAGGCCCTCCTTCTGGACGACCATCAGCGGCCACAGGTACTGGTTCCACGCCGGCAGGAAGGTGAGGATGGCGACCGTCGCGAACGCCGGCCCGGACAGGGGCACGATGATCCGTCGGTAGATCGTGAACCAGCTCGCCCCGTCGATGCGCGCCGCTTCGTCGAGGGATGCGGGGATCGTGGAGAAGTACTGGGCGAACAGGAAGATCGAGAACGCGTTCGCGATGAACGGCACGATCTGCACCTGGTACGTGTTCAGCCAGCCGAAGTCGTACTTCAGCACGCCGCCCTCCATGACGAGGGTCGGCAGCTGCGAGACCCAGTAGACCATCGGCACGGCGATCGTCTCGAACGGCACGATCAGCGTGGCGATGATGAGGGCCATCACGACGAGGCGCCCCTTCCACCGCAGTCGCGAGAGGGCGAAGCCCGCCATCGAGTTGACGATGAGGCCGAGCCCCACCGTCAGCACCGTGACGAGCACGGAGTTGAACATGAACTGCGCCACCGGCACCCGCTCGAACACTCCGAAGTAGTTGTCGAGGCTGATGTCGCCGACGGGGAGGAACGCTGCCGGCGAGTTCACGTCCTGGAGGATCTGGCTGTCGGGCTTGAGGCTCGAGACGAACATGAACACGAGCGGGAAGAGGAAGGCGATCCCGAAGATGCTCATGGCGCCGTAGTAGAGGATCCCGCTGATCCGGCGGCTCCGCCGCTGGCGTGCCGGGGTCCGCTCCGCGCCGGCCTTCGCCGACGGGCGACGCCCGGCGGGGCCCGCCGTGAGGGTCTGTGTCGCGGTCATGGTCAGTCCTTGTCTCGCGTGAGGCGGCGCTGGATGAGCGCGATGATGAGCACCGCGACGAAGAAGATCAGCGAGATGGCTGCGGCGTACCCGATCTCCTGCTGCTGATAGCCCTTGCGGACGGCGTGGTAGACGATCGTGGAGGTCGAGCCGGTCGGGCCGCCCTGGGTCATGACATCGACCTGCACGAACAGTCCGAGAGCGGCGATCGTGATCGTGATGAGCACGAAGATCATGGTCGGTCGCAGACCCGGCCAGGTGACGCTGGTGAACTGACGCCAGGGGCTCGCACCGTCCATCTTGGCGGCCTCGTAGAGCTCCTCCGGGATGGTCTGCAGCCCCGACAGCCAGATGATCATGTGGAATCCGACGGCCTGCCAGATCGACAGCACGATGATGGCCGGGAGGGCGGTGGTCGGGTTGTTCAGCCAGTCCACGCTCTGCCACGCACCGAAGGTCAGCGTGTCGATGAACGAGTTGATGAGCCCGTCCTTCTGGTACATGAACTTCCAGAGGATCGAGACCACGACGATCGACGTGACGACGGGGATGAAGAAGATCACGCGGAACGCGGTGACACCGCGCATCCGGCGGTTCACCAGCACCGCGAGCAGCAGACCGAGACCGGCCTGGACCGGCACGACGACGAGCGCGAACAGGAACGTGTTCCACGCCGACTGCAGGAACATCGGGTCGGCCCCGAACGCCCGCGCGAAGTTGTCGAGGCCGACGAAGCGGGGCGGGTTCGGCGAGATCAGACGTGCATTGGTGAAGGAGAGCCCGAAGGCGAGCAGCACCGGGATCACGAGGAACAGCACGAGCAGGATGCCGGCGGGCGCGATCATCGCGAGACCCGCCCAGGTTTCGCGGCCCCGCATCGAGCGGAAGCGGCCGAGCGCGCGCCGCGGCTTTTCGGCCGCGACGATGGCAGAGGAGACAGTCATGAGAGCTCTTCTCAGGGTCGGTGCACGTCGTAGAAGGTCGTTGCGGGGAGCGGGCGGGGTGTGCCCCCGCCCGCTCCGCGTGTCACTTCTTGAAGCCGTATCCGTCATTCGACGCGATGTTCGCGTCGATGTCGCTCACGGCCTGGTCGAGCGCGGTCTTCACGTCCGCGCCGTTCATGATGTCCTTCGCCGCGGTCTCGAACGTCGTGGAGATGACGGCGTAGGCCGGGGTCTCCGGGCGCAGCACCGCGAACTTCTGCGACAGCTCGACGAACGGGCGCAGCACGCCGTCGTCACCGAAGTACTTCGACGCCTGCGCGGCGGAATCCGTCGCCGGGATCACGATCTGCTCGTCGGCGAACTGGGTGATGTACCTATCCTGGAAGCTGAATTCGAGGTACTTGCGTGCGCCGTCGGCGTCGTTGCAGCCCTTCGAGATGGCCCACTGCCACGAGCCGCCGCCGATCTTCGGGCCCGTGCCGAGGTCCGGCGGGGGCAGGACGACGAGATCGTCGCCGACGGCATCCACCGATGCCAGCGCGTTCCAGACGCCCGTGTAGCTGAGCGCCACCTTGTCGTCCACGAACTCCTGGTTGCCGACGGTGCCGTCGGCGTTGGCGTAGCCGTCCTTGAAGAGGTTCTGGAACCAGGTGCCCCAGGCGATCGCGTCGTCCCCATTGAGCGCGCCCTCGGCGCTGAGCATCGTGTCGCGGTCGATCAGGTCGCCGCCGAAGCTCTGCAGGAACGGCGAGTAGGCGTACGGCCACCACTCGCCCTTGTCCTCGGCGCCGATGTCGATCGGGGTGTCGTATCCGGCGGCCTTCAGGGTCGCCAGCGCGCTGGCGAACTCCTGCTCGGTCCAGGGCTGATCCACCGTCGCGATGCGGATGCCGTTCTTCTCGAGCACCGACTTGCGGGCGAAGATCGACAGCGCCGCATCCCAGTAGCCGGCCGAGTAGATCTCGCCGTCCCACTTTCCGACGGCCGTCGGCAGCAGCGAGTCGGTGATCTTCGTGTCGATGCCGAGGGGCTGCAGGTAACCGGCCCACGCCCAGTTCGGCATGATCGGACCGTCGAGGTCCAGCAGGCACGGCAGGTCGCCGGAGGCCGCCGCGGCGACGACCGCGTCGTTGTACGCCCCCTGCGGGAACGACTCCTCGACGACTTCGTACTGATCCTGCGACGCATTGAAGTCGGAGATGATCTGCTGGTAGACGGCGAGCTCGGCGGGATTTCCTGCCGAGTGCGTCCACATCGTCAGCTTCGTCTTGCCGTCCTCGGTCGTGCTGTCACCCTGGCCGGCCTGACCGCAGCCGGTGAGCGCCAGCACGCCGACGAGTCCCGCCGCGGCGAGAATCGAAACGGATGTGCGCTTCATTGTGGTTTCCTTTTCCTGTGACCGGTCAGCCGGTCACCGTTCGGGGGTCGCGTCACGCGACCGCTCGGTGTGCTGTGAAGCCCGTCGCCGGTTCTGTTTGCCGACGTGCGCCGGTGGCGGGCCCACGGAGTCTCGCCGGATGACGGGACACTCCATCTGGTGTGTGGCATCCGTCTCCCCCACGCGGATGCCGAGCGCGACCTCCATCGCCCAGCGCCCCATTTCGTAATGGGGCAGAGCGACGGTGGTCAGGGGAGGGTCCTGCTCGGCGGCGATGAGCTGCTGGTCGTCGTAGCCGATGATCGAGATGTCGTGGGGGATGCGCAGACCGCGGGCGCGCACCGCGAGGTAGGCGCCGGCCGCCATGCGGTCGTTGAAGCAGAAGAGCGCCGTGGGCCGCCGGGCGTCATCCAGCGCGAGGAGCTGGTCCGCCGCGTCGCGTCCGCCGCGCGCGGACATCTCGCCGTGGACGTGCCAGAGCGGATCTGCCGCGATGCCCGCATCGGCGAGGACCTCGCGGTAACCGGCGAGACGCAGATCGGCGGCGATCGGGCGGCCCGGGCCGGGGACGGCATCGACGTACGCGATCCGCTCGTGGCCCGCAGCGACGAGTTCGCGGACGGCGGCCACTCCCCCGGCATGGTCGTCGGGGACGACGCTGCGTCGTCCGCCGCCTTCCGGGCGGCAGTCGAGGAAGACGGCGTCGGCGGGCAGGCTCTCCGGGACCGGCACCACGCGGTGCCACATGGCGGCGTAGATCATGGCGTCCACCTGCTGGGCGGCGAGCGCGCGAATGGCCGCGTCCTCGACGACGCGGTCGCCGGACGTGTCGACGAGGAAGACGAGCTTGCCGTTCTCCCGTGCGACATCCTGCGCACCGGCGAGCATGCGACCGGCGAACGGGGTCGTCGCGATCTGGTCGGAGATGAGTCCGACGGTGTTGGTCCGCTGCTGGCGCAGCCCCCGGGCGACCGAGCTGGGCGCGTAGCCGACGGCAGCGGCGGCGGCGCGGACCCGCTCGCGGGTCTCGGCGGAGATGCGCGACTCGACATCGTTGAGCACGAGCGACACGGTGGTCACCGAAACCCCCGCGGCGGCAGCCACATCCGAGATGCGGACTCGTGCCATGTCGATCACTTCCTCGTGATAAATCGATTTATCCTGAGGAGATTATGAATCAGCTGCGAGATCTCGTCAAGCACTTTCCGGCGTGGATTCCCGAAGGTCACCGCATCCCGCCCGGGCGTCCCGCCGCGGTCGGGATGAGCCGCGGAATGCGGGAGGATAGAGCGTGACCACACCCGACCTCTCGCCGCGCATCGTGTTCATCGACGTCGACGGGACGATCCTCGAACACGGCTCGGTCATCGCTCCATCGACCGTGAGCGCCATCCGCGCCGCACGCCGCGCCGGCCACCTCGTCTATCTCTGCACGGGCCGATCCGCCGGCGACATCCATCCCGCGGTCCGCGAGATCGGCTTCGACGGAGCGGTCACGAACGGCGGCGCCTTCTCGGTGCGCATCCTCGCCGACGGCACCCAGGAGCGCATCGCCGCCCACCTCATGCCGCGGACCGCGGTCGATCGGATGGTCGCCTACTTCGAGCGCAACGGCATCCACTACTTCCTGCAGACGGATGAGGGGGTCTACGCCTCGGAGGGCGTCGCGGCAGCGGCGGAGGAGTTCTTCCGGCAGCGTCGCGCCCGCCACCGGGACGATCTGCGCGCGCTCGGTCTCGACGACGACGACGCGCCCCTGCCGGCGATCTCCTACCGCCCGATCGGCGATCTGGACCTCGACCAGGTCGTCAAGGCGACGTTCATCAGCAGCAGCTCCGACACCCTCGACCGCGCCGAGGCGGACCTCGGCGATGCATTCCACGTGATCCCCGGCTCGATCCCGATGCCGGGCGCGTCGAACGGCGAGATCGCGATGCGCGGCGTCAACAAGGGATCGGCGATCCTCGAGGTGCTGGCCGCACTCGGAATCGACGCGGCGGCCGCCGTGGGCATCGGCGACAGCTGGAACGACGTCGAGATGTTCGAGGTGGTGGGCACGGCCGTCGCGATGGGCGGCGCGGATCCCGAACTGCAGGCGAAGGCCGACGTCGTGACCTCGGGCGTCCTGGACGACGGCGTGCACCGCGCCCTCGTCCGCCTCGGCCTGGTCTGATCCCCTTCGCCCCGGCGCGGCTCGCCGGGGCCCTCGCCCCCGCCCTCGCCCCGCGCCCCCGGCTCCGGCTCCGGCTCCGCCGAGAGTCCAAGACACGCGGATGCCGCAGGTACCGGGACCGCGCGTCTTGGACTCTCGGGGCCGCCCGCGCCGAGTCAGAGGAAGATGTCGGGGAACAGCTCCGCGTCGGGCGTGCCGGCGACGGCGGCGTAGCCGGAGAAGTCCGTGACGCCGGCATCCCGCAGCACCTGCTCGACGATGAGCGTCTGCCCCGTGCGCGCGCCCGCGGGCGTCGTGAGGACGGCGTACGCGGCGTCGGCGTAGATCTCGGGCGTGCGACTGGCCTTCATCATCCGATCGCCGCCGAGGGCGAACTGGACCGCCGCCGTCGCGATCGTCGTCTCGGGCCAGAGGGTGTTGGCGGCGATGCCATCGCCCTCGAACTCGGCCGCAAGCCCCAGGGTCGCCATCGTCATGCCGTACTTCGCCAGGGTGTACCCGGTGTGGGCGCCGAGCCAGCGCGGGGTGATGTTCAGGGGCGGGGAGAGGGAGAGGATGTGCGGGTTCGCGGCATCCTTCAGCATCGGGACGGCGGCGCGCGACAGCATGAACGTGCCGCGGACGTTGACATCCTGCATGAGGTCGTACTTCTTCGCGGCCAGGTCGAGCGAGCCGGAGAGGTCGATCACCGACGCATTGTTGAGGACGATGTCGATGCCGCCGAACTCGCCCTGGGTCTTCAGCACGGCCTCGGTGATGTCGTCGTCGCTGCGCACGTCGCCGACGATCGGCAGCGCATGTCCGCCCGCCGCCTCGATCGCCGCGGCCGCGGAGTGGACGGTGCCCTCGAGCTTCGGGTGCGGGGTGTCGGTCTTCGCCATGAGCGCGATGTTCGCGCCGTCGCGCGCCGCGCGCAGGGCGATCGCGAGACCGATGCCACGGCTGCCGCCCGACATCAGGATGGTCTTGCCGGCGAGGGTGGGCTCGGTCATCAGGTGTTCTCCTTGTCCCGGTTATGGCGGGTGGGGGTCCGCCGGGGGGTGGCCCCGCGGGGGGGGGCGCAGCGCCACCAGGGCGGGGGGGGGGGGGGCGGGGGGGGGGGGGCCGCGCGGGGGGGGCGGGGGGGCGGGGCGGCGTCAGACCGCGGGGAGGGGGGGCGGGGGGGCGGGGGGGGGTGGGGGGGGGGGTCAGTCTGAGGCCGGCGGAGCGGCGGTGGCGGGCCTGCGGGATGCCGCGGCGAAGCCCGCGACGCGCGTGCGCGCCTCCTCGGTGTCGAAACGCGCGCCGATCGTGCGCGCCTCGTCACCGAGGTTGTCGGCGAAGGCGCGTCGGCCGGCGGCGCGGATCAGGCGCTTGGCGTGCCCGAAGGCTCCGGTGGCGTTCGCGAGCCAGAACCGCGCGATCTCGTCGGCCCGCGCGCCGGGGTCGTCCGCGACCTCCGTGACGAGGCCCCAGTCGAGGGCGGTGTCGGCGTCGATCGTCTCGTCCTGCAGCAGCAGGCGCAGCGCGCGGGTCTGGCCCACCGCCGCCGCAAGAAGCGTGGAGACGCCGAGATCGGGGGTCAGGCCGATGTTCGCGTACCGGCTGACGAACTTCGCGCGAGGGCTCGCCACCACGTAGTCGGCGGTGAGCATGAGTCCGAGGCCGCCGCCCGCGACAGCGCCCTGCACAGCGGCGACCACCGGCACCGACGACTCGACGAGCGCGCGGATCCCGTCGTGGATGATCCCGGCCATCTCGGTGACGTCGGCTCCCGATGCGCCGGAGGTCGCCATCTCGATCACGTCGCCGCCGGCGCAGAACGCCGGTCCGTTCGCGTCGATGAGCACGGCGCCGACCGCGTCGTCGCTCGCGATCTCCCGCGCGAGGTCGCGCCAACGGCGCCCCATCTCGAACCCCATCGCGTTGAGGCTCGCGGGGCGGTTGAAGGTGAGGCGCGCGAGGCCGCCGTCACGGGTGAACAGGATCGAGTCGCTCATCGTCTTCTTTCTCCTCACCTCGGCGCCATGCGGATGGCGCCGTCGAGGCGGATGGTCTCGCCGTTGAGGTAGCCGTTGCGCACGATCTCGAGCACGAGGGAGGCGTATTCGTCAGGCCGGCCGAGACGCGCCGGGTACGGCACCTGCTGCCCGAGACTCTCCTGCGCCGCCTCCGGAAGCCCCGCGAGCATCGGCGTCTCCATGATCCCGGGGGCGATCGTGCAGACGCGGATGCCGTAGCGCGCCAGCTCGCGCGCGATCGGCAGCGTCATGGCGTGGACGCCGCCCTTGCTCGCGGAGTAGGCGGGCTGTCCGATCTGCCCGTCGAACGCGGCGACGGATGCCGTGTTCACGACGACGCCACGGTCGCCGCCGTCGGTGGCTTCCGTCTGCGCGATGGCGGCGGCGGCCTGGCCGATGACGTTGTACGTGCCGATCAGGTTGACGCGGACGATCTTCTCGAAGTGGGCGAGGTCGCCGGGATGGCCGTCGCGGTCGAGGACCTTGGCGGGCGGGGCGATGCCGGCGCAGTTCACGACGACGCGGAGCGGCCCGTGCTCCCCGGCGACGGCGACGGCCGCGGCGACCTGATCGGGATCGGTGACGTCGGCCGGAGCGAACGTCCCCCCGAGTTCGGCGGCGCGCTCGGCCCCCGGCGAGGAGGGGAGGTCGACGATCACGATGTGCGCCCCGGCATCGGCCAGGCGTCGGGCGGTCGCGAGACCGAGCCCGCTCGCACCGCCGGTGACGAGTGCGGATGCGCCGGTGATATCCATGATGTGCTCTCCTTCGAACTCGTCGCTCAGCCTACGCGATGACATCGCGTACCAGTAGCAAAGGAACTGAGTTTCACCGCGCGGGCGTCGCCCGAGCCAGCAGAGCGAGGACCTCGTCGGGGTCGCCGAGCAGCCGCCGCGACTGCGGAGCGGCGGTGAGATGCGCGAAGAGGCGGGCGGCTCGGAGCACGTCCTCGCTCCGGTAGCCGGCCGCGTGATGGCCGTCGATCTGCCACTCGCGCGCCATGCCGTCGTGCGTGCGCACACGCACCTCGCCGGTCATCGACGACGCCGCCACCGGGCCGAGGTACGCCGCGACGAGTCCCGCGAGCGCGTCCGCGACGCGGGGCGGCACCAGCCGCACCCGCGGCAGACGCGCCGAGGCCTCGGCGACCTCCAGCCAGGCGACGGTGTCGCGTGGACGACCGCCGGAGAACAGCGTCAGCGACGCCGGGGTCAGGACGACGTGCCGCTCGAGCACGTCGCCGACGGCCAGCACCGGAATCGGGCCGGAGATCACGGCGAAAGCTCCGTGTCGACGAGGCGGAGCGGCGGGCATCCCCCATCTCATCACACGGGCTTCCTGGGCTCGGGTCTGCGGCGGCGGGCAGGATGGATGCCATGACCTTCCCCGCACCAGATCTGCCGGTGCCCGCTCGGGTGCGCGCGATCGCCCGGGACGACGCGCTGGTGCCGGTGTGGCGCAACAACGTCGGCGGCGTCACCTTCCGCACCGGCGACGGCCGCTACATCAAGCACGGGCCCGTCCACGGCGAGACCTCGATGGCGGCCGAGGCGGAGCGCCTGGCCTGGGCCGCGCGGTTCACGCGCGTGCCGGAGGTGCTCGACGTCGGGTCGGACGGAGGGGAGGAGTGGCTCGTGACGCGTGCGCTCCCCGGTCTGTCCGCCGCCGATCCGCGCTGGATCACCGAACCCGCCGTGGCGGTGCGCGCGGTGGGCGAGGGGCTGCGCGCCCTGCACGAGGCTCTGCCGGTCGAGGACTGCCCGTTCGACTGGTCGGTCGCCGAGCGCGTCGAGAACGCGGCACGGCGGGGTGTCATCGTGCCCGGCGCGCTGCGCGACGCCCCGCCGATCGACCGGCTCGTGGTCTGCCACGGGGACGCGTGCTGCCCGAACACCCTCCTCGACGCGGACGGCCGCTGGCTCGGGCACGTCGACCTCGGCGCTCTCGGCCTCGCCGACCGCTGGGGTGACCTCGCCGCGGCATCCATGAGCACCGTCTGGAACTACGGGCCCGGATGGGAAGATGCTCTGCTGGATGCGTACGGGGTGGAACCCGACGCGGAGCGGCTCTCCTTCTACCGGGACCTCTGGAACGCCACCTGAGCCGCGGGCAGAATGGCGCCATGACCCACCCCGTGATGTTCGACGACGCTGATCCGATCCTCGCGCGGGTCCGCGAGATCGCGCTGGCGCTCCCCGAGGCCGCGGAGAAGATCACGCACGGGCGGCCGACCTTCTTCACCGAGCGCGTGTTCGGCTACTACGGCGGATCGCCGCGCGGCGCCACCCACGATCGTCACGACAGCGCGATCCTGTTCCGCCCCGACCCCGAGGACGAGCCCGCCCTGCGCGCCGACGACCGCTTCTGGGAGCCCGCCTACCTGTGGCCGCACGGCTGGCTCGCGCTCGATCTGGAGAGCGGGGTCGACTGGACGGAGGTCGCCGAGCTGATGGATGCCTCGTACCGCGCGACCGCGCCGCGGCGTCTCGTCGCCGCCCTGGACCGCCGCACGCCGTGAGCGGCGGGCCGCCGAAGCGACCCGCCGCTCGGACTCGCGGGATCAGCGGACGTCGTCGTCGACCCAGTCCATCGACTTCGTGACGGCCTTCTTCCACAGGCGCAGCTGACGCTCGCGCTCCTCGGTGTCGCCGGTCGGCGACCAGCGCTTGTCCTCCTGCCAGTTGGCGCGCAGCTCGTCGAGGTCGTTCCAGAACCCGACGGCGAGGCCGGCGGCGTATGCGGCGCCGAGCGCCGTGGTCTCCGCCACGACCGGGCGCACCACCTCGACGCCGAGGACATCGGCCTGGAACTGCATGAGCGTGTCGTTGGCGGTCATGCCGCCGTCGACCTTGAGCTCGGCGAGGTCCACTCCGGAGTCGGCGTTGACGGCATCCAGCACCTCGCGGGTCTGGAAGGCGGTCGCCTCCAGCGCGGCACGCGCGATGTGGTTCCGGTTGGCGTAGCGGGTGAGCCCGACGATCGCGCCGCGCGCGTCGGGGCGCCAGTACGGCGCGAACAGCCCGGAGAACGCGGGCACGAAGTACACCCCGCCGTTGTCCTCGACCTTCGCCGCGAGCTCTTCGACCTCGGGGGCGGAGGAGATGATGCCGAGTTGGTCGCGCAGCCACTGGACGAGCGATCCGGTGACGGCGATCGAACCCTCCAGCGCGTAGTGCGCCGGCCCGTCGCCGAGCTTGTACCCCACCGTCGTCAGCAGCCCGTTCTCACTCTTGACGATCTCGGTGCCCGTCTGGAAGATCAGGAAGTTGCCCGTGCCGTAGGTGTTCTTGCTCTCGCCCGGATCGAACGCCGCCTGGCCGAAGGTCGCCGCCTGCTGATCGCCCAGGATGCCGGCGACCGGCGTCTCGCGCAGCAGCGACGTGTCGCGAGCCTCGCCGTACACCTCGCTGGAGGAGCGGATCTCCGGCAGCATCGAGAGCGGCACGCCGAACTCGGCGAGGATGTCCTCACGCCACTGGAGGGTCTTCAGATCCATGAACAGCGTCCGCGAGGCATTCGTGACGTCCGTCGCGTGCACCCCGCCGTCGGGGCCGCCGGTGAGGTTCCACAGCACCCACGAGTCGGTCGTCCCGAAGATGAGGTCGCCCGCCTCGGCCTTCTCGCGCGCACCCTCGACGTTCTCGAGGATCCACACGATCTTCGTGCCGGAGAAGTAGGTGGCCAGCGGCAGTCCGACGATGTCCTTGAACCGGTCGACGCCCTCGTCGCCGGCGAGGCGGTCGACGATCGGCTGCGTGCGGGTGTCCTGCCAGACGATGGCGTTGTAGACGGGGATGCCGGTGTTCTTGTCCCAGACGACCGCCGTCTCGCGCTGGTTCGTGATGCCGATGGCCGCGATGTCATGGCGGGTGAGGTTCGCGCGACCGAGCGCGATGCCGATGACCTCGCGCATGTTGTCACGGATCTCGATGGGGTCGTGCTCGACCCATCCGGCGCGCGGCATGATCTGCTCGTGCTCCTTCTGGCCGATGGAGATGACCGAGCCCTTCTTGTCGAAGATGATGGCGCGGCTCGAGGTGGTGCCCTGATCGAGGGCGATGATGTACTGAGTCATGAGATGGACTTCCTTGTCTGTCGGGTGAGAAGAGTGCTCGCGCGCGTCACGCGGCGATGAAGTGCAGGAGCGCCGGCGCCGCGAGCGCGGCCAGGACGCCACCGATGAGGGGGCCGACGACCGGCACCCACGCGTAGGACCAGTCGCTCGAGCCCTTGCCCTTGATCGGGAGGACGGCGTGCGCGATGCGGGGTCCGAGGTCACGAGCCGGGTTGATCGCGTAACCGGTGGGCCCACCGAGCGAGGCGCCGATGCCCACCACGAGAAGGGCGACGGGGACGGCCGTCAGCGGGCCGAGGGCACCCGGGACGCCGACCTGGACATCGCCGTAGTCGGCGAAGGCGAAGATCACGAAGACGAGCACGAACGTCGCGATGATCTCCGTCACGAGGTTCCACCCGTACGAGCGGATCGCCGGGCCCGTGGAGAACACGCCGAGCTTGTTCGCCGGGTCGGGCTCGATGTCGAAGTGCTCCTTGTACGTGAGCCAGCACAGCACCGCGCCGAGGAACGCGCCGACCATCTGGCCGGCGATCGCGATCAGGAACAGGGTGAAGGGGATCTTGCCCGCGACGAGAAGGCCGATCGAGACGGCGGGGTTCAGCTGAGCACCCGAGTAGGCGGATGCCAGCACACCGGCGAACACCGCCAGGCCCCAGCCCCAGTTCACCATCAGGAATCCGCCGTTGTTGCCCTTGGTGCCCTTGAGCGCCACGTTGGCGACCACGCCCCCACCGAGAAGGAGGAGGAGCCCCGTACCCACCAGTTCGGAGAGGAAATAGAGCCCCAGATTTACTTCTTGCATGTCGACATTGACCTTTCGTGGGTGGCCTGAGGAGGGACCGGCGTCAGGCCGCGCCGGAGCGGTGTGCGGCCGTCAGCGGCCGGGACCGGCGAGCGCCGCGACCCCGGCGTGCTCGAGGTCGACGCGGTGGGCGTCGCGGAGGCTCGACGTCGTGGCTTCGATCTCGTTGCGCACCCGGTCCTGGTCCCAGCCCAGGGCGGGCGCCGCGGCATCCGCGATCTCCTCGAGCGTCTCGGGGGTCATGTTCCCGACGAAGGCGACCGAGGTGCGGCGCAGGAGCAGATCCATGAGGGTGACGACCTCCTCGCGCTCGGCGAGGAAGGCGATCTCCTCGCGCGAATAGCCCGGCGCGTGCTGCAGCGGCTGCTGGGTGACCGGCAGCGCCGTGAGGAGCTTCGCGGCGTAGGTGCCGTAGCGCTCCAGCATGCGGTCGGCGAAGGCCGCCTCGTGCGCGCCGCGGTGGGCGGCGACCCAGCGGGCGCGGGCGTCGACATCCTTCGGGTAGCCCGCTCCGCCGCCGATCGCGAGGTTCGCGGTCGACTGGACGCGCGGGCGCCCGAGCAGGGTGAGCGCGTCGTTCGCGACGTGCTCGGAGAGGGCGCGGAAGGTGGTCCACTTCCCGCCGACGAGGCTGAGCACGGGCGTCCCGTGGAGGTCGCCGCGCTCGACGCGGTAGTCGCGGGAGACGAAACCGGGGGCGAGGTCGTCGTGCCGCGGCAGAGGGCGGATGCCGGAGAAGGTGTAGACGATCTGGTCGCGCGTGACGGAGATGTCCGGGAAGACCTGCGCGATCAGGTCGAAGAAGTACTCGATCTCGTCGTCGGTGCAGACGACGGGTCGGGTGGGGTCGGCGTCGATGTCGGTCGTGCCGACCATGACGCGCCCCTTGAGCGGGTAGATCAGCACGATGCGCCCGTCGGACGCCTCGAAGAAGATCTCGTTGCCGCGGGTCGCTGCCAGCAGGGTGTCGTTCTCGAGCACGATGTGCGAGCCCTTCGTCCCCCCCATGAAGCGGGTCGGCTCGCCGAGCGCCGTGTTCGTGAGGTCCGTCCAGGGCCCACTGGTGTTCACGATGACCTTCGCCGTGACGTCGAACTCCTCGCCGGAGACCTCGTCGCGCAGCGTCACGGCCGAGCCGTGCGCGCCCACGGCGCTGACGTAGTTGGCCGAGCGCGCGGCCCCCTCCTGCTGTCCGTCGCGGAGGACGTCCAGGGCGAGCCGCTCGGGGTCGTGCATCGAGGCGTCGTAGTAGGTCGCCGTGTAGGCGAAGCGCGGGTCGAGGTCGGGGAAGCGCACCCGCGAGGCGCGGCGCCCGTGGAACGTGTGGCGCGGAACGGTGCCCCCGTCGCGCGAGAACGTGTCGTACATCGTCAGGCCGAGCTTGATCAGCAGAGCGCCGCGCTCGCGGGGCTTGCCGCGCCCGTGGGTGAACAGAAGGCGGAACGGCGCGGCGAGGATGCCGGAGAACGTCTTGTGGATCGGGATCGTCGTCGGGAGGGGCTTCACGAAGTGCGGCGCATTGCGCACGAGCGCGTTGCGCTCCACGACCGCCTCCTGCACGAGCCGGAACTCGCCGTTCTCGAGGTATCGCACGCCGCCGTGGACCATGTGGCTGGATGCCGAGGAGGCGCCGCTCACGTAGTCGCCGCGTTCGACGAGGACGACATCCACCCCCTGGAGGGCGAGATCGCGGAACGTGGCGACGCCGTTGATCCCGCCGCCGATGATGAGGACATCCGCCTCGGGGCGCTCCCGGAGCGCCTGTACGTTCGGCCGCAGCTGTGTCGCGTTGCTCATCGTCGGTCCTTCCATCGGTGACGAGTTCTACACTTGATCATCCGCGCACGTTCGCACAACCCCTTGTGCACGAACGTGCGCAGACCGGGAGAATGCGCACGATCGTGCAGTCCAGACGAGGGAAGAGAGGGGCCGCGGCCCGACATGGAGACCGACGACGTCACGAACGTGCGCACGCGCGACGCCCTGCGCGCCGCCCACCTCTACTACGTCCAAGAGCTGACGATGGACGAGATCGCCTCGGAGATGCGGATCTCCCGCTCGTCGATCTCCCGGCTGCTCGCGTACGCCCGTGAGATCGGGCTCGTGGAGATCACGGTGCACTCCCCCCAGGACGGCGTCGACGGGCTCACGGAGCGGATCGCGGACCTCTTCGGCGTGACGGCGGAGATCGTGCCCACCCCCGTCCGCGCGAGTGACGCGGAGCGGCTCGCCCGGGTCGCGCGGTCGGCGGCGCGACGCGTCGCGACGCTCGCCGATGACAACATGAGCATCGGCATCGCCTGGGGGGCCACCGTCTCGGCGATCGCGCGGGAGCTGCCGGCCCGCCGCCTGCACAACGTCCACGTCGTCCAGATGAACGGCGCGGCGAACCCGATGACTTCCGGCCTCCCCTACGCCTCGTCCATCCTCGAGCGGTTCGGCGGCGCGTTCGGCGCCGACGTCCAGCTCTTCCCCGCTCCGGCGCTCTTCGACGACCCGCACACGAAGGACCTGATGTGGCGCGAGCGCTCGGTGCGCCGGGTGCTCGACGCCCAGGACGAGGTCGGGATGTTCGTCTTCGGACTCGGGTCGCCGCGCGCCGACGTCCCCTCGCACGTCTACTCCGGCGGCTACCTCACCGGCGAGGACTCGCGTGCGCTCCTGCGCGACGGCATCGTCGGCGATTGCGCGACCGTGTTCTACCGCGAAGACGGATCGAGTGACGGCATCGACCTGAACCGACGATCCAGCGGGCCGAGCTTCCCTGCGATCCGCCGCATCCCGCGCCGCGTGTGCGTCGTGTCGAGCCTGTCCAAGCTCACGGCGCTGCGGGGCGCCCTCGCGGCATCCCTCGTCACGGATCTCGTCGTGGACGAGGGGGTCGCCCGCGCGCTCGCGGGGGCCCCGCCCGCCCGCCCGCGTCGGGCAGGCGATCCGCGCTGACCGCGCCCGGTCGCACGATCTGCGGGGTCGGCGCGATCCGACGCTCAGCTCGGTCCGAGGATGAAGTTCCACGTGCCCGCGGCCACGGCGGCGGCAACGGCGAGCCCGGAGATGGCGGCGCCGATGAGCAGGAGGCCCCATTCAGGGGCCCCGAAACGCGACGGGCGCGCCCAGGTGCGACGGACGGGCGCTCCGAACCCCCGCGCCTCCATCGCGGTCGCGAGCTTGGATCCGCGTCGGATGGAGAGGACCAGGAGCGCGAAGGCCATGCCGACGAAGCGCCGGACGCGCCCCCGATCGGCGACGCCGCGCGCCCGACGCGCCAGTTCGAGCGCGTGCCAATCGTCGAGGAAGAGCCCCACCATGCGGAGACCGGCGAGCGCGCCGAGCACGAACCGCGCCGGCAGGTGGACCACCTGGGCGAGCCCGTCGGCGAGGTCGGTGGGGTCGACGGTGACGAACAGGACGACGGAGGGCAGCGCGATCGCGAGGACGCGCAGGAAGGTCGCGGCGGCGAGGGCGAGCGAGCCTTCGCTGACGCGCACGACGAACCACTCGACGTAGACGTGGCCGGATGCCTCGCCGTAGAGCGCGATCGTGAGCGCCGTGAGCGGCGCCGCGAGCCACACCGGCCAGGTGCGCACCCAGAACTCGCGCCAGGTGAGCCCCGCGAAGGCGAACAGTGCGCACTCGAGCGCGAGGGCGACCGCGGCCGAGACCGGGTCGAGCGTGAGGATGAGCGGGATCGCGATGAGCGCGCTCGCGCCGAGCTTCGCGACCGGGTTGATGCGCGCGACCCGGCCCGTACGCGCCCGGGTGTCGAGGAGGGTCACGAGGCGTCCTCCCTCTCGGCCGGCGCCGCCTGCGCACCGAGGACGAACCGGCGGGCGTGCAGGGCCGCGACGACGGCGGCGTCGTGGGTGACCGTGAGGATCGCCGTTCCCTCGTCCCGGAGGGCGGCGAGGAGGGCGACGAGCTCGGACCAGGTGCGCGCATCCTGTCCGAAGGTCGGCTCGTCGAGGACGAGCAGGCGCGGAGACGTGGCGAGGGCGGCGGCGACGGTCAGCCGGCGCTTCTCGCCGCCGGAGAGCGTGTAGGGGTTCGCGCGGGCGAGGTGCGCGAGGCGCAGCCGCTCCAGCAGCTCGTCGGTGCGGGCGGCGATGACGTCCTCGGAGCGGCCGAGCGCGCGCGGTCCGACCTCGAGCTCGTCCTGCACCGTGGTCCGCAGGAGCTGGTGCTCGGGCTCTTGGAAGACGGTGCCGATCCGCGTGAGCAGGTCGCGCGAGCGCCAGCGCAGCGGGACCTCGCCGGCCCCGGCATCCAGCGATTCGGAGGCACGGACCTCGCCCGCGGCGGGCGCCAGGAGCCCTGCGAGCGTGAGAGCGAGGGTCGACTTCCCGGCGCCGTTCGGGCCCGTGATGGCGAGCGCGGCACCCGCGTGGACGTCGAGGTCCAGCCCGGACGCGACCGCGACGCCGCGCACGCGCGCGACGGCGAGGTCCCGCGCGCGCAGAAGCACCTCGCCCGGCGGGCGGGCCGGGGCGGGCGGGGTGGCGGGCGGGATGCCCGGGACCCAGACGCCCGCGGCGGCGAGCCGCGCGCCGCGCTCCCCCAGGACGTGCCCGGGGGTGCCGTCGGCGATCACGCCCTCCGGGCCGAGCACGATCACGCGATCGACGAGCGGGAGCCACACCTCCACGCGATGCTCGACGACGATGAGGGTCGCGCCGCTCTCCGCCACCGCGCGCCCGACCGCCGCGCGCACCTCGGCGACCCCGTCGGGGTCGAGATTCGCCGTCGGCTCGTCGAGGAGGACGAGTCCGGGCCGCATCGCGAGGGCCCCGGCGAGCGCGAGACGCTGCTTCTGCCCGCCCGAGAGGGCCTTGGTCGGGCGATCGAGGGCGACATCCAGGGCCACGGCATCCAACGCCTCGCGCACCCGCGGCCAGATCTCCTCGCGCGGAACGCCGAGGTTCTCGCAGCCGAACGCGACGTCGTCGCCGACGCGCGAGAGGATCACCTGCGAGTCGGGATCCTGCAGGACGAGACCGGACCGGCCGCGTGCCGCCTCGGGGGGCGCCCCGTCGATGAGGAGGTCGCCGCGACTCTCCCCCTCCTCCGCACCGCCGAGGACGCCGGCGACGGCATGCAGGAAGGTCGACTTCCCCGCCCCCGATGCGCCGAGGAGGAGCACCCGCTCGCCGGGCTCGATGATCAGGTCGACGGCGTCGAGCGCCCAGGCCCGACGGGACGCATGTCGCCATCCCCATCCACGCGCCTCCACACGCGCCGGGGCGACACGGTGGCCGCGTCCCGCGACGTCCGACATCCGCTCAGACGAGCTCGCGCCGCTCGCGCCCCGACGCGAAGCGGTCGAGCGCGCCCGTCGCCGCGATGCCTCGCGCGAGGAACCAGGAGAGCGCGCCCGCGATGACAGCCCCCGAGACGGCGGTGCTGATGAGGTAGATGACGGTGAACGCGGTGTCGGCGCCGGCGTACCAGAGGATGAGGTTGTTGATGCCACCGGCGATCGCCGCGCCCGCACCCGCGAGCATCGCGACGGGGAGGCTCCACACCCGGTAGAAGAAGACGAGGAAGATGAGCTCCGCCCCGAGTCCCTGGACGAGGCCCGCCTCGAGGGTGAGGAATCCGCCCCACTGATTGCCGACGAGGGCGGAGACGACGGCGGCGAGGGTCTCGGTGTAGAGCGCGGCGCCGGGCTTGCGGATGATCAGCGCGCCGAGGACGCCGGCGAACAGCCACGGCCCGTCGAGGAGACCCTGCAGTCCGGGAAGGAGAGGCTCGAGGATCGCCTTGGGGCCGAGATATCCGATGTTCCACAGCAGGAAGATCAGACCGGATGCCACGCCGAGCACGCTGGCGACGACGATGTCGACGATGCGCCAGCGCAGCCGTCGCAGCGGGTGCGACGTGCCGCTCGCAGCGACATCCTTCGATGAGACGGTGGACGGGGACGCCGAAGCGTTCATGTTCTCTCCTCCCTGCGCCGGCATGATCCGGATCAGGTTCGACGGTCGAAGCGTGGATCGCTTCCTCTCAGCCCGGCTCACCGGACTCCCGTGGTTGTGACGTCGAGTCTAGCCGCGGAGCCGGTAGTTTTGGTCGCGTGACCATCGAAGACGCGCCCGCCGACTCGCGGCGCGCGCGGCGCGAAGGTGCGGAGCTCCCCCTCTCGGATGCCGTCGTCGTGCGCAACGCGAAGGGCCGTCGCGCCCTCGGATGGATGGACGACGACGCCGTCGCCGCGCGTTCGACCGGCCCGGTCGGCACGGAGGTCGCCCCCGACCTGCTCGCGCGGCGACCGCATCGCTCGCCCCTGCGCGCCGGCGTCGTCGTGCCGATCCTCTCGGCGGTCGGCGTCGTCGGCGTCTACGCCGCGACGACGCTGCTCTGGCCGCTGTGGGCGGTCGCTCCCCGGATCGAGGCGGTCGCCACTGCGGACCTCACCGGCGCGGCGACGGCCGTCGTCTGGCCGGAACAGGGTTCTGCGGCCGTCGGTGTCGCCGGGGTCGACAGCACTCCCGCATCGACAGGCGACCGGCTGCCGATGGCGAGCATCACGAAGCTCGTGACGGCTCTGATGGTGCTCGACCAGATGCCGCTCGCCGTCGGCGAGAGTGGCCCGTCGTTCTCGTTCGACGAGAGCGACCGCGACACCTATTTCGCGTACCTCGCGGAGGACGAGTCCGCTCTCGACGTCCCGGTCGACGGCACCCTGAGCCAGTTCCAGATGATGCAGGGCATGCTGATCGGCTCGGCGGGGAACTACACCGACCGCCTCGCAGGCACGATCTGGCCGAGCGACGCGGTCTATGCGGCTGCCGCCCGCGCGTGGCTGGATCGCCACGGCCTCGCGGGGATCACGGTCGTCGAGCCGACGGGCATCGATCCCGAGAACTCCGCGGACCCGGCATCCCTCATCACCCTCGCGCGGCTCGCGCTCGCCGACCCCGTCATCGCGGAGATCGTGCGCACGCGCGTCGTGGACCTTCCCGGTGCCGGCGAGGTGGTGAACACCAATGATCTGCTCGCCGATCCATCTGTCGTCGGACTGAAGACGGGGAGCCTGGAGAGCCTGTACAACCTGCTCGCCGCGAAGGAGCAGGTCGTCGGCGACACCACGGTGCGCGTGTACGCCGTCGCCCTCGGCCAGGGTGACGACGAGGCGCGCGACGCTGAGACCGCGCGCCTGCTCGACGCGGTGGCGACGGAGGCATCCGTGCCGACCGTGTTGTCGACGGGAGCGATCGTCGGCACCGTGACGACGGCGTGGGGGGCGAGCGCGAGCATCGTGACCGACAGCGAGCTGTCGCTGCTTCTGTGGAACGGCGCGTCTGCCGCCGTGACCTCCGACCTGTCGCTGGGCGACGCGCGCAGCGCGGATGCCGAGGTGGGCACCGTCTCCACCAAGGGCCCCCTCGGGTCGTCGTCGTCCGGCGCGCGGCTGACCGCAGATATCCCCGACCCCGACCCGTGGTGGCGGCTGACTCACCCGCTGCAGCTGTTCGGGCTCGCGGGCTGACGCCGGCCCCTCGGGCGAATCCGGACCCTTCAGGACGTGCGGGCTCGGGGAGCCGTCCCGGATCCTCGGTGACGGCAGGTCTGTCGAAGCGGCGACGTCTGTCGAGACGGCGGTGACGAAGGTGACCGGTGGAGTGGGCGCACCGAAAGCAGGCGGGATCGACGCTACGCCCGGTCGACTTCGACCGCGCGGTCGATCCCGCCTGCTTTCGCGACAGGAATCGCCGCGGCGTCGCGCCTGCTCTCGCGACGGGACCACCGCGGCATCCCCGCCGCGCCGGTGCGGCCTCAGAACGGCCAGACGAGCGGCACGTAGAGGACGGCGACCGCGAGGTAGACGAGCATGAGCGGCAGGCCGAGCTTCCAGTAGTCGCCGAAGCGGTAGCCGCCGGGCTGCAGCACCATGAGGTTCGCCGGCGTCGCCACCGGGGTCAGGAACGACGCCGCCCCGGCGACGGTCAACGCCATCATGAACGGCAGCACGCTCAGGCCGAGCTCTTGCGAGATCGCGACGGCGATCGGTGTGACGATGAGGACCGTCGCGACGTTCGAGATGAACTGTCCGAGCACCATCGTGAGCGCACACAGCACGAGGAGGGCGAGCTGCGGCGACGTCGAGCCGATCACCGCGAGCACGACGTCGGCGACCCGCCCCGCTGCGCCCGTGGCGATGAATGCCGACGAGAGCGGCACCATGCCCGCGATGAGGATGACGGTGGTCCACGAGATCGCGCGGTACGACTGCGGGATCGTGAGGACGCCGGTGAGGATGAGCGACCCGGCGGCCAGCAGCCCCGCGACCGCGGGCGGCACGAGCCCGGTCGCCAGGAGCAGGACCATGAGCCCCAGGATGACGAGGGCGCGCTTCGCCCCGCGACCGAGCGGCACAGCCCGCTGCAGCGACTGCGGGGGCGTCACGGCGATGACGTCCGCCGACTGGGTGTACCGCGTGAGAGCTGCCCACGGCCCCTGGACGAGCACGGCGTCGCCCGCCTGCAGTGTGAGCGATCCGGTCACGCCCGTCCCCCGGGAGGCGTTCGGCCCGTCGTCGGCGCCGCGACGGACCGCGAGGATGACGAGGTCCTCGCCGCGGGTCGTCATGCCGGCGGAGACGGTGCGTCCGATGAGGCGGGAGCGCGGCGCGACGAGCACTTCCGCGACGCCGTCGCGAGCGGTGAAGAGGGCTGCGGTGTCCATGTCGACGGCGTAGCTGTCGCGCAGCGCGCGGGCGTGCTCGCTCGGGTCGGCCGGATCGCCGAAGTGCTCGGCGCGACGCTCGGGCAGCAGCCGGTTGCCCCCGAGGGCGACGATCGCGACGGTCAGGATGACGAGGGGCGCCCCGACGAGCGCGAACTCGAAGAAGCCGAACTCCCGCCCGCCGGCGGCGGCCGCCGCTTCCGAGACGACGATGTTGACGGGTGTTCCCGTCAACGTCAGGAGCGATCCCGCGCTCGCGGCGAACGCGAGAGGGATCAGCATCTTCGATGGGACGATCCTGGCGCGGACGGCCACGACGACGACGACCGGCAGGAGTGCGGCGACGGCGCCGTTGATGGAGATGAAGGCCGACAGCACCGCCGCCATCGCCCCGATCACGACGGTCAGGCGTCTCCGCCCCTGCCCCGCCCGCGTCACGACCTGCTGACCGAGCCAGGCGGTGACGCCCGTGGCATCCAGCGACTCGCTCACGACGAACAGACTCGCGATGAACAGCACCGTCGGGTCGCCGAACCCGGCGAAGGCCCCCGAGAGGGTGAGGACGCCGGTCGCCCAGAGCGCCAGCGCCACACCGATCGACACGACGGCGAGCGGCACCTTGCCGCTCACGAACGCCACGATCGCGACCCCGAGGATCAGGAAGGTCCACGCGGCGGGGTCCATGGCTGAAGCCTAGACCGGGGCCGGACAGGCGGAAGGCCCGGCTGGGGGGGAGCCGGGCCTTCCCGATCGGGGAGTCTGGAGATCAGGACACGAGGAGCGGGATCGCGAACAGGGTCCAGTCACCCAGGACATGCGTCCCGGTCGAGACCCAGAGGTTCTTCGTCACGAGATACGCGAGGCTCAGCACGAGACGTGCGCTGCCGATGATGATGAGGCACTGCACGATGTTCCATCCGTACGTCGGCAGGTGGATGAGGGCGAAGAGCACCGCCGTGACCACCCACGCGATCACGACCGCGGCCGTGCGCGGAAGGCGCAGCTTGGTGACGGCGAACCAGAGGACGGCCAGGAGCGGCAGGATCGTGAAGATCTCCTCGCCGAGCAGCTGCGGCACCATCGACACGAACGTCATGATCCGGTCGCCGATGCCCATGCCGTGCAGAACGCCGCCCATGCCGTTGGCGTGGGTCTGCGTGACGAGGCCGGCGATCACGCCCGCGATCGACGAGACGACGAGGCTGAGCGCCGTGAACCCGAGCATCGTGAGGACCTCGCGGCCGGTCATCCTGTGGAAGATGGTCCGCCAGTGACCGGGCACGGCGAGCGCGTACACGACGAGCGGGATCCCCACGAACAGCGCCGCGCGCGCCAGCACGCTGAGCCATCCGGGCCCCGGGACGTCGACGAGCAGGTCTGCGGCAGCCCCGGCGAGCACGCCGAGGACGACGAGCGCCCAGCGGCCACCGCCGACCTGCACGGGAACGCCGTTGTAGAAGGGGAAGTCCCGCTCGGGCGTGGCGTGGGGAGCCACGCCCTCCTGGGAGGCGGCGGGGGTGAGTGAGGCGGCCATGACGACTGCGCCGGTCCTTTCGCGGTTTCTTCGGGAGTTCCGCTCTCCGTCGGTGCCCTGTGCACCGATGACTCAACGATCCCGCGGATGCCTCGCGACGTCGTCCGCCGCGAGGAGACACTCCCGCGTACTCCCCGCGAAGTACGGTGAGGAGCATGAGGGAGCACACCGCGCCGACGACGGCGTCTGCGCGCCCCGGCCTCGTATCGACGGTGATGGATGCCGTGATCGTCGCGGCCCTGCTGGTGCTCGCCGCCGCGGTGTGGGCGCTGGACCCACAGGGATCCACCGTGCCGGAGGTCCTCCTCAGCGCCGTCGCGATCGTCGCCCTCCTGTGGCGCCGCAGGTTTCCGCTCGCGGTGTTCGCGGTCACCGCCGTCGTCGGCATCCTCTCCGCCGCCCTCGGCCACGGCGGGACGGTCGCGCTGCCCATCGGCTTCGCCGGGGCCGCCGTCGTGCAGAGCGGGCGCCGTGGCCTGGGCGCGGCGCTCACCGGGGCGGCCGCAGCCGTCCTCGTCGGCGTTCTGCTCGTGCGTGGCGCGCGGTGGGATGACAGCGCTGTCGTCGCGAGCGTGTCGGCGCTCGCCCTCGGCGTGACGATCGGCCTCGTGCAGGACGCACGACGCCGCACCCTGCAGGAGGCGGTCGGGCGCGCCGAGCGCGCGGAGGCTCTGCGCACGGCGGAGGCGGAGCGCGCGGTGGCGGAGGAGCGTCTGCGGATCGCACGAGAGCTCCACGACGTCCTCGCCCACCGGATCGCAGTGATCGGAGTGCAGACGGGGCTCGCGCAGTATGTGATCGACGAAGACCCGGCCGCTGCCCGCGCCGCGCTCGAGACGGCTCGGGCCGCCAGCGGGAGCGCACTCGACGAGCTCGCGACCCTCCTGCGCCTGCTGCGCCGGGGCGACGAGTCCGCCCAGGCGATGCGCTCCCCCGCCCCGTCCCTGGAGCGCCTCGACGGCCTGCTGGCGGACATCCGCCGCACAGGCCTGACCGTTCACGCGCGCGTCCCGGATGCGGTGCCGGCGTTGGCTCCCGCCGTCGACCTCGCCGCCTACCGTGTCGTCCAGGAGGGTCTGACGAACGCGCACAAGCACGGTGACGGCGCGGCCCGTCTGGAGGTGCGCGTCGAGGGGTCGCGCCTCGTGATCACGGTGCGCAACGGCGTGCCCGCGCCATCGGCGGTGACCGAGACGCCGGCCGCGTCCACGGGGCTGGGCCTGGTCGGCATGCGCGAGCGGGTCGAGGCCATGGGAGGCCTGCTGTCGGTGCGGGCTGCTCCGGAGGAGTTCGGCGTGCGTGCCGAGCTCCCGATCCAGGATCGCCCGACGACGAAAGGAGAGCCCCGATGACGATCCGCGTTGTCGTCGTGGACGATCAGGACCTCATCCGCGGCGGGGTCGCCGCCCTCGTCGCCCACACGCCGGGGATGGAGGTCGTCGGCGAGGCATCCGACGGCCGCAGCGGGGTCGACGCCGTCCGTCGCACCCGCCCCGACGTCGTACTGATGGACATCCGGATGCCGGGGCTCGACGGGATCGCGGCGACGGCGGAGATCGCCGCCGACCCTGAGCTGTCAGAGGTGCGGGTGATCATCCTGACGACCTTCGAGGGGGATGCCGAGGTCCTCGGCGCGCTCCGGGCCGGCGCGAGCGGATTCCTCGGCAAGGGCGCCGCGCCCGAGGCCCTCATCGCCGGAATCCGCACCGTCGCCGGCGGTGACGCGCTCCTCTCGCCCGCCGCGACCGCCGCCGTCGTCGGGCACGTCCTCGCCGAACCCGTCACACGGGTCGAGGTCGAGGCGGACGCGCTGGATCTCCTCACCGACCGGGAACGCGAGGTCGTCGCCCTCGTCGCGCACGGCCTCGCGAACGACGAGATCGCCGAGCG
This sequence comes from Microbacterium flavum, assembly GCF_018717645.1. Classification (GTDB taxonomy): domain Bacteria; phylum Actinomycetota; class Actinomycetes; order Actinomycetales; family Microbacteriaceae; genus Microbacterium; species Microbacterium flavum. The sequence goes on from NZ_JAFLHG010000001.1 coordinate 376,828, forward strand.
CCTCTTCGTCTCGCCGCTCACCGCGAAGACGCACGTGAGCCGCGCACTCACCAAGACCGGTGCGCGCGACCGGGTGCAGCTGGTCGTGCTCGCGTATCGCTCCGGGCTCGTCACGCCCCGCTGAGGGCGCGGCGCCGATCAGAGTCCGAGGATCCTGGTGGCGATCACGAAGTAGATGATGAGGCTCGTGGCGTCGCAGAACGTCGAGATGAACGGTGTGGAGAAGACCGCCGGGTCGGCCCGCACGGCTCGCGCGAGCATCGGCATCGCACCCCCGACGGTCGCGGCGAGCGTGCAGACGGCGACGAGGGTGAGTCCGATGACAGCGCCGAAGGCGACGTCGAAGACGAGGGATGCCAGGGCGAACCCGAGCAGGCCCAGAAGCGCGCCGAGGACGAACCCCACGCGCACCTCCCGCCAGGCCACGGCGAGCACGTCCCGCGCGCGGACTTCGCCGAGCGCGAGGGCGCGGGTGACGGTGGTGGCCGCCTGGGCGCCGGTGTTGCCCGCCGTGCCCGTGAGCAGGGGGATGAACAGGGCGAGGGTGACGACCTCCTCGAGCGTCGCCTCGAACACGCCGAGCACCTGCACCGTGAGCAGCGCCGAGACGGCGAGGACGAGCAGCCACACGACGCGCGAGCGGACGATGCCGAGCACCGGTGTCGTGAGGTACGGCCGCCGCAGCGGCTCAGCGGCACCCTGGCGGGCGGCATCCTCATCGTCGGCCTCCTCCAGGATGCGGGACGCGTCGTCGATCGTGACGATGCCGACGATGCGGTCCTCGCCGTCCACGACCGGTGCGGCGAGCAGCTGCGCCTCGACGATGCGCCGTGCGGCGCTCTCGGCGTCATCGGTCACGCGCACGGTGCGCGCTTCGACCATGAGGCCGGCGACCGTCTCGTCCGCCCGTGCCATGACGAGCTCGCGGAGGCCGACGACGCCCTCGACCCGTCGCGCGTCGTCGGTGACGGGGAGGAGGTAGATCGTCTCCGCGTCCGCTCCTCGGTGGCGGATGTGCGTGAGCGCATCGCCCACCGTGAGGCGGGGGCGCAGGCGCACGAACTCTGGGCTCATGTACCGGCCGATGCTCCGCCTCGGGTAGCCGAGGAGGGAGAGCGTCACCTCGCGCTCCGCCGGCGACAGCCCCTGCATGAGGCGCTTCGCGACCCCCGCGGGGAGCTCGTCGACGAGCTGTGCGCGGTCATCCGGATCGATCTGCTCGAAGATGAGGGCGACATCCTCGTCGCGAAGGCCCTCGATGAGCTCCGCGCGCATCCCGGTGTCGAGGAGCTCGAAGACCTCCATCGCGCTCTCCCTGTCGAGCAGGCGGTACATGACGGCGCGGTCGGCCGCGTGCGGCTCCTGCTCGAGGAGCCGCACGATCTCCGGCGGATCGTGCGCGGCGAGAAGCTCCCCCACGGCGGACAGGTCGCGCACACGCAGCGCCTCCTGCGCGCTCGCACGCAGGCTCTCGAACTCGTCGTCCATGCCCGCATCATCCCAGACCGGGGTGACGGCCATGGAAGACTGGGGACATGCGTTCCTCCCGTGCCTCGCGCGTCGCGCGCGGCGCCGTCGTCGCGAGCATCGCGACGTTCACGGCGCTGCTGTCGCACGTCGTCGCGGGTGGGGAGGTCCCGGGGTGGGCGGGCATCGCCGCACCGTGGATCCTCGCGCTGATGGCATCCACGCTGCTCGCAGGACGGACGCTGTCGGCCTTCCGCCTCGCGCTGAGCGTCGGCGTCAGCCAGCTGCTGTTCCACACCCTCTTCGTCATGGGGGCTCCGGTGGTCGCCGGCGCGGCGAGCGTGCCGCACGATCACCACGGCGCGATGACCGCTCTGGCGCCCGCTCTCGGGGCATCCGGCACCGCGGCGGCATTCTGCGCCGACCCGCTCATGTGGGCGATGCACGGGGTGGCCGCCACGCTCACGACCCTTCTCCTCCTCCACGGCGAGCGTGCCGCCCGCACACTCCTCGCCCTCGCACGCGAGGTCCAGGCCTGGGCGCGGCGCCTCGCCCGGCGGGCCGTCCCCGCACTTCGCACGGCACGCTCCACCTCCGTGGGCGCCACGGCCCCGTTCTGGGTCGTGCGCCCCGCCGCCCGCCTCGCCGATGACCGGCTCCGCGGGCCTCCCCTCCCGATCGCGCTCTGACCCGCCCGCCGCGCACCCGCACGGCGGGATCAGCGTGCGCGCCTCGTGCGCGCGATCGATCGGTGGTGCCCCGTGTCCCGTCCTCCCCGCTCCCGTCCGCGTTCCCGTCCCCGCCTGCGTTCCCTCGGCCTCGCCGTCGCGCTCGCGATGGCCGGGGTGATCGCCGGCGCCGCTCCCGCCCAGGCGCACGATGAGCTCATCGCGAGCTCGCCGTCCCCTGGGCAGGACGTGGCGGCGGGCCCGACCGAGGTGTCGCTGACGTTCTCGGCCGACGTCCTCACGATCGGCGCTGCGGTGATCGTCGCGGATGGCTCCGGTCGCGATTGGGCGGTCGATCAGCCGACGGTCGCGAGCGGCGTGGTGACGGTCCTCCTGGAGGACGCACTGCCCACCGGCGGGTACGAGATCCGCTGGCGGGTCGTCTCCTCCGACGGGCATCCGATCAGCGGCATCGTGCCGTTCACGGTCGGCGGCGCCGCGCCGCTCGATCGGGCATCGGCGGCCGAGACCGGGGATGCCGCGACGCCGGACCCGGCCGACGCGCAGACGCAGAGCGCATCCGAAGACCAGGGGATCATCCGGATCCTGCTGGTCGGCGTGGGGGGCGCGATCGTCGCGGTCGCCGCCTACGCCCTCATCCACCTCCTTCGCAGGAAGAAAGACTCCACATCATGACCAGTTCCCTCACCACCACCCGCGTGTCCGCGTTCGCCCGCCTCGGCGCGGTGGCCGCCGCGGCGACCCTCGCTCTCGCCGGCTGCGCGTCGCCCGCACCTGCTCCGGCGACCTCCTCCGCACCGGCGGGCGAGTCCGTCTCGATCTCGGATGCCTGGGTCAAGTCGGCCGATTCGGGCATGTCCGCCGCGTTCGGCACGCTCCACAACGACTCGACCGCCGACATCACGATCGTCTCGGCCGAGACTCCGGCCTCGTCGATGATCGAATTGCACGAGACCGTCGCGAACGACGCGGGCGAGATGGTGATGAAGCAGAAGGACGGCGGCTTCGTGATCCCCGCCGGCGGCGAGTTCCCGCTCGAGCCGGGCGCGAACCACATCATGCTCATGGACCTCTCCGCACCGCTGAAGGCGGGCGAGGACACCACGTTCACGCTCACGTTCTCCGACGGGTCGACGTACGACTTCACCGCTCCGGTCAAGGACTACTCCGGCGCCAACGAGAACTACGAGGGCGGCGACATGGACATGGACATGAGCCCGACCCCCACGCCGAGCCACTGATGAGCGCGCCCGCTCCGGGTTCGGGTCGGGCGCGATCGACCCGGCGGCAGTTCCTCCTCGGAGGGGCTGTCGCCGGCGTCGGCGCCGCCGCCGCGATCGGCGTCGACCTCGCGCTCTCCGCCGCCGGCACCGCCGCGCCCGCCGTGCCCTCGACGCCCCTGAACGGCGATGAGATCGTGCCGTTCCACGGCATCCACCAGGCGGGGATCGACACCGACGCCCAGGCGCACGGCACCTTCGTCGCCATCGACCTGAACGACGACGTGGATGCCGCGGCGCTCCGACGCCTCATGCGGATCCTGAGCGACGACGCCGAACGGCTCACCCAGGGCCGCGGCGCCCTCGCCGACTCGGAGCCCGAACTGGCGATCTCGCCCGCACGCCTCACCGTCACCTTCGGATTCGGGCCCCGGTTCGTCCAGCGCGCCCGGGGAGCCGCCGCCGCGCCGGCGTGGCTGCGGCCGCTTCCCGCCTTCGCGATCGACCGGCTGCAGGACGAGTTCTCCGGCGGAGACCTGCTCCTCCAGCTCGCCGCGGACGACCCGCTCACCGTCGCACACGCGACGCGCATGCTCCTGAAGGACGCCCGGGGCTTCGGCCGCGTGCGCTGGACCCAGCAGGGCTTCCGGCGCGCGTACGGCACCGTCGCGCCGGGCACCACGATGCGCAACCTCTTCGGCCAGGTGGACGGCACCTCGAACCCGAAGCCCGGCACGAGCGAGTTCGACACCGTGGTCTGGTCGAGCGAGGGGTGGCTCGCGGGCGGCACGGGGATGGTGGTCCGCCGCATCCACATGAATCTCGACAAGTGGGATCGCCTGGACCGTCCGGGGCGGGAGCAGTCCGTGGGGCGGACGCTGGCGACGGGTGCCCCCCTGACCGGCACGGCCGAGCACGACGAACCGGACTTCGACGCGAAGACCGCGATCGGCTTCCCCGTGATCCCCGAGTTCTCGCACGTGCGCCGCGCGCGCCCGGAGGACGCCGCCCAGCGGATCTTCCGGCGCGCCTACAACTACGACGAACGGCCCGCGGATGCCGAGGTCTCCGACTCGGGCCTCGTCTTCGTGTCCTTCCAGGCCGACGTGGACGGCCAGTTCGTGCCGATCCAGCGGCGCCTGGACGACCTCGACCTGCTGAACGAGTGGACGACGCCGATCGGCTCGGCCGTGTTCGCCATCCCGCCAGGCTGTGCGCCCGGCGGCTACATCGGCGAGACGCTCCTCGGGTGATCTCGGGCTACTCCGCCATCCAGAGCATCTCGGCATCGAGGGTCGCATCGATCACCTGGCGCAGAAGTCCGCCGAGGGTCGTCGCGCGCAGCAGCGTGTACTGGTCGTAAGCGCCGAGCGGCGCGATCGCGGCGAGCTGCCACGAGGAGGCGAGCGGATCGTCGGACAGCTCCGTGTCCGCATCCCACTCCGCGTCGGGAAGGCGGCCGAGGACGCGGCGGACGATGGCCTCGGCCTCCGTCCGCAGGGGGGTCAGCGCCTCGTCCCACACGAGGGGCGGGAGGAGGGTGAGGTCGGCACGCGGATGCGGGTCGTCGTCGAGCCAGCGGTCGACGGTGAACCTCTCGGTGCCCACGGCGACCACGTGCAGGTCCTCCGCCCCGGCGCTCACGCTCACGAGGCGCGCGAGGGTCCCGACGCCGACGCGCTCGTCGCCGCCGCCGGTCTCCCGTCCGCGTTCGATGAGGACGACGCCGAACTCCGGGTCATCCTCCTCCAGCAGGCGCCCGACCATCGTCAGATAGCGCGGCTCGAAGATCCGCAGCGGCAGCGGAGTGTGCGGGAACAGGACCGCGCCGAGCGGGAACATCGGCATGGTGGGCATGGCCCCAGTCAAGCACCGCCGACGTACAGTGAACAGGTGCCCCGTCCTACGCCGCAGCGCCCCGGCCCCGGGCAGGAGTCCGTCTGGGACTACCCGCGTCCGCCGCGTCTCGAACCCGTCGCGGGACGCATCACGATCAGCCTCGGCGGAGAGGTCATCGCCGACACCGAGGATGCGGTGCGCGTGCTCGAGACGAGCCATCCGCCCGTCTACTACCTGCCGATCTCGGACTTCGCCCCCGGGTCGCTCATCCCCGCCGCTGGGTCGTCCTTCTGCGAGTTCAAGGGCGCAGCCGCGTACTTCGACGTCCACGGCGGCGGCGAGGTGCGCGCGGGCGCGGCCTGGACCTACCCGCAGCCCTCGCCCGGCTTCGCGCCGCTCGCCGACCGCGTGGCCGTCTACGCGGGCCGGATGGACGCGTGCACCGTCGACGGCGAGACCGTCACCCCGCAGCCCGGCGGCTTCTACGGCGGCTGGGTCACGCGAGCCGTCGTCGGACCGTTCAAGGGAGGTCCGGGCTCGACGGGGTGGTGAGCCGGCGTCGCGCGCGAACCACCCTCGCGGCCCGCTGTCAAGGGTGCGACCTCGAGGGGATCGCGGGGCCACCGGGCGGATAGCGTGATCCTCACCTGTGCGACCCGTCCCATCCGGACGGGCGCTGAACGAAGGAGAACACCATGCTCTGGACCATCCTCGGCCTGATCGTCATCGGTCTGATCGCCGGGCTCATCGCCCGCGCCGTCATCCCCGGCAAGCAGAGCATGGGCATCCTGCTCACCATCGTGCTCGGCATCGTCGGTTCGTTCGTCGGAGGCTTCCTCGGCTTCCTCATCTTCGGGAGCGACCCCAACGGGGGCTTCTTCCAGACGTCGGGGATCATCGGCTCGATCATCGGCGCGATCGTCGTGCTCGGGCTCTACGTCGCATTCGCACGCCGGGGCTCCTCGCGGGCCTGAGTCCTCGCCGACCGACGTCCTCCGGGCGCACGCGAGACGGACGCGCCGGGAAGGAGAGAACCCCCGCGATCGCCCTGTTCTCGGGGATCTGCGGGGGTTCTTCGTGGCGGTGACGGTGGGATTTGAACCCAAGTGTTTGGGGTTCACTGGGGTGCCGGTAAGTGCGTTCGCCGCGTAATCACGCGGTTCGACCTCAGCACCGGTTCCACTCGCCTCACTTCACCTACGTTCGTCTTTACCCACGCGCGTACCCCCGTGAGATGCCTCGATAAGACACCCGCGACGCCGGTGACGTCCCGCTGAGTGGTGGAGTTTTTCAACACCGTGCGAGTTCAGCTGTGTGTGATTATGCCGCAGCTAGTTCTGGGATCGCGACCTCCTCTTCTGTGGTGTTCAGGAGCTTCATGGAGTGCTCGCTGAAGTAGCGTCGGTCGGCGCCGTCCCATTCGTCGTGTTGCTCGATCAGGACGTGCCCGGCGAGGCGGAGCAGCGCGGCGGGGTTGGGGAATGTGCCAACGACGTCGGTGCGGCGTTTGATCTCCTTGTTAACCCGCTCGAGCGGGTTCGTGGACCAGATCTGTCGCCAATGCGCCACCGGGAACTCGCAGAACGCGAGGATGTCGTTCTGCGCGTCTTCGAGCATCTCGGCGACCTTGGGATGCGACCTTGTGAGCATCCGCACGACTTCATGGAACTGGGTGAAGACGTGCTCGGTGTCGGGTTGGGCGAAGATCGTGCGGATGATCGACGCGACCATCGGGCCGGTCGCCTTCGGAACGGTCGAGAGCGCGTTGCGCATGAAGTGCACCCGGCAACGCTCCCAACTGGAGCCCTGGAACACCGTGTCGATCGCCGCGATCAGGCCGGTGTGGGCATCGCTGATCACGAGCTTCACCCCGCCTGTCGGGAACGCGGTGAGATGACACTAGATGTCACCGGAGTTCGGGCATCAGCGGCAGATCCAGCGGACTTTGTCGTGACACTTTCCTAGCCGCCGATCGGTAGTTCGCTGCGCGTTCGGGCGCCGAAGAGTGCTGGTTGGCGTCAGGTACGGTTTCCGACTTTCGGCAGGAACGCTTTCGGGTCATCTGCCCACGGTTTTGACAGCACGGCACAGGATTGCAGGTTCATGGGCGTTGGTGCCATGGCGTGGCGTCGCCGTTCCAGGAGCTCAGAGGTCGCAGACGGTGAATGCAAAGCTGCGGAGCGTGCCGATGGAGCCGTCTGCGATTTCGCTGATGTCGGGGAGGTCGTTGTTCTCCTTGAGCGCGTTGAGGGCGTAGACCGTGCCGTCGGGTGCGGTGAAGGTCAGCACCGGGTCCCCCTCGTCGTTCATCACGCAGGCGACTGTGCCGTGATCGACCTTCAGCGTCCACGAGTGCCCGAACTGCTCGGCCGTCACTTCGGCGGGGTTGCTGGTGGCGGTCCGCGTCGGGCCGTCGAGCGGGAAGTCTTCCGGGTGGGTCAGTCCGCACGCGGTCAGGCTCAGCGCGGCGAGCCCCACACCTGCGGCAGCGAGAACATCCCGCGAGAGATGGCGCTTGCGGGGAGACGTGATGGTCATGGTTGTTCCTTCGGTAGAGCGAGCGCCATGTACCCGTCTTCGAGATTGGGCTCGGCGGCAGTGGCGCCCGCGGGCGGGTTGTTGGTGACGATCCGGTATCGCGTGCCGGCGCTGGTGGTCGTGGCGTTGACGACAGTGACGTGTTCTGGCGGCGGTGCGGTGCGGGCAGCGGTGAGCCAGGTTCGGCCCCGCGCGGCTTCGATCAGACCCTCCGTCGAGCCGTCGTATCGCAGCTCGCCATCGCGCAGCACGAACACGTAGGGGCAGGTCTGTGCAACGTCATCGAGGATGTGCGTGGACAGGATCACCGTGCGGTTCTGGCCGAGGCTCGCCAGCAGGGTGCGGAAGCGCATCCGTTCTTCCGGGTCAAGGCCGGCGGTCGGCTCGTCCACGATCAGCAGTTGAGGATCACCCATCAACGCCTGCGCAATCCCGACCCTGCGCCGCATGCCGCCGGAGAATCCACCCACTCGGCGGTTTTGCGCGTCCGCGAGACCGACCCGCACGATGAGCTCACGCGCCTGCTGCTTGCGTGTCTTCGCGCTGTCGATGCCTTTGAGGATTCCCACGTAGTCGAGGAACTCCAAGGGGGTGAGGTTGGGGTACGGGTCGATGTCTTGCGGCAGATATCCGAGCGCCTTCTTCACCGCTCGGCGCACGCCAGCATCGGCGAGGTCGCGGCCGTCGATGAGGACTCGGCCTCGGGTGGGCTGGATGATCCCGCACAGAATCCGCATGAGCGTGGTCTTGCCCGCACCGTTGGAGCCCAGAAGCCCGATCATGCCGCTGGGCAGGTCGAGGGTGACGCCTTCCAGTGCGGCGGGCTTCTTGCGGAAGTCCTTGCCCAGATGGTCGATCGAGATGTACATGGGATTCCTTTCAACGCTTCCGGGAGCGTTCGGCGAGCACCGACCCGGCGACGAGCAGCACGAGGATCACGACGAACTGGAAGATCAGGGAGACGGTTGCGCCCACAGGTGTGCCGTCAAAGCCGAGAGGGCCAGCGGCCGCGTACGTCGGGCTCGTTCCGAAGTAGCCGGGGAGGATGGCATCGCCGATGACGTTGAACACAGTGCCGTTCGGCGTCGGGATCGGAATCATCGGGCTGGAAAACACCAGGGCAAACCACACCACCACCGCGACGATCCGTCCCAACGCGGAAGGCAGAGCCGCGCCGGCGAGTCCGGACAGTGTCATCGCAATCAGCGCCGCAGGCCCGACGACCGTGAGCGTGACCGCGACGGCACCCGGTATTGACCAGGTGCTGCCGTTGATCGTCTGAACGATCCCCATGACGAGCAAGACGACGAACGACGGCAGGGTAACAACGAGGAACGAACCCAGCACCCTCGCCAGTCGCAGCAGCACCGGCGCGATCGGGGCGGAGGCTTCCAGCTCATGCACTCCGAGCTTCGCCGGTGTGGTGAAGAAGTCCGCGAATGCCGCGGCGTAAGCGATACCGGTGAAGATCGCGAGCATCTGCCCGGTGAACGCCAAGTCCTCCACGCCGCCGGTGCCCGGCGCGCTCCGATTGCCGATGGCGATCAGCGCCGCCAGAGCAGTCAAGGGAATCGTCGTGAACCACAACGCCTTCTGCCGGCGTGCCATCCGCGCATGAACGCGGCACAGACCAACAAGTGTCATGCTGCCGCGACCTTCGCAATGTTGGCTTCCGCATCTCCCAGCCGTCGCCACGCGACCAGCAGCATTCCCGCCGCCGCGATCAGCGGGAGGCCCCGCTGCGCAAACAGAGGGAGCACGTAGGGGTCCCAGATCATCGCCAGGAACATCCACGCAGCGACGACAGCGATCGTCGTTGCCGACACGGTTCCCGCGAACGCGGAAGCGGCCACCGCAACCACGGCCACGATCAGCACCGCACCTACCGGGACAACGACGCTGATCCATCCCTCATCCCGCGGCCAGACTCGGACCGCGTGCAGCGGAGCGAACATCACCACCGCGCCGATGACACCCGACACGGCGAGGATCCCGGCACGGACGATCAGGACAAGACGAAACCCGACTGCCGTGGCCTCGTGCAGCTCGATGAGCGGATCACCGGTGACAGCAACGGCCACACAGACTCCGACACAGATCACAAAGATCTGAGCCGCCCAGCTCACCATCGTCATCGCCTGCACCAGAGGCCACGCCGATCCTGCGGCACACCCGGCCAGCGCGATCAGGCCACCGACCAGAACCGGTCCCACGACGATGACCCGCCCGACACGGCGCCATTGCGCCCGGATCACTCCACCCCTCACGCCCGCTCCCTTCTCGGATGTATCGCCCTACTGAGTCAGTAGCGAGATACCCGCGTCGGGTTCACGGGAGGTTTCAGACAGCCGCGACCCCTGCACCGGCGGCGCGACGCGCAGAGCCGATGGCGACGATCACCAGCAGCAGGCCCGCACCGAGCACACCGGCCGGTGTCAGCGTCTCCCACAACACCCCGGACATCGCTCCGAGACCGAACGACACCGAAGTTGCCGGCGGCGTCGCCAGCGGGATTAGCACCACGCCGACCACCACACCCACCCAGGGTGCTACCCAGATCGCAACGAAGACAACGGCTCCGACGATCACCGCCAAGGGCATCGTCCAACTCGCGATCAGCACGGAAAGGTCGCTCGTGTAGCCCCAGACCCATACAAGACCGGAAGCAGCGAGGCCGACCAGCGCATCAATCGCGAGCACGACGAACACCCGGGCCATCACCACCACCTGCGGGCCCAATGGCGTCGCGAGTGACAGCGCATCAGCCTTGGCGGAGGACAGTGCCATGGTGATGGTCACCGCGATGCCGAACAACATCAGCGACGAAAAGCCAGCCACGGCCGCAGGTGCGCTGTGGCTCACCCCGAAAAAGCGTGCCGCAAGCACGGCCATCGTCGCTGTCACCAAAGCGACCGGCACGACCAGCCACGGCACGATCCGCACCTGCGCCCAGGCGAGCGCACCCACCAGCCGCGCGCTGCGCCCTGCCGGCCAGCGGCCGACGGCCAGCGGCGAGGGTGACGCAGCGATCCGCCGCTGCACCATCTCGAAATCGGGCACCCCTGACGTGTACCGAGCCTCCCAATGACCCAGCACCTCTCGGAACGTCTCGTCCTGCCCAGGACCGATGTCACGATCAGACATCCTGCCTCCTCAGTACCTCTTGCAGCACCCGCCGCGCTCTCGAAATACGACTCTTGACGGTTCCGACCGGAACCCCGACGACAGACGCGATGTCGTCATACGGAAGCTCATGCACCCACGCCAGACGCACCACTTCCATCAACTCCGCAGGGAGCGCGTCGAGCGAGTCAAGTAGTGCTCGTGTCGCAGCCGCCGAGACAATCAACTCCGCCGGGTTCGGGTCGTCGGTCGCAAGCTCGTACGCCTCCTCGTCAAGCAGGACCTGTGGGAGCTGCTTCCGTCGCGTATGCACATAGACCTGGCGCTTCGCGATCCCCAACAGCCATGTCAGAACGCGGCTGTCTCCCCGGAACGCGCGCGCTGACCGCCAGCACCCCAGCCACACATCCGCACTCACTTCCTCGGCCACACCACGGTCAGGGGCACGGGCTAGCACGAACCCGAACACGATCGAGCCATACCGCGAATAGAGCGCGGCGAGGGCGCGTTCATCCCCGTCGCCGACCCGAGCGAGCAACTGCTCGTCCGTGTCGGCTTCAGAACTGGACACCACCACCTCACCCTCCATCCCCCTGTTCCCAAGCCGGCCAGATCTGCGAACATGCCCCTCACGAGGTTCGTAGCAGGGAGCCTCGACGAGGTTCACATGCTCCCGTCTTAGCCTCGATTCGGGGTGCGCATGTCGAGCTCGCCGTGGAGGCGCTGGTTGTTCCACCACCACACCCATTCGAGGGTCGCGAGCTCGACCTGCTCGACGGTCCGCCACGGTCCGCGCTGACGGATCAGCTCGGTCTTGTAGAGGTTGTTGACCGCCTCTGCCATCGCGTTATCAAACGAGTCGCCGACGGTCCCCGTGGAGGGGACCGCGCCGAGCTCGACGATCCGCTCCGTGTAGACCATCGCGGTGTAGTTCGACCCGTGGTCAGCGTGATGGATGAGCCCGTCGAGCCGGCCGCCGGCGCCCCAGGCGGCCATGTCGAGCGCCTGCAGCGGCAGGATCTCGGATCGCAGCGTGGCGGCGACGTTCCAGCCGACGATCCGCCTCGAGTAGACGTCGGTGACGAACGCGACGAACGCGAACCCGGACCAGGTGGCGACATACGTCACGTCACACACCCAGAGCCGTCGCGGCGCCGGCGCGGTGAAGCGACGGTTGACCAGGTCGCTCGGCAGCGCCCCGGTCTTGTCGGAGCGCGTGGTGAATACCCGCTTCGACTTGCGGACGCCGCGGACCCCGGCGAGCCGCATGAGGCGTTCGGTCTGGTCGCGGCCGATGTCCCAGCCTTGCCGGCGCATCTCATCTTCGACGGGTTCGCTGACTTGCACCTCGGTGGCGAGCACCGGGTCGGTGGGGGCAAGAGCTGCCGCGAGGAGCAGGGCGCTGGCAGCTCCGAGTCCGAGTCCGACCCACCCGAGGACCGCGACGGCGGCGATGGACAGCGGCATGGTGACTGCCAGGAGCCGCCAAGTGGTGGACCATGTTCGCCAGCGCAACGGCCGGTTAATGGCGAGGCCTGCGCCCATGAGGGAGACCAGGACGCAGATCTCCGTCAGATGCAGGGTGACGTCAGGGTGTTCGCTCGGGTGTGGGTCGGGGAGGTCGGGGATAAGGGCAAACACAATGATCCCCGCGGCGAGAAACACCATGGGGATCGAGATTGGGAGTTTGCCGAGCAGTCGGGGCAGGAGCGCCGCGGCCAGGGTCATCACGCCGATCGCGGCGAACAGGAGGGTGTCGTCGGTGAATTCCAACGCCGCTACGGGAATCACGTGGTGGAGCTCGCGTCAGGCAATGCGAGAGATCTGGACGTTTACAGTCGCATTGTGGCCCTCGGGGATGCGGGAAAGGAGGGCCTCGGCAGCCCGTGCGGCGGCTTCGGGGGCGGGGGTATTGAGGTGGGTGCCGATGCGGGCTGTGAGGGTGTGGGCAGTGCCATCGCTGCGTACATCGACCCGGTTGAAGCGGCTCGGTTTCCCTGTGATCAGTGCGGTAACCAGCTGGGGCGCCTGGGTGAGCGTTGCTGCGAGAGGGTAGATGTCGATGACGCTGTCGATTTCGAGTACTGCGGCGGTGAGGGTGTCGGGGTCCAGTGCGTCAGAGGGGAGGGGGATGTCGATGTCGCTGCTCATGGCATCTCCTGAGTGGGGGTGTCGTCGTGTCCGTGGATGTCTTCGATGGTGACGTCGACCGCGGTGACGTTGAGGTGGGTGTGTTCGGTGAGGGCGTTGTAGATGCGTTGCCGGACATCGTGCGCGGTGGGAGTCATTGGGGTGCCCCAGGCGATGCTGAGTGTGACGTTGATGGTGACGGGTGCGCCGAGTTGTTCGGCATCACCGTCGATCTGGCATTTGCCGATGACGGTGCCGGGGATCTGGTCGGCGACGGAGCGTAGCAGCGCCCGCACGGCACCTTCGGTGATGCTGAGTTGCGCGCGCGGGTCGGGGTGACGCAAAGGGAGGGAACGTCCTGCGCGGACGTCGTTGTGAATGTTGGTCAAGATCGCGTCCAGCCATCCCGACGGGGGTGGGGGCAGGTGGGCGGCGTCGTCGAGGAGGAGATCGCGGGAGAGTTGGGCGACTTGATCGAGGGCGTGGAGGGCGTTGAGGCATTCCGGGCAGGTCTCGATGGTCGGGTCGTAGGGGATCCGGTCCATGGCGAGATAGTCGCTGAGCTGCTCGATGGTCTTCCCGCAGTCCAGTTCGCGGATAGTGCTGTTGTCGGTCACCGCCATCCCTCCATCTGCGCGTGGATGCTCGCGCGGGCTCTGGCTAGTTTGCCTCGAACGGTCGATCGAGGGATGTCGAGTTCTTGGGCGATGTCGTCGTAGCTGAGTTCTCCAACTTCGCGGAGGAGCCAACAGCGTCTCTCTTGGTCGGGGAGGCTGTCCAGGGCCTCAGCTAACGCCGTCAATTGCGCGTTGCGGACGGCGACGGTTTCTGGCTCCATTGTGGAGGGGTATGCCGCGTCCAGGATGGGGAGCGGCTCGGTGGGGGGCCTGTGTCGGAGGTGGGCGAATGCGTGTCTGCTGGCGACGCGCATCAGCCAGGGTTTAACCGCGGCGGGGTCGCGCAGCTCGGGTAGCCGCTGCCAGGCGGTGTAGAACGCTTCCTGGGTGACGTCGTCCGCGTCGATGAGGGATCCCACGATCCGTGCCACGTAGGCCCGGACCAGGGACCCGTGCCGGAGGATGAGGGCTTTGAACGCGTCCGCGTCCCCTGCGATGGCCCGTTCGGCGAGAATCTCGTCGGATACCTCGGCCAGGTCGGGGGAGGGGATGTCGCGCCGTGTACCCATGTCGCAAAATTTCTTTCAACGAATTTGTGACGAATGTGCCCGGAGGCGACTCTTACATTGTAAGCGCGAGAATATCGCTCTTGCGTAGCGGCCGACCAGGTCGGTGCGTACCCCGTCACTACCGTTAGAGGATTCTCATGGCTGAAGACCTGAACCCCACCACCCCGACCACCCCCACTGCCCCCAAGCCGGCCACCGGCTCCCGGGTCGACCGCTCGTTCGCTCCCCGCCCGGCCGGTGACGAGTCTGCCGCCGGAACCACCACGATCGCCGATGGTGTCGTGGCCAAGGTCGCTGGCATCGCTGCTCGTGAGGTTCCTGGCGTGTATGCGCTCGGTGGCGGTGGAGCCCGCGCGCTCGGCGTGATCCGCAACGTCGTGAACGCGGACGACAAGTCCCAGGGTGTCAAGGTCGAGGTCGGCGAGACGCAGGCCGCCGCTGACATCACCATCGTCGTGGAGTACCCGATGCCCGTCCAGGACGTCGCCTCCAACGTGCGCGCCGCCGTTGCCGGGGCGATCAGCTCGCTGGTCGGACTCGAGGTCGTCGAGGTCAACGTCGAGGTCAACGACGTGCACCTGCCCTCGGACGACAAGAACGAGGAAGAGTCGCGCGTCTCATGAGCCCGACCGTGACCGGCGCCCTGCTGGGCGTCATCCTTGCCGTATCGATCCTGCTGTTCGGGTTCTGGGGATTCCTCCTGGTCGCCCTGTTCATGGGGATCGGGGCGCTCGTGGGCCGGGTGGTGTCGGGCAAGCTCGACGTGCGTGGCCTTGTGAGCGCGTTCTCCGGTCGGCGCACCTCGTAATGGTCGCGGCAGGAGCCGGTCACCCCGGCGTAGACCCTCAGCGGGTCCCCGCCGGGGCGGCCCCGGCCGGGCAGTCCTACCCCGGCCGCATCACCGTCAAAGACCGCGTCTTGGTGAAGATCGCCGAAGAGACCACTGCGGCCACCCTGAAGGTGGACCGCGGCGACGTGAACGTGGACGTCGCCGAAGCACGGGGTGGGATGGCCGTGACCATCCGCACCCCTCTCCCGGTCCCCAACCTGGAGGACACCAATGCGATCCGCGCCGGCACTCCGGTCCTGGACCGTGTGGCGCGGGTTCAAGAGCAGCTGCGGGACCGGATCGGACACATCGCCGGACGCGAGGTCACCCGGGTGAATGTCACCATCACCGGCGCCGTCATCGCCGAGCAGAAACGAGTGAGATGAGCACCCCCGCCTTCCGGCGCGTCCTGCGCCGGGAATCCCATTCCCCCCGCACCGTCGCGATGATCATCGCCGTGGTGCTGATGATCCTGGTGCTCGCCTACCTGGGCACCGAGATCGTCCTGTATCTCCTCGCTCAGCCCGCGCTGCTTCTTGGCCCCGCCGCGCAAGCCGGATTCCTTATCGGGCTGCCTACCGAACGCCCCGGGTGGATCATCATCCTCGCCGGTGTCGTTCTGGCGATCATCGGGTTCGTGTTCCTGTTCCTCGCCCTCGCCCCCGGTCGCCTCTCCAAGCACCAGATGCAGTTCGGGGAACGGGCAGTACTGGTGGACAACGGGGTCATCGCCGCTTCGGTGGCACAGCACCTCAGCGAAGAGACCGGACTTTCCAGAGACGACATCACCGTCGGCGTGTCCCACCGCACGGTCGATGTCACCCTCCGCCCCGGCCTGGGCATCCCGCTGGACGAGTCGCCGCTGAAGTCCATCGTGCAAGCCGAGGTGGACAGCTACGAGCTCACCCCATCGCTGAAACCCCGCGTCCGCGTGCAGCGCCCCACACAGAACGAGGATGAGCAATGAACCGCACCAACCGTGCCCTGAACAGGATCGTCCTGTTCATCGTGGGGCTCCTCTTCCTCGCCATCGGCGCCGTGCTGGTCATCATCATTGCCTGGCCTGCTGCGACCGAGTACTGGACCGGGGCGACAGAGGCCGGCCAGTCCTGGCTGGAGGGTGCGGTGGATCAGACGCTGATCGGTGCGACCGCGATCAGTTGGATCGCGATTGCCGCTCTGGTGCTCATCGTGTTCCTGGTGATTCTGCTGATCGTGGCCCTTACTCGCATCGGCGGGGGCCGCACCCACACGGTGCTGCGCTCCACCGGCTCACAGTCCCCCCTGGGACGGGTAACGGTGCAGGAATCGTTCGTGTCCGACGCGCTGAAGCATTCTCTGGATCAGCGGGACGAGATCTTGTTCTCTTCCGTCACTGCCAACGACATCCGCAAGCAGCCGGTGATGCACATCAGCGTCACCCCCAGGCAGAACACCTCACCCCGACAGGTCGTGAAGGACGTGGACCACCTGGTCACCAACCTCGCCACCCTCACCGGAAAAGACACCCCTACCTACATCTCGGTGCACTCCGGGCTGCGCGCGAAACTCGCGCACGACGAGCGCCGCCTCACCTGACCCCGGCGCTGGAAGGAGAAGCACGATGCCCTATCTGCGCATCCTGATCGTCGCAGCCATCGCGTTCGGCGCGTATACCTTTGGCGCCCGCGCCGGACGAGGCCGTTACCGCACCATCAAGAAGAACGCGAAGAAGGCGTGGAACGCTCCCGGTATGCGTTCGGCACGCCGCACAGCCCGCGCCACGAGCAAACGAGGCACCGGAAACTGACTCGCGCTCTCACCAAATAGACAGGCAGGACAAAACATGAGCACGCAGCACGAGAACGACCCCGACTACAACGGCACCGAACGGGCCTCTGACGCGGTCGAATCCACGACCGCAGACATCAGCGAGACCATCTCCGCCGTCGTCAGTGAGGCGCGCGCAACTGTAACGGCCGGTGTCGACAAGGTGCGGGATGCGTACGCGCACAACCCCACCCGCACCATCACCCTCGGCATCCTGGCCTTCGCCGGTGTCCTCGCCCTGATCACAACCCTCACCCGCCGCAACTAACACCACCCACACACAAAGGACACATCATGGGATTCCTCGGCTTCTTACTTCTCGGCCTCATCGCCGGCGCTCTGGCAAAACTCATCCTCCCTGGCAAACAGGGCGGCGGCTGGCTGATCACCCTCCTGCTGGGTGTGGTCGGAGCGCTTCTGGGCGGCTGGCTGGGCGGGCTCATCTTCAACGCCCCGTTGCAGGACTTCTTCTCGCTGCAGACCTGGCTGCTCGCCATCGGCGGATCGATCCTCGTCCTGCTCATCTACGGCCTCATCGTCGGACGCAAATCCAAAGCCTGACCCCACCATCACCTACGGATAGGACGCCACCCATGGCTCGACGCAACACGCTCGTACGCTCGATGCACGACCTTGGACTTGCCGCCTGGTTCGGCGGAACCCTGATGGGCGCGGTGGGGCTGAACGGTGCGACCGCGAAAGCGAAAGACCCCGCCGAACGGCTCCGCCTCTCCTCGCTCGGCTGGGCACGGTGGGCGCCGGTGCAGCTGGCCGCGATCCTTGTGCACGGGACCGGCGGAGCAGGTCTGATCCTGGGAAACAAGAGCAGGCTGGCATCCCAGCCCGAAGCGCAGACCAACACGAAGGTGAAGCTCGCTCTCACCATCGCCGCGGCCGCCGCGACCTTGTATGCCGGGATTCTCGGAACGAAGATCAGCAAGCACGCCGACGAGGGTGGCGAAGGAGTCACCGAACCAACCCCGGACGCCTCGGACGAGCTGGCCGCCGTCCAGCGTCAGCAGCGAATCCTGCAGTGGGTGCTGCCTGCCCTCACCGGGGCGCTCATCATCCTCGGTGCGCAGCAAGGTGAGCAGCAGCGACCCGTCGCCGGGCTCCTGCGACGCCTCACCCACCGCTAACCCAGCTCGGCGTCCCCACCGGCGTAAAGCACATCGAACCGTTCCGTGAGGAGACCGCATGACGGAGACATCCAACGACACGAATCCATCGACAGCGACTGAGGATCACGACGACACAACGGACGATAACGACGCCGCGGCCGCCGCAGGATCCGAGTCGCCTGAAGAGGGTGCTGCGGCGATGGCTGCCGCCGAAGACGCCGTCATCGACAGCGACGAGAAGTGACCACTCGCGCCGCACCCGCGGCGTGAGTTCGCGAGAAGAAGGGAGACCCGCCCATGGGACTCGACGACAAGATCAAGAACGCCGCCCAGGATGCCACCGGTAAGGCCAAGGAGAAGATCGGCAACGCCACTGACAACGACAAGCTCGCTGCCGAGGGTGTCGCCGACCAGGCCGATGCGAAGGTGAAGAAGGGCGTGGAGAACGTCAAGGACGAACTGAAGTAGGCCGTCCTGTGGGAGGAAGGAGATTCCTTCCTCCCACACTCGACCACCCGTTCACCTGTGAAGGAGCAGATCATGACCGAACACGACAATCCACTCGCGGACGAGAACTCTCTCGAGGGACCGGACGTGGAAGTGCCCACCCATGACCCGGAGGGCACCACCAAGCCCGACGGGCTCGGTGCGGATGGCACCATCCCCAACCACCCCGGCGGCGTCGCCGCCGGGCACACCGGCACATCGTCCACCTTCGAACCCGAAGAGGACGAGCACGCTGAATAGCCACGGCTCAGCCGCACTCGGAGGGGTCGGATGCGCATTCAGCACTCGACCCCTCCCGTAACCGTACGAAAGAGAACTCCGATGACGCGTCGCCTGGCGATCGTATGGAACCCGTCCAAGACCGACCAGGGCGCCCTTACCGAAGGTCTTCACGCCGCCCTCATCGACGCCCCAGCCCCTGAAGTGTCTTGGTGGGAGACCAGCGAGGACGACCCTGGCGGGGACGCCACCGGCCGGGCCGTCGCATGGAACCCTGACCTGGTCGTGGTCGCCGGCGGGGACGGCACGGTCCGCGTGGTCGCCGAACACCTCGCCGCGATCAACTCGTCGGTGGAGCTGGGAATCGTGCCGCTGGGCACAGGGAACCTGCTGGCCCGCAACCTCGACATCCCCTTGAACGACATCTCTGCCGCGTTCACCCGCGTCCTCACCGGGCAGGCGCGCCCGGTGGACATCGGGTGGGTGGACCTGGACCTCGCTGCGGGCCATGAGCGGTACGGGTTCGTGGTTATGGTCGGGTTCGGGATCGACGCGAACATGATCGCCGAGACCAACGACGATCTCAAGGACAAAGCCGGCTGGCTGGCCTACGTCGAATCCCTCGGCCGCGCTCTGTCCGCCACCGACATCGTGCCGTTTCACATCACCGCCGATGACCAGCCCGCCCGCGATGAAGAGGCCACACCCTGCTGATAGCGAACTGCGGCACCCTGCAGGGCGGGTTCACCCTGCTGCCGGACGCGGACCCCTCCGACGGGGAACTGGACTACCTGCTGCTCAGCGCGGACGGCATCGCCCAGTGGGCCGGGAACGTTGAAGACGATGCTGTGGGACAACGGTCTGAAGCGCCTGATTGGCAACAGCGACGAGACCACCAGCACCGATACGGTCACCCACGCCCGGGCTCGGAAGCTGGAAGTTACCCTCCCCGAGCCGCGCCCGTGGGTCTGTCCGATAAACGGTGTGTGGGGTCCGGCGGTTTTCATTAGTGGGCGGTGTTCTCGAACCGTCCGGCGAAGGTGATCGCGAACGCGTTCAGCGCGGGCTTCCACCTGATCACCCAGCGTGCCCTGCCTCCGCCGGTCGGGTCAAGCGACCTCGTCACCAGGTAGAGGCATTTCAGCGCAGCGGCCTCGTTGGGGAAGTGTCCACGCGCCCGGACCGCGCGCCGGTATCTGGCGTTGATCGATTCGATCGCGTTGGTCGTGCAGATCACTCGCCGGATCTCGACGTCGTATTCCAGGAACGGTACGAACTCCGCCCAAGACGTCCGCCACAGCTGGATGATCGCCGGGTAACGCTCGCCCCACTCCGCGGCGAACTCCTCGAACCTGTCCTTTGCCGCCTGCTCGGACGGGGCCGTATAGACCGGCTTGAGTGCCTTCACGATGCCGTCACGGTGCTGCCGGCCCGCGTAACGGAAGCTGTTGCGGATCAGGTGGACGATGCACTGCTGCACGATCGTCTGCTCCCAGGTGGTGTTGATCGCCTCCGGCAGTCCCTTGAGCCCGTCGCAGACGGCGATGAGGACGTCCTCGACACCGCGGTTCTTCAGTTCGGTGAACACCTGCAGCCAGAACCTCGCTCCCTCACCACCATCCCCGGCCCAGATCCCGAGGATGTCGCGTTCACCACCCGTGGTGACGCCCATCACGACATAGAACGGGGTATTGCGGACTTGTCCATCGCGGACCTTCACGACGATCGCGTCGACGAAGATCACCGGATACAACGCATCCAATGGTCTGCTCGCCCACTCGGCCAGCTCCCCGGCGACTTTCTCCGTGATCCGGCTGATCGTGTCCTTGGAGACCTTCGCGCCATAGACCTCGTCGAAGTGCGCCGCGATCTCACCGGTCGTCAGCCCTCGCGCGGTCAGGGAGAGAACGATCTGGTCTACGCCGTCGAGGCGGCGCTTGCGCTTGGGGACGATCACCGGCTCGAACGACCCGTCCCGGTCCCGAGGAACCTCGATCTCGACGGGACCGATCTCGGTGAGCACCCTCTTCACCCGGGTCCCGTTGCGCATGTTCTCGCCGATCGGGGCTCCGCCGTGTTCGTGACCAAGATGTTCGGTCAGCTCCGCGTTCAGCGCCGTCTCCAGGACGCTCTTCGTGAGCTGACCGAGCAGGCCACCCGGCCCGGTCAGACTCACGCCCTGCTCCTTCGCTTGCGCGAGTAGACGTTCTGCGAGTTCTTTCTGGTCGATGATCTCCCCGGTCACGGGATCAATCATCTCGTCGTCAACGACGACATCGGTCGTGCTAGTCACGGCCATCTCCTTACGAATCAGGCCGGACCCTCACACACCGTTAATCAGACAGTCCCGCGCCCGTTCGAGATCGACGGTGAGCAGATAGGGGATACACATGCGTTCACCGTGACCGTGCAACCGGCTGCTCTGCACATTCGCTGATCGCCGCCACATCCGAACTCGCGCGCGCATAACAGTTGCAGGCGGGTCGCGACGGGGCTGATCGAGGTGCCCGCGGAGTTCTTTTGCTCGTGCGGGTCGTGTGGACGTGCGCGCTGACGGTGAGTCAGGAGGCAGGTAGCGTGCTCACGTCGATGTGTTCGTGGTGGAGAGATTCGTGGAGATGGTGCTCGGCGGTGTGGACGGCGATAGTAACGGTGACTTTTTCCACGGGAACGATGGCCATGGTGATGACCGGTTGTTCTTCTCGCAGGATCATAACGATCGGCGGTGTCGTGCGCGGCGCCGCGAGATGGGCCGGGGACTTGCCTGGGGCGAGGGGTGTGCGGGTGATCCGCAGCTCCTCACGTCGCACATCGATGGTGAGGGTGCGCTGCTCGGTGACGACCACCTTCTCGATCCGCACCGTTTCCGTCGGATAAGTCTCAACGTGGACGTCCAGATGCTCCTCGTGCCGCACCATCCCCGCAGCACCGTCGGGCGGGGTGGTCATCAGCGGCGACGAGACGGAGTACCGGACGAGCCTCCGCCACGGCGTGAACGGACGAACTTCATCACGAGCGGCAGAAGGATCGGGAGGAAGCGGAGTAGCTTGTGCATGGGGCCTATCGGGTTGGGGTGAGGCTGGCCCGCCGGGTGGCGGGACCAGCCTCAGGTGCCGTGCGGAAGGGGTTAGGCGCGCGGCGGCAGCGGGGGACGCTGCTGCTGGGAGCGGGTCGCGTTCTGGACCTGCTCCTTGGCCTGCTTGGCCTGCTCGGTGATGCTGGGCGCGTTCTTGGCCTCCTGCTGGATCTTCGGGGCCTCTTCCTCAGCCTTGGTCAGCATCGCTTCCCACCGCTGCTGCATCGGCTTGATGAGCCCGCCACCGGCGCCGACGATGATGACACCGGCAATGATTGCGAGGACCGCGATGAGGATCGGGGTGGTGACCGTGGTGGCCACCTCGATCTGGTTGAGTGCGGCGGTGACGCCGAGGAACAGGATGAAGATCGCGACGATGTTGCCCAGGATCTTCCCGTAGGACAATCCACCCAGGGTGTTCTGGATGAGTCCCTTCGCGCCGGCGGCGATCGCCGATGCGATCACGATGATGATGATGGCGACGATGATCTTCGGCAGGAATGCGATGATGCCGGCGAGAAGGTCGCTGACCGGGTTGGGTCCGAAGACGCCGAACGCGAACTGCAGCACGAACAGCACGAGCGTGTAGTAGACGATCTTCGCGACGATGTCGGAGGCGTCGAGCTTGGACTTCGCGAGGGCCTTCTTGATCCCACCACGCTCGACGAGGCGGTCGAACCCGACCTTTTCGAGCAGCTTTTCCAGGCCCTTGGAGATGAGCTTGGCGACGATCAGGCCGACGATGAGGATGAGCAGGAACAGCAGGGCGAGCGGGACGAAGGCGACGACTGCCGCCAAACCGTTCTGTAGTACTTCGAGGAAATTCATGATGATGACTCTCTTTCAGATAGGTGATTGACACACCGAGTGGGCTCGAGGGGTCAGGAGTGAACTGCGGTTTCTACGGCGGGCTCAGCGGTGGTGGAGTCGTGCCGGTCAGGAGCCCGCTCTGAACTGACCGGCACGACAGGGGTGGTCTACTTCGAGGGACGGCTGTCGGTGTCTGGGTCGACCAGCTCGATCTCTTCGTGAGACACATCTTCGGTGACCTGCTGCTGCTCGGTGACCGTCTCCGTACCGAGGCTGACACGCTCGACCGGGACGGTCTCCTTGCTGGTGACGACACGCTCACCCGTGAGGACGACTTCGTGCTCCTCCGAGGTCAGGTCGCCGCCGGCCATCGCGTCGCCGATGTTTGCGTCGGTGATCGGTTCCCGGGTGACGGTGACTTCCTCGTGGCTGACCGGGACGGTCTTGGTGACCTGCTCGGTGACGATGTGCTTGCGCAGCCGGGCGCGTCCGGTTTCCACCTTTTCGGTGCCGACGTGCAGCTGCTCCTCGGAGCGGGTCATCGCGTCATCGGTGGTCGGACCGGACACGTCGTAGCCCTCGGTCGACTCGCGCGACTCTCGGGTTCCGGCGCCGGGGTCAGCATCCTGGTCGTACAGGGGCGCGTCCGAGGTGGTGGTGGGGGCGCTGTTGCCGTAGTAGGCGTACAGGGCGTCTTCTTCTTCGTGGCTGATGTTGCCGTCGCTGGAGATCCGCGGGGCGTCCTTGACCTTGTCCTTCGTGTACGAGACACGGACGTCGTTGCCGTCGAAGGACGCGTCATCCAGCGGGGCGAAGGTTTCGGAGGTGCCGAACAGGCCGGTCTTGATGGTGACCCAGGTGGGGGTCTGCGCCTCGGAGTCGACGTAAACCTGACCGACGGAGCCGATCTTGTGGTCATCGGAGCCGTACACGTCGGCGCCGATCAGGTCGTTGAGGTTGGTGGTGTCAATCATGGTTTGGTTCTCTCTTTCCCCCGGGACGGGCGCCCGGGACATCAGTGATGGATGGAGACGAGGGTGTTAGCGGCCGAGGCCGGCTTTGTCGACGCGGCGGTGGTATCGCATCCCGGCGAGGCCGCCCAGGATGGCGCCGGCGAGGGCGACGAGGGCGGCGACAACAGCGGTGATGATGCTCCCGGCCGTCAGGTCGCCCTCGTTGATCGGGATGCGGGGGAAGCTGTTCAGGTTCCCCAGGATGTTGAACTGGGCGCCCGCGATCCCGGTGACGATCGCGAGGACCACGGCGATGATGATCGCCCACAGCCATACCGCGACACCCTGCTTGACCCCGTCGAAGCGTGCCATCCGCCCAGCGACGTACCCGCCGCAAAAGTACGCGACCAGCAGGATCAGGGCCAGGACGATGGATCCGATGATGCCAACCGTGGCGGCGTTGTCCGCGGCGGCATCGGCTGCCTGGTTCGGGTCGACCTGGTTTCCCAGACCGATCGCGGTGCCGGTCGCCGCGAGCAGTGCGGTCAGGATCACCGCGGTCCCGGTGGCGGTCAGCCAGCCGAAGAACGCGGAACCGAACTTCATGCCCCCGAACTGCTCCTTCTCCCGCTGCAGAACTTGCTCTCGGGTGGTGTCACCACCGGCGACGGTGTGCGCGGCAATGCCAGCCGCGCTGGAAGACGTGTTCGGTTCGGGGCGGTCATAGGGGTTGGGTGTGCGACTATCCGGCATCAGGTCTCCTCGTTAGGGTGTGCCCATCGGATGTGCAGGGCAGTGGCGGCGGAGCTTCGTGGGTATCAGAGTCGCCGTAGGTACTGGTGGGGCTTGCTTTTCGGGCGTTTACGCCGTAAGCCTGGCCTGAGCATACACCGTAAGTCGCTGTGTTTCGGTAATGCTGGTGTGCAGGGTCTGTTTCCGGGGGGAGTATTGACATGGAGGTACGCGCGTGAGTAAGGAAACCGCAGGATCGTCATCCCCCCGGCTGAGCCGCGATTTGATCGTGAAAAGCGCGCTGGAGCTGATCGACCGATCCGGCGCGCAGGGACTGTCGATGCGCGCACTGGGGCAACAGCTCGATGTGGAAGCGATGTCGCTGTACCGGTACGTGCACGGCAAGGAGGATCTCCTGGAGGGTGTGGTGGCGTTGCTGATGAGCGACCTCACCATGGCTCTCAAGAAGGAGAAAGGGGAGCACTGGCAGGCGTTCCTGCAGCTCGTCGCCCATGAGGTCCGCAAGATCGCCAGCGACCACCCACTCGCCTTCCCTCTGGTCGCTACCCGCCATCCCGCGGCGCCGTGGCTGCGCCCGCCGCTGCGCAGCATCGAGGTCGTCAACACATTCCTCAGCGCGTTGATCGAGGAAGGATTCACCGACGCACAGGCCGTCGGCGCCTACCGATCCTTCAGCAGCTTCCTCCTAGGACAACTCCTCCTGGAGTCCTCAGTCCGCGGAGCCCAAACCGGACCGGTCGAAGAACCGCTCGATGAGGGAGATGCGAGCCTCCCGCACCGCGACGGCAACCTGTCTCTCGACGAGGCTCCCGAGGTGAAGCGGCTCCGTTCCCTCCTGAGCGAGGACCGCAGCGAAGAAGAATTCGAAGTGTCCCTCGAGGTGCTCCTGGACCGACTCGACCGGGAGCTCTCCCAATAATCGCACTCGCAGCGCGCGCTCGGTCGTCCATACGCGAGGTCTTTGCACGGGACGGTTGCTGAGGCCGATGATGTATTGACCGAGCAATGAGGCGACGGTCACCGTGTGATCCTTCGAGAGAACTCTTCGCATCCGTCTCGAAAGCAACCCGACGATGACCGTCGCACCCACGGTATCGACCCTGACCGTTTCCTCGAAGACCACCTCGCGCAGGCGTCTCCGGACTTGCTGCGGGAGATGCTCGGCACGTTCATCAACCAGCTGCTCTCCGCCGACGCGGACCAGGTCTGCGGCGCCGCGTACGGCACCATCAGCGATGACCGGATGAACCGTCGCAACGGTTACCGGCACCGCGACTTCGACACCCGGGCCGGCACCATCGACGTGAAGATCCCCAAGCTGCGGCAGGGGACCTACTTCCCGGAGTGGCTGCTGGAACGACGCCGACGGGCGGAGGCCGCACTGACCACCGTCGTCGCGACCAGCTACCTCTTTCGAATGGACGCGAAGAGTCCAGTTCGGGTGCTACAGCCTCAAACCGTTGACAGCCCCTCAGCCTGCTGTCACCCTGCTTGTATCGTCTGCGGAGGAGATGCGCGTGTTCAATCTTGACTCCAGGAACCGTGACCAGGTTGCTTCCCACCAGGTAATCGAGGCGGATCTCGGCATCGGAGGCAAACGCCTCGTGATTGCGTCAGGAATCGCAGTGCCGCATTGGCGGCTGGACAGCGATGAGCCCCATCGACGCGAAGCACGAGTAAATCTGCACATCTCGGCGGACCGGCTCCTTCAGGCAACGGTGCACCTAGGGCGTGTCTGACAATGCTTTAGCCCACGCGATCACGGCGTTGAGGACGACCGCGGCGCGGTAGACGATGGCGTGCTTGTCATAGCGGGTGGCGAGACCGCGCCACTGCTTGATGTGGCAGTATCGGCGCTCAATCACATTGCGGTTCTTGTAGTCGGCGGTGTCGAGTGCGACCGGTCTGCCGCCGCGTGCTCCGCGACGTTTGCGATGGCCCTTCTGGTCGTCGGGTTCCGGGATGACCGCCTTGATCCCGCGGGAACGGAGGTGATCGCGGATCGCTCGGGACGAGTACGCCCTGTCGCCTCGCACCGCATCCGGGCGGGTTCGCGGTCGACCTCTGTCGCGGCCGACGCGCAGTTGCGCCATGAGCGGCAGGAACATCGGCGAGTCGCCTGCTTGGCCTGCGGTTAGGAGAGTCACCAGCGGCAGCCCGTTGCCGTCGACGAGCTGATGGATCTTCGTCGACAGGCCGCCGCGCGAGCGGCCTATGCCGTGATCAGGCGGCTCTTCCCGCAGATTCTTGTAGTTCGATCCAGCCCCCTGTGAGCCGGGTCGTGTTCGTCGCGTGCTGATGCGCGCGAGCGATCGTGGAATCCACCGACAGTGACCAATCGATCAACCCCGCCGCGTCTGCGGCGGCGGTGAGCTTGTCTAGCGCCCTGTCCCAGGTTCCGTTCGATGCCATCCGGTGATGCCATGTCCACGCTGTTTGCCACGGCCCGAACACCTCCGGCAGGTCGCGCCACGCGATCCCGGTCCGGTACCGATACACAATCGCCTCGACCATCGTCCGAGCGTCGGAGAACTTTCGACCCGGCCTGCCCGTCGGGCGCGGCAGCATCCCCTCGATCGACGACCACTGAGCATCTGACAACACTTGAAACCGCGACACAACTCCACGATTCCAACCGCCCACACAAGCCGGTGTCAGACACGCCCTAACGGAGCCTCGCGCACGAATCGACGTTGCCAGGGTGTCTCAACCGCGTTGCGGCGATAGACAGCGCGGACCCACGCTACGGCTTGTTCGGCCGGTACGCCGTCGTAGCGGGCAAGGACGGCGAGAGCTGTCCCCGTTCTTCCCGTGCCACCGCCGCACGCTACCTCGACTCTCTCGGTGAGCGATCGATCGTAGGTCTCCCAAAGCGCCGCCATCGCGTCGAGCGGCGCTCTGGGTAGACGAAAATCTGGCCATGCGATCCAGCGCGACGGCCAGCTCTCCTGGTGCAGACGCGACGTGAGGTAGAGCCCAAAATCGGGTCGGTCACCGTCAGCGACTGGTCCATCTCTCAGCCCACGTCCACGCACGAGACGACCACTTGGCAGCGTCACCACGCCGGTTCGCTCAGCCGCCCACGATTCCATCCTCTAATCGTGTCACCAACCTTTGTCAGACACGCCCTGATATGGGCGTGGGTTTGTCAAGTGTGCAGGGGTGAGCGGACGCCGTGCCCGTCGGCTTCGGCGTCCGCTCGTTCCGGTCGTGTCCGGTGGTGGCGCGCGTGTCGTGTTCGACGCGTT
>NZ_JAFLHG010000002.1 GCF_018717645.1 Microbacterium flavum
GCGCAGGCCGCCCCGGCGGCGGTGGCCGTCCCGGTGCTCCGTTCCAGCAGCGCCCCGGCGGCCCCGGTCGTCCCGGCGGTGCCGGCGGCTTCCAGCGCCCGGGCGCACCCGGCGGAGCGCCCGGCGGGTTCGCCGGACGTCCCGGTGGTGGCGGCGGCCGCGGTCGCGGTCCCGGCGGAGGCACCGCGGGTGCCTTCGGCAAGGGCGGCGGCAAGAGCAAGCAGCGCAAGTCGCGTCGGGCGAAGCGGCAGGAATTCGAGATGCGGGATGCGCCGGTCGTCGGCGGCGTCAACGTCTCGAAGGGCAACGGCGAGATCATCCGCCTGCGTCGCGGCGCGTCGATCTCCGACTTCGCCGACAAGCTCGAGGCCATCCGCGGCTACACCGTGCAGCCCGGCACGCTCGTGACGATCCTCTTCAACCTCGGTGAGATGGCGACGGCGACCGAGTCTCTCGACGAGGCCACCTTCGAGGTGCTCGGCGCCGAGCTCGGCTACAAGATCGACATGGTCTCGCCCGAGGATGAGGACAAGGAGCTCCTCGAGGGCTTCGGTCTCGACCTCGAAGCGGAGCTGGAGGCGGAGAGCGAGGATGACCTCGAGATCCGACCCCCCGTCGTCACCGTCATGGGTCACGTCGACCACGGTAAGACGCGTCTTCTCGACGCGATCCGCCAGACGAACGTCGTGGCAGGCGAGGCCGGTGGCATCACCCAGCACATCGGCGCCTACCAGGTGTGGACCGAGCACGAGGGCATCGAGCGCGCCATCACCTTCATCGACACCCCGGGTCACGAGGCGTTCACCGCGATGCGTGCCCGTGGTGCGCAGGTGACCGACATCGCGATCCTCGTGGTCGCCGCCGACGACGGCATCATGCCCCAGACGGTGGAGGCCCTGAACCACGCCCAGGCGGCGAACGTGCCGATCGTGGTCGCGGTCAACAAGGTCGACAAGCCCGAGGCGAACCCCGCGAAGGTCCGTCAGCAGCTCACCGAGTACGGCCTGGTCGCCGAGGAGTACGGCGGCGACGTCATGTTCGTCGACGTCTCCGCGCGTCAGAACATCGGCATCCAGGACCTGCTGGATGCGGTGCTCCTCACCGCCGATGCGGGCCTGGACCTCACGGCCAACCCGAACAAGGCAGCCCGCGGTGTCGCGATCGAAGCGAAGCTCGACAAGGGTCGCGGTTCGGTCGCCACGGTGCTGATCCAGTCCGGAACGCTGCGCGTCGGCGACGCGATCGTCGCCGGCACGGCCTATGGGCGCGTGCGTGCGATGGTCGACGAGAACGGCGATGCGGTCGAGGAGGCCTGGCCGTCGCGTCCGGTTCAGGTGCAGGGACTCAACTCGGTTCCCCGCGCCGGTGACACCTTCATCGTCACCGAGGAGGACCGTCTCGCCCGCCAGATCGCCGAGAAGCGCGAGGCCGCCGAGCGCAACGCCCAGCTGGCCAAGGCCCGCAAGCGCATCTCGCTCGAGGACTTCACCCGTGCTCTGGAAGAGGGCAAGGTCGAGTCGCTCAACCTCATCATCAAGGGTGACGTCTCCGGTGCCGTCGAGGCGCTGGAGGAGTCGCTCCTGAAGATCGAGGTCGATGACTCGGTCCAGCTGCGGATCATCCACCGCGGCGTCGGTGCGATCACCGAGTCGGACATCAACCTGGCCACGATCGACAACGCGATCGTGATCGGCTTCAACGTCCGCCCCGACACGAAGGCGCGCGAGCGCGCCGCCCGCGAGGGTGTGGACGTCCGGTTCTACTCGGTCATCTACAACGCGATCGACGACGTCGAGCAGTCGCTCAAGGGCCTGCTCAAGCCGGAGTTCGAAGAGAAGCAGTCCGGTGTCGCCGAGATCCGCGAGGTGTTCCGCTCCTCGAAGTTCGGCAACATCGCCGGTGTCATCGTCCGATCCGGTACGATCACGCGCAACGCCAAGGCGCGCGTCATCCGCGACGGCGTGGTCCTGGCAGACGGTCTGGCGATCGAGTCGCTGCGCCGCTTCAAGGACGACGTCACCGAGGTCCGCACGGACTTCGAGGCCGGTATCGGTCTGGGCAAGTTCAACGACATCCAGATCGGCGACGAGATCGAGACGACCGAGATGGTGGAGAAGCCTCGCGGCTGATCCGCGCCCTCGGTGAGGGGCGCTCCGGGAGAAGTCCCGGGCGCCCCTCACGCACACCCGAAGGAGATTCAGATGGCATCCGAACGTCAGGCTCGCATGTCGGACCGCATCCGCGTGCTCATCGCGGAGCGCCTCGAGAAGGGGCTGCGCGACCCGCGACTGGGCTTCGTGACGATCACCGACGTGCGCGTCACCGGTGACCTGCAGCACGCGTCGGTGTTCTACACCGTGTACGGCGACGACCAGGCGCGCGCCGACTCCGCTGCTGCGCTGAAGGCGGCGACCGGCATGATCCGCAGCGAGGTCGGCAAGCAGCTCGGGGTGCGGCTGACACCGTCGCTCGAGTTCATCCCGGACGCGCTGCCCGAGAACGCGGGCCACATCGCCGACCTGCTGCGAGAGGCGCGTGAGCGCGATCAGGCCGTCGCAGGTCTCGCCTCGACCGCGAGCTACGCGGGCGAGGCCGACCCGTACGTCAAGCCCCGCGAGCTCGACGCCGACGAGGACTGAGAGCACGCAGTTCGCCGGGCCGGTGCCCGCGGCAAGCGCCCCCGGACGCTGTCGCGAGGAAGGTCCTATCCCGATGCGTACGGCCGAGCGAGGCGTACGCCCTAGCGAGGCAGACGGAGCGTTCCTCCGGAGGCCTCGATGAGGCCGTCGGCGACGAGCGAGTCGATCGCGCGGTCACGTTGCGCGCGGTCGGCCAGGTCGGACGCCACGGCCTCCTCGGGGAGCTCGTGCGTCGGCGCATGGCGCAACGCCCGGAGGATCGCTCCGCGTGCCTGGCGGTCGCTGCCCTCGTAGCGCGCCTGCCTCCGTCGCCCGTCGCCCGTGTCGGGGTAGCTGGCGGCGCGCCACGCGCACGCGTGCGCGATGGGGCATGCCTCGCAGCGCGGTGCGCGGGCGGTGCAGACGACGGCGCCGAGCTCCATTGCGGCCGCGTTGACGATGGCGGCCTCCGCCTGGTCTTCGGGGAGGAGCGCGGCCATCGTCGCGAGGTCGCCCTTGGACGGCGCGCCCGGCTGCGACCGTCCCTCGAGCGCACGCGCGAGGACGCGGCGGGTGTTGGTGTCGACGACGGGGTGCCGATCGCCGTAGGCGAAGACGGCGACGGCTCGCGCCGTGTAATCCCCGATCCCGGTCAGCGCGAGGAGGTCCTCGACACGGCGCGGGACGATCCCCTCGTGCCGATCGCGGATCTCCACGGCCGCACGATGGAGCCACAAGGCGCGACGCGGGTAGCCGAGGTTCGCCCACTGCGCGACGGCGGCAGCCGGCGCGTCGCCGGCGAGCGCGGTCGGCGTCGGCCATCGCTCCAGCCACGCCGCCAGGTGGGGGATCACCCGATTCACGGGCGTCTGCTGGAGCATGAACTCGCTCACGAGGGTGCCCCACGCCGAGAACCCCGGCGCGCGCCAGGGCAGGTCGCGTGCGTTGCTCCGAAACCACGCGATGAGCGGGGCGGCGAGGTCGGGCATCACGCCAGCCTAGGGCGCGGCGCGCGTACCGTTCGCAGGACGAACGCCGCCACTCTCGAGCTGCGCCCGCGGAAACCCGTCCGGTGGCCGCGCTCCGGACCCCGACGGTCCTGCATACGGTACGCATGCGGCCGCTGCGCGCCCGCTTAGGCTTGAGAGGTGCCCGAGAACACCGCCGCGATCGCACCATCGCCGAACGGCATCCTGCTCGTCGACAAGCCCGGGGGAGTCACGAGCCACGACATCGTGGCCCGTGCGCGCCGCGCGCTGGGCACCAGGAAGGTCGGCCACGCCGGCACCCTCGACCCGATGGCGACGGGGCTGCTCGTCCTCGGTGTCGGTCCCGCAACCCGCCTGCTGACCTTCGTCGTCGGCCTCGACAAGACCTACGAGGCCACCATCAGGCTCGGCGTGACCACCGACTCCGACGATGCCGACGGGACCCCGACGGCGACGGCGGACCCCGCGGTGCTCGCCGCTGCGTCCGACGCGCAGATCGCCGCCGGGGTCGCGGCGCTCACGGGTGACATCTCCCAGGTGCCGTCCACGGTCTCCGCGATCAAAGTGGACGGCAAGCGCGCGTACGACCTCGCCCGTGCCGGCGAGGTCGTGGAGCTGAAGGCCCGCGCGGTGACGGTCGGGCGGTTCGATGTCCTGGCCACCCGCCGCACGGTCGGCGCGATCGATCTCGATGTCGTCGTCGACTGCACGAGCGGCACCTACATCCGCGCCCTGGCCCGCGACCTCGGCGCGGGCCTCGGGATCGGCGGGCACCTGACCGCCCTCCGTCGCACCCGCATCGGTCCGTTCTCCGTGGCGGATGCCGCAGAGCTCGCCCCGGGCGCCGCCCTCGCCTCGCCGGCTCACGTCGCGAGCGAGGTCCTCGGGGCCCTGCCGGTCACGGCCGACGAGGCGCGCGACCTCCGCCACGGCAAGCGTCTGCTCGGCGCCGCCCCTCGGCTGGAGGGACTGGCGACGGCGACTCCGGCGGCGATCGACCCGGAGGGCCGGCTGATCGGCATCCTCGAGCGCCGCGGCGCCGACCTGAAGAGCGCCATGAACATGGCGCAGGAGCAGTCATGATCTGGTGGTTCGCGATCGCCCAGGTCGTCGTCGCGGTCGTCGTCGGCGTCGTCGCGGTCGTCGCCGGGCTCGCGGGGCGCCGCCCCGGCGATGTGACCGTGGGGGGGATGGCTCTCCTTCTCCTCCTTCTCGTCGTGCAGGTGGTCATCGCGATCGTCGCGCCGTTCGCAGGCAACCCGCCGGTGGGGAGCGCGTTGGAGTTCTGGGTGTATCTCGTCTCCGCAGTCCTCCTCCCGCCCGCCGCGGTGTTCTGGGCGCTCCTCGAACGCAGCCGCTGGAGCACCGTGATCATGGGCATCGCAGCGCTCGCGGTCGCCGTCATGGTCTGGCGCATGGAGGTCATCTGGACAACGCCGGCGCTCTGAGCGCCCGCCTATCATTGAGAGGTCATGTCGCCCACCTCTCGAACCCGCATGACCGGCATCGGCCGGGTCCTCGTGGTCGTCTACGCGATCATGGCTCTGGCGGCGACGGGACGTTCGCTCGTGCAGATCGTCGAGGACTTCGCGAACGCCCCGCTGGCGTACTCCCTGTCCGCGGCATCCGCCATCGTCTACATCGTCGCGACGGTCGCGCTGGTGCGCTCGGGCAGCGGTGGGTGGTACGTCGTGGCGTGGGTCGCGATCCTCTTCGAGCTCGTGGGGGTCCTCGTCGTGGGCACCCTGAGCCTCACGCACCCCGATCTCTTCTCGCACGACGCGACCGTCTGGTCGGGCTTCGGCTACGGCTACTTCTGGGTCCCGCTGGTGCTCCCGTTCGTCGGACTGTGGTGGCTCGTCCGCCATCGGGACGGCATTCCCGAGCCTGAGGTGCCTCAGGCCGTCATCGAAGGGTCTCAGTGGTGATCGCGTTCCATTCACCGGCCGACGTGCCTGCGGGCTTCGGGCCGAGCGTCGTCGTGATCGGGAAGTTCGACGGCGTCCATTCGGGTCACCGGGCGGTCATCGATCGCGCCCGGGTGACGGCCGCTGATGCCGGTGCCCGCGTGGTCGCGGTCACGTTCGACCGCAACCCGCTGAGCCTGCTGCGACCGGAGCTCTGCCCCGAACCGCTCTCGAGCATCGATCAGAAGCTCGACCAGCTGGCGGATGCCGGGGTCGACGCGACCCTCGTGCTGCGCTTCGATGAGAGCCTGGCGGGCCTCGAGCCCCGCGCCTTCGTCGAGCACATGCTCGTCGACGCGCTCGGAGTCGTGACCGTCATGGTCGGCGACGACTTCCGCTTCGGTCGCGGGGGAGCGGGCGACCCCGCCCTCCTCGAGGAGCTCGGCGCGCAGTACGGCTTCGTCGTCGACGTGGTCGGCGACGTGCAGGGCGGCGGGCGTCGCGTCTCGTCGACCTGGGTGCGCGACCTTCTCTCCGCCGGCGACGTCGAGGGAGCCGCGCGACTCCTGGGCCGACCGCACGCGGTCGAGGGCGAGGTCGTGCACGGTCTGAAGCGCGGACGCGAGCTCGGCTTCCCGACGGCGAACCTCGAGCCAGATGCGGAGGGGTTCATCCCCGCGGACGGCGTCTACGCCGGGTGGCTCGTGGATCTCGGGTCGTCGGCCGGGCGGACGGATGCCGCAGCCGCGGTCACCCGTTACCCGGCCGCGATCTCCATCGGGACGAATCCGACCTTCGATGACGTCGACCGCCGCCAGGTGGAGGCGTATGTGTTGGACGAGACCGACCTCGATCTCTACGGCCATCACGTGCAGGTGCAGTTCACGCACCGTATCCGCGGGATGGTGGCCTTCGAGGGCATCGAGAAGCTGATCGCACAGATGGCCGAGGATGTCGAGAGCGTCCGGCGCTCGCTGCGGGCCTGACGGCCGCTTCTGAGGTCAGCGGCGGCAGCGGCCGCTCCGCTCAGTAGGAGGCGGCGTCGACAGCGCCGGTGGACTCCTCGCCGGCATCCACCCGCCGAGCCTCACCCAGGATGACCGCGCTGCCGCTCGTGCCGAGGCGCGTCGCGCCGGCATCGAGCATCGCGAGCGCGTCCGCATAGCTGCGCACGCCGCCCGACGCCTTCACCTGCACGCCGTCGCCCACGTTCTCGCCCATGAGGCGGACGTGCGCGGCGGTCGCGCCACCGCCGGCGAAGCCGGTCGAGGTCTTGACGAAGTCGGCGCCGCCGCGCTCGGTGAGGCGGCTGCCGCGGGCGATCTGCTCGTCATCGAGAAGGGCGGTCTCGAGGATGACCTTGGTGACATGGCCGGATGCCGCCTCGACGACCGCGGCGATGTCCTGGACGACCTCGTCGTCGAACTCGGCGCCCGAGCGCAGGCGGCCGATGTTGATGACCATGTCGAACTCGGTGGCCCCGTCCGCGAGCGCCTGACGCACTTCGGCGACCTTGGCGGCGGTGGAGGTCGTCCCGTGCGGGAATCCGATGACGGTGCCGACGGCGACGCCGGTGCCCTCGAGGCGATGGACCGCGTACGCGATGTCGCTCGGGCGCACGCAGACGCTGAAGACCTTCCACTCAGCCGCGATGTCGAGCTCGGCGTCGACGTCGACGCGAGTCAGTTCGGGCTTCAGGATCGCGTGGTCGATGGTGGCCGCGAGGGAGCGTTCAGTGATGCGGGACATGCCTCCAGCCTATGTCCGGGAATACCCCAGGGGGGTATCATGTTCGGTGTGGAGAGGGCACCCAACCGCACACGAGGAGCGAACATGACGAACGAGGCCACCACTCCGGCAGCAGCCGGCGCCCAGACCTTCCAGGTCGAGGGGATGACGTGCGCGCACTGCGCCGGGGCCGTCGAGCGGGAAGTGCGCCGCGTCGACGGCGTGACCGACGTGCGCGTGGATGTGGGCGCCGGCGACGTCACCGTGACTTCCTCGGATGGCGTGCCCGAAGCGGCGATCGCGGCGGCCGTCGACGAGGCCGGCTACACCCTGGTCGGCTCCCGATGACCATCGCCGATCGGGGCCGCGGCCACCCCGCGGATTCTGCAGAGGCGCCGCGCGCGCAGGCGGTCCTCGACATCGAGGGCATGACGTGTGCGAGCTGTGTCGCCCGCGTCGAGAAGCGCTTGCAGAGGCTCGACGGCGTGTCGGCATCGGTCAACCTGGCGACCGAGTCTGCGCGCGTCGAATACCCCACCGCGCTGGCGCCCGAGGAACTGCTCGCCGCGGTCCGCGAGGCGGGCTACGACGCCCACGTCCGACCGTCGCGCAGCCACGCGCCCGAGCAGCCGCACGAGGGCCACGCGCCCGAGCAGTCCGATGGCGGCCACGTCCACGACGTCGAGGACCGTCCGGGCAGGACGACGCTCCTGACGCGGTTGCTCGTCAGCGCGGCACTCGCCATTCCGGTCATCGCGCTCGGGATGGTTCCCGCGTGGCAGTTCCCCGGGTGGCAGTGGGTCTCACTCGCGCTGACGACGCCCGTCGTCCTCTGGGGCGGCTGGCCGTTCCACCGCGCAACGTTCGCGAACGCGCGCCACGGGGCCATGACCATGGACACGCTCATCACGCTCGGGACGGGCGCCGCCTTCCTCTGGAGCGTGTGGGCCCTTCTGTTCGGCAGCGCCGGGCGGATCGGCATGACCCATGAGGGCGGACTCTTCGCCCCCGTCCACGATCCGTCCTCGCTCGTCTACTTCGAAGTCGCCGCCGCCGTGACCGTCTTCCTCCTGCTCGGCCGCGTCATCGAGCAGCGCTCCAAGCGCCGCGCCGGCGCCGCGGTGCACGCCCTGCTCGACCTCGCCGCGCGCGACGTCGAACTCGAGGACGGCACCCGGGTGGGGATCGAGCGTCTTCGCGTCGGCGACCGATTCGTCGTCCGGCCGGGGGAGAAGGTCGCGACCGACGGCGTCGTCGTCGCGGGCGATGCCTCGATCGACGAGAGCATGATCACCGGGGAGTCCGCCCCGGTCGAGGCCTCCGCAGGCAGCACCGTCACCGGGGGCACGCTCGCCTCCGACGGCCGGCTCATCGTCCGGGCCACCTCCGTCGGAGACGACACCCGCCTCGCGCACCTGGCGCGCCTGGTCGAGCATGCCCAGGCCGAGAAGAGTCGCGTGCAGCGCCTCGCAGACCGGGTGTCGGCGGTCTTCGTCCCCGTCGTCGTCGCGCTCGCGGCGCTGACCCTCGTCGCCTGGATGGTCGTGGGCGGCTTCAGCGGGGCCTCGGTCGTCTCGGGATTCACCGCGGCGGTGGCCGTGCTCATCATCGCCTGCCCGTGCGCCCTGGGCCTCGCCACCCCGGTCGCGATCCTCGTCGGCACCGGGCGCGGCGCGCAGCTCGGCATCCTGATCACGGGGCCGGACGCCCTCGAGGCGGCCGAGCGGATCGACACCGTCGTCCTCGACAAGACGGGCACTCTCACCAGCGGTGAGATGACGGTCTCCGACCTGACCCCCCTGCAGGGGACGGATGCCGCGGAGTTCACCCGCGTCATCGGGTCGCTCGAGCGCGCGTCCGAGCACCCCGTCGCACGGGCGATCTCGGCGCTCACCGCGGACCACGCCCCCGTCACCGGCTTCGCGGGGATCGCCGGGCGCGGAGTCACCGGCACGGTGGACGGACACGACGTCTTCGCGGGGCGCCCCGCCTTCGCCGTCGAGATCGTCGGGGGCCTGCCGGAGGAGGCGGCCGCGGCCGTGGCGAGCGCGGAGGCATCCGGAGCGACCACGGTCGTCGCCGGATGGGACGGTGCCGTCCGCGGCGTCGTGGCCGTGTCCGACCTCGTTCGCGCCGACAGTGCGCAGACGGTCGCGCGCCTGCGCTCGGAGGGCCTCCGCATCATCCTCCTGACGGGGGACAACCCCGGCGCGGCGCGGGCGGCGGCCTCCGCCGCGGGCATCGACGAGGTGATCGCGGGTGTTCTGCCCGAGGCGAAGGTCGCAGAGATCGCCCGTCTGCAAGCCGAAGGCGGGCGCGTCGCGATGGTCGGCGACGGCGTCAACGACGCCGCCGCACTCGCGACCGCCGACCTCGGGATCGCGATGGGCGGCGGCACGGATGCCGCGATGCACGCGAGTGACATCGCGCTCGCCGGCCAGGGGCTCACGCCGGTGCTGACGGCGCTCTCGCTGAGCCGCCGCACGATGCGGACGATCCGCGGCAACCTGTTCTGGGCGTTCGCGTACAACGTCGCCGCACTTCCCGCCGCTGCGCTCGGCTTGCTGAACCCGATGCTCGCCGGCGCCGCCATGGCGTTCTCGAGCGTCTTCGTCGTGCTCAACAGCCTCCGGCTGCGCTCCGCCCGCTGAGGCGCGCACGGAGGCGGCGCGCGGGGTGTGATGCGGGCGCGGGAGTCGGCACGCTAAGATGGATGCCGAGGACACCGCCCCCGTCGTCGCCGCAGCTCGCAGAAGCGAGTACCCGCAGCCGGCTGGGGCAGGACTCCAGCACTCTCCGCGGCAGCAGCCGCGGCCCCAGACCGGTCGGCCGGCGCGTGAGCGCGAAGGCCGACGTCACGCCGGTTCCGCACCGGATCAGCAGCTCAGGAGGAGCATGCCGCCCACGGCATCCACCGCAACGTCGCGCAGCAGCGACACCGCCCGCCGCCGCGGGCAGTCCCGCGGATCGTCCGCGCGTCGCGACGACGACGCGCCCCTCATCCCGATCCTCGCGCGCAAGGTGCGCGAGGTCGAGGCGAAGTCGCAGCGCGGCAAGCTCGGACCGACCAACCGCGTCAAGTTCCAGGTGATCGCCTTCCTCGTCCGCGAGGAGCGCGCCCGCGTCAAGGCCGACGAGGCCGTTCCGACGGCGGCTCGCGCCGAGCTGCTGAAGCGGCTGGACGGGGTCGCCACGATCCTCGCCAAGACGGCGGCGCGGGACACATCGCTGATCCAGCTGCTCGAAGTGGATCAGGCGACCTCGCCGGTCGCGAAGAGGATGCGTCGTGACTGGCTGCTCGAGTCGGGCGCCGAGCTGCCCGAAGACGAGCTGATCATCACCGACGCGGCGAAGACCACGCAGAACTGGTCGGGCACCCCCGTCGTTCCGGCGGCGCTCGCCGAGCGTCAGGTCATGCCGCCGCAGATCGAGGCGCGGCGCGAGTCCAACCCGTTCCTCGCGCCCGATGCGGCGCTGCGCGCCCCGGCATCCTCCGCCCGCCGGCGCTTGGACGGCTGGGAGCTCATGGGTCCCCTGTACAAGGCGTTCGAGACCGGCGCAGGCGGTGCGGCCGCGTCGATGGAGCTCCCGCCCGTGCCGGAGTTCGACCGGCTCTCGCCCAAGGGGCTCGAGATCATGCCGCACCAGTCGCGCTTCCTGGAGGCGGTCCGCGGCGGCCACCGCTCGTTCCTGCTGGCCGACGAGCCGGGCCTCGGCAAGACCGCGCAGTCGGTGATCGGCGCCTCCGTCGCCGGCGCCTACCCGCTCCTGGCGGTCGTCCCGAACGTCGTCAAGATGAACTGGGCGCGTGAGGTGGAGCGGTGGACGCCGCAGCGCCGCGCCACCGTCATCCACGGAGACGGCGGTCAGGTCGACGCCTTCGCCGACGTCTTCATCGTGAACTACGAGGTGCTCGACCGCCATCTGTCCTGGCTCGGCTCTCTCGGTCTTCGGGGCATGGTCGTCGACGAGGCGCACTTCATCAAGAACCTCGGCTCGCAGCGGTCGCAGAACGTCCTCGCCCTGGGCGCACGCATCCGCGAGCAGGTCCGCGATCCGCTCATGCTGGCCCTCACCGGCACGCCGCTCATCAACGACGTCGAGGACTTCGACGCGATCTGGCGCTTCCTGGGCTGGACGAACGGCGAGAAGCCGGGCCCTGAGCTCATGGAGAAGCTGGATGCCTCGGGCTTCACCCCCGCGGACAAGGCGTTCTATCCCGAAGCGCGCGACGCGGTGATCTCCATGGGGATCGTGCGCCGCAAGAAGAAGGATGTCGCGGCCGACCTCCCCGACAAGCTCATCGCCGATCTCCCGGTGGAGCTCGACGACGAGTTCGGGCGCTCGATCCGCGCCGCGGAGCGGGAGCTCGGCGAGCGCCTCGCGGCGAAGTACCGCCGCATCATCGAGGCGCGCGGCGACAAGGTCCTCTTCGGCGAGGTCGACGAGGACATCGTGCGCCTCGTCGCGCACGGCGAGCTGGAGGAGTCCAAGGCGCAGGGCTCGGGTTCGGACAACGTCTTCACGATGGTTCGGAAGATCGGTCAGGCCAAGGCCCTCCTCGCGGCCGACTATGCCGCGCAGCTGCAGCGCTCGGTGGGCAAGGTGGTCTTCTTCGCGAAGCACATCGACGTCATGGATGCCGCCGAGGCGCACTTCGCCCAGGCGGGGCTCCGCACCGTCTCGATCCGCGGTGACCAGACGACGCCCGTGCGCCAGCAGGCGATCGATGCGTTCAACGAGGACCCGTCCGTCGCGATCGCGGTGTGCTCCCTGACCGCCGCCGGCGTCGGGCTCAACCTGCAGGCGGCATCCAACGTCGTCCTCGCGGAGCTGAGTTGGACGGCCGCCGAGCAGACCCAGGCGATCGACCGTGTGCACCGCATCGGCCAGGACGAGCCGGTGACCGCGTGGCGGATCATCGCCGCGCACACGATCGACACGAAGATCGCCGAGCTCATCGACTCGAAGCAGTCGCTCGCGGCGCGCGCCCTCGACGGTGCGCAGATCGATCCGACCTCGAGCGACTCGGTGCAGCAGTCCGCGCTCATGCACCTCCTGCGGCAGGCGCTCGGCGCGGCCTGAGCGAGACGCCGGCTCCGTCGTCCGTTATGGACGGCGGGGTCGGTGGCAGGGCCGCGGCATCCGGCGATAGTGTCGGGGGAGGCAGTGACGCCGGAACACAACCCCCAACCAAAGGATCTCCACATGAAGATCGGCATCCTCACCTCCGGCGGAGACTGCCCGGGCCTGAACGCCGTGATCCGCGGCGTCGTCCTCAAGGGCACGACCAACTACAACATCGAGTTCGTCGGCATCCGCGACGGGTGGCGCGGCGTCGTCGACGGTGACTTCTTCCCCCTCACCCGGCACGAGGTGAAGGGCCTGTCCAAGGTCGGCGGCACGATCCTCGGGACGTCCCGCACCAACCCCTACGAGGGTCCGCGCGGCGGGGCCGAGAACATCAAGGCGACCCTCTACGGTCACCGCATCGACGGCATCATCGCGATCGGCGGCGAGGGCACCCTCGCGGCGGCGAACCGGCTCTACAACGACGGAATCAACGTCATGGGCGTGCCGAAGACGATCGACAACGACCTGCGGGCGACCGACTACTCCTTCGGGTTCGATACGGCCGTCAACATCGCGACGGAGGCGATGGACCGCCTGCGCACGACCGGTGACTCGCACCAGCGCTGCATGGTCGCCGAGGTCATGGGCCGCCACGTCGGCTGGATCGCGCTGCACTCCGGCATCGCCGCGGGCGCGCACGTCATCTGCATCCCCGAGGTGCCGATGTCGATCGAGGAGATCACGGCTCAGGTGCAGAAGGCGCACGACCGCGGTCGCGCGCCCCTCGTCGTCGTCTCGGAGGGCTTCACCCTCACCGGCATGGACGAGGCGTACAGCGACAAGGGCCTCGACGCCTTCAACCGTCCGCGCCTCGGCGGCATCGGCGAGATCCTCGCGCCCGAGATCGAGCGCATCACCGGCATCGAGACCCGGTCGACGGTGCTCGGTCACATCCAGCGCGGGGGGTCGCCCTCGGCGTTCGACCGCGTGCTCGCGACCCGACTCGGCCTGCACGCCGCGGACGCCGTCGCGGAGGGGGCGTGGGGTCAGATGGTCTCGATGAAGGGGACCGATATCGTGCGCGTGCCGTTCGCCGACGCCCTCGGCGAGCTCAACACCGTGCCGATCTACCGCTACGAAGAGGCCGCCGCGCTCTTCGGCTGAGCCCGCCCTCCTCTCATCCCCGTGTCGGCGGGGTGTCGGATCACCGCGTCCCACTTATGGCGGGGCGCGTCCCACCTGCGGTGCGCCTTGTCCCACTCTGGGCGAGGCGCGTCCCACGTGCGGCTGTTTCTTGAGGTGTGATCCAGCCACATCTGGGACATGGGTGCGCCAGCGGGAGGCCGGCGGAGCGCGGCATCCACTCGTCCACAGGCATCCCTCAGCGCCACCTGTCCACGGATGCCGGGACGCCGCCGCGTCGCGTGCGCCGGATCGCGCACGATGGAGTCATGTCTGAGCGGAACGACCCGGCGGCGTTCCTGCCGACTGCGTTCACGGTCGCGCAGGCGAGGGATGCCGGGGTGCCTCGCGGTCGGCTCCGCGGAGCCTCTTTCGCCCAGCCCTTCCATGGCGTGCGCGTGCGCGGTGCCGTCGAGGCCAATTCGCTGAGCGCCTCGTGTCGCGCGCTCGCTCCGCGCTTGCGCCCCGGACAGTTCT
This sequence comes from Microbacterium flavum, assembly GCF_018717645.1. Classification (GTDB taxonomy): domain Bacteria; phylum Actinomycetota; class Actinomycetes; order Actinomycetales; family Microbacteriaceae; genus Microbacterium; species Microbacterium flavum. Next base: position 13,975 of record NZ_JAFLHG010000002.1, read on the forward strand.
TCAGTCACGAGACCGCCCTCGCCTTGCATGGCGTCTGGATGCCGGAGTGGCCGTATCGTCCGCTCGTGCACGTGTCGGCGTACCGCCCTGCGCGGGAGCCGCGGACGCACGGTGTCGTCGGCCATCGCCTGCAAGTGCGCGAACCGGCCTGGACGCACCTGGACGATCTACCGGTGGAAGATCCTATTCGCGCGTGGAGACAGGTCGGAGGCCTCTGGCGGCGGGGCGACATCGTCGCCGCGGCGGACTTCCTCATCTCGGGGACCGTGCCTCTCGCGACGACAGCCGAGCTGCGCGCCGAGATCACGCGCATGGGTGATGTCCGTCGCGGCATCCTCGGGCGCGCTCTCCACGATGTCCGCGCGGGAGTGCGTTCTGCGCGCGAGACGCGGCTCCGACTCCTGCTCGTGGAGGCCGGGCTGCCCGAACCGGCCGTTGCGTGGAACCTGTTCGACAGCCGCGGCACATTCGTCGCCGAACTCGACCTGGCGTTCCCCCGCTACCGGGTCGCCGTGGAATACGACGGGCGGGTTCACGCCGAAGACGTGGCTCAGTTCGCCCGCGATGCGGACCGGTGGGCGGCGATACGTCGCGAGGGATGGGCGCATGAGCGCATCCTGGCGCACCACCTCGACGGCGACGGCCGAGTCGCGGTCGGCATCGCACGCGGCGCGCTCCTGCGCTCGGGATGGACCCCCGGCCGCTGAGCCTCTCGCGGCATCCTCACCTCCGCTGCGGAGGTGAGGATCGCCCTTCGCCCCGCCCGTGTCCCACAAATGGCTGTTTCCGAGGCCTCCAGACAGCCACAACTGGGACAACCTCCGCCCTAACTGGGACAACCTCCGCCACAACTGGGACGACCTCCGCCCCAAGTGGGACACGGGCATTCCGCACCCGCCACAGAACCCGCCCGGACCCGCGGGGCGCGGGGTCACGCGTCGGCGAGGCCCAGCACGTCGAGCATCCACGCCAGCTCGAAGGCGCGCTGGTGCCAGGCGTTGTACCTGCCCGAGACCCCGCCGTGCCCCGCGACCATCTCGCACTTGAGCAGCGCATCGGCGCCCACAGCGCGCAGGCGGGCGACCCACTTCGCCGGTTCGACGTAGTACACCCGCGTGTCGTTGAGCGAGGTCACCGCGAGGATGCGCGGATAGTCGACCCCCGGACGCACGTTCTCGTACGGGGTGTACGACTTCATGTACGCGTAGACCTCCGCGTCGTGCAGCGGATCGCCCCACTCGTCCCACTCGATCACGGTGAGGGGGAGCGACGGGTCGAGGATCGTCGTCAGCGCATCCACGAACGGCACGTCGGCCAGGATGCCCGCGAAGAGCTCGGGCGCGAGGTTCGCGACGGCGCCCATGAGGAGGCCACCCGCGGACCCGCCCTCCGCGACGAGCAGGGCGGGGGACGTGGCACCGATGTCGACGAGGTGCCGGGCCACGGTGATGAAGTCCGTGAAGGTGTTCCGCTTGCGCGCGAGCTTGCCGTCCTCGTACCACTGACGGCCCATCTCGCCGCCGCCGCGCACGTGCGCGATCGCGAAGACGACGCCTCGGTCGAGCATCGACAGGCGGGCGACGGAGAACCCCGGTTCGATGGAGTGCTCGTACGAGCCGTAGCCGTACAGGTGCACCGGGCGGGGCGCTCCCGCGCCCGGCTCGCCGAAGGAGCGCTTCCAGATGAGCGACACCGGCACTCGCGTCCCGTCCGAGGCGGTGGCCCAGTCGCGCCGCTGCTCGTAGTCGGCCGGGTCGTAGCCGCCCAGGACGCTCTGTCGCTTGCGGAGGAGGAACTCGCCCGTGGCGACGTCGTAGTCGTAGACGGTGCCCGGCGTCACGAACGACCCGTATCCGAGACGGATGAGCGGCGGTGCCCACTCCGGATTCCCGCCGGCGCCGGCCGTGTAGAGCTCCTCCGGGAAGTCGAGCTCGTGCACATCGTTCGTCTCGTACGAGAGGGTGCCCATCCGCGCGAGCCCGTCGCGGCGGTACGACACCACCGCCCAGTCGCGGAAGGCCGAGACATCCAGCAGCCGTCGGCCCGGACGGTGCGGCAGAACGATCTCCCGCGCGCCGGTGGGGTCGGATGCCGCGACGCGGACGACCTCGAAATCCAGCGCACCGTCGTTGTGCAGGATGTACAGCACGTCCTCGCCGCCCACGATCGCGTGGGTCGCCGAGTACTCGACGCCTTCTCGACGCGGCCAGATCGACCGCGGCTCGGCCCGGAGGTCGGATGCCGGGACGAGATACTCCTCGGTCGTGATCGAGGACCCCGCCTCGATCACGAGGTAGCGCTCGCTCCGCGTGAACCCGGCGCCCACCCAGTACCGCTCGTCGGGCTCGTGGAAGAGGGTGGTGTCGCCGGAGGCATCCGTGCCCACCTCGTGCAGCCACACGGTGTCGGGCCGCCAGGCGTCATCGACCGTCGTGTAGACCACGGCACTCCCATCGGGCGAGAAGCAGGCGCCCGCCGAGGTGCCTTCGATCACGTCATCGAGATCGGTGCCCGTACGAAGATCGCGGATCCGCAGCGTGTACCGCTCGTCGCCCTCGGTGTCGATGCCGTAGAGCAGACGCGTGCCGTCGGTGGACACGTCGAAGCTGCCGAGCGAGAAGAACTCGTGGCCGTCCGCCTCCAGATTGCCGTCGAGCAGCACGACCTCCCCGGGCACGTCGACGCCCGGGGACAGGCTCGGCGGTGTCCAGTCGTCCTCCGCGGCGAGCGGCGCGCGGCAGTGGATGCCGTACTGCTTGCCCTCCACCGTCCGCCCGTAGTACCACCAGGCGCCCTGCCGCGTCGGCACGGACAGGTCGGTCTCCAGCGTGCGCCCCTTGATCTCGTCGAAGATCCGCTGGCGGAGCGGGGCGAGATGGGCGGTCCGTTCGTCGGTGTAGGCGTTCTCCGCCTCGAGGTGGGCGAGGACATCCGGGTCCTCCTTCGCGCGGAGCCACTCGTAGTCGTCGACGACATCGTCGCCGTGGTGCGAGCGGATGGAGGGGCGGGCGGTGGTTTCGGGGCCGGACGGATGCGCGCTGGTCACCGTTCCACGCTAGTCGAGCGGGGCGGGGCGGGGCCTGGGGAACGGCGACGGATGTTTCTGCGAGCGGCGCCTGATGTGCGAGGATTTGTCTGGTCCGGTTGCCGGACAGTGAACCCACGGTGAACTCTTCGTTCGCACCGCCGATCCCGTCGGCATCCCTTCCCTGCATCTTGACGAAAGCGAACTGTGGAAACCGCTGCCCTCATCGTCGTCCTGGTGATCGCGCTCGCGCTGTTCTTCGATTTCACCAACGGCTTCCATGACACGGCCAACGCGATGGCGACGCCGATCGCGACCGGTGCGCTCAAGCCGAAGGTCGCCGTCCTCTTGGCAGCGAGCCTCAACCTCGTCGGCGCGTTCCTGTCCACCGAGGTGTCGAAGACCATCTCCCATGGGATCATCCGCGAGGACCAGATCACTCCGATCGACTTCCTCCCGATCATCTTCGCCGGGCTCATCGGCGCGATCACGTGGAACATGCTCACCTGGCTGCTCGGCCTTCCGTCGAGCTCGTCGCACGCCCTCTTCGGCGGTCTGATCGGCGCGACCCTCGTCGGTGCGAGCACGCAGGCGATCGACTTCGGCATGGTGCTCAGCAAGGTCGTCCTGCCTGCGCTCATCGCGCCGTTCACGGCGGGGGGCAACGCCCTCCCCCTGCAGCGGCCCCCCCCCCCGCCCGACCCCCGGTCCGGCCACAAAGCCCCAAGGGGGGGCCGGGGGCGCCCGGGGCCGAGCCTTACCGCCCCCCCCCGCGCGCCCGCGCCCCCGCCGTTACGACAACAAGCCCGATGGGCGCGACGGGTTCCGCTGGGGCCAGATCTTCACGTCCTCCCTCGTGGCCCTCGCGCACGGCACGAACGACGCCCAGAAGACGATGGGCGTCATCACTCTCGCGCTCATCATGGTGGGCTGGCAGGACTCCGCCCACGCCGATCCGCAGACCTGGGTCATCTTCGCGTGCGCATTCACGATCGCTCTCGGCACCTATATGGGCGGCTGGCGCATCATCCGCACGCTCGGCAAGGGACTCACCGACGTCAAGCCCGCGCAGGGGTTCTCCGCCGAGACCTCCACGGCCGCCACGATCCTCGCGTCGAGCGCGCTCGGCTTCGCCCTCTCGACCACGCAGGTCGCCTCCGGCTCGGTCATCGGCTCGGGCCTCGGCCGCCGCGGATCGACGGTGCGCTGGCGCACGGTCGGCCGGATCGCCGTCGGCTGGGTGCTGACGCTGCCGGCATCCGCCGCCGTCGGCGCGTTCGCCGCTCTGCTGGTGGTCTGGTTCGGAGGCTGGGGCATCTTCATCGACGCCCTCCTCGCTGTCGCGATCATCATCGGGATGTTCCTGCGCTCGCGCCACAACCAGGTCGACTCGTCCAACGCGATGAGCGAAGTGGCCGACTCGGGCCTCGCGATCAAAGTGCCGCGCAAGGCGCCGCCGACGCGGCGCCAGCGCGCGATCCTGCGCGAGCAGGCGCGGGAGAAGGCCGAGGCGCAGGCGCGGGAGAAGGCGGAGCGCAAGAAGACGCGGGCTGATGCCAAGGCATCCGCCGACGCGAAGAAGGCGGCCGACGCCCAGAAGGCCGCCGAGCGGAAGGGGCCCCAGCGATGATCGAGATCGACTGGATCGCTTTCCTCCAGGTGTTCGTCGCCGCTCTGGTCGGCGCTGTCCTGATCGTCGGGTTCTACGCGCTCGGACTGCGCCTGCTCGTCCGGGCGGGCCGCGCCCCGGTCGTCGCCCCGGCCGAGTTCACCGACGCCATCACGGTGATCACGGAGAAGGAAGCGCAGAAGGCCGCGAAGGCCGCCGCGAAAGCCGCGAAGAAGAGTCCGCTCACCGATGCGCAGAAGAGCCTCTCGATGGCGGGCGCCTACGCGTCCTTCGTCCTCTCCGGCCTCGCGGTGCTCGCAGGGCTCCTCCTCATCGTCCTGAAGTGACGTCGGGCCCCCGGCTTAGGCTGAAGCCATGAGCTCCGCACCGCAGTTCGGTCGGCATCGGCCCGCCGCGAGGACGATCGTCCACATCAGTGACACGCATCTGCTCGCGGGCAACCCCCCGCTGGGCGGTCGGTACGACACGGCTGCGAACCTCGCCGCGACTCTCGGCGCGGTGGAGCGGACAGGGGCCCGCCCCGATGCCATCGTCTTCACGGGTGACCTGACCGACCTGGGGGAGCCCGAGGCCTACGCCGCCCTGCGCTCGGCGGTGGAGCCGGTGGCGGCGCGACTCGGGGCACCGATCGTCTGGGTCGCGGGCAACCACGACGAACGGCCGGCGCTGCGCGCGGGGCTGCTCGACGCCGCGCCGACGCTCGAACCCGTCACGGCGGTGCACGACCTCGGCGGGCTGCGCCTGATCGCCCTGGACTCCACGGTCCCGGGCTGGCATCACGGCGACCTCGATCCCGCCCAGCTCACGTGGCTGCGCGCGATCCTCGCCGAGCCCGCACCGCTCGGGACCATCCTCGCCCTCCACCATCCGCCGTTGCCGAGTCACATCCCGTTCTTCGACATCCTCGAGCTGCGTCATCAGAGCGACTTCGCCGACGCGATCGCCGGGTCCGACGTGCGCGCGATCCTCGCCGGTCACCTGCACTACTCCACGTCGGGCACATTCGCGGGGGTGCCGGTGAGTGTGGCATCCGCCACCTGCTACACGATGAACCTCCAGCGCCCGCCGCAGGAGGTCAACGGCATGGACGCCGGCCAGTCCTTCCATCTCGTCCACGTCTACGACGACACGATCACCCACGCCGTCGTGCCCGTGGTCGAGGCGGAGACCGCCCGGGTGTTCACGGCCGAGTGGGTGGCCGAGATGGCACGGCTCGACCCCGACGAGCGCCTGGAGCGGTTCTCGCGCAAACGGTGAACAGAATCTCCGTGGGGGAGTGCGCGCGGGAAACTCTGTACGCGGCGTACAGAGTGTGCACACGAGCGCGGCGGTAGGGTCGAGGGGATCGAGCCAGCGAACCCACAAGGACTGCACTCATGACATTGGACGCGAAGACGCGCACCGAAACCGACTCTCTGGGCTCGATGGAGATCCCCGCCGACGCCTATTGGGGCATCCACACGGCGCGGGCTCTGGAGAACTTCCCGATCTCGATGCGGCCCATCTCGGTCTACCGCGACCTCGTCGTCGCGCTCGCGATGGTCAAGCAGGCTTCGGCGCGGGCCAATCGCGACATCGGCGTGCTGGATGCCGAGCGGGCGGGCCTGATCGACGAAGCCGCGCAGCGGGTCATCGACGGCGAGTTCCACGACCAGTTCGTCGTCGGCGTCGTGCAGGGCGGGGCGGGAACGTCCACCAACATGAACGCGAACGAGGTCATCACCAACATCGCGCTCGAGATGGCCGGCCGCGACAAGGGCGACTACGCGTTCCTCTCTCCGATCGACCACACGAACCGCTCGCAGTCCACCAACGACGTGTATCCGACCGCGGTGAAGATCGGTCTCAGCCTCGACCTCGTCACCCTCCTCGAAGAGCTCGACCTTCTGAAGCAGTCGTTCATGAGGAAGGCGGTCGAGTTCCACGACATCCTCAAGATCGGCCGCACGCAGCTGCAGGATGCCGTGCCGATGACGCTCGGGCAGGAGTTCCACGGGTTCGCATCGACGCTCGGCTACGACTACCAACGGCTCACGGAGAACGCGAATCTGCTCTTCGCGATCAACATGGGTGCGACGGCGATCGGCACGGGCATCACGACCCACCCCGCCTACGCCCTTTCGGTCCTGCACTACCTGCGGGAGATCACGGGCCTCGATCTCGCGACCGCCGACGACCTCGTCGAAGCCACGAGCGACACGGGCTCGTTCATGTCGTTCTCCTCCACGCTCAAGCGCAACGCGATGAAGCTCTCGAAGATCTGCAACGATCTGCGCCTGCTCTCCTCGGGCCCGCAGGCGGGCCTCGGCGAGATCAACCTCCCCGCTCAGCAGGCGGGCTCCTCGATCATGCCCGGCAAGGTCAACCCCGTCATCCCGGAGGTCGTCAACCAGGTCGCCTTCTCGGTCGCCGGGGCCGACCTCACGGTCACGATGGCCTCCGAGGCCGGGCAGCTCCAGCTCAACGCCTTCGAGCCGATCATCGCGCACTCGATCTTCCAGTCGATCACCTGGATGCGCCGCGGGATGCGGACACTCCGGGTCAACTGCATCGACGGCATCACGGCGAACCGCGAGCGACTGGGCGCCATGGTCGGATCCTCCGTCGGCGTCGTCACGGCGCTCACGCCGTTCATCGGCTACGCCGCCTCCGCTGCTCTTGCCAAGACGGCGCTGCTGACCCACCGCAATGTCGGCGACCTGGTCGTCGAGGCGGGTCTCATGTCGCGCGATGAGGTCGACAAGCAGCTGTCCCCGGCGCGTCTGTCGGGCCTCGAGGCCGTGACGCAGGCGATCCCGATCATCCAGCCGGCCGAGAACCTCGTCGAGGGCTGACGGCGCGGCCCCTGGTCGCCGCGGGGCTGGACCGATAGTTTCGGACGAGCCGGAACGCCCGGCGCGATCCCCGCAGCACAGGAGACCGACATGACCGATCCCCAGAACCCCGACGCGCAGAAGCCCGCAGCTCCGACCCCGCCCGCTCCGCCGGCCTACGGCGAATACGCACCGACAACGCCGCCTGCGGCGCCCGCGAACCAGCAGCCGAGCGCGCCCGCCTACCAGCAGCCCGCCTACGCCGCCGCGCCCTCCTACGACGGCGGGGCTCCCGCGCCCGGCACCCCCGTGCCCGGCAAGACGCTCGGTATCGTGGCTTTCGTCCTGTCGTTCTTCTTCAACGTCATCGGACTGATCCTCGGCATCGTCGCGCTCGTCCAGTCGAGGAAGGCCGGCCGGAGCAACGGATTCGCCCTCGCCGCGATCATCATCGGCTCGATCTCCATCGTCCTCGGCATCATCGCGCTGATCGTGCTGGTCCCGCTCGTCATCCAGGCAGGCAACGCCGCGACGATCTGTCTCGACAACCCGACGGCGAGCGTCGAGGTGTGGGGCGTGAACGTTCCCTGCGAGCAGATCCTCGAGCAGTCCGGCCGCTGAGCAGCCCCACCACCACTGCTCCCACCGCCGAGCCGCTCCGGCGCGGCCCCGTCGCTCTGCGGCCGGGCAGCGACGCAGCGGCTCGGCCGTGCGAGGGCTGCCCGGCGCCGGCGCAGACGCGCGGATCAGCCGAGGATGCGGCAGTGCGTCGTCAGAGCGCCGATGCCGTCGACGCCGACCGTGACGGTCGACCGGTCGCGGAGGAAGATCTGCGGATCGCGCGAATACCCGGCACCGCCCGGGCTGCCGGTGGAGATGAGGGTGCCGGGCAGAAGCGTCGCCGACTGCGAGAGATGGGAGACGAGCGTCGCGACGGAGCGGATCATCTGGCCGGTGGAGGCATCCTGCACCGTCTGGCCGTCGACGACGGCCCAGATGTGCAGATCCTGCGGGTCGGGGATCTCGTCCGCCGTCACGACGAACGGGCCGTTCGGGGTGAAGCCGTCGAAGGACTTGCAGCGCGACCACTGCGCCTCGGAGAACTGGATGTCACGCGCCGTGATGTCGTTGACCACCGTGTAGCCCCAGACGTGGTCGAGGGCCTCAGCGGGGGTGACGTTCTTCGCGGGAGCGCCGATGACGACCCCCAGCTCCGCCTCGTAGTCCACAGCCTCGCTGAGCGTGCGCGGCCAGCTGGTCGTCTCCTCGTGCGCGGACAGGGAGTTCGGCCACAGCACGAACACCGTCGGAGCCGTGTCCGCCTTGAGCCCCAGCTCGCTGGAGTGAGCCGCATAGTTGAGACCGATCGCGAGAACGATCGGGGGAGCGGTCACCGCGGGTGCGTACACCGCGCCATCCAGGGTGACGGATCGGGCCGCGGTCGGAGTCGAGGACGCCTCACGGACGCGATCGAGGAGGGCATCGCCGCCGTCTATCAGGGTCTGCAGGGCGCGCGGCGCATCCGGGAAGAGATCGCCGACGAGGACGGCGCGATCGCCGACCACCACCGCGAGCTCGGGCTCGGGTGATTCGGGCAGTCGGAGATGGGCGAAACGCATTCGTCCAGGCTAGCCTGCGGACCGGTCCGCCCCCGTGCCGGCTCGGTCCGGGTCGCGCGTCGCCCCTAGGCTGATCGCCATGAGCCACCCCTCCCCCCTGGCCCAGCCCGCACGCTCCACACCCGCCGCTCCGGCGCCCGCGCCCGTCTCGCCCGCCGCGATCGCGACACCGGCTCCGCCGCGCCGCGGACGGACCGCCCCCGTGTGGGCGTTCGCGGTGCTTCTCGTCCTCCTGATCGGGGTGGTCGCCTACATCCTCACCTACCTCGGGGTGATCGCGTCGGCCGTGGGGCTCGTGCTCGCGCTGATCCCACTGACGGCGGTGCTCTGGGCGGTCCGGATCGCCGACCGCTGGGACCCCGAGCCGCTGTCGCTGGTGCTCTTCGCGGTCGGGTGGGGCGCGGTCGGGGCTGTGGTCATCGCTCTCGGCGTCGACATCGGCATGACCATGCTCTTCCCCTCTGCCCCCGACGACCCGGTGCGGGATGCGCTTTCGTCCGTCGTGCAGGCGCCGCTCGTGGAGGAGTTCGCGAAGGGGCTCGGTGTCTTCCTCGTCTTCCTGTTCGGGCGCCGCACCTTCGACGGACCGGTCGACGGCGTCGTGTACGGGGCGCTGGTCGGCGCCGGGTTCGCCTTCACCGAGAACATCCTCTATTTCGCGACGAGTCTCATCGAGGGAGGCGTCCCCGAGACGGCGTTCACGTTCTTCCTGCGCGGCATCCTCTCGCCGTTCGCGCACGTCATGTTCACGGCGATCACCGGGTACGCCCTGGGGCTCGCGGCGCGGCGCGGTGCGGGTCCCCGCGCCGCCGCGGCGACCGGAGCCGTCGGGATGCTGTGCGGTGCGGCGCTGCACGCGCTGTGGAACGGCTCGGCGCTGTTCGCCGACTTCTTCCAGGTCTACGTCGCCCTGCAGGTGCCCCTGTTCGTCGGCTTCGTCCTCGGCTTCGTCGCGCTGCGCCGCGAGGAGGCGCGCCTGACCCGCGAGCGTCTCGGCGAGTACGCGGCGGCCGGCTGGTTCACCGCGCCGGAGGTCGACCTGCTCGCCACTCCCGCGGGTCGGCGCCGCGCCGTCGCCTGGGCGCGGACGCTGCCGGGGGACCGTGCGGACATCATGAAGGAGTTCATCGCGGATGCCACGGCGCTCGCCGCCGCGCGCGAGCGCACGCGCACCGGGCGTGACCCTCAGTCGGGGGCCGATGAGCAGATCTACCTCGCCCGCGCGACGAGAGCACGCGCCGCACTCCTGACGCGCTGAGGCGGCGGGTGCGCGGATCGTGCGCGCCCACCTCTTGACACCCGGTGACGCCGCCGGGGACAATGGCGGAAGAGACCAACTCAACGCCCGGGAGACACGCAGGCATCGCCGCTGCACCGGGCGTTGAGTCTGTCAACGCCCGGCAGAGATCGCGGCGCGTTGAGTCTGTCCACGCCCGGCAGAGATCGCGGCGCGTTGAGTCTGTCAACGCCCGGCAGAGATCGCGGCGCGTTGCGTCTGTCAACGCCCGGCCCGCTCCCGCACGCCTCGGCATCCGTGCTTGGATGGTCGGTATGACAAACGACCGCACCAAGCCCGAGTTCGACGCTCCCGAGGGCCCGGCGCCCGCAGAGCTCGTCATCCGCGACCTCATCGTCGGCGACGGCGCCGAGGCGAAGCCCGGCGACACCGTCACCGTCCACTACGCCGGTGTCGAGTACGAGTCCGGGGAGGAGTTCGACTCCTCCTGGGGCCGTGGCGAGTCCATCCAGTTCCCGCTGCGCGGCCTCATCCAGGGATGGCAGGACGGCATTCCAGGCATGAAGGTCGGCGGTCGCCGCGAGCTCGTCATTCCGCCGCACCTCGCGTACGGTCCCGCGGGAGGACATTTCCTCGGCGGGAAGACGCTGATCTTCATCATCGACCTCCTCGCCGTCGGCTGATCCCCACGACGACTTCTCCATTCGAGGGAATAGATTCTCTGCGAGGGCGTTCCACCCCCGCAGACCACCTCCCCTTGATCGAAGGAACACCATGAGCGACTCCACCACGACCCTCGACGTCCCCGGCTACAAGGCGGGCACCTGGGTGCTCGACCCCTCGCACAGCGAAGTGACGTTCAGCGTCCGCCACATGATGATCTCGAAGGTGCGTGGCGTCTTCGGCCTGAAGAGCGCCACCATCGAGGCCCCCGCCAATCCCTTCGAGGCGAAGGTCACGGCTTCGGTCGACGCCGCCTCGATCGACACGAAGGATCAGGGCCGCGACACCCACCTGCGCTCCGCCGACTTCTTCGACGTCGAGACCTACCCGACGATCGACTTCGTCTCCACCGGCGTGCGGTTCGAGAAGGGCGACTTCCTCGTGGACGGCGACCTCACGATGCACGGCGTGACCAAGCCGGTCACCTTCGAGCTCGAGTTCGGCGGCTTCGGCACCGACCCGTGGGGCAACTACAAGGCCGGCGCGACCGCGAAGACCGTCGTCAACCGCGAAGACTTCGGCCTCACCTGGAACGCCGCACTCGAGTCGGGCGGTGTCCTCGTGGGCAAGGACGTCACCATCACGCTCGACCTGCAGGGCTCGATCCAGGCCTGACCCAGCGCTCGAAGGGGTGGATGCGGCTGCTGCCGCATCCACCCCTTCGCTTTCTCCACCGCCGTCACAGCCGAGGAGTGCGCGCGCAGAGTGACGAGCGCCCACGCCCGGAACGGGCGCCACCCTCGGTGACCTCCGCGAGTTCGGCCGGCGCTCCGACACCCCGCGAGCTAGCCCGCGGTGGCTTCGCGCGGCCGTCGTCGGAGCCGGTTCTGCGCGAGCAGGATGCCGAGGAAGACCACCAGTGCGCCGACGGGCTCGTTCCAGCTGAGGCCCTCACCGAGGACCACGACACCCAGCAGCACCCCGACGACGGGCGTGATGTAGGTTACGGTGGATGCCCGGGTGGGTCCCCACGCGCGGAGCGCATTCTGATTCCAGACGTAGGCGACGCCCGTGCCGAGGCATCCCAGCAGCACGACCGCGCCGACGACCCACGGTGAGAGCGTCACCGGGGTCAGCACCAGCACGGGGGTGAGCACGAGCATGATCGCCGCGGCGATGCCGATGTTCAGGAACGAGAAGACGAGCGCGCTCATGCCGGTGTCGGAGGCGAAGCGGCGCATGTAGGCGAGACTGAACCCGTAGCAGGCGGTCGCGCCGAGGATCGCGAGCTGCGCGACGATGCTCTGCGACAGGTCGAGGCCCTGCCACGGCGCGATGATCACCATGACGCCGAGGATGCCGACGACGATCCCCGCGATCTGGAGGGGCTTCAGCTTCTCGACGCGGAAGACGAGCCATGCCATGATCGCCGTCATGATGGGCGTCGTCGCGTTGTAGATGCTCGCCAGTCCGCTTGTCACGTGCTGCTGCGCCCATGAGAACAGCAGGAACGGGACGACGCAGAACGACACGGCGAGCACCGTCATGTGGCCCCACACCGCGAGGCGGCGGGGCAGACGGTCTCGCCGGAGGGCGACGAACACGGCGAGTGACAGGGCCCCGAGGATCAGTCGCGACCACGCGACCTGCGCCGGCGAGATGCCGGTGAGGGCGACCTTCATGAAGAGGAAGCTCGACCCCCAGACGATGCCGCACAGGATGAACTGGATCGCGATCGACACCGTCGAGCCGGTCGCTGCGTCACGGGCGGGGGAGATGCTCACGGGCTGACTCTGTCACGCGCCGGACGCCTCGCGGAGCGGATGGGGATGCGACGGCCGATATCCGCCGATAGACGGCAGGCGAACGTCGACGGGTCGCCGCCGCGTGCCCCGTCGCTCAGCGGTTCAGCAGGAGAGTGATGCCGGCGCTCACGCGACCGGATTCTCGGCGTCGTAGCTCCGGAACGCGGGGTGGAGTCGCACCAGGACCCCGACGAGTGCGATGATCACGAGCCCTCCGACGAGGGACGGCACCCACAGGGCTGTGAGGGTGGCCAGCACCCCCGCGTAGAGGGCGCCGATCCGCGGCCCTCCGGCGACGACGACCATGAACACGCCCTGCAGGCGGCCCCGCATCGTGTCGGGCACCGCCGCCTGCATCATCGTGGAGCGATAGATGGCGCTGACGTTGTCGGCGGCTCCGGTCGCTGCGAGAGCGACCATCGCCAGGACGATGAGCACCGTGTTGGCGTGGTTCTCGTCGACGACCCCCGGCGCGAACCACCCGAGAGCGGCGGTGACCAGCACGATGCCGAAGAGCGTCGTCGCCGCGCCGAACACCTGGATGGAGCGCTGGATGCCGCGTCCGTGCCAGCGGTAGCGCCCGATCGGTCCGGAGAACAGGCTCGAGGCGAATGCGCCGGCGGCGATCGATGCGGTCAGGGCGCCCGTCGTGATCGCGCCGCCCCCCAGAAGGACCGCGCCGATGGCGGGGAAGAGCGCGATCGGATGGCCGAACGTCATCGCGGTGATGTCGAGGATGTACTGCAGGCGGATGTTCGGCGCGCCGCGGAGGAACTTCACGCCGTCGCGGAGCGAGGCGAGCCCGGGTCGGACGATCACGCCCTCCGGACGGATGCCGGGCAGGGTCCAGAGGCCGAGGAACAGCGAGGTCATGAGGACCACGTCGATCGAGTAGGTCCACGCGTACCCCGAGAAGGCGACGAGCACGCCCGCGAGGGCGGGACCGGCCATCACCATGATGCCCACGGTGATGCCCTGCAGCGCCGCTGCGGCTGGCAGGAGCTCGCGGGGGAGGAGGCGGGGGGTGATCGCGGACTTCGTCGCCCCGACGATCGAGTTCGCCGACGAGTTGACGGCCGACAGCACGAACAGCCACGCCACCGTCTCGAGCCCGGTCCAGGCGAGGACGGCGAGCAGGAGCGTCGAGACGAAGGTGACGGATGCCGCGATCAGCGCGACGACGCGGCGGTCGAAGGCATCCGCCAGCATGCCGCCGTAGAGCCCCGCGAGGATCATCGGCACGAGCCCGACCACGGCGACCATCGACACCGCGAGCGTGTCGCCGGTGAGCTCGTAGACGTGGAGCATCACCGCGACGATCGTGAGCTGGCCGCCGAGGCCGGCGAGCGTCGACCCGATCCACAGCCGGGTGAACGCGGGGCTCGTGCGGAACGGGCGCAGGTCGATGAAGTGGTCGCGTCGCAGGCGCGGCAGGCGGCGTGGAGTGCGGGGTGGTCGCGAGGCGGGCGGCGTGCTCATTCGGCTACCTCGACGCGCTTGATGCGGGAGGCGTGGCCGCGGAGGATCGTCACGCCACGCGGGGCGACGCCGAAATGGGCGGCGAGGGCACGGATGACGCCGTCGTTGGCCGCTCCGTCCACCGCGCGCTCGCGGACGAAGACGACGAGGCCGTCGGCATCCTCTTCCACGGCGGGACCCTTCCGGCTCCCCGGCTTGACCCGGATCACGTGCTGCACCCATCGAGCCTACGGTCCCCGAGCCGCCCCCGGTCCCCGAGCCGCCCCCGGTCCCCGCGCCGCCCCGGTCCCCGCGCTTGTCGAGGGGCTGGTAGACTCGTGAGGTTGCCGTTCGATCGGCCGCGGATAAAGAGAGCCCCCCACGTCAGGTGCGGGGCGCCGCGCAACAAGCAGAGAGGGGATCACCTATGGGCCTGGAAGCAGACGCCAAGAAGGCGATCATCGAAGAGTACGCGACGCACCCCGGTGACACCGGATCCCCCGAGGTGCAGGTCGCGATGCTGACGCAGCGCATCAAGGACCTCACCGAGCACCTCAAGGAGCACAAGCACGACCACCACTCGCGTCGTGGCTTGTTCCTGATGGTCGGTCAGCGCCGTCGCCTGCTGGGTTACCTGCAGGACATCGACATCAACCGCTACCGCTCGCTCATCGAGCGTCTCGGCCTGCGTCGATAAGCATCGCACCAGCGTTCAATCGCGCGAAACATTCTTGAGAAGGCCGCCCACGGTGTGGGCGGCCTTCGTCGTTCCCGCGGGCGCTGCCGCGAGGCTGCGTCAGGCGCGGGCGGCGAGGAGGTCGGCGTGCCAGCGCTCGGCGACATCCGGGTGCGCGCGCAGACGCGACTTCAGGGCGTTCTCGCCGTACAGCGCGTGGATCGGGTTCGCGGGGTCCTGCGTCACGCCGCGGGCCTCGGCGGCGAGCTCGGCCGGCAGGTCGATGACCGGGAGCCGGGCATCGAGGGCCGGGTTGAAGAAGAACGGGATCGAGATGCGGTCCGCCGGGAACCGCGGCGACACGACGCGGTGGTTGGTCGCGGTCAGGTAGCCGCCCGTCGCGTATTCGAGCATCTCGCCGATGTTGACGACGAAGGCGCCGTCGATCGGCGGGGCATCCACCCACGTGCCCTCCCGCTCGACCTGCAGTCCACCCTTCCCGGGCTCCACCCAGAGCAGCGTCAGCACGCCGGAGTCCTTGTGCGCTCCGACGCCCTGCTGGGGCTCGGGCTCGCGCGACCCGGGGTAGCGGACGATCTTCAGCAGCGTGGCGGGGTCGCCGAAGTGCTCATCGAAGTACGATTCCGGGGCGCCGAGCGCGACCGCCCAGGCGCGCAGGAGCTTCCGGGCCACACCCGAGAGGTGGTCCTGCCACTCGGTGACGACCTCGCGGAGCTCCGGCTGGGCGTCGGGCCAGAGGTTCGGCCCCGTCAGTCGGGCGAAATCCGGCGCATCGGGTTCGTCCACGACTCCCCGCTCGGGTCCGATGTCGATCTGCTCCCGCCAGTCGACCTGACCCTGGGTGCGCTCGCCGCCGACCCGCGTGTACCCCCGGAACTGCGGGCTGTGGATGTTCTCGATCGCGAGCTTGTCCGCCTCGGGGAGCTCGAAGAAGGCCCGAGCGGTGCGGTGCAGCCGCTCGGAGAGCTCCGCCGTCACGCCGGTCCCCGTGAGATAGAAGAACCCGACGTCGTGCGTCGCCGCGCGCAGGGCGGCGCGGAAGGATGCCGCGGCATCGGGCCCCTCGTCCAGCTGCGAGAGGTCGAGGATCGGGAGGTTCAGCTCGCTCATGCCCCGACGATAAGCCGCGCGCGGCGGCTCGCGGGCAAGTGTTGCGCAGCGTTACCGTGGACGCTTCGAACCGGTCGGGTCGCTCCGGCGGCCCTCGCGGGCGGCGAGCGTCGGATCGGCGAACAGCCACGCGGGGCGGGGTTCGATGAGGGGTCGGAAGACGGTCCGGACGGGCTTCGTCGCGAGCACGAGCGCGACGATCACCGATCCGACGATGACGGCGGGGAGCCACAGCCACGTCGGCTCGGCGCTGCGCAGGACGCCCGTCTCGCGCAGCGGGTAGAGCACGAACGAGTGCAGCAGGTAGACGTACATCGTGTACTGGCCGAAGTGCGTCCACCAGTAGGAGCCGCGGGGGACGAGCGCGAAGAACGCGACGGAGAGGATGACCGCGATCGCCATCAGCGCGAGTCGCACCGCCCCCGACCACCACGGGCCGCCGAGGTCCGCGTAGCTCGCGTCGTAAAAGAGCCACTGCCGGAGGTCCACCGCGCGCCACGTGTCGACGAACCACCAGGCGACGAAGCCGGTGACGGCGAACACGCCCAGCGCCGCGATCCGGGCGCCCCAGCGGCGGCGGTTCAGGAGGTCGAGGCGCGCGACCACGTCGCGATCGGCGAGCCACCAGCCGAGCGTGAAGAAGGGCAGCAGGCCCAGGGTGCGCGACAGCGACAGCGTCGAGTCGATGTTCGTCCAGTAGCCGGCGGCGACCGAGATCGCCACGGTCCACACGAGGGGCCATCTCAGGAGGGCGAGGTAGGGCAGGACGAGGCGGAAGATCGCCAGAGCGAGCAGGAACCACAGCGTCCACGACGGCTGGGTGAGGTTGGGGTTGGCCTGGCCCTCCACGAGCCACTTCGTGAGCGTCCAGAGGGTCTCGAAGATCACATAGGGGGCGACGATGTCGGTGAGAACGCGGGCCATCCGCCGCCGGCTCGGCGAGTCGGACGAGGAGAAGTACCCCGAGATGATCGCGAACGCCGGCATGTGGAAGGCGTAGACGAGGAGGTAGAGCCCGAGGGCGATGTCGCTGTCGTACGTGAGTCTCTGGACGGCGTGGCCGAGCACGACCAGCACGATGCAGGCGAACCGCGCGTTGTCCCAGAGCGGCACGCGCCGCCGGGGGGTCCGGACGGTGCCGGTGGTCGCGGCGGACGGCTGACTCATCGCTGGCCACCCTACCCGCGCGCCGGGGGCACCGCCGGGGGTTGCGCGGGCGGGAATAACCTGGACCAGGGCGCGTTGCATGAGATACATTCACTTGCATGTATTGGATGCCGAGGCATCCGGAAGGCGGGAAGACCGTGAGCGAGAACATCACCGGCGGCACGACCGGGACGAGCGGTGCTGAGGCGACCCAGATGCAGTTCGGCCTCATGACGGTCAGCGACATCACGCAGGACCCGACGACCGGGCGCACGCCGAGCGAGGCCGAGCGCATCCGCGCCGCGGTCGAGATCGCGAAGCACGCCGAAGAGGTCGGTCTCGACGTCTTCGCCATCGGCGAGCACCACAACCCGCCGTTCTGGTCCTCGTCGCCGACGACGACCCTCGCGTACATCGCGGCGCAGACGGAGCGTCTCATCCTCTCGACCTCCACGACGCTCATCACGACGAACGACCCCGTGAAGATCGCGGAGGACTACGCGATGCTGCAGCACCTGTCGGGGGGTCGCATGGACCTCATGATGGGCCGCGGCAACACCGGACCGGTCTACCCGTGGTTCGGCAAGGACATCCGCCAGGGGCTGCCCCTCGCGATCGAGAACTACGCCCTGCTCCACAAGCTGTGGCGTGAGGATGTCGTGAACTGGGAGGGGAAGTTCCGCACGCCCCTGCAGGGATTCACTTCGACCCCCCGCCCGCTCGACGGTGTCGCGCCGTTCGTGTGGCACGGCTCGATCCGCACGCCGGAGATCGCCGAACAGGCCGCGTATTACGGCGACGGCTTCTTCGCGAACAACATCTTCTGGCCTGCCGAGCACTACCAGCGGCTGATCGGCCTCTACCGCCAGCGCTGGGAGCACTACGGCCACGGCGCGCCCGAGACGGCCATCGTGGGCCTCGGCGGGCAGGCGTTCATGGCGAAGAACTCGCAGGACGCCGTGACCCAGTTCCGCCCCTACTTCGACAACGCCCCGGTCTACGGCCATGGGCCGAGCCTCGAGGACTTCACCGAGATGACGCCGCTGACGGTCGGATCGCCGCAGCAGGTCATCGACCGCTATGCCGGGATGCGCGACCTCTTCGGCGACTACCAGCGGCAGCTGTTCCTCATGGACCACGCGGGTCTGCCGCTGAAGACCGTCCTCGAGCAGATCGACTTCCTCGGTGGCGAGGTCGTGCCCGTGCTCCGCAAGGAGCTCGCGAAGAACCGCCCCGCGACCGTGCCGGACGCCCCCACCCATGCCGCGCAGGTGAGGGCGACCTACGGCGACGGGCCGAGCCGTCAGGCCACCCCGCGCGCGAACCGCGGAGACAACCTCTCCGGGCCCTCTCCCTACGCCGATGTCCCGGCTCCCGCCGGTGCGGCCTTCGGCGCCGGGCGCTGAGCGCGGATCGACCAGAGAAGAGCTGACATCATGACCACCACCACCGCCGCGCGGCGCATCGCCGTCGTCTCCGCCGGGCTGTCGAACCCCTCGTCCACGCGCATGCTCGCCGACCGCCTCGCCGCGGCGACCGTCGCCGCCCTCGCCGCCCCCTCGGCAGGCTCGGGGACCGGGGCGGGGACCGCAGGCGCGCGTGCCGGGGGGATCGAGGCATCCGTCGACATCATCGAGCTGCGCGACCTCGCGCACGACATCACCAACAACCTGCTCACCGGCTTCGCCCCGCCCGCGCTCGAGTCGGCGATCAACACGGTCGTCTCCGCCGATGCGCTCATCGTCGTCACGCCGATCTTCTCGACGAGCTACTCGGGGCTGTTCAAGTCGTTCATCGACGTGCTCGACCCCGATGCCCTCACCGGGATGCCGGTCCTCATCGGCGCCAACGCGGGGACGGCACGGCATTCGCTGGCCATCGACTACGCGATCCGGCCGCTGTTCGCCTACCTTCACGCGGATGCCGTGTCGACGGGCGTGTTCGCCGCCTCGAGCGACTGGGGCGGATCGGCGGATCAGGTCGCCCCGTTGAGCGCGCGCATCGAGAAGGGTGCCCGCGAGCTCGCTGAGGCGGTCGCGCGGCGTCCCGCCGGCGCGACGACTGACCCTTTCGACCCGGAGAGCTACCTCGGCGAAGGCCGGTCGTTCGGGCACCTGCTCGGCGGTCTCGCGGGCGAGTAGCCCGTCCCGCGCGCCGCCGCGTCAGATGCGCCAGCCGTACTCGGTCTCGGGCCGGCCCTGTCCGCCGTACCGGGGAGCGCGCTGGATGCGGCCGCTGGATGCCAGGTGCTCGAGGTAGCGACGTGCGGCGACCCGCGACATCCCGAGCCGCTCGGCCGTCTCGCTCGCCGAGAGCGGCCCGTGCGCACGCACGGCCGCGGTGACGCGTGCGAGGGTGTCCGGTGCGAGACCCTTCGGCAGCCGGATCGATCCGGTGGCGCGGGAGGCGCTCAGGAGGGCGTCGATCTCCTCCTGGGTGGTGGGACCCTCCGACTCCTGCGCTCGGCGGTGGAAGTCGCGGTACTGCTCGAGACGCTCGCGGAAGACGGCGAACGTCACCGGTTTGACGAGGTACTGCACGACGCCGAGACCGACGGTGCGACGCACGGTCTCGGCGTCGTGCACGGCCGTCACGGCGATCACGTCGACGACGCTGCCGCGGGCGCGGATGTGCCGCAGCACGTCGAGGCCCGTCCCGTCGGGCATCGTCATGTCCAGGAGGACGAGATCGACGGGCGGACCGTCGACGACCGCCGTGATCGCCGCGCGCGCCCCGGCGCACTCGCCGGCCACGCGGAAGCCCTCGAGACGCTCGACGTAGCTGCGGTGCAACTCCAGGGTGAGGGACTCGTCGTCGACGAGCAGCACGTCGATCATGAGCCCTCCGTGGGGAGGACGACGCGGAACGTCGTCGGCGAACCGTCCCGCAGCGCGAGCGACCCGCCGACCTCCTCGACGACGGCGCGCGCGAGCGCGAGCCCGACGCCGCGTCCCTCCGCGCCGGCCGGCTTGGTCGAGAAGCCGTGCTCGAACACCCGTCGGCGCAGGGCATCGGGGACGCCGGCGCCGCTGTCCGCGACCTCGACCACGACATCACCGCCCGCGGGAGCGATCGTCAGGCGCGCCCAGCGCGGCTCGCTGCCCGCCGCCGCGGCGTCGACGGCGTTGTCGATCAGGTTGCCGACGAGCGCGACCTGATCGATGGGCGGCAGCAGCGACCGGGGCGCATCGGGAGCGATGTCGACGATCAGCTCGACGCCGCGTTCCGCCGCCTGCGCGGTCTTGCCGAGGAGGAGCGCGCCGACGGTCGGGTCTCCGTCCGTGCGAGCGGCGACGTGGTCGACGAGCGTCTGGCTCTGCTGCGCCGACGCGCTGAGCAGCTCGACGGCTTCGGCCGTGCGCCCCAGCTCGATCAGGGCCACCGCGGTGTGCAGGCGGTTGCCGTGCTCGTGCGTCTGCGCGCGCAGTGCTTCGCCGAGCGTGCGCATCGACTCCGCTGACGCCAGGGTGTCGCGGATCGCCCCGGCCGGGAGGTCCCCGGCGACCCGCCGGGTCGCGCGGCGGGCCAGGATCGCGCCGAGGATCCCCATCGCCACGAGCGCGGCGCCGATGCCGAGCGCCGCGAGCAGCCGCGGCACGAGGGCGGCGGCGACGGTGTCCACCGTGACGCCCACGGACACCCAGCCGATCACCTCTCCCGCGGACTGGACGGGGACGATGGTGCGCAGCGACGGCCCGAGCGTGCCGGTCGACTCCTCCGTGAGCGGGACCGGCGTCGCGGGGATCGTCCCCAGGTAGTGGGCTCCGATCTCGGCCGGGTCGCGGTGCGTGATCCGGATGCCGTCGGCATCCATGATCGTCACGAAGTCCACTCGGGCGCCGGCCATGATCTCCTCGGCCATCGGCTGGAGCGCCGCGGTGGCCGCCGCGCGGTCTCCCGCCGCCAGAGCCGCGTGCACCGCCGGCGAGTCCGCGAGCGTCTGCGCGACGGCCTGCGTGACCCGCTCCGCCTCCGCGCGCCCCGCTCGCTGGCCCTCGAGCAGGAGCAGACCGGCCGTCAGCAGCGCCGTCGCGACGCCGACGGCCAGGAGGGCGATGAACACCCGCGAGGCGGCGCTGCCCGCGCTCCCTCTGGCCATCTCGCCCGTCCTCTCGCCGTCGTGAGTCGTCGTCGAGACCAATACGACCACAAATCGCCCGCGGACGGCGATGGCCGCAGTCTGGGGTCCATGCCACCAGCGTCGGTGGCCCCGAACAACGACCGTTCACTCTTGGAGGCGGACATGGCCCTCTCGACGACATCCTTCAGACTCCCCGGCTACAACTGGCGGCGCGGCAAGACCTCATGGGACAAGCACACCTGGCTGTACGTGTCCGTCATCATCGCGGTCGTGCTGGGCGCGGTGGTCGGGCTCGTCTGGCCCGAGTTCGCCAAGGGCCTCGAGCCCGTCGGCAAGAGCTTCGTCAACCTCATCAAGATGATGATCGCGCCGATCATCTTCTGCACGATCGTGGTGGGGGTCGGTTCGATCGCCAAGGCGGCCACGGTCGGCAAGATCGGCGGGCTCGCCCTCGGCTACTTCATGATCATGACGACGTTCGCCCTGTTCATCGGCCTCGTCGTCGGCAACATCATCCACCCGGGTGAGGGCCTGAACATGACGGGCGTCCAGTACGACACGTCGCAGCTCGAGCCGAAGACGACGACCGAGTTCATCATGGGGATCATCCCGACGACCTTCTTCTCGGCCTTCACCGGAGAGAGCGTCCTCCAGGTGCTCTTCATCGCGCTGCTGGTCGGCTTCGCGCTGCAGGGCCTCGGCAAGCGCGGCGAGCCGATCATGTTCGCCGTCAAGCAGCTGCAGGTCCTCGTCTTCCGCATCCTCGGGATGATCCTGTGGCTCGCCCCGATCGGCGCCTTCGGCGCGATCGCCGCGGTCGTCGGCAAGACCGGCTTCGCCGCCATCGTGAGCCTCGGCATCCTCATGATCGCCTTCTACATCACGTGCGCGGTCTTCATCTTCGGCATCCTCGGCACCATCCTCTACGCGATCGCCCGGATCAACATCTTCAGCCTCATGAAGTACCTCGCCCGGGAATACCTGCTGATCGTCGGCACATCCTCGTCGGAATCGGCGTTGCCGCGCCTGATCGCGAAGATGGAGCACCTCGGAGTGTCCAAGCCCGTCGTCGGCATCACGGTCCCCACGGGCTACTCCTTCAACCTCGACGGCACCGCGATCTACCTGACGATGGCGTCCCTCTTCATCGCCGCCGGGATGGGGACGCCCATGTCGATCCCGGAGCAGGTGGCGCTGCTGGTGTTCATGGTCATCGCCTCCAAGGGTGCGGCGGGCGTCACCGGCGCGGGGCTTGCGACCCTCGCCGGCGGCCTGCAGGCCTTCCGCCCCGACCTCGTGAACGGCGTCGGCGTGATCGTCGGCATCGACCGCTTCATGAGCGAGGGCCGGGCCGTCACGAACTTCACCGGCAACGCCGTCGCCACCATCCTCATCGGCACCTGGACCAAGGAGTTCGACCGGGCGCGGGCGCGCGAGGTCCTCGCCGGCGCGCTCCCCTTCGACGAGGCGAGCCTCGCGGGGGACGGCCACGACGGCATGTCGACGGCGACGGATGCCGTGGGCACGATCGGTCTCGAAGAGGCGGCGATCGCCGAGGCCGCCGCGAAGGAGGAGCGGGCCCGCGCCCGCTCACTCAGCCACTGAGTGGCGCTGAACCCCTGACCCGCCCGATGACGCGGAGGACCCTCACAGGCCTCCGCGTCATCGGGCCTTCTGCGGTCCGGCCTACCTGCGCCGGCGCGCGACCAGAAGGTCGATCGCGATGCCGAGGCCCATCGCGACGGCGACCGCGACGCCCACTGCGAGGAGGGGAGCGCCCTGGAACACGACGCCGAGCGCCGCGCCGATCACGCTCTGGTAGAGCGCCCATGCGAGGGCGGCGGGGATCACGGCGGACAGGTACCGGCGAAGAGGGATGCGCGTCGCGCCGGCCGTGAGGTTCACCGCGAGACGCGCGAACGGGATGAAGCGCGCCGTGAACACGACTCCGGCCATACTCCGGTCGAGCCGTGTCGCCGCCCACGCGAGGGCGCGCTGCACGCGCGGGCCCTCGACGATCGATCTCGCGGCGGCCGGCAGCCGCGCCGGCCGCACCGCTCGTCCGACGAGGTAGCACAGGAGGTCGCCCGTCGCGGCGGCGACGGCGGCGACCGCGATGAGCGCCGGAAGCGGCGGAGATCCGGTCGCCGTCGACAACGCGCCCGCCGCGCTCACGGCGAGTTCACCCGGGACGACGACGAGGAGGGCGTCGAGGAGGACGAGCGCGAAGACCGTCGGGAGGATCCACGGGCCCGCGCCGAGCTGGTCGACGAGCGTGAGCATCCCTCCGGAGTACCAGGGTCCGCTGAATCCCCGGCGAACGGACGATGCCGCACATGTCGCGCGAGTGGCCGGGAGATGCCGACCTGGCGAAGAGTCGCTGCGGGGGCCCGTCACGGCTCGCAGCGGAGCCACGGCACGGTCACGCTGGGGACGTGAGAGTAGCCGTCATCGCAGAGAGCTTCCTGCCCCACATGAACGGCGTCACCGGCTCCATCCTCCAGGTGACGCGCCACCTCGGTGAGAGCGGCCATCGGTCGCTCGTGGTCGCACCGGGAGGGCCCGGAGCGGCGTCCACCGCCGACACGCTGCTGCTGCGCTCCGCGCCGCTGCCGCAGTACCCCCAGGTGCGGATCGCCTTCGCGAGCGTCGCGCGGCTCACCGAGGTGCTCCGCCGGTTCCAGCCGGATGTGCTCCACCTCGCGTCGCCGTTCGTCCTCGGCTGGCAGGCGCTCGCCGCCGCCGACGCCCTGCGCCTCCCCACCGTGGCCGTCTACCAGACCGACGTCGTCGCGTACGCCGCCCGCTACGGGCTGCCGTCGGCGACCGCCGTCGCCGAGGGTCACCTCGCGCGGCTGCACCGGCGCGCGACGCTCTCGCTGGTGCCTTCGAGCGCGTCCGAGCGGCAGCTCGACGAGCTCGGGATCGATCGTCTGCGCCGCTGGGGGCGGGGAGTGGATGCTGCACTGTTCGCTCCGGAACGGCGCAGCGATGCCCTTCGGGCCGCCCTGGCGCCTCGCGAGACGATCGTCGGCTACGTCGGGCGCCTCGCCCCGGAGAAGCAGGTCGAGGACCTCCGCATCCTCTCGGACCTCCCCGGGGTTCGCCTCGTCATCGTGGGCGACGGTCCGTCCCGGCCGGGCCTCGAGCGGCTTCTGCCGGACGCGAGGTTCCTCGGCCACCTGTCGGGTCCTTCGCTCGCGGCGGCGGTCGCGAGCTTCGACGTCGCGGTGCACCCGGGGGAGAGCGAGACGTTCGGTCAGACGATCCAGGAGGCGCTCGCCAGCGGAGTGCCCGTCGTCGCCACCGGTGTCGGCGGTCCGGTCGATCTCATCCGCCCCTCGGTGGACGGCTGGCTGTACCGCCCGGGCGATCTCGCCGAGCTCCGTGATCGCGTCGCCGACCTGGTGGGCGACCCCGCGAAGCGGCGGGCCTTCGCCGTCGCGGCGCGCGAGAGTGCACGCGATCGCACGTGGGCGGCCCAGACACGTGCGCTCCTCGCTCACTACGAGGAGGCCATCGAGCTGCGTCGCATCGACGACGCGCTGCCGGCGCGGACCGTCGGGCGTCCCGCGAGCGCGCTGCGGTCGGTGCCGCCGCAGGCACCGCCGCGGTGGGCCCGGTACGTCGCCCTCGGGGACTCGATCACCGAAGGGCTGTGGGACTCGTCACGGATGCCCCCGGGCGAGGTCCGCGGGTGGGCGGACAGGCTGGCCTCCCTGCTCGCTCCCCAGGTGCCCGGCGGGTTCCGCTACGCGAACCTCGCCGTGCGCAGCCGACGCGTCGAGGATCTCGAGGGCGCGCAGCTCGCCGAGGCGCTCCGGCTCCGGCCCGACCTCGTCTCGATCCTCATGGGCGCGAACGACCTCGTTCGCCGGGGGGCGAGCCCCGACCACCTCGCGGCGCGCGTCGGCGCGGTCGTGCGGACGCTGCGGGCCGCGGGCTGCGACGTGCTGCTCATCACGCCGTTCCTGCCGCGGCGCCGTGCGGCGGCGATCCTGGCGCGCCGATTCGCGCGGTTCAACGCGTGCCTCCGGGTCATCGCCCGCGACGCCGGGGCGATCCTGCTCGACCTCGAGGCCGTCCCCGCCCTCGGCGATGTCGGGATGTGGAGCGACGATCGTGTGCACCTGCGCCCTCGGGGTCACCGTCTGGTCGCGTACCGCGCTGCGCAGGTGCTCGGCGTCGCGAACGCGGAGGCGCTCGAGGACCTCGACGCCGCGTTCCACGACGACGAGGTGCCGGCCCCGGGATCGTGGCTGGTGCGTGATGTGCTGCCCTGGATCTGGCGGCGGGCGCGCGGTCGGACGGCGGGCGACGGCCGCCGCGCCAAGCACGACGGCTACGTCGAGGTCATCACCACGTTCGCGCCTCCGCGGCCGCGACGCCAGAAGGCGACCTGACCGCGCTCACGCGATCGTCGCGGACCTCCGGACGAGCTCGGCGAACACGGCGAACGGCGCGGCGGCCAGCGG
This sequence comes from Microbacterium flavum, assembly GCF_018717645.1. Lineage (GTDB taxonomy): Bacteria > Actinomycetota > Actinomycetes > Actinomycetales > Microbacteriaceae > Microbacterium > Microbacterium flavum. Next base: position 39,734 of record NZ_JAFLHG010000002.1, read on the forward strand.
TGCAGGCGTGCCCTCCGCCTCGGGGTGCCACTGGACGGCGACGATCGGCAGGGTCTCGTGCTCGACCGCCTCGACGATGCCGTCGTCCGCGGTTGCGGTCGCGACGAGGCCGGCGCCGAGCGCGCGGATCGCCTGGTGGTGCCCCGAGGCGACCGGGATCTGCGCCGCGTCGACCTCTCCCCGCAGCCGCGAGCTCTCCGCGACGGCGACCTCGTGCCACGTCCACTCGAGCGCGCCGCCACCGTCGCCGGGCGTGTGCAGGACGTCCGAGCCGGGCAGATCCTCGACGAGGGTCCCGCCGCACGCGACGTTGAGTACCTGTAGCCCCCGGCACACCCCGAGGATCGGCAGCCCCGCCGCCATCGCCGCCGCCGCGATGCCGAGATCGAGGTCGTCCTGCACGGCGTTGACGTCGTAGACGGATGCCGCCGTGTCGCCGCCGTACCGCGCCGGATCGATGTCGCCGCCCCCGGGGAGGACGACGCCGTCGAAGCCCGTCAGGTCGGCGGCGCGCACGACCACGACATCGAGCCCCGCGGCGCGCGTCAGGGCGGCCACGTCGTCGAAGATCGCGTTCGCGAGCCCGACGCGGAGGTCCGCGCCGTCGGCGGCGGCGTCGGAGAGACGGGCGGGCATCGCGATGCGGGGGAGTCTGCTCACGCCTCCATCATGGCCGAAGCGCGCGCACGCGCTCCTCCCCGCCCGCGCGGGACGCCGCGTGCCGGCGATGCCGTGCCCGGCCGGATGCGGGGTCTCAGACGGCGGCGCGGTCCAACGCGTCCGCGGCGCGCACGAGCGCCAGGTGCGAGAGGGCCTGGGGAGTGTTCCCGGCCTGCCGCCCCGCCGCCACGTCGTACTCCTCCGACAGGAGGCCGACGTCGCTCGCGAGCGCGCAGGCGCGGTCCATGAGGGCCTGCGCGTCGGCGAGGCGCCCGGTCGCGGCGTACTGCTCCACAAGCCAGAACGAGCAGGCGAGGAACGGATTCTCGGTGCCGGCGAGCCCGTCGACGCCCGACTCGGTGCGATAGCGCAGCACCAGCCCGTCGGGCATGAGGGTCCGCTCGATCTCGGCGACGGTGGCGAGCATCCGCGGGTCGTCCGGAGCGCAGAACCCGACGACCGGCAGGAGGAGGAGGGAGGCGTCCACGGCATCCGTCCCCTCGTACTGAGTGAAGTGCCCGGCCGCCGCGACGCCGTGCGCGTCGATCTCGGCTCGCACCCGGTCGCGCAGCCCCTCCCACTCGTCCGCGGGGCCGGACAGGTGGTGCTCGCGCACCGAGCGGATGCCGCGGTCGAAGGCCGCCCACACCATCGCGCGCGAATGGACGAACCGACGCGGCTCGCCGCGAATCTCCCAGATGCCCTGGTCGGGCTCGTCGACCCGCTCCGCCGTGCGTCGGAGGAGGGCCCGCTCGAGCGGCCAGGAGAGCGCGGACTCGTTCATCCCCGCCTCCCGTGCGGCGAACAGCGCCGCGAGCACCTCGCCCGTCACGTCGGCCTGGTACTGCGCGGCGGCCCCGTTGCCGATCCGCACGGGCGCGGCGCCCTCGTATCCCGGCAGCTCGGGGATCTCTCTCTCGTCCAGGTCGCGCTCGCCGGCGATCCCGTAGACGATCTGCAGCTGGCGCGGGTCCCCGGCGATCGCGCGCAGCAGCCATCGCCGCCAGTGCTCGACGACGTGCTCGAACCCGTGCGCGAGGAGGACCTCGATCGTCAGCGAGGCATCCCGCAGCCACACGTAGCGGTAGTCCCAGTTCCGCGAGCCGTGGAACTGCTCGGGGAGGGACGTCGTCGGTGCGGCGATGATCCCGCCCGTGTCGCGGTGTGTCAATGCGCGCAGCGTGAGCAGCGAGCGCACCACCCGGCTCCGATGGACCTCGTGCGTGCTGATGCGCGCGGCCCACCGCGTCCACCAGGCGTGAGTCGTCGCGAGCGCGTCATCGACCTCGAGCGGGGCGGGCGCCTGATGGTGCGAGGGATGCCACGTCAGCACGAGATCCCGCACGCCCCCCGCGGCGACCGTCAGCGCGCCGCGGTGGACGTGATCGTCCGCATCCAGTGCCGCGCCGCGGATCGTCACCGCATCCGGCCCCGCGATGGCGGTGATCTCGGGCGCGCCGGTCGTGCCCGTCTGGCGGACCCAGGGCACGGCCCGCGCGTAGTCGAAGCGGAGGCGCACCTCCTGCGCGAACTCGACCTCGCCGGACACCCCGACGACTCGCCGGACGAGGTCGACCCGGTGGGCGAGGTCGAGATGCCGGGGATCGACGGGCAGGCAGTCGTGCACCTCCGCGACGCCGCCATTCGCCTCCCACCGCGTGATGAGGGTGAAGGTGTCGCCGTCGTAGCGGCGCGTCGCGATCGCCGCGGGATCGGTCGGGCGCAGCTGCCACGAACCCTGTCCCGGCGCCCCGAGCAGAGCGCCGAACACCGACCCGGAGTCGAAGCGCGGCAGGCAGAGCCAGTCGATCGACCCGCTCCGCGAGACGAGCGCCGCCGTGCGGCAGCTGCTGAGCAGGGCGTAGTCCTCGATGGCATCCGGCACGTCTCGATTGTGCCCCCTCGTGCCCCCTGGGGGGACCATACCGCGTGTTCGGTCGATGACCTGCGGGGCGCCGCGGGGCGCCGTACGTTGATTAGGGTGGCGGTATGAGCGGCGAGTCGGCGGCAAGCCCGTCCACACTGGTGATCATCGGGGCGAGCGGCGACCTCACGGCCCGGCTGCTGCTGCCGGCGCTCGCCGAGCTGCTGCACACCCAGCCGCAGCGCCGGATCAACCTGGTCGGCGTCGGGCGCACAGCGTTCAGCGACGCGCAATGGCGCCGCCGCGTGCGCGGCGCCTTCCGCGAGGCGGACGCCGAGGACGCGATGTCGTCCCTGGCCTCCACTCCGTACATCACCGCCGATGCGACCACGGCCGCGGGCCTGCGGCAGATCCTCCGCGAGGTCCCCGAGGGGCGTCTCGTGCTCTACTTCGCCGTGCCGCCGTCCGCCGCCGCCGAGGCGTGCGCGTCGTTGAAGCCGTCGGAGCTGCCGGAGGGCACGATCCTGGCTCTCGAGAAGCCCTTCGGCGACGACGAGGAGAGCGCGCGCGAGCTGAACGGCATCCTCCGCGCCCTGCTGCCGGAGGACCAGATCTTCCGGGTCGACCATTTTCTGGGCCGCTCGACCGTGCTGAACCTCCTGGGTCTGCGCTTCGCGAACCGCCTCTTCGAGCCGACCTGGTCCGCCGAGCACATCGAGCGCGTCTCGATCCGCTTCGACGAGACCCTGGGCCTCGAGGGGCGCGCAGGATACTACGACCGCGCCGGCGCGATGATCGACATGATCCAGAGCCACCTGCTCGAGGTTCTGGCTGTCTTCGCGATGGAGCCGCCCGCCACGCTGGGGGAGCAGGACGTGCGCTCCGCCACCGCCGCGGTCCTTCGCGCGACCCACGTGTGGGATGACAACCCCGTCCGCTTCTCCCGCCGGGCACGGTACACCGCCGGCACCGCGGGTGGGCAGGCGCTGCCGTCGTACGTCGATGAGCCGGGGGTCGACCCGGCACGCGACACCGAGACGCTCGCCGAGATCACGTGCGAGGTGCGCACCTCGCGCTGGCAGGGTGTGCCCTTCACCCTGCGTTCGGGCAAGGCGCTGAGCGCCAAGCTCGCCGAGATCGAGGTGGTGATGCGACCGGTGCGCCATCTTCCGGTCGGGTTCACCGGGAGCGACCCGGGCACGGTGGTGCGATTCTCGCTCGGGCCCGACCGGCTCGCGCTCGAGCTGTCGGTCAACGGCGGCGAGGACCCCTTCGCGCTGCACCGCGCGACCCTCGACGCCGAGCTCGGGCTCGGCGCCCAGCGCGCGTATGTCGAGGTGCTGGACGCGATCCTCGACGGCGACGCGACGCTGTCCGTGCGCGGCGACACCGCCGAGCAGTGCTGGCGGATCCTGCAGCCCATCCGCGATGCGTGGCGCCGTGGCGATGTGCCCCTCGAGGACTACGCCGCGGGAACCGAGGGCCCCGCGGACTGGCCGCGGGGCGCCTGAGAGGGCCGGCGGGAGGGGTCAGCCCTCGATGCCGCCCTCGAACTGCTCCAGTTCGATCGCGAGCCGCCTGCGCATCTCGATCTCATCCGCGTGGCTGCGCTCGTCGGCTTCGTCGTCCGCCTGGTCGGGACGCTCGTCGGCGTCTTCGCCGCGGGGGTGCACGTCGCTCATGGGTTCGTCCGTCCGGTGGGGTGGTGGTGGATGTCGCGCTCAGCCGCTCTTGCGGCGGAACTCGCGCTTGGTGACGGCGCCGTGCGTGCCGTGCACCTGCGAGTCGCCGTCCAGATGCGCCTCGCCCTCGCGGTGCTGCGCGTTCTTCTTGTCGAGCGCCTCCTTGAACTTGCGCTTCATCTCGTCCGATGCGGTCGTGTCGTCGGTGCTCATCCCTCCACCATACGCACGGGTCCCTCCCCGTGCACGGCCTTCGCATCCGCCGGGGGAGGCGTACGCGCAGGGAGGGCGGCTGATAGGCTGGTGCAGGTTGTCGTGGATTCTCCGCGACATCTGGAGCAGGCCGGCAGGAAGCTGGTCCCCTGTGGTGGTCTCCCAGTACTCGATCTCGCCGTCGAGCACTGGTGGACCTCCACTGGTGGCCAGCGCTGGCGAGGACGCGGCATCTTCCGCGCGCTGAGATCTGCCTGTTCCTGCTCCTTCGCATGATCTCGCCCGCGAAACGCGCGAGCGAGTCTAAACAAAGAAGGAGAGACCTCTTGGAAGGTCCTGAAATCACCGCCGCGGAAGCCGTTCTCGACAACGGCCGCTTCGGCACCCGCACCATCCGCTTCGAGACGGGCCGCCTCGCCCAGCAGGCGCAGGGCGCCGTCGCCGCCTACCTCGACGAAGAGACGATGCTTCTGTCGGCCACCAGCGCCGGCAAGCACCCCCGCGAGGGCTTCGACTTCTTCCCGCTGACCGTCGACGTCGAAGAGCGTTCGTACGCGGCAGGCAAGATCCCCGGTTCGTTCTTCCGCCGCGAGGGCCGGCCCTCCACCGAGGCGATCCTCGTCTGCCGTCTGATCGACCGCCCGCTGCGTCCGTCGTTCGTCGACGGCCTGCGCAACGAGGTCCAGATCGTCATCACCGTGCTGTCCATCGCGCCGGGTGAGTTCTACGACGCCCTCGCGATCAACGCGGCCTCCCTGTCGACGCAGATCTCCGGTCTGCCGTTCTCGGGCCCCATTGCCGGCGTGCGCCTCGCGCTCATCCCCGGCCACGGCGAGCACGCCGACCAGTGGGTCGCGTTCCCGACCGTCACCCAGCTCGAAGAGGCCGTCTTCGACCTCATCGTCGCGGGCCGCGTGCTCGATGACGGCGACGTCGCGATCATGATGGTCGAGGCCGAGGCCACCGAGCACAGCTGGAACCTCATCAAGGGCGGCGCCACCAAGCCGTCCGAGGAGGTCGTGGCGCAGGGCCTCGAGGCATCCAAGCCCTTCATCAAGGAGCTCGTCGCGGCGCAGAACGTCGTGGCGAACACCGCGGCCAAGGAGATCCAGCCGTACCCGGTCTTCCCGGCGTACACCCAGGAGGTCTACGACTTCGTCGCCGGCCGTGCCTACGACCGCCTCGTTCCGGTCTACCAGATCGCCGACAAGGTCGAGCGTCAGAACGCCGACGACGCCATCAAGGATGACGTCAAGGCGCAGCTGATCGCCGCCGTCGAGGCGGGGGAGCTCCCCGCCGGCGCGCCGCTGGAGTTCTCGGGCGCGTACAAGTCGGTCACGAAGACGATCGTGCGCGGTCGCATCCTCACCGAGGGCGTCCGCATCGACGGACGCGGCCTGGCGGACATCCGTCCGCTGGATGCCGAGGTCCAGGTCATCCCGCGCGTGCACGGCTCCGCGATCTTCCAGCGCGGCGAGACCCAGATCCTGGGTGTCACCACGCTGAACATGCTCAAGATGGAGCAGCAGATCGACTCGCTGTCGCCCGTCACGCACAAGCGCTACATGCACCACTACAACTTCCCCCCGTACTCGACCGGTGAGACCGGTCGAGTCGGTTCGCCGAAGCGTCGCGAGATCGGGCACGGCTTCCTCGCCGAGCGCGCGCTCGTGCCGGTGCTGCCGAGCCGCGAGGAGTTCCCGTACGCGATCCGTCAGGTGTCCGAGGCTCTCGGCTCCAACGGCTCGACGTCCATGGGCTCCGTCTGCGCCTCGACCCTGTCGCTGCTGAACGCGGGTGTGCCGCTGCGCGCCCCCGTCGCCGGCATCGCGATGGGCCTCGTCTCCGACCAGGTCGACGGCCAGACCCGCTACGCCGCGCTGACCGACATCCTCGGCGCCGAAGACGCCCTGGGCGACATGGACTTCAAGGTCGCGGGTACGAGCGAGTTCGTCACGGCGATCCAGCTCGACACGAAGCTCGACGGCATCCCGTCGTCGGTGCTGACTGCTGCGCTCACGCAGGCCAAGGATGCCCGCATGACGATCCTGAACGTCCTGAACGCCGCGATCGACGCGCCCGACGAGATGGCGCCCACCGCGCCCCGCGTCATCAGCGTGCAGATCCCGGTCGACAAGATCGGTGAGCTGATCGGCCCCAAGGGCAAGACGATCAACTCGATCCAGGACGAGACCGGCGCGCAGATCTCCATCGAGGAGGACGGCACCGTCTACATCGGCGCGGTCGATGGTCCCTCGGCGGAGGCCGCTCGCGCGCAGGTCAACGCGATCGCGAACCCGACCAACCCCGAGGTGGGCGAGCAGTTCCTCGGAACCGTCGTCAAGCTCGCGGCGTTCGGCGCGTTCGTCTCGCTCCTGCCCGGCAAGGACGGCCTGCTGCACATCAGCGAGGTCCGCAAGCTCGCCGGCGGCAAGCGCGTGGAGAACGTCGAAGACGTCCTCGGCGTCGGTCAGAAGATCCTCGTGAAGATCACGAAGATCGACGACCGCGGCAAGCTCTCGCTCGAGCCCGTGCTCGAGGAGGCCGCGGACCAGGAGGGTTCGGCCGCCGCGAGCGAAGGCCCCGGCGACGCCCCCGCCGAGGGCTGATCCGCCCCGGCGCACAGACAACGGATGCCCGCTTCCTCCCGACTCGGAGGGGCGGGCATCCGTTCTTCTCCCGCTGCCGCGCCGCCGTTCCCCCGCTCGCGGGATCGCGGTGTCCCCCGAACGGGGGACAGGAAACAGTGCGGGAGCGGTCCCGAGACCAAAGCGTTATCCAAAGTTTACCTGGGCATCCCCTCAATACGCGGGCGTGTCGGTGGCCTGGCCTAGCCTCGGTACTACGCATCGGGGGATGCAGCGGACGTGTCACCCGGGTGTCGGAACCATGAGGGGTGTGGAGTGGGTTTCTTCGGAGCAGGGTCATCACCCGCCTCGCCGCGCGCCGACGCCACCACGGGGGAGGGGAACGTCGTGACAATGCTGTCCGGGCACCCTTCCGCTCCCATCCCGGTCCAGGGGGCACCGCTCGGTGCCGCTCTGCGGGTCCCGCTCGGCGAGTCCGGTGCGCGGGTCTTCCCGCTCATCCTCGGCGGTGCCGAGTTCGGCTGGCACGTCGACATGTCGGCCGCGCATGCGATCCTCGACGCCTACCGTGAGCGCGGCGGCAACGCCGTCAAGACCAGTGACGCGGATGCCGCGGGTCGCAGCGAATACATCATCGGCCAGTGGATGGCGCGTCGCTGCGTGCGCGACAGCACAGTGCTCTGCGTGCGCGTCGGGACGAACCCGGACCACCCCGGGCTCGGGTCGGTCAACCTGATCCGCTCCGTCGAGGCATCTCTCACCCGCCTGGGGACGGACCGGATCGACGTGCTGTACCTCGACACCACGCTGGACACGCAGACGGCGCTGGAGGACACGCTCGCCACGGCCGAGTGGCTCATCGAGGCGGGCAAGGTCCGCGCCCTCGGCTCCGTCGGCCACACGGCCGCACAGCTCGTCGAGGCGCGCATCCTGGCATCCGCGGGCTACCCGCGCCTGACGGCGCTCAGCGTGCCCTACAACGTGCTGCGACAGAGCTCGTACGACGGCGACCTCCGCCTCGTCGCCGGTGCGCAGGGCATCGCTGTGACACCCTCGCAGCCGCTCGAGCACGGGTACCTGTCGGGGATGCACCGTTCCCGCTCTCAGATCGCCGCCTCGGTCCGAGGTTCCCAGCTCGCCGCGGCGATGAACCGTCGCGGACAACGCGTCCTCCGCGCACTGGACCGGATCGGCGCGGAGCTGTCGATCCCGACGTCCGCCGTCGCGATCGCCTGGCTCCTCGCCCAGCGCACGGTCGTCGCGCCCGTCGTGAACGCCTTCGCCGTGCAGCACGTCGTCGAGCTCGTGCAGGGCGTGGGCACCAAGCTCAGTCGCGCCCACCTCGCCGAGATCGCGAAGGCCGCGCAGTAGCCGCGGCCCACCCCCACCAGAGATCGTGCCCGCGCGCAATCCCCTGATCGGTGTCGGTGCGCTGACCTAGGCTGGAAGCATCCGCCCCCCGATGTCGAGACGAGCTGACGTGACGCACTACCTGTACCTCGTGCGTCATGGCGAGCACCTGGATGCGGAGCACGGGCTCGAGGACGGTCCGCTCTCCCCGCGCGGCAGGCGGCAGGCGGAGTTCCTCGCCGACCGCCTCTCCGGCGTTCCACTGAACGCGGTCTGGCATTCACCGCTCGAGCGCGCCGCGGAGACCGCGCGGGCCGTCGCCGGGCGCCTCCCCTCGGTGGTGCCCGAGCCCTCGGCCCTCCTCTTCGACTGCATCCCGAGCGGACCCGAACCCGGGATGCCGGCCGCCTACGACGGCTTCTTCGGATCGATCACCGAGGCCGACATCGACGCGGGCAGTGCGCAGATGGCCGACGCCGTGTCGGAGTTCCTCGTCCGCAAGCCCGGTTCCCACGAGCTGCTGATCACCCACAACTTCGTCATCGCGTGGTTCGTCCGCGAGGTGCTCGACGCGCCGGACTGGCGGTGGATGACGATCAATCAGGCGCACTGCGGGCTGACGGTGCTCGCGCAGCGCCCTGGCCGCCCGTGGACCCTGGCATCCCACAACGACCTCGCGCACCTGCCGATGGAGCTGCGGACGGGCCTGCCGGAGGCGCTCCCGGTCTGAGCCGCCCGGACGTAGGGCGGCGTGCGCCGGGGCCGCGGCGTCACGGCGTCGGCGGCGGCGCGGAATCCAATACTCCGGAGACGGAAGCCGGGGGCCGCAGCCGCGGAGGTCGGGGGTCAGAGGAGCTTGCCGTACCAGCGGGTCGCGTTGGGGTTGTCGTTGTACGGGGCGATCGCGGTGTAGCCGCTCCGCGCGTACAGCCCTCCCGCGGCTTCAAGGCTGTGGTGGGTGTCGAGAACGAGCTCGGCGGCGCCGAGAGCCCGCGCCCGGTCCTCCAGCTCCGCGAGCACGAGGCGTCCCCAGCCGCGGCCGCGCGTGGAGGGGGCCACATAGAGATGCTTCAGTTCGTAGCGGGTTCCGGCCGGGCCGTCCTCGATGCGGCGGATGCCGCCGCATCCCGCATCGACGCCGTCGTCGTCGACCAGGATCAAGAACACGCCCGCAGGCGGGGTGAACACCGCCGCATCGGGGAACACCGGGCGGTACGTCTGCCCTTTCGGGAAGCTCTCTCCGCGCATCGCGAAGTACTCGGTGAGAAGCGCCTGCGCGCGGGGGTCGGCGACGTCGACGGGTTCCAGGGCGACCATCCCTCGAGCGTACTGTCCGTGCGGACGGGCGGCCGCCGGATCGTGGCACGGCGCGGGTCGGGTCGCTGCGGCCGCATCGCGCCTAGGCTGGTCCCATGACGACGAGAGTGGCCCTCGTGGGCGGCACCGGCAAACTCGGTGGGATCATCCACGCCGTGATCGACGCGGAGCCCGGCTTCGAGGTCGTCGCCGTCCTCGGCTCGCGGAGCGAGTTGCGGGAGCTCGACGGTGCCGACCTCGTCGTGGACGCCTCTACTCCGGGTGTCTCGGTCGACGTCGTCCGCGCCGCGATCGAGCGGGGCATCAACGTCCTCGTCGGCACGTCGGGCTGGTCGAACGAGCGGATCGCGCTCGTCCGCCCGCTCGTCGACGCGGCCGGAACCGGGGCCGTCTTCATCCCGAACTTCTCCCTCGGTTCGGTGATCGCGACGGCGATCGCGGCCGCCGCTGCCCCGCACTTCCCGTCGATCGAGATCATCGAGGCCCACCGTGAGACCAAGGTCGACTCGCCGAGCGGAACGGCCGTGCGCACCGCGGAGCTGATGGCCGCCGCCCGCGCCGCCTCCGGGCCGGTCGAGGCGCCGCACATCGACCAGCGCGCCCGCGGGCAGCAGGTCGCGAGCATCCCCATCCATTCGCTGCGCCGGCCGGGAGTCATCGCGCGGCAGGAGACGATCCTGTCAGGCCCGGGCGAGTCCATCACGATCGCGCACGACACGATCGACCCCGTCCAGGCGTACGCCCCCGGCATCCGCGTCGCGCTCGCGGCGGCCCGCGATGCGCGCGGCGTGACGATCGGGCTGGACAACCTCATCGACCTGGGCCTCGGCGCACGGCGGACGCCGGATGCGGCGGACGCTCCGCTCGACGAGGGCGGAGTGCCCGGCCAGGTGGCGCGTGTGACCGGCGCATGAGCGCGCGCATCGGCGTCGCCGTGATGGCGGCGCTGCTGGCGCTGTACATCCTGCTCGTCGCGCAGCGTGCGTGGCTGCTGCTCACCTCCGGACAGGTGGTCGGCGTCGCGATGGGTGTCGCGCTCGTCGTTCTGCCCCTCATCGCCGCATGGGCGCTGTGGCGCGAGATCGCCTTCGGCGTCGGCGCGCAGCGTCTCTCCCGCCGGATGGAGGCCGACGGCGCGCTTCCTGCAGAGGAGCTCGACGTGCGCGCGAGCGGGCGGCCCGACCGCGCCCAGGCGGATGCGCTGTTCCCCCGCTACCGCGAGGACGTGCAGGCGCATCCCGACGACTGGCGCGCGTGGTTCCGGCTCGGCCTCGCCTACGACGGCGCGGGGGACCGCCGTCGTGCGCGCGAGGCGATGCGCACTGCGATCCGTCTGGAGAAGTCCGCCCGCGCGTGAGCGCGCCGTGAGGGACGGCCCGGGTCGGACTCGGGTCAGGCGGCGGGGACCGCGGAGGCCACGGCATCCTCGACCGTCGGGTGCACGAACGTGAAGCCGGACGCCTCGAGGCGCTCCGGAACGACGTCGGAATCGCTCGTGAGCAGCGCCTCGGTGGCATCCTTCCCGAGCACGAGGCGGAGCCCCCAGGCGGGGGCCCGCACGAGGAACGGCCGGTTCATCCGGCGGGCGAGCGCGAACCCGAGGTCGTTCGCCGTGGCGCGCGTCGGCCCGCAGAGGTTCACCGGCCCCTCGAGGTCGCCGTCGATGACGTGGCGGATGGCGCGCACCTCATCCTCGAGCGAGATCCACGGCCACACCTGCGTGCCGCGACCGATCGGGCCCGACACTCCCAGACGGGTGAGGAGCATGAGGGGCTTCAGGACGCCCTCGGCGTGGACGACCGGGGCGGTGCGCAGCAGCGCGACGCGCGCGTGTGGTCCGGCGGCGCGCGCCGCCGTCTCCCATTCGCCGCAGAGATCTGCGAGGAACGTGTCGCCGCGGCGGGATTCCTCGGTGAGGCGCTGCCCCGGTGCCGACGGGTAGTAGCCGACGGCGGAGGCGGAGACGAACGCCGGCGCGTCGTCCCCGAGGGTGCGCACCGCCGCGGCCAGCGCCTGGGTCGGCGCGATCCGCGACCAGACGAGCTCGTGCTTGTAGCGCTTCGTCCACGGAAAGCGACCGATGCTCGCGCCGCCCAGCCCCACGACCGCTCGGGCTCCGGCGAGGACGTCCGGGTCCAGCCGGGACCGCTGCGGGTCCCAGCTGACCTCGTCGGGCGCAGATGCCTCCCGCCGCACGAGGCGGGTGACGGGGACCCCGTCCGCCCGGAGCGCGTCGACGAGGGCTCCTCCGATCAAGCCGGAAGAGCCCGCGACGACGACGCGCCCGGGATACGCGGGAGAAGGGTCAGGCAAGCGTCGCCTCGAGCGTGATCTCGATTCCCGCCAGCGCCGCGGACACGGGGCATCCCGCCTTCGCCTCATCGGCGATGCGGGCGAAGTCCTCGGCGGAGATGCCCGGGACGACCGCCTGGACGTTCAGGTGGGAGCCGGTGATGCCGGTCCCCGGGATGAACGTCACCGACGCGGTGGTCTCGACGCTCTCGGGCGGCGTGCCATTGCCCGCCAGCGCGTGGGAGAGCGCCATCGAGAAGCACGAGGAGTGCGCCGCGGCGATCAGCTCCTCCGGCGTCGTGACGGACGTCGAGCCCTCGCTGCGCGCCTTCCAGTTGACGGCGAACGGGCCCTGGTTCGAGCTCTCCAGTGCGACCTCGCCGGAGCCGTCGGCGAGGCTCCCCTTCCAGCTCGTGCTCGCTTCGCTGGTCACGCTCATGAGTGTCTCCTCCGGATCTCGCGCGGTCGGCGATCGGTACCGACCGCATCTGCGACGAGCCTAGACGCCGCCACGAGCGCGGGGGAGGGGCTGGCGGCGCGCGGCCGGACGTGTCAGGCGGTGGCCGCCCGGCCGACGATGCCGATCCGCTGGAGGAGAAGGTACAGCTGGCACCCCAGGCACAGCCCGAACACCGCATTGAGGAAGGCCGCGACGAACGCCAGGGCTGCGGCGATGGGCAGAGCCCAGGGCACGCCGGCGAGGTGGAGAACGAGCCCGATCGTCGTCACGAGGAGCCCCACGCCCTGGGCGAAGCGCGGCGGGCGGGGATCCTCGAGGGCGGTCGGCGCGCCCAGGCGCGGCTGCACGAGGCGGCGGAACAGCACGCCCCAGGGCGCGGTGCGCGGAGAGAGGACGCCCCACAGGAACAGCAGAGCGCTCACGAGGAGGAGTGCGAAGCCGAGGTCGGCGGCGCGCTGACCGACGGACAGTGCGGGGAGCAGCCACGTTCCGCCGCCCGGCGCCGACATCTCCGCGTCCAGCGGCTGATACGCGAACCACCCGTAGCCGCGGGCTGTCGCGTTGCCGACCAGCGCGAAGAGGGTGGTGATGAGCAGCAGCAGTGCCGTGATGGATGCCGCGAAGCGCGGTCCTCGAGGATCGATGCCCGTTGGTCGCCCGAGGTCAGACACGGGCGTCCGCCGCGGTGACTCGGGCGAGCTCGAGCTCGATGGCGTGCCGGCTGGGAGTGCCGCCGAACCGCGTCTGGATGACCCCGTCGCGGTCGAGGATCAGCGTGGTCGGCGTCTGGAGGACGCGGAAATGCTTCGCGATGTCGGGGCGATGGGTGAGGTCGATGTCGAGGTGACGCACACCGGGGCGCTCCCCGGCGATGGCGCCGAGTGTGCGATGGACGCCGGGGCAGCGGCCGCACATCTCGGTGCTGAACTGCAGCAGCGTCGCCTGCGCGCCGAGACTCTCAGCCCCGAGACGCGCGGGGTCGACGACCTCGGCGGGGTTCAACCGGCGGGGGCGCTTCTGCTGCCACTGCAGGAAGCCGCCGAGACCGATCGTCACCGCGAGGAGGGCGGTGAGCACGAGGATCGCGTCGAGCAGGGTCACAACCCAGGATCCTAGTGCGCGCGGGAGCAGACGGGGCCCGGAGGGATCCGCCGGACCGTGCGACCGCAACACGGCGAAACAGCGTGCGCCGGTCCCGTGGGCGCCCGGCGCCGGTAGTCTGGCAGCGTGAGCGCGGCATCCATTCCCACCCCGTACGAAGACCTCCTCCGCGAGGTGCTCCGAGACGGGGTGCACAAGGACGATCGCACCGGGACGGGCACGACGAGCGTCTTCGGGCGCCAGATCCGATTCGACCTCGCGCAGGGCTTCCCGCTCATCACGACGAAGCGCGTGCACCTCAAGTCGATCGTCTACGAGCTGCTGTGGTTCCTGCGCGGCGAGTCGAACGTGGCGTGGCTGCAGCAGAACGGAGTGACGATCTGGGACGAGTGGGCCGACGACCAGGGCGAGCTCGGTCCCGTCTACGGCGTGCAGTGGCGCTCGTGGCCCACCCCGTCGGGCGGGCAGGTCGACCAGATCTCCGAGGTGATCGAGCAGATCCGCGTCAATCCCGACTCCCGCCGCCTCATCGTCTCGGCGTGGAACCCCGCCGACATCCCCGACATGGCGCTGGCTCCGTGCCACGCCCTGTTCCAGTTCTACGTCGCAGACGGCAAGCTCTCGTGCCAGCTGTACCAGCGCTCCGCGGACATGTTCCTCGGCGTCCCGTTCAACATCGCCTCGTATGCGCTGCTCACGATGATGATCGCCCAGCAGACCGGGCTCGAGCCGGGTGACTTCGTCTGGACGGGCGGAGACTGCCACGTCTACGACAACCACGTCGAGCAGGTCCGCGAGCAGCTCTCCCGCGATCCCTATCCGTCTCCGACGCTTCGGTTCGCGCGGAAGCCCGACTCGGTCTTCGACTACACGTTCGAGGACATCGTGGTCGAGGACTACGAGCACCACCCCGCCATCCGCGCCGCGGTCGCGGTCTGACCGTGCGCCTCGGACTCGTCTGGGCGGAGGCTCGGGGCGGCGTCATCGGCCGGGACGGCGGGATGCCGTGGCACGTCCCCGAGGATCTCGCGCACTTCCGCGCGCTCACGACGGGGCATCCGGTCATCATGGGGCGACGGACGTGGGAATCGTTCCCGCCCCGATTCCGGCCCCTGCCCGGGCGGCGCAACATCGTCGTGACGCGGTCGGACGCCTGGGCCGAGGCCGGAGCGGAGCGCGCCGGATCGCTGGAGGACGCGCTCGCGCTCGTCGCGGACGCCGAGTCCGCGTGGGTGATCGGCGGGGCCGGACTCTTCGCCGAGGCGCTGCCCCGCGCCGGCATCCTCGAGGTCACCGAGCTCGACCTCGAGATCCGCGACGGGGACACCTTCGCCCCCGCGCGGGCGGGCTGGGCAGTGGCGGCCGTCGATCCTGCCGACGGGTGGAGCGTCTCGCGCACCGGCATCCCTTACCGCTTCCTCACGCTGATCCGGTCCTGAACAGGAGCCGTGCCGCCTCTCCCCGACGTGCGTAGGCTGGCAGCGTGGCGAAGACGGCATTGATCACCGGAGCGAGCTCGGGCCTCGGCGCGGAGTTCGCGCGCCAGCTCGCCGCTCGGGGTGCGGCGCTCGTGCTCGTCGCCCGCGATCGGGGAGCACTCGATGGGCTGGCGGGCGACCTGAAGGCGC
Organism: Microbacterium flavum; assembly: GCF_018717645.1. GTDB lineage: Bacteria > Actinomycetota > Actinomycetes > Actinomycetales > Microbacteriaceae > Microbacterium > Microbacterium flavum. The sequence goes on from NZ_JAFLHG010000002.1 coordinate 54,889, forward strand.
AGTACGGGGTCGCGGTCGAGGTGCTGGCGGCGGATCTGGTCTCGCAGGACGGGCTCGACGCGGTCGCCGCGCGGGTGGGTGACCCGGAGCGGCCGGTCGAGGTGCTCGTGAACAACGCGGGGTTCGGGCTCGGCCTCGACTTCGCTGCGAACGACATCGCCGACGAGGAGCGGCACCTCGACCTCCACGTCCGCGCCACGATGCGGCTCACGCACGCCGCCCTGGGGGCGATGCTCGAGCGCGGGCACGGCAGGGTCATCAACGTGGCATCCGTCGCCGCGTTCATGCCGCGGGGAACATACGGCGCCGTCAAGGCGTGGGTGGTCTCGTTCAGCCGCTGGGCGAACGCGACGTACGCTCCGCGCGGGGTCACCGTCACCGCGGTGTGCCCGGGCTTCACCCACACGAACTTCCACGAGCGGATGGGCCTCGCGCCGGGTCGCGAGGGGGTCCCGCCCTTCATGTGGCTGGATGCCGCGGACGTCGTGCGCGCCGGCCTGCGCGACGCGGCGGCGGGCCGCCCGGTCTCCCTCCCGTCTCTTCGCTACAAGGTCCTGGTGGGGGCGGTCCGGCTGCTTCCGGCATCGCTCGCCGCCCGCCTCGCCGCGACCGGCCGCTGAGCTCTGCGCCCGTCCCCGGGACTCCGCGCGCGGGTCGTGGTCGGGAGGGTTTCGGCATTCGGGAGGGCTCCGGGGTGGCACGCGACCTCCCGACTGCCGATTTCCTCCCGAGTGGAGGTCCACAGCAGGCTCCCGCCCCCGACCCGATAGCCTGGACGCATGACGCAATCGGGCAATCCCTTCGGCCAGGTCCTCGTCGCGCTGGTCACTCCGATGACGGCCGACGGAGAGGTCGACTGGCCCGCCGTCGAGAAGCACATGGACGACGTGATCAGCGCCGGGGCCGACGGCATCGTCGTCACCGGCACGACGGGCGAGACCTCCACCCTCACCGACCCCGAAAAGCTCCGCCTCGTCGAGACCGGCAAGGATGTCGCCGCGGGTCGCGCGAAGATCATCACCGGCGGCGGGTCGAACGAGACGGCTCACGCGATCGAGCTGTACCGCGCGAGCGAGAAGGCCGGCGCCGACGGCATCATGATCGTGACGCCGTACTACAACAAGCCCACACAGGCCGGCATCCTGACCCACTTCCGGCTGGTCGCCGACGCGACCGACCTGCCCGTGATCCTCTACGACATCCCGGGCCGCACCGGCGTGCCGATCAGGTACGAGACGATCCTGCGGCTCGCGAAGCACCCCAACATCCTCGCGATCAAGGATGCCAAGGGCGACTTCTCCGAGGTCAGCCGCGTGCTGAACCAGACCGACCTGATGTACTTCTCCGGTGACGACGCGAACGCGCTGCCGCACATGGCGATCGGCGCGACCGGCCTCATCGGCGTCACGGCCAACGTCGCCGCAGCCCCCTATCGCGTGATGGTGGATGCCGTGAACCGCGGCGACCTCGCGGCCGCGACCGCCGCTCACAAGAGCCTCGAACCGCTCGTGCGCGCGGTGATGACGCATGTTCCCGGCACCGTGAGCGCGAAGTACATCCTGCACGGCCTCGGCCGCATCTCGAGCCCGCGCGTCCGCCTCCCGCTCGTCGGCCCCGAAGAGTGGGAGGCCGCCCTCATCGAGGATGAGCTCGCACTCGTCAGCGGCGTCGAGGGCGCAGATTTCTCGAACTTCCGACCCGACCGCAACGCCGCCGCCGGCGGCGCCCTTCCGAAGGTGCATGGCACGACACGATGAGCACGAACGTCTACGACCCGCCCACGCTCGCCAAGGGCACCCTCCGCGTCATCCCGCTCGGCGGTCTCGGAGAGATCGGCCGCAACATGACCGTCTTCGAGTACGAGGGCAAGCTCCTCATCGTCGACTGCGGCGTCCTGTTCCCCGAGGAGCACCAGCCCGGTGTGGACCTCATCCTCCCCGACTTCGAGCCGATCAAGAACCGCCTCGACGACGTCGTCGGAGTCGTGCTCACCCACGGCCACGAAGACCACATCGGCGCGGTGCCGTACCTGCTGCGCCTCAAGAACGACATCCCGCTCATCGGCTCGAAGCTGACCCTCGCCCTGGTCGAGGCGAAGCTCAAGGAGCACCGCATCAAGGCCTACACGCTGACGGTGGCCGAGGGGCAGGAGGAGCAGGTCGGGCCCTTCGACCTCGAGTTCGTCGCGGTGAACCACTCCATCCCCGACGCGCTCGCCGTCGCCATCCACACGGATGCCGGGACGGTGCTCGCCACGGGCGACTTCAAGATGGATCAGCTTCCGCTGGACGGCCGCCTCACCGACCTGCGGGCCTTCGCCAGCCTGGGCGAGGACGGCGTCGATCTCTTCCTCGTCGACTCGACCAACGCCGATGTGCCCGGGTTCACACCCCTCGAGCGCGACATCGGTCCGGTCCTCGATCAGGTGATCGCCAAGGCGCCGCGGCGCGTGATCGTCGCGAGCTTCTCGAGCCACGTCCACCGCGTGCAGCAGGTGATCGACGCGGCCGCGGCGAACGGACGTCGGCTCGCCTTCCTCGGCCGCTCGATGGTGCGCAACATGACCATCGCCGAGGACCTCGGCTACCTCAAGGTGCCGGACGGCGTGCTCATCGACTACAAGAAGGCCCAGGACCTGCCCGACGACAAGATCGTCTACATGTCCACGGGGTCGCAGGGCGAGCCGATGGCGGTGCTCAGCCGCATGGCGAACCTCGACCACGCGATCGAGCCGGGCCCGGGCGACACCGTCATCCTCGCCTCGAGCCTCATCCCCGGCAACGAGAACGCGGTCTACCGCGTCATCGACGGCCTGACCAAGCTCGGTGCCAACGTCGTCCACAAGGGCAACGCGAAGGTCCACGTCTCCGGTCACGCGGCGGCGGGGGAGCTGCTGTACTGCTACAACATCCTGCAGCCGCGCAACGTCATGCCGGTGCACGGCGAGTACCGTCACCTCATCGCGAATGCGAAGCTCGCGCAGGACACCGGCATCCCGGCAGAGAACACGATCATCGCCGAGAACGGCACGGTCGTCGACCTCAAGGACGGCGTCGCGAAGGTCGTCGGCCAGCTCGACCTCGGCTTCGTCTACGTCGACGGGTCGACGGTCGGCGAGATCACCGACGCCGACCTGAAGGACCGTCGGATCCTCGGTGAGGAGGGGTTCATCTCGGTCATCGTCGTGGTCGACTCCTCGACGGGGCGCATCATCACCGGTCCCGAGATCCACGCGCGCGGCTTCGCGGAGTCGGACAACGTGTTCGACGAGGTCAAGCCCAAGATCGCCGCCGCGCTGGCCGAAGCCGCCGGCAACGGGGTCCGTGACGCGCACGCGCTGTCGCAGGTCGTCCGACGCACGATCGGCCGCTGGGTGAACCAGCGCCTGCGGCGCCGTCCGATGATCGTGCCGTTGGTCATCGAGGCGTAGGTCGCTCCCGGCTGTGATCGCGCCGTAACAACTGGTCGCTAGCATCGGGGCATGCCCGCCTCCTTCCGCACCCGGCCTGCCACGCAGGCCGACGGCGGCTTCCTGGCCGACATGGTGGTGGAGGCCGCGAACTGGCGCCCCGACGGCGCGCGTCCCAAGCACCAGGTGATGACCCATCCCGACCACAACCGCTACGTCGCGGGGTGGATGCGGCCGGGGGATGCCGGGTTCGTCGCGATCGATGCGCACGACCAGCCCGTCGGCGCCGCCTGGTACCGCATGCTCCCGCGCACCGAGCCGGGCTTCGGCTACGTCGGGACGGGTGTCCCCGAGCTGATCATCGGCGTGCGGCCGATCTGGCGGGCGCACGGCGTGGGGCGGACGCTCCTTCGGCAGCTCTGCGAGCACGCCCGCGGACAGGGCTTCGCGCGCCTCAGCCTGTCGGTCGAGCGCGGCAACTTCGCTCAGCAGCTGTACCGCAGCGAGGGCTTCGCCATCACGGCGCCCGGCCACGGCCGCGACACGATGGTCAAGCGTCTGCGCTGACTCCGCGCCGCGGCGCGGCGACGCGTTCACGGCTCGATCGGGTTCCAGACGTAGCCGTCCGCCGTCCGCACGCAGCGCTCGGCGCCCGTCGGCCCCGCGCGGGTGTCACCCTCGTCGACCCATGTGCACGCATCCGCGCTGACGGTCGGCGTAGGGCCCGGGGGGCTCTCCTCCGGAACGGCGGGGAGCTGGAGCACTCCCCACACGAGGAGCGCGATCGCGACGGCCGAGACCGCCGCGATCCAGACCGAGATCCCGCGGCGCCCGGTGGATCCGCCGCTGCCGGTGAGAGGCGTCCCACCGGGGGCATCGGTGCCCGCAGCGGTACCCGCGCCCGCGGGGGTGGGGTCGGGTTCGCCCGGGGCGTCGGCGTCGGCGCCGGCCTCGGCGTCGTGGGCGCCCTCGCCGGAGAGGTGGTCGAACACTTCGATCGGATCGCCGTCACGGTCGAGAGGGTGCGGATCGCGCACGGCGCCCCGGAGCAGCTCCGCTGCGGCGGCGACATCTGCCGGCCGGTCGCCTCGATCGGGCGCGGTCATCGATGCCACCGTGCGGGCCAGAGCGTCGTCGGCGGGGGCGACGGCGGGCGCGTCCTCGCCGCCGGCGAGGAGGACGCGTGCAAGGCATCCGAGCGCGTAGAGGTCATGATCCGGCCGCACGAGGCCGAGACCCTGCACGACCTCGGGCGGGACGTACCCGGGCGTGCCGACGACGAAGCCGGCATGGGTGAGGCGGGGATCGTCCGGCCCCGCGGCGATGCCGAAGTCGACGAGTGCGACATCGAGCGGGCCGCTCCCGGTCGCGCGCAGCAGCACGTTGGCGGGGGTGACGTCGCGATGGACGATCCCCGCCGCGTGGACGGCGCCGAGGGCGGACAGCAGCTGATCGAGGATCGTCACGACCGTGCCCTCGCCGAGCGCGCCGTAGTCCGCCACGAGCCCGGCGAGCGAACCGCCCGAGACCAACTCGCACGCGATGGCGATCGAGCCGTCGTCCGCGCCCCACGCCGAGGGGGCGACGACGTGCGGATGGTCGATGCGGATGGCCTGCTCGCGGGCGAACCTCAGCAGCTGCGCGCCGTCGCGCTGCCGCAGCACCTTGAGTGCGCAGACGCGGTCATCGCGCATGTCCCGCGCGCGCCACACGGTGCTGGACCCGCCGATGGCGATCGGGGCCATCAGCTCCCATCTGCCGCAGATCACCTCGCCCACGGTGGGTGTCAGGCGCCTCTCGCGTCGTCGAGGACCGCGGCAACCTCGACCGCGCCGAGTCCGCGTGCGTGGTCGGCGAGATCGGCGAGCTGTGCGGGCGTCGCGTGTCGGGAGAGCCAGGCCACTGACGCCAGCCGTGCGCTCCCGGCGGTGGACTGCGTGGTCAGCACGGGCACGGAGGTGGATGCCTCGGCCAGCACGGCGCCGATGGCGTCCGCGTCGCCTGAGCGGACACCGGGGTCGGCGAGGTGCTCCTCGAGCAGCGTCACGCGGGCGAGGACGGCGGGGTTCGTGATCTTCGTGCGCTGACCCGAGGCGAGCTGGCTGACCATCGGGGCGCTCAGTCCGATGACGGACGCAAGCCGGTGCTGGGGGAGACGGTAGGCCTCGCGGATCGACGCGAAACGCTCCTGCCAGGTCGCGCCGTAGAGGTCGCGCTGCGCGGAGCTGCCGAGGGCGTCCTCACGGGCTGAGCTCATCGATGCCCTTCCTTTGCAATTGCGAATGCGTGTGTTAGTTTGCTTCTGCAACTCTCAGCAGACTACTGGGCGGAGGCCCCGTGATGGCACATCGAATGGGCTCGTGGGCGACGATCGCTCTGGCCGCTGTACTGCTCACCGGCGGCGCCGTCGCCCCGGCCGCCGTCGCAGCCCCCTCCGCCGCCGGGTCACCGGCCGAGGTGGTGCCGACGATGATCGTGCTCGACGCGTCGGGGTCGATGCTCGAGTCCGACGCGCCGGGCCCGCGCATCGACGCCGCCAAGGACGCCGCGACCGCACTCGTGAACGGCTTCCCCGCCGGCGCGCATGTCGGCCTCATGGTCTACGGGACGGGCACCGGGAGCGCCGACTCCGAGAAGGACGCCGGATGCCAGGACGTGCGCACGCTCGTCCCGGTCGGTGAGGTGGACGCCGCGGCGATGACCGCGCAGATCGCCGGCATCCAGGCATCCGGATACACACCCATCGGGCGAGCGCTGAGCGACGCCGCCGCCGCGCTGCCGGGCGGAGCGGGCGCGATCGTGCTCGTGAGCGACGGGATCGACACGTGCGCGCCCCCCGACCCGTGCGAGGTCGCCCGCGGGCTCGCCTCGTCGGGGGTCGAGCTCACCGTGCACACCGTCGGGTTCCGCGTGGACGACGCTGCGCGGGCGCAGCTGGCCTGCATCGCGGATGCGACCGGCGGCACCTATGCCGACGCCCAGGACGACGGACAGCTCGCCGAGGCGCTGCGCGTCAAAGTCGACTACGCGCTGACGGGATACGAGACGCGGGGGACCCCGATCGCCGGGAGCCTCACCGCGGACGGGAACCCGCCCGCGATCGGACCGGGGCAGTGGCTGGACGAGTTCCGTGCCGAGGACCTCTCGGCGGTCGCCACGGGCGGCGAGGAGAGCTTCCTCCACTACCGCCTCGAGGTGCCCGAAGGCTACCGTCCGCACGTCACGGCCTCTCTGATACCGACCGCCGCCTCGGCGCCCGTTCCCGACCTGTACTCCGGCGTCTCGGTTTCGCTGACCGGCGCCGCGGGCGCGGACTGCGGGATGACGCGCGACGCCGTCGGCGCCGCGGAGGAGACGGCCTTCCCTCCGACCGCCGCTCTCACGAGCGAGTGCGACGGGCCCTTGATCCTCGCGGTGCGGCGTGATGGCACGGCGCTCACCGACCGGGATCTTCCGGTGGAGATCCTCGTCCGCCTGGAGCCTCCCGTCGACGCTGCCGGTCTCCCTTCCCCCGGAGCGCGTCCCGGGCCGGCGGCTCCCGTGCCCGACGCTGCGACAGCGACCCCGCTCGCGGGCGGCGGATCGTTCAACACCGCGGCCGACATCTTCCCCGGCCAGACCTACCGGTCGCAGATCGGCACGAGCGAGGTGAAGTTCTTCAAGGTCCGGTTGGACTGGGGTCAGCAGCTCAGCTACACCGTGACCCAGGATCGTCGCCTCGACGGTGGTGACCGGATGAACGTCATCGGACCCCAGGTGCGCTCTCCTCTGCGGGCGGCACTACCCATGGCCGAGGGCAGCTCGCAGAACCTGGTGTGGATGACGGAGTCGGACCCCTCGTTCCGCACGCTCTCCCGCTCGACCCCCGAGCCGGTGCGGTTCGGATCGACCGATTACGCGCTCCCCGGCGAGTACTACATCGTCCTGGCCGACCGCAGCGGCGCCCGGGAGTTCGTCCTCGATTCGTTCCTCATCGAGGTCACCGTCAGCGGCGGGCCCGAAAGCGGTCCGCGCCCTCTGATCGACACGCCGAGTCCGGCATCCTCTCCGCAGGCGACGACGGAGCCGGACGCCTCGCACGTCGGCGGCTCCGGCGCGGTCGGGCCGGTCGCGCTCGTGGTCGGAGGCGGGATCCTCCTCGTCGGGGCGGCGATCGTCGGCGCCGTGCTGCTGCGCCGGCGTCGGAGCCTCTGATCGGGCCGGCGCCCGCGTCAATCCGGGGAAATGTCCCCGACACCGCCTACCGTGGAGGGATGCCGAGGAGCACCAGCACGCCCACGACCCCGCGCGGGACGAAGTCGAACTCCTCCGCGCGCGCCCGGAAGCCGGAGCCGGCACCGAAGCGCTATGTCGACGAGATCGACAGGCCTCCCGTGGCGGTGCGGATGTGGCTCGGCCTGGCGCATGCGACGGGCGGCATGTTCCGGGCGTTCGGCCCGGAGGTCCTGGAGAAGGATCAGCGCCGCGACGGGTTCCCGTTCCTCCTCGTTCTCCTCGCGGTGATCGGCGCGGTCGTCGAATGGTTCCTCATCGGCACCGACGTCGGAACGGCGATCAGCGCGTACAGCGTCGGCGCACTCGTGGGACGGGTCGCGTTCATCATGCCGGTCCTCCTGCTCCTCCTCGCCGGCTGGCTCTTCCGGCACCCGCCCTCGGTGCACGACAACGGGCGCATCGGCATCGGCTTCGGTCTGTTCGTCCTCGCGATCGCGGGCTTCTGCCACGTCGCCGGCCACCGGCCGCAGCCGAGCGGCGGACTTCCCGCGCTGAGCGGCGCGGGCGGACTCTTCGGATGGATGATCGGCGAGCCGCTGTCCTACCTCACCGAGGTCGTCGCGTTCCTCGTCCTCGGCGTCTTCGCCGTCCTCAGCATCCTGATCCTGACCAAGACGCCGCCCGGGCGTATCGGTCGTCGCCTCGGCGACCTGTACGCGTGGATGTTCGGCGTCGAGCGCGCTGAGCCGGCGGCGGATGCGACCGCGACCGGGCCGACGGTGGCTTTCGGCGCCGCTGACGGCGATGCGGATGCGAAGGATGCCGGGACGCCCTGGTGGCGGCGCAACAAGACCGGGCGCGAGGAGGATGCCGACGGCCATCTCGGCTCGGACGACCTGACCGCCCTGCTCAGCACGTCGGGCGACGGCGGCTTCGATCAGGCGATCGCCACCCCGGTGTCCCCGCCCGTACCGCCGCTGCCCCCGCTCTCCGAGGCCGCGACCGAGATCATCGACCCGCAGGTGATCGCGCACGCCCGCGAGGCCGCGCGCGGTGCCGACACCTCGCTGCGCGAGGACAGCGGTGAGATCGTCCTCGACGACGGCGTCCTGCCCGGCATCTCGGGCCTCGGCGACGATCACGACGGACGTCCGCCCGCGCCGCCCTATCGCCTGCCCGCGGTGACGGCGCTCGCGGCGGGGACCCCGCCGAAGGCGCGGTCGGAGGCGAACGACCGCGTCGTGGCGGCGATCACGAGCGTCTTCGAGCAGTTCTCGGTGGATGCCCGGGTCACCGGCTTCTCCCGCGGCCCGACCGTCACCCAGTACGAGATCGGTCTCGGCCACGGCGTGAAGGTCGAGCGCATCACCGCGCTCACCAACAACATCGCGTACGCGGTCGCGTCGAACGAGGTCCGCATCCTCGCCCCGATCCCCGGCAAGAGCGCGATCGGCGTCGAGATCCCCAACACCGACCGCGAGATCGTGACCCTCGGCGACGTGCTGCGCTCGCAGGCCGCGACGAGCCAGACCCACCCCATGACGATCGGCGTCGGCAAGGACGTGGGCGGCGGCTACGTCGTCGCGAACCTCGCCAAGATGCCCCACCTGCTCGTCGCGGGATCAACGGGATCGGGCAAGTCGAGCTTCGTCAACTCGATGATCACGAGCGTGCTCATGCGCTCGAAGCCTTCCGAGGTGCGGATGGTGCTCATCGACCCGAAGCGCGTCGAGCTCACCTCGTACGCCGGCGTGCCGCACCTGATCACCCCCATCATCACGAACCCGAAGAAGGCCGCAGAGGCGCTGCAGTGGGTCGTGAAGGAGATGGACATGCGCTACGACGACCTCGCGTCGTTCGGGTTCCGCCACATCGACGACTTCAACAAGGCCGTCGTCGCGGGTGAGATCCAGCTGCCGGCCGGCAGCGAGCGCGTTCTCAAGCCCTATCCGTACCTCCTCGTCGTCGTCGACGAGCTCGCCGACCTCATGATGGTGGCCCCGCGCGACGTCGAGGACTCGATCGTGCGCATCACCCAGCTCGCGCGCGCCAGCGGCATCCACCTGGTGCTCGCCACGCAGCGCCCGTCGGTCGATGTGGTCACGGGGCTCATCAAGGCCAACGTGCCGTCGCGGCTCGCGTTCGCCGTCACGAGCGTCACGGACTCGCGCGTCATCCTCGATCAGCCCGGCGCCGACCGCCTGATCGGGCAGGGCGACGCACTGTTCCTGCCGATGGGCGCCTCGAAAGCCCTGCGCGTGCAGGGTGCCTGGGTGGCCGAGAGCGAGATCGAGAAAGTCGTCCACCACGTCAAGAATCAGGCCCGGCCCGAGTATCGCTCCGACGTCGCAGCCGTCGCGGAGAAGAAGGAGATCGACGCCGACATCGGCGACGACCTCGAGCTCCTGCTGGCCGCGGCGGAGCAGATCATCTCCACCCAGTTCGGCTCCACGTCGATGCTGCAGCGCAAGCTCCGCGTGGGATTCGCGAAGGCGGGGCGCCTCATGGACCTGCTCGAGTCGCGCGAGATCGTCGGCCCGTCCGAGGGCTCGAAGGCCCGCGATGTGCTGGTGACCCCGGAGCAGCTCCCCGAGGTCCTCGCACGGCTGCGGGGGGACGAACCCCCCGCAGACCGGTCCCCGGGCTTGTCGAAGGGCCCGGACGCCGTCGACGCGCAGTTCGACGGGTACGAGGTCGTGGACGGCGACGACGCGTCCGAGGATGCCTGGGGGCTCACCGGGCGGGACTGAGGTTCCGCGCCGCCCCGGCCAGTAGGCTCGGCTCGTGGCGATCCCGAGGCAGCTTCCGAACGCGATCACGATCGTGCGCATCCTGTGCGCGCCGATCTTCCTGTGGATGCTCCTCGCTGACGGGGGTGGTGACGGACCCCTCCGCTGGTGGGCGGCGGTCCTGTTCATCGTCGCGATCGCCACGGACGGCATCGACGGGTACCTGGCACGGCGCTACGAGATCGTCACCGACCTCGGCAAGCTGCTCGACCCGATCGCCGACAAGGCGCTCACGGGATGCGCGTTCGTCGGGCTCTCGATCCTCGGCGAGCTGCCGTGGTGGGTCACCGTCCTCGTGCTGATGCGCGAGGTCGGCATCACCGTGCATCGCCTCGTCGTCGCGTCGAACCATGTCGTCGCGGCGGCCTGGATGGGCAAGCTGAAGACGGTTGCGCAGGCGATCGCCCTGTCGCTCGCCCTCCTGCCGCTGTGGACCCTCGTGGGGGAGTGGATCCACGTGGTGAACACCATCACGATGTGGATCGCCGTCATCCTCACGGTCGCGAGCGGGATCGATTACATCATCACGGAGATCCGCGGGTCCCGCGCCGCCCGTGGCACAGGCGCGCGCACCGCGGCGCCGCGCGGCCGGGGCGACGCATGAGCGGATGGACCGACCTCCCCGACGATCTCGAGCGCACCCAGGTCTCGGAGGGACGCCTCAGCGAGTCCGCGCGCCTCGTCGCCCGGCTGGGGGAGCTCGGATGGACCCTGGGCGTCGCCGAGTCGCTCACCGGCGGGCTCGTCGTCTCCGCCATCGTGGACGTCCCCGGGTCCTCGCACGTGCTGCGTGGCGGGATCGTCGCGTACGCGACCGACCTGAAGGCCGCGCTGCTCGGGGTGGATGACACCCTCCTCGCGGCGCACGGCCCGGTCCACCCGCGCGTCGCGCGCCAGATGGCGGAAGGGGTCCGTCGGACGGTGGCAGGCTCCGGAGAGCCCGCCGACGTGGGCATCGCGACGACCGGCATCGCTGGCCCGGTCTCTCCCGACGGTCAGCCGGTCGGGACGGTCCACCTCGCCGTCTCCACCCCGCTCGGCTCGCGCGTCGAGTCCCTCCAGCTCGACGGCGACCGATCCGGCATCCGCGCCGAGGCCGCTGCGCGAGCGATCCGGCTGACCCTCGAGGCCCTCTGATCGGCCGGGAGAAATGCCCCGGGAATAGCCGGTGTGACAACCCTGTTACGTCTCAGTGATTCCCGGCCATTCTCCAGCGGCGGGGGGTTAGTGTGACCGCAAAGGTCCTGTACTGTTGTCCACCCGGGACGCGGTTCGATGATCAGAGGAGGGGGCCCGACATGATCCTTGTTCGCCAAGAGATCGGCGAAGTCCTGCGCGACTTCCGCCTGCAGAAGGGGCGCACCCTCCGCCAGGTCGCCGGGCGCGCGAGCGTCGCCCTCGGTTACCTCAGCGAGGTCGAGCGCGGTCAGAAGGAGGCGTCGAGCGAGATCCTCGCCTCGGTGGCCGAAGCGCTGGACGTGCCCATCTCCACGATCATGCGCGAGGTCGGCGACCGCATCTCGGTGCTCGAGGGCCTGCAAGTCTTCCCCGACGTCGTTCCCGACGACCTCGTCGCGCTCGATCGCGACATCGAATCGCAGCTCTCGCTGCGCTGACGTGCGGCGCAGCGAGTTCCAGCGCGCCGTGGACGCCGAGTTCGGCGTGCGCGCGCCGTTCGTCATCGGCGATCTGATCCTCGGCGGCGTGGGGTGCCGGTCCGCGCGGCAGGCGCTCGACGAGGGTGTGGCGCCGCGCGACGTGTGGCTCGCACTCTGTGCGGAGATGGATGTCCCCGAATCCCGACGCCACGGCGTCGGCCGGATGGACCCCCCGCGCCGCTGACGCCACGGCGTGTCGTCGTATTTTTGTTCGATGCCTGCATAGGCTCCTCCACAAGAGGTGTCGCCGAGAGGTTGTCCACCACCGCGCAGGATCCGCCGACCGATGTCGGAGGCCCTTCGTAGCGTGGACCTCGTCACCACGACACCTCCGCCTTGTCGCAGATCCCACTCCATCCGGGGAGGGGCGCGACAGCCTACAGGCGACGGACACGCGAACGAAGGAGCACGTCATGCCATCACCCGCCGACCGCGAGAAGGCCCTCGAATCGGCCCTCGCCCAGATCGACCGGCAGTTCGGAAAGGGCTCGGTGATGCGCCTCGGCAGCGACGAGCGTGCTCCCGTGGCCGTCATCCCCACCGGCTCCATCGCCCTCGACGTCGCGCTCGGCGTCGGTGGTCTCCCGCGTGGCCGCATCGTCGAGATCTACGGCCCGGAGTCCTCGGGTAAGACGACGCTCACCCTGCACGCGATCGCGAACGTCCAGCGCGCGGGCGGCATCGCCGCGTTCGTGGACGCCGAGCATGCGCTCGACCCCGACTACGCGCAGAAGCTCGGTGTCGACATCGACCAGCTCCTCGTCTCCCAGCCCGACACCGGAGAGCAGGCCCTCGAGATCGCGGACATGCTCGTGCGCTCGGGCGCGATCGACCTCGTGGTGATCGACTCGGTCGCCGCGCTCGTGCCCAAGGCCGAGATCGAGGGCGAGATGGGGGATTCCCACGTCGGTCTCCAGGCGCGTCTCATGTCGCAGGCGCTGCGCAAGCTGACCGGTGGGCTGAGTCAGACCGGCACGACGATGATCTTCATCAACCAGCTGCGCGAGAAGATCGGCGTCTTCTTCGGTTCACCCGAGACCACCGCCGGTGGCAAGGCACTGAAGTTCTACGCCTCGGTGCGCCTCGACATCCGCCGCATCGAGACACTGAAGGACGGGACCGAGGCCGTCGGCAACCGCACGCGCGTCAAGGTCGTGAAGAACAAGATGGCACCGCCGTTCAAGCAGGCCGAGTTCGACATCCTGTACGGCGTCGGGATCTCCCGGGAGGGATCGCTCATCGACTACGGCGTGGATCAGGCGATCGTCAAGAAGTCCGGTGCCTGGTACACCTACGACGGCGAGCAGCTGGGCCAGGGCAAGGAGAACGCCCGCAACTTCCTGCTCAAGAACCCCGACATCGCCGCCGACATCGAGCAGAAGATCCTGACGAAGCTCGGCATCGGGCAGCCCAAGGAGACCGACGTCGCCGCGCCGGTCGCCGATCTCGCCGAGCGCCGCCCGGCCTGATGGTCGAGGACGGCGCGCTCGCGCCCGTGATCCCGCTGTTCGGTCGGCCGGCATCCGCCGCGCCGGCCGGCGGCGAGGACCGCAGAACCGACGCGGCTCCCGAGGTGTGGCACCGGACATGGACCGAGCCCGCGGCCGGACGGACGGGTCGTGTCGACGACGTCGAGTCGTCGACCGAGGCATCCGGTCCCACAGCGGCGGACGACCGGGGAGAGATCGCCGCGGCCGGCGAGGCCGCGCTGCTGCGCAAACTCCGCACGCGCTCCCTCTCCGTCCGAGAGGCGCGCACCATCCTCGTCGAGCGTGACGTCGACGAGGCGTCGACGGAGGCCGTGATCGAGCGTTTCCTCGGTCACGGATACCTCGACGACGAGAAGCTCGCCGAGCAGCTCGTCCACACGGCGGTCGAGCGCAAGGGGCAGGGCCGGATGGCCGTGTCGCGGGCGCTCTCGGACCGCGGCATCGCGCGCGCGGTCATCGACGCGGCCCTCGCCGCGCTGCCCGACGACGAGCGGGAGCGAGCAGTCGAGTTCGCCCGGGCGAAGGTGCGCAGCATGCGGGGGCTCGACCGCGATGTCGCGCTGCGACGGCTTTCCGGCCAGCTCGCCCGGCGCGGATACGGGTCGTACGCCTTGGACGCCGCGCGGACCGCATGGGACGAGTTCGAGCGGCCGGGGCGCAGCTCCGTCCGGTTCGAGCCCTGAGCGGACGGGACGTCCGGGGGCGGGGATCCACCCCAGCGGATCCATCGATCCTCTGACAGACTCGGCACCAGGATGCCGTCGGCTCCGTGCGGAGTTCGGCGCAGAGGGGGGACCGTGGCGATCGAGGTCGATGGACTGGTGAAGTCCTATCGGGCGGTGCGCGCCGTCGACCAGGTGTCGTTCACCGTCCCCGACGGCCAGCTCTTCGCCTTCCTCGGTGCGAACGGCGCGGGAAAGTCCACGACGATCGGATGCCTCACGACGCTGCTGCGCGCCGACGCCGGGACGATGCGCGTCGCCGGACGCGATGTGCGCTCCGAGGCCGAGGAGGTGCGCGCGGCGATCGGAGTGGTCTTCCAGAACGCGCTCATGGACGACGCGCTGAGCGTCCGCGAGAACCTGCGCCTGCGTGCGACGCTCTCGCGCGTCCCGCGGTCGGGGTTCGCGGCCCGCCTGCGCGACCTATCCGTCCTGATCGAGCTCGACGACGTCCTGGACCGGCCGTACGGCCGGCTCTCCGGCGGTCAACGTCGCCGAGCGGACATCGCCCGAGCTCTGCTGCACGAACCGGCGATCCTCTTCCTCGATGAGCCGACGGCGGGCCTGGACCCCGCCAGCCGGGTCGCGGTCTGGTCCGCGATCGGGCGGCTGCGGCGCGAGCACGGACTCACCGTCTTTCTCACCACCCACTATATGGAGGAGACCGAGGAGGCGGACAACGTCTGCATCATCGACGCGGGAAGGATCGTCGCGCAGGGCACGCCGAGCCGGCTGCGCTCCGAGTTCAGCCGCAGCATCCTGACGGTCACCGCCGACGACCAGGCACAGGTCCTGCACGCGGTCGCCGGGAGTGCGGCGGAGGCGACCGTGGACGGCGATGTCGTGCGGATCGCTGTGGGCGACGCCGGGGAGGCGCGCCACATCCTCACCGCGCTCGGCGACGTCGTCCGAGACTTCGAGTTCCGACACGGTCGCATGGATGACGTGTTCCTGGCGGTCACCGGCGCGGGACGCATCGATGACGATGCCGACGGCGCCGCACGGGGGAGTGCCGCGTGAGCATCGTCCTCGCGATCGTCAGTCGGAACCTGCGCCTGTTCTTCCGCGATCGGATGAACGTCTTCTTCTCCCTGCTCAGCGGCCTCATCCTCTTCCTGCTGTACACCCTGTTCCTGGGGCGCCTGCAGGTGGACGGCCTGGCGGCCACCCTTCCCGAGGCGACCCAGGGCGAGATCGAGGCGTTCGTGGACAGTTGGATGCTGTCGGGGATCGTCCTTCTCACGACGGTGACCTCGGGCATCGGCGCCCTCTCCGCTCTCGTCGACGACCGCGCCTCGAACCGCTTCGCCGACTTCCTGGTCGCCCCCATCCGGCGTACCCACCTCGTCCTCGGCTACCTCGTCTCCTCCGTCGTCGTGGCGATCATCATGTCGGGGGTCATCCTCGTCCTCACGATCGGGTACCTGGGCATCGTCCGGAGCGTCTGGCTCCCCGCCTCCGCCGTCGCGGCCAGCGCGGGAGTCATGGTGCTCTGCTGTGCCGCGTTCACCGCTCTCGCGGCCTTCGGCGCATCCTTCCTGCGCACCGCGGGCGCCTACTCCGCCTTCGCCACGGTGCTCGGCACGATCCTCGGGTTCGTCGCCGGCGCGTACATCCCGGTCGGATCGCTGCCCAGCGGCGTCGCCTCGACGATCAACGCCCTGCCCTTCGCCCAGGGGGCGATGCTCCTGCGACGGCCCTTCACGGTCGACACGCTCGCGACCGTGGCGCACGGGAACGCCGACGCCGCGGTGAGCCTGCGGGAGTTCTACGGGATCGACCTGTTCGTCGGGTCCGCCGCCGTGCCCGTCTGGCTCGCGCTGGCGGTGCTGTGCCTCGTGGCCGTCGGGTTCGCGGCGCTGTCGGCAGGTCGGATCCGCGCCCTGCTGCGCTGAGGGCACTGCCTCCCGCGCTGATCGGACCGCGTGCCGCTGACACCACACGGCGCTAACCATAGGGCGCCCGGCGCCCGGCGCCTGCGGCACCGGACCGGTGGCGCGGATCGCTCGTAGAATGGCATCCATCATGTCGTCACCGTCCGCCGCCCCCACCCTGATCGCGCCCTCCGAGGCGGCCGTCGATGCCGACGGCCGGGTGCGCACCTACGAAGTGCGCACGTTCGGCTGCCAGATGAACGTGCACGATTCCGAACGCCTGTCCGGGTCCCTGGAATCCGCGGGCTACGTGCGCGCGGATGCCGGGGCGGAGGCTGATGTCGTCGTGATCAACACCTGCGCCGTCCGCGACAACGCCGCGGGCAAGCTGTACGGAACGCTCGGGCACCTCAAGAGCCGCAAGGACAAGCGCGCGGGCATGCAGATCGCGGTCGGCGGGTGCCTCGCGCAGATGGACAAGGATGCCGTGCTCGCGAAGGCCCCCTGGGTCGATGTCGTCTTCGGCACGCACAACATGGGATCCCTCCCGGGCCTGCTCGAGCGTGCGCGCCACAACGGCGACGCGGAGCTCGAGATCCTCGAGGCTCTCGAGGTCTTCCCCTCCACCCTCCCGACGAAGCGGGATTCCGTGCACAGCGGGTGGGTCTCGATCTCGGTCGGCTGCAACAACACGTGCACCTTCTGCATCGTCCCGCACCTGCGTGGCAAGGAGAAGGATCGCCGGCCCGGCGACATCCTGAACGAGATCCGTCTCCTCGTCGACGACGGCGCGATCGAAGTGACCCTCCTGGGGCAGAACGTCAACAGCTACGGCGTCGAGTTCGGCGACCGTCAGGCGTTCGGGAAGCTCCTGCGCGCCGCCGGTGAGATCCCGGGCCTCGAGCGCATCCGCTTCACGAGCCCGCACCCGGCCGCCTTCACCGACGACGTCATCGACGCGATGGCCGAGACGCCGCAGGTGATGCCCCAGCTGCACATGCCGCTGCAGTCCGGGTCGGACCGCGTCCTGAAGGCCATGCGCCGCTCCTACCGGAGCGAGCGCTTCCTGGGGATCCTCGACCGGGTGCGGGAGCGCATCCCCCAGGCGGCGATCACGACGGACATCATCGTCGGATTCCCGGGTGAGACCGACGAGGACTTCGAGGACACGATGCGCGTCGTCGAGCAGGCGCGCTTCGCGAGCGCGTTCACCTTCCAGTACTCGATCCGCGAGGGCACACCCGCCGCGACGATGCCGGATCAGGTCCCGAAGGCGGTCGTCCAGGAGCGCTACGAACGGCTCATCGCCCTCCAGGAGCGCATCTCCCTGGAGGAGAACCGGGCGCAGGTCGGCCGTGAGCTCCGGGTGCTCGTGTCGACCGGCGAAGGCAAGAAGGATGCCGAGACCCACCGCCTGACGGGGCGCGCTGAGGACAATCGCCTCGTCCACTTCGAGGTCCCCGGAGGTGTCGACGCGGGTCCCCTGCCCCGCCCGGGCGACGTCGTCACGGTGACGGTCACGCACGCCGCACCCTTCCACCTCCTGGCGGACAGCCCCGACGGTGCCCCCCTCCGCATCCGCCGGACGCGCGCGGGCGACGCGTGGGACCGGACCCAGGCGGAGTCGTGCGGGGTGCCCGCGCCCGCCGCTGAGCTGACCGCTGACGGACGCCGCGCCGTCGGACTCGGCATCCCGACGCTCCGCATCGCTCCGTGACCGGTCCGGCCGCCTCCGCCGCACGCCCGTGACGGCCGTGGGGGATGCGCGGCTCTGGGCCGTCGTCGGGGCCACCGGCACCGGCAAGACCGACCTCTCGCTCCGCCTCGCCGAGGCCCTCGCCGCGCGAGGACGTGCCGCGGAGATCGTCAACGCCGACGCCATGCAGCTCTACCGCGGCATGGACATCGGCACGGCGAAGCTCCCCGAAGCCGAGCGCCGCGGCATCCCGCACCACCTGTTCGACGCATGGGAGGTGACGGCGGAGGCCACCGTCGCCGAGTACCAACGCGTCGCGCGCGAGACGATCAGGGCGATCTTCACCCGCGGGGCGGACGCGATCCTCGTGGGCGGCTCGGGGCTGTACGTCTCCAGCGTCGTCTACGACTTCCGCTTCCCGCCGCACGACGACGCGCTGCGGGCCGATCTCGAAGCCGAACTCGACCGGTCCGGTCCGGGCGCGCTGTACGAGAGACTGCGTGCTCTGGATCCCGACACGGCGGCGCGGATCGACCCGCGGAACGGGCGGCGCACCGTCCGGGCGCTCGAAGTCCTCGCGCAGGGCGAGAGCACCCACGGAGCGGCCCTGCCGGAGGAGGCCGCCCTCTGGCACGAACCCACGACGATCGTGGGCGTCCACGTCGACCGCCCGCCGCTCGTCGAGCGGCTCGACGCCCGTGTCGAGCGGATGTGGGCCAGCGGGCTGCTCGCCGAGGTCGAGGCGCTCCGCGCGCGCGGTCTCGACGACTCGCCCACTGCCGGCCGCGCCATCGGCTACGCCCAGGCGCTGGCCCAGCTGGACGGCGCCCTCACCGAGGCGGAAGCGATCGCGCAGACGCAGGCGCTGACCCGCCGGTACGCGCGGCGCCAGGTGTCCTGGTTCCGGCGCTACCGCGGCATCCTGTGGACAGCGCCCGACGCGGATGCCGGGGATTTGGCAGACTCGGTCGGATGAGCATCGACATCCGGCCGTTCTCCCTCTCCGACACCGACGCCGTTGTCGCGCTCTGGCAGGAGACCGGGCTCACCCGGCCCTGGAACAACCCGTACCAGGACATCAGTCGCAAGCTCACCGTGCAGCCGGAGCTCTTCCTCGTCGCGACCGAGGAGGGTGAGCTCGTGGGAACGGTGATGGCAGGCTACGACGGCCACCGCGGGTGGCTCTACTACCTCGCCAGTGCGCCGGAGCGACGCGGCGAGGGGATCGCGCGGAGGCTCGTGGAACGGGCCGAGGAGCTCCTGCGGGAGATGGGGTGCCCGAAGGTGCAGCTCATGGTGCGCCCCGAGAACGGCGGCGTCCACGACTTCTACGCCGCCATCGGCTACGAGAGCTTCGACATCTGGGCGACGGCGAAGCGCCTCATCGCCGACTGATCCCGGCTGTCGCACGGCCGGGCCCACAGCCGCCGCCGTAAGCTGAGGGCATGACTCGGACGGTCGCGTTCACCAAGGGCCACGGCACCGGCAATGACTTCGTCATCCTTCCCGACCCCGACGGCGAGCTGATCCTGACGGACGACCAGGTCGCCGCGCTCACCGATCGCCGGTTCGGCGTCGGTGGCGACGGCACGCTGCGGGTGGTCCGTTCCGCCGCACTCCCCGAGGGCGCTGCGACGCCCGATGCCGAGTGGTTCATGGACTACCGGAACGCCGATGGATCGGCCGCGGAGATGTGCGGCAACGGCACACGGGTGTTCGCGAAGTACCTCGTCGAGGCGGGCCTGGCGACGATCGATGCCCCCCTGCGGATCGGCACGCGCGCGGGGACGAAGGTCCTCACCCGCAGCGACCTCGGTTTCGAAGTCGATCTGGGACTCTTCGCCGTCGACGAGTCGGATGTCGTCGTGCGGGCGCGAGGGCTCGACGTCCCGCGGCCCGGCGTCGGCATCGATGTGGGGAATCCGCACGTCGTCGTCGCACTGGGCTCCACGGCCGAACTCGACGCGCTGGACCTCAGCGCTCAGCCGCTGCTCGCGCCCGCCCCTGCGCACGGGGCGAACATCGAGTTCGTCGTCCCCGCGGATCCGCTGGTGAGCGGGGGCGTCGGCGCGATCCGGATGCGCGTGTTCGAACGCGGCGTAGGCGAGACCCTGTCCTGCGGGACGGGCGTCGCGGCTGCGGCGCTCGCCGTCCGGCACTGGGCCGGGGCCGCCGCGCCCGCCGCGTGGACGGTGGACGTGCCGGGAGGGCGCCTGGGCGTCCGCATCGTGGAGGAGCGCGACGGATCCCACGTCCTCCTCTCGGGTCCGGCCACCCTCGTCTACTCCGGCGAGGTCGCCCTCGCCTGACGGCGGGGGTGACGGGAGCGGCGACGCCGCGCGGAGGTGCCGACCGGACACCGACCGACGCGCCGGGTGCCCGCTGGCCTCAGTCGCCGAGACCGGCGAGGACCTCGCTGGGAGGCACGAAGTACACCCCGCCGGTGAGGGCCGTGGACACGTCGAGCAGGCGGTCGTGCGCGCCGGGCGGATCGCCGATGAACATGCGCTCGAGCATCCTCTCGATCACCCACAGCTCCCGCGTGTATCCGATGAAGTAGGTCCCGAACTCCGCCTGGCCGGGGGAGCCGAACGGCATGTTGTCGCGCAGGATGTCGTGCTCGACACCGGCGTCATCGACGATGGTCGACAGGGTCTTGTGCGACTTCTGGTCGGGAGCGGCCGCGTCGTCGAGCTCGATGTTGTCGCTCTTGGTGCGGCCGATGACCGCCTCCTGCTGCTCGGTCGTGAGTCCCTTCCACGCGGAGAGATCGTGCACGTACTTCTGCACGACGAGGTAGCTGCCGCCGGTCGCGGCCGGGTCCTCGTCGCCGATGATCGTGGCGGCGGGGAGGGCGGGGCCGACGGGGTTCGCGGTGCCGTCGACGAAGCCCAGCAGGTCGCGCGCGTCGAAGTAGCGGAAGCCGACGGTCTCATCGACGACGCTCACGGCATCGCCGAAACGGTCGAGGAGCTGGCGCTCCAGCTCGAAGCACAGATCGCGCCGGTCGGCGCGGATGTGCAGGAGCAGGTCACCGGGGGTCGAGGGGGCGGTGTGGGCCGCACCGCGCACGGCGCGGAACGGATGCAGCTCGCGCGGGCGGGGCGCCCGCGCCACGGCATCCCACGCATCGCCGCCGATGCCGACCGTGCAGGCGAGGGAGGCGTGCAGGTCGCGGAATGCCACGTTCTTCACGATGTCGTCGAGGTCGCCGAGGACGCCTCGCACGGTGTCGACAGCCCCGGGTGCGCTGCCCAGGACGAGCGTCAGCAGGACGGCGGAGGAGGTCAGCGGGGCATCGACGCTCTGCGGCTCGATCGGGACGCGGCGGGCGGCGGAATCGCTCATCTGGTCACTCCTCGAGGGGGCTGAGGGGGTCGATCACGTCGACGGGGCCGGTAGGCACCGCTCCGTGCTTGCGCACTTTGAGCACACGGAAGCCGCGTGCCGTCGCCGCGCGGGTCACCGAGTACCCCGGGTGGAACGTGGCATCCAACCACCGCTGGAGGGAATCGGAGCCGAGATTGCGCTGCACGACGAACCATCCGTCGCTGCGCTCGTCCAGCCGCGGAATCCACCGCTCCAGCAGCCCGTGCAGTTCGTTCTTGCCGACCCGGATGGGCGGGTTGGAGCGGATGGAGCGGAAGACGACCTCGTCGGGAACATCCTCGGGCAGCACGGCGTTGACATTGTCGAGGCCCCAGGCCGCGGCATTGCGGCGGACGAGATCGAGCGCCCGCTCGTTGACGTCGACCGCCCAGACGGTCGCGTGGGGGGATGCGATGGCCAGGCTCAAGGCGATCGGGCCCCACCCGCAGCCGAGATCGAGCAGGTCGCCTCCCGGGGGAACGGGGGGCGTATTGGCCAAGAGCACGGCGGTGCCTTGGTCGACGTGGTCTGGACTGAACACCCCGCCCGCGGTCGTCGCCTCACCGGATCGCCCGGAGAGGACCACGGGGATGCGGCGCAGATGCTCCGCGCTGGACGGGGCGGCGCTGAAGTAGTGATCGCCCGCCATGACTGCCAGCGTAGCGGAGCGTCCCCACGGCGCGAGAGGCTAGACTGCAAGGCTCACTGATGCGAAGGAACGAATGACTCAGAATCCCGGAATCACCGGAACCACCGAGGCCGTCGGCGACACGGACGTCGCCGCAGACACCGCTGCCAGCGCGGATGTCGGCTCGGTCAGCCACCCGATCGATCCCGTCGACCGGGTCCTCTCGCGAGCCGAATCGCGCTCCGGCATCCACGTGTTCGGCGCGGCCCAGGCGCTGCAGGACCAGACGACGGTGTCGTACGGCGACACCGATGGAGACCAGTGGGACCGCGAGGAGCGCGCCGCGCTGCGTCGCGTACCCGGACTGTCGACCGAGCTCGAGGACGTCACCGAAGTCGAGTACCGGCAGCTGCGGCTCGAGAACGTCGTCCTGATCGGTGTGTACCCGCAGGGTTCGCAGGAGGACGCGGAGAACTCGCTGCGCGAGCTCGCGGCCCTCTCGGAGACCGCCGGTGCGGTCGTGCTGGACGGTGTGCTGCAGCGGCGCCCGCACCCCGACCCCGCCACCTACATCGGCCGGGGCAAGGCGGCGGAACTGCGCGACCTGGTCGCCGCCGTCGGCGCGGACACCGTCATCGCCGACACCGAGCTCGCGCCCAGCCAGCGACGCGCCCTCGAGGACGTGGTGAAGGTCAAGGTCATCGACCGCACAACCGTCATCCTCGACATCTTCAGCCAGCACGCCAAGAGTCGGGAGGGCAAGGCGCAGGTCGAACTCGCTCAGCTCGAGTACCTGCTCCCGCGCCTGCGCGGCTGGGGCGACTCGATGAGCCGGCAGGCCGGTGGCCAGGTCGGTGCGGGCGGCGCGGGCATGGGCTCGCGCGGCCCCGGTGAGACCAAGATCGAGCTCGACCGCCGCCGCATCCGCACGAAGATGGCGCAGTTGCGCAAGCAGCTGCGCGATTTCGCTCCTGCGCGCGAGGCCAAGCGCGCCGAGCGCAAGCGCAACACGATTCCGGCGGTCGCGATCGCCGGGTACACCAACGCCGGCAAGTCGAGTCTGCTGAACCGGCTCACGCGTGCCGGTGTCCTCGTGGAGAACGCGCTGTTCGCGACGCTCGACACCTCCGTGCGCCGCAGTGAGACCGTCGACGGGCGCGTCTACACGCTCACCGACACCGTCGGGTTCGTGCGGAATCTCCCGCATCAGCTCGTCGAGGCCTTCCGCTCCACTCTCGAAGAGGTGGGGGATGCCGATGTCATCGTCCACGTCGTCGACGGCTCGCACCCCGACCCCGCGGCGCAGCTGCAGACGGTGCGCGACGTCATCGGCGATGTGGGGGCGCGCGAGGTCCCCGAGATCGTCGTGTTCAACAAGGCGGACCTGCTCGACGACGACACACGGCTGGTCCTCCGCGGCCTCGCGCCGCAGGCGCTGTTCGTGTCCTCGCGCACCGGCGAGGGCGTCGAGGAGCTCCGAGCGCGCGTCGAGGCCACGCTGCCGCTTCCTGCCGTCGAGGTGCGCGCGGTCGTTCCCTACGACCGGGGCGACCTCGTCTCGGCGGTGCACGAGCATGGGATCATCCTGAGCGAGGAGCACAGCGCCGAGGGCACCGTCCTGCACGCGCACGTGCCGGCGATCCTCGGCGGCCGACTCGCGCCCTTCTCCGCCTGAGGTCGTTCGCCGGGGCTGCAGGAGGTCGCTGCCCGAGGAGAGTGTCTCGTCGCTGTCGCGGGGGCCGCGCCGGGCCACGGCGCCGAGTTGCGACCCCCGCGTGTACCTGACGCAGGAGATCCGTGCGGGCGGCCGGTGCCCCGCCGCAGGAATCCGCGGTGGTGGTGCGCCGTCGCGCCGATTGTTCCTGCATTGGGTACGCCCGGCGACCGCGACGTCCGCGGCGAGGTGAGGCGCGCCCGGTGCGGAGCGCCGGGTGGGGGTGCGTGCGAGGTCGGTGCGCGGGCCCTCAGTCGAGGGCGATCGGCGGGATGCCGGGGGTCTCGAAGCCGAAGGTCGCGCCGAGGAAGGCGACTTCCGATTCCAGCGCGTCCACGATCGTCTCGGCGCGACGGAACCCGTGCCCCTCGCCCTCGTACAGGCGGTAGGCGTGCGGGATGCCGCGCGCTGCCAGTGCGTCGCGGATCGCCTCGGACTGCGAGGGCGGCACGACGCGGTCCTCGCTCCCCTGGAGGAGCAGGACCGGCGCGGAGAATCCGTCGACGTGCGTGAGCGGGGAGCGTTCGCGGTAGGTCTCCTCCGCCTCGGGGAGCGGGCCGATCATGCCGTCGAGGTACCGCGACTCGAAGTCGTGCGTGTCCTCGGCCAGGGCGCGTGCGTCGGCGACGCCGTACCGGCTGATCCCGGCCGCGAACGCGTCGGTGCGGGCGAGTGCCGCGAGGACGGTCCACCCGCCCGCCGACCCGCCTTTGATGGCGAGACGCGAGCGGTCGGCCTCGCCCGCGTCGGCGAGTCCGACGGCCGCCGCGACCACATCCTCGACGTCGACGATGCCCCACTGGCCGCGCAGCCGTTCGCGGTAGCCCCGTCCGTAGCCGGTGGACCCGCCGTAGTTGACTTCGAGCACGCCGATGCCGCGACTGGTGAGGTACACCGTCTTCGCGTCCGCGACGCCACCGACGTGGGCGGTGGGTCCGCCGTGCACGAGCACGACGTACGGTGCGCGTTCGTCCGCGGGCCCTGCGTGGTCCGGATGCGTCGGCGGGTGCACGAACGCGTGGACCGGGCCGCGCGGGCCTTCGGCGGTGAACGCCCGAGTCTGCGGCATCCACGCGTCCGGAATGCCCGCGGACGGGCCGCTCGCGGACGCTGTCTCCGTTCGCGCCCCGACCACCTGGAGGGCGGCCCCGGTGTCCGCGTCGACGAGCCACAGTCCGCTGGTGCCGGGTGCGGCGCCCGAGACCAGGGCGCGCGATCCGACGACGTCCTCGATGCACAGGTCGGAGGTCGCCGGGACGTCGATCCGGACGACGGAGGCCCGCGCACCGCTCGCGTCACCGCCGAAGCCGGGCTCCTGCGCATCGACGAGGACGAGCTCGTCGGAGCCGTTGGTCCGGACGGCGACGATGCGACCGCCGTCGAGCAGGCCGTACCAGCGGCCGCCGAGCGACCACAGCGGACCCCCGGTGTCGGCGTCGGCGGGCGCGATCGGCTCGGGCGCGCCGAAGCCGTCGCCGCCGTGCACGCGATGCCAGAGGTTCCAGCGGCCGGCGGGCTCATCGAGGTACACGAGGTCGGTGTCCGTGGCCCACGTCGGCTGGAGCGCGGCCGTCGTCCCCGACGTCACGGCCGCCCACGAGGGCACCCGGCCGTCCTCAATGCGGCCGACCCGCACCTCGGTGCGGTCCCAGGGCAGATCGGGGTGATTCCACGCCACCCAGGCGAGATGCGTGCCATCCGGCGAGAGCGCGGGCTGAGCGACGAAATCGCTCTCGCCGACGAGCTGGCGCACGGATGCCTCGCCGTCGAGCGCGATCTCGACGATGCCCCGCCGAAGGGCCCCCTCACCCCGCCACTCCCGCACCGCGAGGAGCCGACCCCGCGTGATCCGCAGCCCGCCGTAGGATGTCGCGGCATCCTCGGGCGTCAGGGCCCGCGGCTCGGCGCCGCCGGGTGCCAGAAGCCAGACGCGCTGATCAGACTTCTCAACGAAGGCGAGCCGTCCGTCCGCGGTCGCCGCCCACGATCCGCCGCCGTACTCGTGGACGCTCGAGCGGGCGTTCCAGGGGGCGGGAAGGAGCACCTCGGCGGCATCCCCGCCGGACGGATCGTCGCCGGGCAGCGCACCGCTCGGCACCCGGCGCCGCAGCACCGCCGTGCGGCCGTTCTCGGCCGGGAGGGACTGACCCCACCACACGTCGTCCCCGACGAAGGCGGCGCCGTCCATCCGCGGCGACGCGGCGGAGGCCCACTCCGCGGTGAAGGGCGAGGGCCAGGATCCATAGGGCAGCGGGGTCGTCATGGCTTCACGCTACGCGCTCGGCATCTCGCCTGCGCTGACGCCGCGGGCGTGCGGGGCCGCCGGCTGGTCCGGCGACAGCCCCTCAGCCGATCAGCGCGACGTCGAATTCGGCGACGACGGCCCGCACCTCGGCGAGGTACCGCTGCGCCTGCTCGGTGAGCGGGATGGCGGCATGACCGATCCAGCCGATCTCGATGCGCTCATCGACATCGAGGGGGATCGCGACGATCTCCGGGTCGAGCTCACCGCTGATGATGCCCGTCGAGATCGTGTAGCCGTCGAGACCGATCATGAGGTTGAAGATGGTCGCGCGGTCGGCGACGCGGATCTCCTGCGCGCTCGACAGGGTGGAGAGGATCTCCTCGGCGAAGTAGAACGAGTTGTTCGCCCCTTGGTCGAAGGTCAGCCGTGGCAGACCGACGAGGTCGGCGAGCGTCGCCCGCGTGCGGACGGCGAGCGGATTGTGGCGCGAGATGAAGATGTGCGGGGCGGCGGCGAATAGGGGATGGAACACCAGACCGGAGTCGCGCAGGAGCCGGTCGATGACGTTCCGGTTGAAGTCGTTGCGGTACAGGATGCCGAGCTCGCTGCGGAGCGTCCGGACATCCTCGATGATGTCCCAGGTGCGCGTCTCGCGGAGCGCGAACTCGTACTCGACGGCTCCGCTCGCCTTGACCATCCGCACGAAGGCATCCACCGCGAACGAATAGTGCTGGGTCGACACGCCGAGCAGTCGCCGGGACGGCGGCCGCCCGAGGTAGCGCTGCTCGAGCAGCTCCACCTGCTCGACGACCTGTCGGGCGTAGCCGAGGAACTCCGCCCCGTCCACGGTCAGGCTGATCCCGCGCGAGGAACGGATCAGGAGCGCTCGCCCGACGCGCGCCTCGAGGTCCTTCATGGCGGCGGACATGGTCGGTTGGGCGACGTACAGCACATCGGCGGCGGCTGAGATCGACCCCTCCGCCGCCACCTCGATGAAGTAGCGGAGCTGCTGGAGCGTCAGACCGTTGCTTCCCTGGGCCATCCTGGGAGCCTGACATAGGCAAGGGCTATATCAATGCATAGTTACGGCGAGTTACGCGATATCTGCGAATCGCTGCACGATGGACGAGTCTTCACTTACGCAAGGCCGAGCCCGGCCGTTCACCCCAGGAGTGGCCACGCATGACGGATGACTTCGCGTTCAGCATCACGACGACGCGGTTCGACGAGCGCTACGCGCCGTCCGAGGACTCGCGGATCACGACGAACTTCGCCAACCTCGCGCGCGGTCCGCACCGTCAGGAGAACCTGCGCGGCGCGCTCACGATGATCGACCGCCGGTTCAACGACCTGGCGCACTGGGACAACCCGACCGGAGACCGGTACGCCCTCGAGCTCGAGATCGTCTCCGTGCAGCTCGAGTTCGCCGCGGAGGGCGCCGACCAGCGCTTCCCGCTGATCGAGGTCCTCGACATCCACATCCTCGACGGTCACACCGGGGCGCGCCACCACGGCATCGTGGGGAACAACTTCTCCTCCTACCTCCGCGATTACGACTTCAGCGTGCTGCTGCCCGCTTCGGCGCACCGGGCCAAGGAGGCCGGTGAGGCTCCGGCCCTTCCGCGCGACTTCGGCGAGCTCCACGGCAGGCTCTTCCGCCACTTCCTGGACTCGGTGACGTATCGCGAGCGCTTCCCGCAGTCGCCGGTCATCTGCATCAGCGTGTCGACGAGCAAGACGTACCGCCGGTCGGAGAACCACCACCCGATCCTCGGCGTCGAATACGTCCAGGACGAGCATTCCCTCACCGACGAGTACTTCGGGAAGATGGGCCTGCAGGTGCGCTACTTCATGCCGCGTGGCAGCGTCGCGCCTCTCGCGTTCTACTTCCGCGGCGACCTCCTCACCGATTACTCCGACCTGCAGCTCGCGGGCACGATCAGCACGATGGAGGCGTTCCAGAAGATCTACCGACCGGAGATCTACAACGCGAACTCCGCGGCTCCCGCGCTCTACCGGCCGAGCCTGGAGTCGCAGGACTACTCCCGCACCCGGATCGACTACGACCGCGAGGAGCGCAGCCGGCTCGCGCTCACGCAGGGCCGGTACACCGAGGAGCACTTCGTCGAACCGCACCGGGATGTCCTGGAGCGCTGGGCCGGGATCGCGGTGCCGGTCTGATGACGAGACAAGGATCACCGCTCGTGAACACCCTCCTGCCGACCACGACGGCGGGCAGCCTCCCCAAACCCTCGTGGCTCGCTCAGCCCGAGATCCTGTGGTCTCCGTGGTCGCTGGAAGGGGACGCGCTCGCCGAGGGCAAGCAGGACGCGCTGCGCGTCGCGGTCCATGAGCAGACCCGGCGCGGCATCGACATCGTCAGCGACGGAGAGCAGACCCGTCAGCACTTCGTGACGACCTTCATCGAGCACCTCAGCGGCGTCGACTTCGAAAAGCGCGAGACGGTGCGCATCCGCGATCGCTATGACGCGAGCGTGCCCACCGTCGTCGGGGAGGTGCGCCGCGAGCGGCCTGTCTTCGTCGACGACGCGGTCTTCCTGCGCGGGATCACGGATCGTCCCCTCAAATGGGCGCTCCCCGGCCCGATGACGATGGTGGACACGCTCTACGACGCGCACTACAAGAGCCGCGAGAAGCTGGCGTGGGAGTTCGCGCAGATCCTCAACGAGGAGGCGAGAGAGCTCGAGGCGGCGGGCGTCGACATCATCCAGTTCGACGAGCCTTCCTTCAACGTCTTCTTCGACGAGGTCGCCGACTGGGGCGTCGCCGCACTCGAGCGGGCGGTCGAGGGCCTGAAGGCAGAGACCGCCGTCCACATCTGCTACGGCTACGGCATCAAGGCGAACACCGACTGGAAGGCGGGGCTCGGGTCGCAGTGGCGGCAGTACGAGGCATCCTTCCCGCTTCTGCAGCGCTCGTCGATCGACATCATCTCGCTGGAGTGCCAGCACTCGCACGTCCCGATGGATCTGATCGAACTGGTCCGTGGCAAGAAGGTCATGCTCGGCGCCATCGACGTGGCCGACGAGAGGGTCGAGACCCCCGAGGAGGTCGCAGACACTCTGCGCCGTGCGCTGGCATTCGTCGACGCGGACAACCTCATCCCGAGCACCAACTGCGGCATGGCGCCGTTCCCGCGCCGGGTCGCGGAGCAGAAGCTGAGCGCGCTGACCGCCGGCGCGCGCATCGTCCGCGACGAGCTCGCGCGGCCCGTACGGAGCGTCGCATGAGCGTGTCGGCCGCGTCGGACGCGGGCAGGGAGACCCCGGAGGAGAAGCACAGCTTCTCGTCGTCGCTCTCGCGCGACGCCTTCACGTCGCTCTTCCGGGGGCATCCCGCGGGCGTCGCCGTCATCACCGCCGACGCAGGTGACGGTCCGGTCGCCCTGACCGCCACGTCGGTGGTCTCCGTGAGCGCCGAGCCGCCGCTGCTGATCTTCTCGATCTCGGCGCTGTCGTCGTCGGCGGATGTGCTCGCTCGCGCCGCCACCGTCGTGGTTCACCTTCTGGACGCCCACGACGTCGAACTCGCGAAGCTCGGCGCGGCCCGCGGGGTCGACCGCTTCGCCCAGGAGCACCCCTGGTCCCGCCTGGAGACGGGCGAGCCGCTCTTCGCCGGCGTGCGCGCATGGGTGCGCTGTGCGGTCGTGGGCCGCATGGACGCCGGGGGCTCGACCGTCATCGCGGCGCACGCCCTGGAGTCCGGCTTCGGTCGGGACGTCGCACCCGGCGCGGCCGGCGATGCCCTCGTGTACCACAACCGTGCGTGGCACCGCCTCAGCGACCAGTCGCGCATCGACGACTGATCCGCCGTCAGCGGGGGACCCGCTCGGCCGCCGCCGGACCCTCCGCGGGGCGTGACTGGGAGAGCTCGGCGACCCACCACGCGATGAGGGCGGTCCCGGTGACGAGCACGATCTCGCCCACGGTCAGTGGTCGCAGCGCGACGAGCCAGATGAGGGCGAGAACGACGATCACGGCGCGCACCGCGACGCGTCGCTCGAAGAGCGCACGACCGAAGCCGCCCGTGTCCACGCCCCGCGCGGCGAGCCACGAGCGCGCGCCGCTGTTGACCGCATCGACGCCGTCGCGGAGGGCCGTCGCGCTCCGTGACCGACCACGGGACCACGCGAGGGCAGCGAGGACGACGCCGATCACGGCGACGATGGTCGCCGTGTGCGCCATCCCGTCCGACAGTTGTGCGTAAATTACCCCGATCGCCACCGGCTCCAGGCCCGACTGCGCCGCGAACACCGCCGTGACGCTCGCGCCCACCGCGATGCCGATCGCGAGGGACCCGCCGCCGACGAGCAGCCCCACTCCGGTGCCGACCAGGGCGGTCGCGCGGCGGCGCGCGACGAGGACGCCGGCGGCGAACAGAGCGAGGGACACGAGGGGCAGCCAGTACCCGACCGCGGCGGCGACCGCATAGCCGGTGCGGACGAGGACGAGGTTCTCCCCGGAGCCGAGGATCACGACTCTGTCGATGCGAGGGATGAGGCCGGCGACCCCCACGCCCTGGTCGGTGAGGTTCTGCCGGACGCGCTCGACGATCGCTCCGAGCTGGATGCCCACGCCGTCGCCCGTGCGGACGACGAGTCCGCCGCCGTCGGAGGTGGCTGCGGTCGTGAGCGCACGGTGGCCGGCGCGTGTGGCTGTCGACCACACGCCGGCGAAGGCGTCGGAGGCGACCACGCGTGTCACCGCGCGATCGACGAGGCTTTCGAGCCCGTCCGCCGCGGGTTGCTTGAGCAGGGTGAGCGCCGAGACCGCCGCAGGGGGAAGGCCGAGGGATGCGACACCGTCGATGGCGTCAGAGGTGATCTGGCCGAAGTCGGTCTGTGCGCGGATGGCATCCATCGTCTCGTCGACGACCATGGACTGCACCGCAGGGTCGGAGGCCAGCGGCGCGAGCGTCGCGACGAAGCTGTCCTCGTCGACCAGCTGGACGCGTGCCCATGCCGACACGATCGACAGGGGGACGAGGATCGCGGCGACGATGATGCAGACCGCCGACGCCCAGGCCCGCCAGCGCCCGCGCGTCATCGGGGCGGGCGCGGGCGTCGCGCCGCGGAGGACTTCGTTCTCCGCCTCAAGGGTGCCGATCCGCGCGGTCAGGTCTTCGATCGTGGGGGACGCGCCGTCGCTCATGGCGCCATTGTGGCGGAGAAAGCCGTCGCACCCCCAGTGCATCTGCCCCCGCGCGGGGTCGGATCACCCGACCGGGGTGGCTCAGACCGCGCGGAGGACGGCGACGACCTTGCCGAGCACGGTCGCATCGTCGCCGAGGATCGGCTCGAAGGCGCTGTTGCGGGGGAGGAGCCAGGTGTGCCCGTCGCGCTGCCGGAACGTCTTCACGGTCGCCTCGTCGTCGAGCATCGCCGCGACGATGTCGCCGTTGTCGGCGCTCTGCTGCGACCTCACGACGACCCAGTCGCCGTCGCAGATGGCGGCATCGATCATCGACTCGCCGCTCACCTTGAGCATGAACAGGTCGCCCTTGCCCACGAGCTGGCGGGGAAGCGGGAAGATCTCCTCGACGTGCTGGTCGGCCGTGATCGGGATGCCGGCGGCGATCCGTCCGACCAGGGGCACGAGCGCGGCATCGCCGACCGCCGGTGCCTCATCGGCCGGGTTCTCCGTCGATGCCCCTGGGAGGTCGATCAGCACCTCCATCGCGCGCGTCTTGCCCGCGTCGCGGCGAAGGTAGCCGCTGAGTTCGAGCTGGTTCAGCTGGTGGGTGACGCTGGAGAGCGACTTGAGCCCGACCGCGTCGCCGATCTCCCGCATGCTCGGCGGGTAGCCGTACCGGGCGATCGAGCGCTGGATGACCTCGAGGATCGCGAGCTGCTTCTCGCTCAGGCTCTTGCGTCGCCGGGTCTGCGGCCTGTCCATGTCGCTCTCCTTCAGTCCCATCGCCCGCTCCCGTCTTCGAATGTCGGAGGTCGGTGATGGGCTGTTCCTGTCGAAACCGTATCCGGTCCGGGGCGGCGCGAGCGGCAACCGTCCGCGTGTCGCGTTCGATCCGTCTCCGATCACCACCGTTGTTGACACCTGTACTTTATCGAAGATAGATTCGGAAGAGAACTTCGCATCCGGTTCTCCCGGCCGAGAGCCGGATGCGAAGATCGCGACTTCCACAGAGGAGAACACCATGAGCACTCTGGACATCACCGCCCCCGCTTTCGCTCCGCGCGTCCCCGCGACGCGCCTGCGGCTCACGGCACGCGGTCGGCGGGTGCTGGCGGCCCTCGCCGCGCTCCCGGCGGTCCTCGCGCTCGCGTTCGCGATCGTCTCCGGCGGCGGTGCACTCGCCTCGGGCGAGGGCGGAGCGCCCGCAGGTGCCTTCACCCAGGTCACCGTCCTTCCGGGTGACACGCTGTGGTCGATCGCACAGGATGCCGCCCCCTCGGCTGATCCCCGCGACGTCGTCGACGAGATCATCCGCCTCAATGCCCTCTCCTCGGGAGCCCTCGTCGCCGGTCAGACGATTTCGCTGCCCGTCGACATCGCGTCTCGGTGAGACGGCGCCGCGCTCTGATCGGAAGCTCTCGTCGGAGGCGGCGGGCCGCCCGCTCTACGATGGTCGTGTGAGTGCGAGTCTCGACGATCTGCCCCTCAGACCCGACCTGCGCGGGCTGACGCCCTATGGAGCGCCGCAAGCGCCCCTTCCCGTCGCCCTGAATGTGAACGAGAACACGCATCCGGTCCCGGAAGAAGTGGCCGACGACATCCTCGATTCGCTCGCGCACGCCCTGCGTGAGGTGAATCGCTACCCGGACCGTGAGTTCACGGCGCTGCGGGAAGGCTTCGCCGACTACCTCGGCCACGGCCTCGCGCCCGATCAGATCTGGGCGGCCAACGGGTCCAACGAGGTGCTCCAGCACATCCTGCAGGCCTTCGCCGGTCCCGAGCGGACCGCGTTCGGGTTCGCCCCCACCTATTCGATGTACCCGCTCCTCACGCGCGCCACCGGAGCCACCTACGTCGCGGGGACGCGCGGCGTCGACTACACGATCTCCGCCGGCGACGCCGCGGCACAGATCGAGGAGGCCGCGCCCGACGTCACCTTCCTGTGCTCCCCGAACAACCCGACCGGAACCCCGCTCGGCCTCGACGTCGTCGAAGCCGTCTACGACGCCACCGACGGGATCGTGATCGTCGATGAGGCCTACCAGGAGTTCGCGCCGCGCGACGCGCGATCGGCCCTGACCCTTCTCCCAGGTCGTGAGCGCCTCGTCGTCTCTCGGACGATGAGCAAGGCCTTCGCCTTCGCCGGCGCCCGCGTCGGATACCTCGCCGCCGACCCCGCACTCATCGATGCGCTTCGTCTCGTCCGGCTGCCTTACCACCTGAGCGCGCTGACGCAGGCTGCCGCGGTCGCCGCGCTCCGACACGCGCCGGCCATGCTCGCGATGGTCGACGACATCGTGGGTCAGCGCGACCGCATCTCGGCCACCCTCGACGCCCTCGGCTACGAGCCGTTCGAGAGCTGGACGAACTTCGTCCTCTTCGCGGGCGTCGACGACCCGGCCGCCACGTGGCAGGGGCTGTACGACCGCGGCGTGCTCGTGCGCGACGTGGGGCTGCCCCGGAGCCTCCGCGTCACCGCGGGGACGGAAGAGGAGTCGACGGCGTTCCTCGATGCCCTCGCCTCCCTGGGCGACGGCGGGGCCCACCCGGGCCGCTCCTGAGGCGGATGGCGCGTCGCGCGCCTCGCTAGAATCGGCACCATGGCCACCTCGCCCCTGACCTCCGCCGCGCACCGTACGGCCTCGATCCGCCGCGTCACGAGCGAGTCGACGGTCGAGCTCGACCTCGATCTCGACGGCACCGGCGTGAGCCACATCGACACGACCGTTCCGTTCTTCGACCACATGCTGACGGCCTTCGCGAAGCACTCGCTGACCGATCTCACCGTGCGCGCCTCGGGCGACACCCACATCGATGCGCACCACACCGTCGAGGACGTCGCGATCGTGCTCGGGCAGGCGATCCGGCAGGCGCTCGGCGACAAAGCGGGGATCTCCCGGTACGGCGACGCGCTCGTCCCCCTCGACGAGGCGCTCGCCCAGGCGGTCGTCGACATCAGCGGTCGTCCTTACCTCGTGCACACGGGTGAGCCCGCCGGCTACGAGTACCACCTCATCGGCGGGCACTTCACGGGGTCGCTGGTCCGCCACACCTTCGAGGCGATCGCCATGGGCGGCGGTCTCACCGTCCACATCCGGGTGCTCGACGGGCGCGATCCGCACCACATCGCCGAGGCGGAGTACAAGGCATTCGCCCGCGCGTTCCGCCAGGCGAAGGCGCTCGATCCGCTGGTCCAGGGAATCCCCAGCACGAAGGGCGCCCTGTGACGGCGGACGGATCGGCGGCTGCGGCCCCCCGTCCCCTCGTCGCGGTCCTGGATTACGGGTCGGGCAACGTCCACTCCGCCGTCAAGGCCCTCGTCGCCGCCGGCGCGGACGCGCGGCTGACCGCGGACCGCGGGCTCGTCGCCGATGCCGACGGGCTCGTCGTCCCCGGCGTCGGCGCCTTCAGCGCCGTGATGTCGGCCCTGCGCGGCATCCGAGGCGAAGAGCTCATCGGACGTCGCCTGTCCGGTGGGCGCCCCGTCCTCGGGATCTGCGTCGGGATGCAGGTCCTGTTCGAGCACGGCGTCGAGCGCGGCATGGAGACGGAGGGGCTCGGCGAATGGCCGGGCGCCGTCACCGAGCTCGATGCGCCCGTCCTCCCGCACATGGGCTGGAACACCGTCCGTGCGGGGGAGGGGTCGGTCCTCTTCGACGGCCTGACGGACGAGCGCTTCTACTTCGTGCACTCGTACGGTGCCCAGCATTGGCCGCTCGAGCCCATGAAGCCCTTCCGGGCCCCGGTGGTGACCTGGTGCGACTACGGTCAGCCGTTTCTCGCCGCGGTCGAGAACGGACCGCTCAGCGCGACGCAGTTCCACCCGGAGAAGAGCGGGGCCGCCGGCATCCGCCTCCTGGCCAACT
Organism: Microbacterium flavum; assembly: GCF_018717645.1. Classification (GTDB taxonomy): domain Bacteria; phylum Actinomycetota; class Actinomycetes; order Actinomycetales; family Microbacteriaceae; genus Microbacterium; species Microbacterium flavum. Next base: position 89,717 of record NZ_JAFLHG010000002.1, read on the forward strand.
GGATCTCCGCGCTCCCGCGCACGGCCTGATGGCGCGCGCCCGGTAGTCTCTCTGTTTGTGTCGCGCCTCGACCGGTGAGGACGCGAACGTCCACCGACCCACTCTGGAGCCATGAACGATTTCGCGTCGACCCCCGAACTGATCCTGCTGCCGGCCGTGGACGTCGCGGACGGCAAGGCCGTCCGTCTCACCCAGGGGGAGGCGGGCACCGAGACCAGCTACGGCGATCCCGTCGAGGCCGCCCTCGCGTGGGCCCGCGACGGCGCGCAGTGGATCCACCTCGTCGATCTCGACGCCGCCTTCGGCCGCGGGAGCAACACCGCCGTCATCCGCAAGGCGATCAAGCAGCTGCGCGGAGTGCAGGTCGAGCTCTCCGGCGGCATCCGCGACGACGCGACGCTCGAAGCGGCGCTGGACTCCGGCGCCACCCGCATCAACCTCGGCACGGCGGCGCTCGAGAACCCCGAGTGGGCGGCCGATGTGATCGGCCGATACGGCGAGGCGATCGCGGTCGGGCTGGACGTGCGCGGAACGACGCTCGCGGCCCGGGGGTGGACCCGCGACGGCGGGGACCTCTGGCAGGTTCTCGATCGGCTCGAGGATGCCGGGTGCAGCCGCTACGTCGTCACCGACGTGACCAAGGACGGCACGCTGCGTGGCCCGAACATCGAGCTCCTCCGTGAGGTGACGTCCCGCACGACCCGCCCGGTCGTGGCCTCCGGCGGCATCTCGAGCCTCGATGACATCGCCGCGCTCCGCGACCTCGTCCCGCTCGGAGTCGAGGGCGCCATCGTGGGCAAGGCGCTGTACGCCGGAGCCTTCACGCTGGCCGAGGCGCTGGATGTCGCCGCAGGCTGACAGCGCGGGCGTGCCCTGGGAGGGGCGCAGCTTCGAGCCGAACGCGCACGCCGGTGACGACGGCTCGGCGGATGCCGCCCTGCTGACAGCGCTCACGGCGTTCCACGACGGCGTGGGCGACCCCGTCGCCGTCGTCGAGTCCTACCGCACTGCGCGCCTGCTGATCCCCCTGGTCGCCGAACCCGGCGATGTTGGCGTCGCGCCGTCGGGCCTGGCGGTCGACAAGACGCAGGAGCTCTCGATCGTCACGGTCGCCGCCCCCGACGGCCGGAGGGTGCTTCCCGTCTTCACCTCCGTGGCCGCTCTTGCCGCGTGGGACCCGATGGCTCGGCCGATCCCGGTCGACGCGGTGCGGACCGCCCTATCCGCCGCGGCGGATGACACCGATCTCATCGTGATCGACCCCGGCTCGCCGACCGAGTTCGTGCTGCGCCGCCCCGCCGTGTGGGCGATCGGGCAGGCGCTCCCGTGGGAGCCGGCGCACCGCTCGCCCGAGGTGTTCGCCGGCCTGCAGGAGTCGATCGGCGGCGAACTGGGCGTGCTCGACCTCTCCGTCGACGACGGCGACCCGTCCGGGCGCCTCCGCGGACCCGAGCTCATCGTGCGCCTCCACCTCGTCGACGGGCTCGAGAAAGTCGAGCTCGACGCGATCCTGCAGCGTCTCGCTGCGCGTTGGGCGGCGGATGACCGCATCGCGGTGCTCGTCGATTCGCTGACCGTCAAGCTCCTCCGGGCCTGAACCCGCGACCTGAATCCGCCGGTCAGGTGACCGGGCCGGTCCACTTCTCGCCGGGACCCTTGCCGATCGGGTCGGGGATGACCGAGGCCTCGCGGAACGCGAGCTGCAGAGAGCGCAGTCCGTCGCGGAGCGACCGGGCGTGCATGTCGCTGATCTCCGGCGCGCCGGCCGTGATGAGACCCGCGAGGGCGTTGATGAGCTTTCGCGCCTCGTCGAGGTCGGTCTGGGTCTCCGGGGCATCCGCGAGCCCGACCTTCACGGCGGCCGCGCTCATGAGGTGCACGGCCGCGGTGGTGATGACCTCGACCGAGGGGACGTCGGCGATGTCACGCGATGCTGCGGCCGCGGCGCGCTCCTGCTCCTCCCAGCGGGCGAGACGCTCGTCTGCCGTGGCCTCGGGGGCGTGCGAATGGTCGGGGGAGGAGGGGTTCGTGTCCACGGATCGCTTTCTGCTAGACTTGCCGCGCACCGGAGTGTTCTGCTCCGGATCGAAAGTGGATCACATCCCACCCGCGCTTGCCGCTCCAGGCTACCGGGTCTCGCACTCCGCCCGGCCCGCCAGCGACATCGGCACCGGGTAGCCATCCAGGTGGCGCCTCTCGAGGCGTGGGTGCAGAACTTCCAGCCGACGTTCGCGTCGTGCGGGGTGGATGAGAAGCGCTTCCGCCCGCGAGACATCCGTGTCGCGGTGGCACCCACCCGTACGACAGAGGAGTTCCGCATCAGCGATCCCCGCACCAACGACCGCATCCGCGTCCCCGAGGTCCGCCTCGTCGGGCCGAACGGTGAGCAGGTCGGCGTCGTCCGCATCGAGGCGGCTCTCCGCCTCGCGCAGGAGGCAGATCTCGACCTGGTCGAGGTCGCGCCCAACTCGAAGCCGCCCGTGGTCAAGATCATGGACTACGGGAAGTTCAAGTACGAGACGGCGCAGAAGGCCAAGGAAGCCCGTCGCAACCAGGCCAACACCGTCTTGAAGGAAGTCCGTTTCCGCCTGAAGATCGAGGCGCACGACTACACGACGAAGCTCAAGCGCGCCGAGGGCTTCCTGCAGGCCGGCGACAAGGTCAAGGCCATGATCCTCTTCCGCGGTCGCGAGCAGTCGCGCCCGGAGCAGGGTGTGCGTCTGCTCCGCAAGTTCGCGGAGGATGTCGCCGAGTTCGGCACGGTCGAGTCGAACCCGACGATCGACGGACGCAACATGGTCATGGTGGTCGCGCCGCATAAGAACAAGTCCGAGGTCAAGACCGAGCAGAACGCCCAGCGCGCTGCCAACAAGGAGGCCGCACGCCAGGCGCGCACCTCCGACGAGACCGCCCCGGACGCCCCCGCCACAGCCGCGGCTGAATAACCCCCGCGCTCCCCAGACTCCGGCCCGCCCGGAAACCACAACGAAGGAAGAGAAATGCCGAAGCAGAAGACCCACTCGGGTGCCAAGAAGCGCTTCAAGGTCACCGGAAGCGGCAAGCTCATGAAGCAGCAGGCCGGCATGCGCCACAACCTCGAGGGCAAGGCCAGCAAGCGCACGCGCCGCCTCAACCAGGAGCAGGTCCTCGCTCCCGGTGACGCCAAGGTCGCCAAGAAGCTCCTCGGCCTCTGAGCCGTCGCGCTCCCGAGATCTAGAACACTAGGAAGAAAAAGAAATGGCTAGAGTCAAGCGGGCTGTCAACGCCCACAAGAAGCGTCGCGTCATCCTCGAGCGCGCCTCCGGTTACCGGGGCCAGCGTTCGCGTCTGTACCGCAAGGCCAAGGAGCAGGTCACCCACTCCCTCGTCTACGCGTACCGTGACCGCCGCAAGCGCAAGGGCGACTTCCGCCGCCTGTGGATCCAGCGCATCAACGCCGCCGCGCGTCAGAACGGCGTCACGTACAACCGCTTCATCCAGGGGCTCGGCCTCGCGGGTGTCCAGGTCGACCGCCGCATGCTGGCCGACCTCGCGGTGAACGAGCCGAAGACGTTCGCGTCGCTCGTCGAGACCGCGAAGAACGCGCTTCCGGCCGACGTGAACGCGCCGAAGGCCTGATCGCGCCACAACGCATCGCAAAGGGTGTCCTCCGTTCGGGGGACACCCTTTGTTTCGTAGGATGAGAGCGTGCTCGAGAACCCCCGGTCCCCGCGTGTGCGCGCGGTCGCGAAGCTGACCAAGCGCAGCGCCCGTCAGGAGACGGGGCTGTTCCTCCTGGAGGGGCCGCAGGCCGCCCGCGAAGCGCTCGCCTTCCGCCCCGACACCGTGGTGGAGCTCTTCGCGACGCCGACCGCGATGGAGCGGCACCAGGATGTGCGGGCTGCGGCCGAGGATGCCGGGCTGGAGATCGTCTTCACCACGGAGGCTGTGCTCGACGCCATGGCCGACACGGTCACCCCGCAGGGCATCGTCGCGGTCGCCCGGCAGTCGCCGACCGCGCTGAAGGATGTCTTCGCGGCGTCGCCCCGGCTCATCGCGATCTGCGAGGAGGTGCGCGACCCCGGCAACCTCGGGACGATCATCCGTGCCGCCGACGCCGCAGGCGCCGACGCCGTCGTCCTCACGGGACGCACCGTCGATCCCTACAACCCGAAGGTCGTGCGCGCGACGACCGGATCGCTGTTCCACGTGCCCGTCGCGGTGGCCGCCGATCTCGCCGCCACCGTCGAGCGCGCCCACGCGGCCGGTCTGCGCGTGGTGGCCGCCGACGTGGGGGGAGAGGACTTCCTCGCGCGCCGCGATGTGCTCGCGGAGCCCACAGCGTGGCTCTTCGGCAACGAGGCGCGCGGGCTCGACGCGGCGGCTCTCGGCCACGCGGACCTCGCCCTGCGCCTGCCGATCTACGGCCGGGCCGAGTCGCTGAACCTCGCGACGGCGGCGAGCGTGTGCCTCTACGAGACGGCCTTCGCACAGCGCGCGGGGTGAGGTCCCCTTTATTCCGCTCGGGTTACGAGTCGGTCAAGATCCTGTGCATATGTTGAGAACGGCCGGGGCTCTCCGCCTAGGCTGACCCCATGGCCACAGAGGACCCTGCCCCCGCGACCAGCAACATCTCCGTCCGCCGCGGCGATCCGCTCGTCGTCGTGAAGGACGTGCAGAAGCACTACGGGGACTTCCACGCGCTGAAGGACGTCAGCCTGACCGTGAACCGCGGCGAGGTAGTCGTCGTCATCGGCCCGTCCGGCTCCGGCAAGTCGACCCTGTGCCGCACAATCAACCGCCTCGAGACGATCACGAGCGGGACGATCACGATCGACGGCAAGGAGCTCCCGAAGGAGGGCAAGGCCCTGGCGGGTCTCCGCGCCGACGTCGGGATGGTGTTCCAGTCGTTCAACCTCTTCTCCCACCTCACGATCCTCGAGAACGTGACCCTGGGCCCCATCAAGGTGAAGAAGATGAAGAAGGCGGATGCCGAGGCGGAGGCGAAGATGCTCCTCGACCGCGTCGGCGTCGGGCACCAGGCATCCAAGCTCCCCGCCCAGCTCTCCGGCGGCCAGCAGCAGCGCGTCGCGATCGCCCGCGCGCTCGCCATGAAGCCGAAGGTCATGCTGTTCGATGAGCCGACGAGCGCGCTCGACCCCGAGATGATCAACGAGGTCCTCGACGTCATGGTCGGCCTCGCGCAGGAGGGGATGACGATGGTCGTCGTCACCCACGAGATGGGCTTCGCCCGCAAGGCGGCCGACCGCGTGGTGTTCATGGCCGACGGCCAGATCATCGAAGAGGCGAGCCCCGAGGAGTTCTTCACCCACCCGAAGAGCGATCGCGCGAAGGACTTCCTCTCCAAGCTCATCACCCACTGAGACGTCCGCGCCCTGCACCGGCGCGGCATCCCGAATGAAGATACGAAACCAGGAGGATCACATGCGTACGACCAGGATCGCCGGCGCTTTCGCCGGCATCGCGATCGCCGCACTGGCGCTCACGGCGTGCAACAGCGGCACGCCGGGCGCCGAGACGACACCCGGGGGAGACGCCTCGGGCGAAGCCCCCGCAGGCAACCCGTGGACGGTCGCGGAGGGCGTCACGATCGACGGCAGCCCGACGTTCGACCGCATCAAGAGCGCGGGCGTCGTGAAGGTGGGCGTCAAGGAGGACCAGCCCGGCCTCGGCTACCTCGACCCGGTGTCGGGCGACCGCACCGGCTTCGACGTCGACATCGCCCGCTGGATCGCCGCATCGCTCGGCCTCGACGAGGACAAGATCACCTTCCAGGCGATCCCGTCCGCGAACCGCGAGCAGGCGATCGTGAATGGCGACATCGACTACTACGTCGGCACCTACTCGATCACCGACAAGCGCAAGGAGCAGATCTCCTTCGCGGGCCCGTACTTCATCACCGGTCAGGGGCTGCTCGTCGCCGCCGACAACGACACGATCACCGGCAAGGACTCCCTCACCGCCGATGACGTCGTCTGCTCGGCGACCGGCTCGACCTCGATCCAGCGGATCAAGGACACCACGCCGTCCAAGACGAAGGAGTACGACACGTACTCCGCGTGCGTCGAGGACCTCAAGAACGGCCAGGTCGACGCCGTCACCACCGACGAGGCCATCCTCATCGGCTACGCGGCGCAGGCACCCGACCAGCTCAAGGTCGTCGGCGAGCCGTTCAGCGAGGAGCGCTACGGCGTCGGCATCGCGAAGGGCGACACCGCGTTCCAGGAGTTCATCAACACGACGTTCACCGACGGCGGTGAGACCTGGACGGCGATCTTCGAGAAGAACCTCGGCGCGTCCGGCGTCAAGGCCACGCAGCCCGAGGTCGACCCGGTCGGCTGATCCATCCCGGCGGCGGCGCTCACCGCGCCGCCGCCGGCACCTCCTGCTACACGACACAAGACGAACGAAGGGCGGACCGTGGGGGTCATCACCGACAACCTCGACCTCTGGGGCGAGGCATTGCGCGGCACGATCGTGCTCTTCGTGGGCGGAGGTCTCATCGCGATCGTGCTGGGTCTGATCGTCGGAGCGATGCGGGTATCGCCCGTCCCCATCGCGCGGGCCGTCGGTGCCGTCTACGTCAACTGGATCCGCAACACCCCGCTGACCCTGGTGATGTTCTTCTTCGCCTTCTGCCTGCCGATCCTCCTGCGCGGACGCATCGACGCCCTGACGCTGGCCACGCTCGCGCTCGGCGTCTACACGGCGACCTACATCGCCGAGACCATCCGCGCCGGAATCAACACGGTGCCAGTCGGGCAGGCCGAGGCCGCCCGCGCCCTCGGCCTCACCTTCGGTCAGGTCATGACACTGGTCGTGCTGCCGCAGGCGAGCCGCTCGGTCATCCCGCCCATGATGAGCGTCCTCATCGCGCTCCTGAAGAACACGACCGTGGCCGCCGGATTCTCCGTCCTCAACCTCGGCTCCGTCCGCAGCAACCTGAGCGAGCGTGGCGAGAACCAGCTCGAAGTGCTGCTGTGGGTGATGGTCATCTTCGTGGTCCTGGTGCTGCTGCTGGCCGCGCTGCAGGGCGCCGTCGAGCGGAAATGGAAGGTCGCGCGATGACATCGGTCCTCTACGACGTGCCCGGCCCGAAGGCCGTCGCACGCAACCGCATCCTCGGCGTCGTCACCGTCGTCCTCATCCTCGCGATCATCGGCTGGGTCCTCTGGCGTTTCGCGGACACCGGCCAGTTCAGCGCCGACAAGTGGGAGATCTTCTCCTACGGGGCGATCTGGGCGCGCCTCCTGGACGGCGCCCTCGCGACCCTGTCGGCCTTCGCGGCCGCAGCGGCAGGCGCACTCGTCCTCGGGTTCGTCCTGGCGATCGGTCGCTTGTCCGATCACGCGTGGATACGGGTCCCTGTCACCGCGGTCACCGAGGTGCTCCGCGCCGTTCCGGTGCTGATCTTCATGATGCTGCTGTACTACGGGCTCCCCGTGGTCGGCGTGAAGATGGAGCCGTACTGGGCTGTCGTGATCGCGCTGATCGCCTACAACGGCTCGGTGCTCGCCGAGGTGATCCGAGCCGGCGTCGAGTCCCTCCCGCGCGGGCAGAGCGAAGCGGGCTACGCCATCGGTCTGCGCAAAGCCGGCGTGCTGCGCCTGATCCTCATGCCGCAGGCGATCCGCGCCATGATGCCCGTGATCGTCGCGCAGCTCGTGGTGACCCTGAAGGACACGGCGCTCGGGTTCATCATCACCTACCCGGAGCTGCTCTACGTCATCAAGCTCCTGGGCTCCAACGCCGTGTACCACTCCCCGCTCATCCAGACGGCCCTGGTCGGCGGCGCGATCTACGTGGCCATGTGCCTCACGCTCAGCTACATCGCCTACCGCCTCGAGCAGCGGGTGAAGCGCCGGCAGGAGCGCGATGCGGCCGCCGGTACGGGGGTGCATCACCCCGTCGGCGAAGGCACCGACACCGAGCTGATCGGCCTGCAGGTGGCGACCGACCGTGCGACCGGCAACGAGGGTGGCGGACTCGCACGGTTGCCGCGCCGGCGTCGCTGACCGTTCCGGAAGGCGTCTCCGGGGCGTTCCCGGCCGCAGCGACGTCGCCGGTAGACTCGACTCTCGTGTCTGACGCACCCGTGATCACGCAAGAGGCCGTGGATGCCGCTGTGGATGCCGCCCTCGCGGCCATCGACGCCGCATCCTCCTCGGCCGAGCTCAAGGCCGCGCGCGCGGCGCACTCCGGCGAGGCCTCGCCCCTCGCGCAGCTGAACGCTCAGCTGCGGAATGTGCCGAACGACCAGAAGGCCGCCCTCGGCAAGCTCGTCGGCCAGGCCCGTGGTCGAGTCGGGCAGGCCTTCGCCACCCGGGAGGGGGCGATCGCCGAGGCGGAGTCTGCCGCGCAGCTCGACGCCGAGCGGGTGGACATCACCGCGGTCGCACCCCGTGCGCGGGTCGGGGCACGGCATCCCGTGTCGCTCCTGCAGGAGGAGATCGCCGACATCTTCGTCGGGATGGGGTGGGAGATCGCGGAAGGCCCCGAGCTCGAGCACGAGTGGTACAACTTCGACGCGCTCAACTTCGACGTCGACCACCCCGCCCGTCAGATGCAGGACACGTTCTTCGTGGACCCCGTCGACCGGCATCTGGTCATGCGCACGCACACGAGCCCCGTCCAGGTGCGCTCGATGCTCGAGCGCGGCCCCGCTCTGGACGAGGACGGACGCGGCATCTACGTGCTCTGCCCCGGGCGGGTCTACCGCACGGACGAGTTCGACGCGACCCACCTCCCGGTCTTCACCCAGTTCGAGGGCCTGGTCATCGACAAGGGCATCTCGATGGCGCACCTGAAGGGCACGCTCGACCACGTCGCGCAGCAGCTGTTCGGGGCCGAGGCGACGACGCGCTTCCGCACCAACTACTTCCCGTTCACCGAGCCGTCGGCAGAGCTCGACCTGTGGCATCCGACCTTCAAGGGCGGCGCGCGCTGGATCGAGTGGGGCGGCTGCGGAATGGTGAACCCGAACGTGCTGCGCGCGGCCGGGATCGACCCCGAGATCTATTCGGGCTTCGCGTTCGGGATGGGCGTCGAGCGGGCGCTGATGTTCCGCTCCGACGTGCAGGACATGCGTGACATGGCCGAAGGCGATGTCCGCTTCAGCGAGCAGTTCGGAATGGTGGTCTGATGCGCGTCCCCCTGTCGTGGCTGCGTGAGTACGTCGAGCTTCCCGAGGATGTCACGACCGACGACGTCTTCGCGGCCCTCGTGTCGGTCGGGTTCGAGGAGGAGGAGGCGATCGGCTTCGAGCTCAGCGGGCCCGTCGTCGTCGGCCAGGTGCTCTCCTTCGTCCCCGAGCCGCAGTCCAACGGCAAGACCATTCGCTGGTGCCAGGTCGACGTCGGCCCTCTTCCGGCTGCTGAGCCTGTCGAAGCATCAGGGACCGCTCGCGATATCCGCGGGATCGTCTGCGGAGCGTCGAACTTCTTCGAAGGCGACAAGGTCGTCGTGTCGCTGCCCGGCGCGGTGCTGCCGGGGCCCTTCCCGATCTCGGCGCGCAAGACCTACGGCCACGTCTCGGACGGCATGATCGCCTCGGCGCGCGAGCTCGGACTCGGTGAGGAGCACGACGGCATCCTGCGACTGAGCGAGCTGGGACTGGACCCCGAGCCCGGCACCGACGCGATCGCCCTCCTGGGGCTCGACGACGTCGCCGTCGACGTCAACGTCACCCCCGACCGCGGCTACGCCCTGTCGATCCGCGGCATCGCGCGCGAGTACGCGCACGCCACCGGCGCGGCGTTCCGCGACCCGGCGGAGCGAGAGTGGGACGACGTCCAGCCCGGCATCGGCTTTCCCGTCGCCGTCGACGATTCGGCGCCGATCCGCGGGCGCGTGGGTGCGAGCGAGTTCGTCGCGCGCGTCGTGCGCGGCGTCGACCCCTCCCGTCCGACGCCGCCGTGGATGGTCGCGCGGCTCACGCTCGCCGGCGTCCGCTCGCTCGGCATCCTCATCGACATCACGAACTACGTCATGCTCGAACTCGGCAACCCCGTCCACGGCTACGACCTCGATCTGCTGCAGGGCGGCATCACGGTGCGCCGTGCCGACGAGGGGGAGAAGCTCACCACCCTCGACGGCAAGGAGCGCACGCTCAGCGCCGAGGACCTCCTCATCACCGACGACTCCGGACCCATCGGTCTCGCGGGCGTGATGGGCGGCGGGACGACAGAGATGACGGAGGCCACGCGCAACGTCCTCGTCGAGGCCGCGACCTTCGACCCGGTCACCATCGCGCGCAGCGCTCGTCGGCACAAGCTGCCCTCCGAGGCCTCGCGCCGCTTCGAGCGCGGCGTCGACCCGCTCCTCCCGTTCGTCGCCGCGCGCCGCGTCGCCGACCTGATGGTCTCCCTCGCCGGCGGCGCCCTCGACACCGAGCTCGGCGGAGCGCTCTACGGCGAGGTCTTCCTCCCGGAGATCGTGCTGCCGCGCGGCTTCGTGCCCGCCCTCATCGGCGTCGACTACACGGATGCCGAGATCACCGGCGCCCTCGAGACGATCGGCTGCGAGGTCACCGATGTGGACCAGGCGTTCGCCGAGGCCGCCGTCTTCGACGAGCCCGAGCCCGCCGACATCGCCGGTGGGGGATGGCTCGTGATCCCGCCGTCATGGCGCCCCGACCTCACCGACCGATGGACCCTCGCGGAGGAGGTCGCGCGCATCCACGGCCTCGACCGCATCCCGTCGATCCTGCCGACCCCGCCGTCGGGCCGCGGTCTCACACCGCTGCAGCGCGGGCGCCGCCGCGTCGCGAACGCGCTCGCCGCCGCCGGCTACATCGAGACGCCGTCGTTCCCGTTCGTGGCGGCGCAGGCGAACGATCTGCACGGGTCCGCGTCGGGCGAGGCAGGCCCCGGCATCCGCCTCGCCAATCCGATCGACGCGCAGAGTCCGTTCCTGCGCCGCTCCCTCGTCCCCGGGCTCCTCCAGGTCGCGCACCGCAACATCTCGCGCGGCTTCACGGACCTCGCCCTGTTCGAGACCGGTGTCGTCTTCACGCCGGAACCGGGCGCCGTGTACGGCACGGCCACCGTGCCGCCGCTCGGGGTCCGTCCCGACGACGAGACGCTCGCCGCCCTCGACGCGGCGCTCCCGCCGCAGCCCCGGCACGTCGCCGTCGTGCTCACGGGGGGCCGCGACGCGAAGCAGCCGGGGCGCGCCGCGGCGGCGGTGGATCTGTCCGACGCCCTCTCGGCCGTGCAGGTGATCGCCGCCGCGGCCGGCATCCGCGTCGACATCGCCCAGGGGCAGCGCGCGGCGCTGCACCCCGGACGGACCGGCATCGTGTCGACCGGCGGCGTCGAGATCGGCTACGTCGGCGAGGTGCTCCCCGCCGTCTCCGCCGCGGCGGACCTGCCCGGGCGCGTGTACGTCGTCGAGCTGGACCTCGACGAGGCGCTGCGCCTCGCGGGGACGCCGGACGTGGAGGCATCCCTCTCGTCCTACCCGGCCGCGACGCAGGACGTCTCCCTCGTCGTGGGTGCGGACGTCGTCGCCGGAGATGTCGCCCGGGCGCTCCGCGACGGGGCGGGCGAGCTGCTCGAGTCGCTGCGACTCGTGGACGACTATCGCGGCGAGGGGCTCGTCCCCGGGACGAAGAGCCTGACGTTCGCGCTCCGGTTCCGCGCCCCCGATCGCACGCTGACGGCGGCGGAGGCGACGGACGCCAAGCTCGCCGGCGTCGGGGTCGCAGCACAGCGGTACGCCGCGACGATCCGGGAGTGAGTGACGCCAGCCCCGCCGCGCGCGGGCGGGCCTAGCGCGTGCCCCAGTTCCAGGCGGGCGCGTCGAGGAAGCCCTGGCCGTCGACCTCCGTGCCCGCGAGCCCTTTGCGCAGCTCGACGCGCGCCGGCTCGGGGAGGTCGTCGATGAGGCCGGCGGCGTGCGAGACGACCAGCACCTGAGTGCGCTGCGCGGCATCCTCGATCAGCCGCGCAAGCGGGGGCAGGAGCGAGGTATGCAGGCTCGACTCGGGTTCGTTGAGGACGAGGAGGGGTCCGGGCCGAGCGGGAAGGAGAGCCGCGCACAGCAGCAGGAACCGCAGCGTCCCATCGGAGAGCTCGGCGGCGTCGAGCGGCCGGAGGATGCCGGGCTGGCGAAGCGTGAGCCGGAACTGCCCGTCCGCGCTGTGCACCTCGACCCGTGATCGGGGGAAGGCATCGTCCACGGCGCGGTCCAGTGCGGCGCCATGCCCGGCATCCACGATCGTCGCCCAGGTGGCCGCGAGCGAGGCGCCGTCGTGCGAGAGCGTCTGCGTGCGGGTGCCGACCTGAGGCCTGCGCGCGGGGGCGTCGGCATCGATGCGGAAGTGGTCGTAGAAGCGCCACCCGCCCATCATCCGCCGGAGCGCGAGAAGCTCGGGGGCGGTGTCCCCGTCGGCGAGGTCGGTGACGATGCTCTCGTAGGGCGCGAGCGCCTGATCCAGCGAGGTCCACCGGCCGTCGCGAACGCGGGTGCGCGCGCGGAGCCGGTCGATGAGGAGGGTCGCAGGCTTCGCCACCGCGCCGGCGAACACCTGTTCGCGCTTGATCTCGGGGTCGCGGGCGAAGGGGTTCGGCAGGGACGGATCGGACTGCGGGATGCCGAGGTCGATGAGGTAGCCGAGCTCGTCGGAGGCGAAGCCGAGCTGGACCGCGATCGGCTTCGTCCGCACGGTGCCCTGGGTCCCGCCGTGCTCCGGTCCCGCCCACAGGGCCGAGGGGAGGCCGCCCTCGCGGGCGAGCGCGCCGATCACCTCGCCGCGGGCGGCGGCGGCGAGGAGGCCGAGAGCGCGGTAGAGGTTCGACTTTCCCGACCCGTTGGGCCCGGTGACCACCGTGAGCGGTCCCAAGGGGACGACGACGTCGCGGAGGGACCGGTAGCCGGAGACGGCGAGCGTGCGGAGCATGACTGCACACTCGCACCTGCCGCCGACACCGGGTCCTGGGTAGTGTCGGAGGGGATGACTGAGACAGCCCCCCTTCCCGCGCTCCATCTGGCCGGAATCGCCAAACGCTTCGGTGAGAAGCAGGCGGTGGCCGGCATCGACCTCGTCGTCCCGTCCGGTTCGTTCTACGGCCTCGTCGGTCCGAACGGGGCGGGCAAGACGACGACGCTTTCGATGGCGACCGGCCTTCTGCGGCCCGACGCGGGCACCGCCTGGGTCCACGGCGTCGACGTCTGGGCCGACCCGGCCCGCGCGAAAGCCATGATCGGCAACCTCGCCGACGGCGTCCGCCTGTTCGACCGCCTGACGGGGGAGCAGCTCATCACCTACACGGCCATGATGTTCTCCCTCCCGCGGGAGGAGATCGCGGGCCGGGTGAGCGACCTGCTCGACCTCATGGATCTGCGCGAGGCGGCGGGCACGATCGTCGCCGACTACTCGGCGGGCATGACGAAGAAAGCGGCGCTCGCGTGCGCCCTCGTCCACGCGCCGCGCCTGCTCGTCCTCGACGAGCCGTTCGAGTCGGTCGACCCGGTATCCGCCGCGAACATCGAGGACGTGCTGCGCTCGTACACGGCATCCGGCGGCACGGTCATCGTCTCGAGCCACTCCATGGACCTCGTCCAGCGCATGTGCGATCACGTCGCGGTCATCGCCTCCGGGCGGGTCCTCGCCGCCGGGACGGTCGACGAGGTCCGCGGCGGCGAGTCGCTGCAGGACCGCTTCGTCACCCTGGTGGGCGGCCGGCACACGAGCGAGGGGCCCGCGTGGTTGCGACAGTCCTGAGGCTCCGGTACCGCATCCTCGGCAACACGCTCGCGCGCAATCCGTGGCAGCTCGTCGGCTTCTGCTTCGGAATGCTGTGGGCGGTGTCCGCCCTCGCCCTCGTGGGCTCGGGGAGCTTCGCGCTCGCCGCCTCGGGCGACCTCGCGCTCGTCCGCACCGTTGCGGTCGTCGCGGGCGCCGCGCTGCTGCTCGGCTGGGTAGTCGGTCCGCTCCTGATCGCGGGCGCCGATACGACGGTGGATGCCGCGAAGCTCGCGACCTTCCCGCTGACGACGCGGCAGCTGATGGCCGTCCTCACGGGGACGGGGCTCAGCGGCATCCCCGGCATCGCCACCATGGTCGCCGCCCTCCTCTCCGTGCTGATGTGGTCGCCGTGGCCGATCGCCGCCGTCGTCGCGATCCCGTGCGTCGTGATCGCGGTGCTCACCTGTGTGGTGGCGTCTCGGCTCGCGACCGCCCTCTCGACCGGCCTCGGCGGCAACCGTCGGGGGCGCGAGCTCGTCGGAACGCTGGTGCTCGCGGTGGTCGTCTTCGCCGGCCCGATCCTCAGCGGCGCGGTCGCCCTCCTCTCCGGTGCGGGCGGGTTCGCCGCGCAGCTCGAGCAGGTCGCGCGCGTCCTCGCCTGGACTCCGCTCGCGGCGGTGTGGGCCGTGCCCGGCGATATCGCGGCCGGAGATCTCCTCGCGGCCGGGCTCCGCCTCACGATCGCGCTCGCGACGCTCGCCGCGGTGGCGGTCGCGTGGCGTGCGGCGCTGGTGAGGTCGACCGAGGCTCCGCCACGGCGCGCGGCCCGCGTCGTGGCCTCGGGCCGACTCGGGCTCATCGGCGTGATGCCGACGGGCGGTGTCGGGGCGACCTGGGCGCGCTCCCTGCGCGGGTGGCTGCGCGACCCCCGCTATGTGCGGCAGCTGATCTTCGTGCCGCTGTTCCCGCTCCTGTTCGCGTTCACGGGCGGAATCGAGGGGTTCCTGTTCAGCGCCTCCGCCGTCCTGGTCGCCCTCGTCCTGTGCATCGCCGGCTACTCCGACATCTCGTACGACGGAACGGCGTTCGCGTCGATCCTCGCGACCGGCATCCGAGGCCGCGAGGATCGCCTGGGGCGCGCCCTCGGTGCGGCGAGCGTCGGGATTCCGCTCGTCGTGCTCGTCGGCGTCGTGACGGCGGTCGTCGGAGGTCGTGCCGCGCAGCTCCCCGCGACTCTCGGCGCGGCGCTCGGTCTCGTTCTCGCGGGGTACGGAGTGTGCGCGGTGTCCTCCGCCCTCCTCGTCGCGCCCGTCGCGGCACCGGGCGACAGCCCGTTCAAGAGCGTGCCGGGACAGACCTTCCTCAGCGGTCTGATGGTGTTCGTGGTGATGGGCGCGTGCCTGGTCCTCGCTCTTCCCGGGATCATCCTCGCCATCGTCGCGCTCACCACCGGCTCCGCCGCCCTGGGGTGGGCCGCGCTCCTGGTCGGCATCGTCGTCGGCGTCGCCGTCACGGTCGTGGGCATCGTCGTCGGCGGCAGGACCCTGGATCGTACCGGGCCGGACCTCCTCCTGCGCATCAGATCCTTCCCCACCGGCTGACCGCGATGACCGACGTCCTGATCCTCGGCGGCACGGGCTGGCTGAGCTCGCGCATCTGCGAAGCGTGGTTGGATGCCGGGGCATCCGTCACCTGCCTCGCCCGGGGCGGGCGCCCCGTGCCGTACGGGGCATCGCTCGTCGCTGCGGACAGGGATGCGCCGGGCGCCTACGCGGCGGTCGCCGCTCGCGAGTGGGACGAGGTCGTCGACGTGTCCTCTCGGCCCGCGCACGTCGCCGCCGCCGCGGAGGCCCTCGCCCCCGTCGCGCGGCACGCGACCTACGTCTCGAGCGTCTCGGTCTATGCCCGCGACGATGAGCCCGGCGCCGACGAGCGAGCAGAGATCCTCGCGCCCGCGACGGGCGACGCCGACGACTACGGGCGCCAGAAGTCCGCCGCCGAGGCCGCCGTGCGCCGTGCGTTCGCCCGCCGCGCGGCCATCGTCCGCCCCGGTCTCATCGTGGGTCCCGGCGACCCCACCGACCGGTTCGGCTTCTGGCCGGCGCGCTTCGCGCTCGCCGGGGAGGAGTCGGTGCTGGTCCCGGACGCGCCCGAGGCCCACGCACAGGTCGTCGACGTCGAGGATCTCGCGAGCTTCATCGCCCGGCTCGGCGACGCTCGCTTCGTCGGCGCGGTGAACGCCGTCGGCGATCCGATCCCGCTCGAGGGACTCCTCCGCCGCATCGGCGCCGTCGCCGGCCACACCGGCGCCGTGGTCGCCGCCCCGCCGTCGTTCCTGGAGGCGCACGGTGTCGGGTACTGGGCGGGACCGCGGTCGCTGCCGCTCTGGCTCCCCGCGGATGCCGCGGGCTTCGCGACGCGGTCGAACACGGCGTATCGCCTCCTCGGCGGCGCGCTGCGCCCGCTCGAGGAGACGATCGCGCGCGTCCTCGAGGACGAGAGGGCGCGCGGTCTCGACCGGCCGCGGGCCGCGGGGCTCACCCGCGAGGAGGAGCGGGAGATCCTCGCCGCGCTCGTGGGATGAGCGGGCCCTGACCCTTCCGGCGTCATCGTCAGCGCCGGCCTGCCGGGATCATCACCACCTCCCGCGGGGCGGCGATTTGCCGCTGCGGGCCCGCCCGCGCTATCGTCGGCGCATGCTCTCGGCCCTGACCACCGCTCCCGCGGTGCTCCGCGTGCGCCGACGTCTGGGCGACCGCCGAATCTAGGCGACCCCGCAACTCCCCGCCCGGTGGCGGGTCGAGTTCGTCCTGGTCGCCGCCTCCGGTCCCTGCTGAACGTCGCGAGACGGGCAGCACCGTCACAGACAATAAGGTTGGACCATGACCTACTCGGTCGCCGTCTCCGGCGCATCCGGCTACGCCGGCGGTGAGATCCTGCGGCTGCTCGCCGCCCATCCCGAGGTGGAGATCAGGACCGTCACCGCGCACTCCAACGCGGGACAGCCCCTCGCGGAGCACCAGCCGCATCTGCGGTCGCTCGCTCACCTCACCCTTCAGGACACGACCCCCGAGATCCTCGCGGGGCACGACGTCGTGTTCCTCGCCCTCCCGCACGGCCAGTCGGGACGCTACACGGATGCCCTCGGCGACGTGCCCCTCGTGATCGACGCGGGCGCCGACCACCGCCTCAGGTCCCCGGAGGCCTGGGCGCAGTTCTACGGCGGCGCCTTCCACTCGCCCTGGACGTACGGCGTGCCGGAGCTGCCGGTCGCGGCCGGGGGAGCGCAGCGGCAGAACATCGTCGGCGCGCGCCGGATCGCCGCACCCGGCTGCAATGCGTCGACCGTGAGCCTGAGCCTCGCGCCGGGTGTCGCCGCGGGGGTGATCGACCCGTCCGACATCGTGAGCGTGCTCGCCGTCGGACCCTCGGGGGCCGGCAAGAGCCTCAAGACGAACCTGCTCGCCTCGGAGATCCTCGGCTCGGCCAATCCCTACGCCGTCGGGGGTACGCACCGGCACATCCCCGAGATCCGCCAGGCGCTCCTCGCCGCGGGCGACCCCTCGACGAGGTCGGGGACCGGTCGGGGCTCGGGCCCCTCGACGGGCTCGGGAACCGAGGGTGACGACATCCGGATCTCGTTCACGCCGGTCATCGTGCCGATGGCCCGCGGCATCCTCGCCACCTCGAGCGCTCCGATCGCCCCCGGCGTGACCGACGCGCAGATCAGGGATGCGTGGGAGAGCGCCTACGGCGGCGAGACGTTCGTGCAGCTGCTGCCCGCGGGGCAGTTCCCGCGGACGGCGGACGTCCTCGGCGCGAACACCGCGCTTCTCGGGCTCGCGATCGACCGGGCCGCGAACCGCGTCGTGGTCGTCGCCGCGGTCGACAACCTCGTCAAGGGCACCGCGGGTGCCGCCATCCAGTCGATGAACATCGCTCTCGGCCTCCCCGAGGCCACGGGCCTGACCGTGAACGGAGTGGCACCGTGAGCGTCACCGCAGCAGCAGGATTCGAGGCGTCCGGAGTCGCCGCAGGCCTCAAGTCCACCGGCAAGCCCGACGTCGCGGTGGTCGTGAACCGTGGCCCGTCGAAGGCGGGAGCCGCGGTCTTCACCTCCAACCGCGCGAAGGCGAACCCCATCCTCTGGTCGCAGCAGGCGGTCCAGGACGGCATCGTCGAGGCGGTCGTGCTCAACTCGGGGGGCGCCAACTGCTTCACCGGTGCGTTCGGCTTCCAGACGACCCACCAGACCGCGGAGCGTGCGGCGGAGCTTCTCGGGGTGAGCCCGGGCGATGTCCTCGTGTGCTCCACGGGCCTCATCGGCACGGGCGACGAGGTCTTCCGCGCCAAGGTGCTGCAGGGCGTGGGCGAGGGTATCGCAGCGCTTGCCGCCGATGGCGGCGACGACGCGTCGCTCGCGATCATGACGACCGACTCGGTGCCCAAGCGGGCCGTGGTGACGCGGGGCGGGTGGACCATCGGCGGCATGGCGAAGGGCGCGGGGATGCTCGCGCCGGGCCTGGCCACGATGCTCGTCGTCATCACCACCGATGCGGACCTCGATGCTCCGGCCCTCGACGCGGCGCTGCGCGCGGCGACGGCGATCACTTTCGACCGGCTCGACTCGGACGGGTGCATGTCGACGAACGATCAGGTCACCCTCCTCGCAAGCGGTGCGAGCGGAATCGTCCCCGACGAGGCGGAGTTCGGCCTCGCGCTCGCGGAGCTCTGCCAGGACCTCGCCCAGCAGCTGCAGGCGGATGCCGAGGGCGCGAGCCACGACATCACGATCCAGGTGGTGCACGCGGCATCCGTCGCCGACGCCGTCGAGGTGGGCCGCTCGGTGGCCCGCAACAACCTCTTCAAGGCGGCGATCTTCGGGAACGACCCCAACTGGGGGCGCGTGCTCGCGGCGATCGGCACCACGACGGCATCCTTCGATCCCTACGCGGTCGACGTCTCCTTCAACGGCGTGCGCCTGTGCAGTGACGGGGCTCCTGACCGTCCGCGCGAGGAGGTCGACCTCACGCCGCGGTCGACGAGCGTCCTCATCGACCTCAAGGCCGGCGACGACGAGGCGACGATCCTCACGAACGATCTGACGCACGACTACGTCCACGAGAACAGCGCGTACTCCTCATGACCGACAACGTCCAGCACACGACCCCGGAGGAGGCGGCCGAGAAGGCCGCCGTCCTCATCGAGTCCCTGCCCTGGCTGCAGCGCTTCCGCGATCAGATCATCGTCATCAAGTACGGCGGCAACGCCATGGTCTCCGAAGAGCTCCAGGATGCCTTCGCCCAGGACATCGCCTACCTCCGCTTCGTCGGCGTGAAGCCGGTCGTCGTGCACGGGGGAGGCCCGCAGATCTCCCAGATGCTCGACCGCCTCGCGATCCCCAGCGAGTTCAAGGGCGGCTACCGGGTGACCTCCACCGAAGCCATGAGCGTCGTGCGGATGGTGCTCACCGGGCAGGTCAACCCGCAGCTCGTGGCGCGGATCAACGCCTACGGGCCCTTCGCGGCGGGCCTGTCGGGTGAGGATGCCGGGCTCTTCCACGGCCGCCGCCGCGGCGTCGTCCTGGATGGCGCCGAGCACGACCTCGGAGCCGTCGGCGACGTCGTCGCCGTTGACCCCCAGGCCGTGCTCGACCACCTGGACGCGGGACGGATCCCCGTCGTCTCCTCCATCGCGCCGGACCTCGACCGCCCGGGCCACTCGCTCAACGTCAACGCGGATGCCGCCGCAGCGGCCCTCGCGATCGCCCTGGGGGCCTCGAAGCTCGTGGTCCTCACCGATGTCGCGGGTCTGTACTCCGACTGGCCCAACCGCGACTCGCTCGTCTCGCACCTCACCGCCGCGGAGCTGCGCGCCCTCCTCCCGCGCCTCGAATCGGGCATGATCCCGAAGATGCAGGCCTGCCTGGACGCGGTGGACGGCGGCGTCGACACGGCGGCGATCATCGACGGCCGCCAGCCGCACTCCGTGCTCGTCGAGATCTTCACGGAACAGGGAATCGGAACAGAGGTGGTGGCCGCGTGAGCGCCTGGAAGGATGATGCCGCGAGGGATCTCGTGCGGAACGCCGGAGAACGGTTCGCGCTGTTCGTGCGCGGCGAGGGATCGTCGCTGTGGGATGACGAGGGGCGCCGCTACCTCGACTTCCTCGGCGGCATCGCCGTCACGTCGCTGGGCCACGCCCACCCCGTCTTCGTCGAGGCCGTCGCGACCCAGGCGGCGACGCTCGCGCACGTGTCGAACTTCTTCGCGACACCGCCCCAGCTCGCGCTCGCCGCGCAGCTCAAGCGGCTCACCGGCGCCGGGGAGTCGGGGCGCGTGTACTTCAGCAACTCGGGGGCCGAGGCGAACGAGGCCGCGTTCAAGCTCGCCCGCCTGCACGGTCGGACGGACGGGGTCGACACCCGGCCGCGCATCCTCTCGCTCACCAACGCCTTCCACGGGCGCACGATGGGCACGCTCGCCCTGACCGGCAAGACGTACATGCAGGAGCCGTTCGGGCCGATGGTGCCGGGCGTCGAGTTCCTCGATTCGACCGTCGAGGCGCTCGAGGCGGCGATGGACGACCGGGTCGCAGCGCTGTTCGTCGAGCCCATCAAGGGCGAGGCGGGCGTCGTCCCCCTCCCCGAGGGATATCTCGCGGCGGCGCGGGAGATCACCGAGCGCCACGGGGCGCTGCTCATCGTCGACGAGATCCAGACCGGCGCCGGACGGACGGGCGCATGGTTCGCGTTCCAGCGCGCGGGCATCGTCCCGGATGCCATCACGGTGGCCAAGGGCATCGGCGGCGGCTTCCCGATCGGGGCGCTGATCACGTTCGGCACCGCGAGCGACCTGTTCACCCCCGGCAGCCACGGCTCCACGTTCGGCGGAAACTCGCTCGGCACGGCCGTCGCCGGTGCCGTCCTCGATGAGATCGAACGCGCCGGGCTCGTCGAGAACGCGGAGCAGCGCGGCATCCAGCTCCGCGAGCAGATCGCGGCGATCGACACGACCCTCGTCGACGGATGCCGGGGCGAGGGCCTGCTGATCGGCGTCGCGCTGACCGCACCCGTCGCTCCGGCGGTCGTCGCCGCCGCGCAGCAGCACGGCCTCATCATCAACGCCGCGAACGACGCGACCATCCGCCTCGCGCCCGCCCTCACCATCGGCGACGTCGAGATCGACGAGTTCGTGGACCTCTTCGCGCGCGCGCTGCGCACCGTGCAGGACGCCCTCCTGCTCGACGACCAGACCCAGACCCAGACCCCGACCCCGGAGGTGTCTCGATGACCCGCCACCTGCTCCGCGACGACGATCTCAGCCCGGCCGAACAGGCGGAGATCCTCGATCTCGCGGTCTCGCTCAAGAAAGACCGCTGGAAGCTGAAGCCCCTCGAGGGACCGCAGACGGTCGCGGTCATCTTCGACAAGAGCTCGACGCGGACCCGTGTCTCCTTCGCCGTCGGCATCGCCGACCTCGGCGGATCACCGCTCGTGATCTCCACGGCCAACAGCCAGCTCGGCGGCAAGGAGACACCCTCCGACACCGCACGCGTCCTCGAGCGTCAGGTCGCGGCGATCGTGTGGCGCACCTACGCGCAGGCGGGGCTCGAGGAGATGGCGCGCGGCACGACGGTTCCGGTGGTCAACGCGCTCAGTGATGACTTCCACCCCTGCCAGCTCCTCGCCGATCTGCTCACCATTCGCGAGCACAAGGCGGGGGAAGACGGCAGCCTCCGCGGCCTGACCCTCACCTTCTTCGGCGACGGCCTGTCCAACATGGCGCACTCGTATGTCCTGGCGGGTGTCATCGCCGGGATGCACGTACGCGTGGCATCGCCGGCCGACTACGCTCCGCGTGCCGACGTCGTCGCCGATGCCGACCGCATCGCCGCGGAGACGGGCGGATCGGTCACCCTGTTCACCGATCCGAATGAAGCGGCCGCCGGAGCGGACGTGATCGTCACGGACACCTGGGTCTCGATGGGCAAGGAGGAGGAGAAGCTCCAGCGGGTCCACGACCTCGGCGCCTACAAGGTGACGCAGGAGATCATGGCGCTCGCCGCGCCCGACGCGATCTTCATCCACTGCCTGCCCGCCGACCGCGGATACGAGGTCGACGCCGAGGTCATCGACGGTCCGCAGTCGGTCGTGTGGGACGAAGCGGAGAATCGCCTGCACGCGCAGAAGGCGCTGCTGGTGTGGCTGCTGCGCCAGCCGTAGACCGCTCCTTCGCGGGGCCGGGACGCCTTGCGGGCGTCGATCTCGCGCGCGGGCTGGCCGTCCTTGGCATGCTGGCCGCGCATCTGATCGATCTGCCCGCGTGGGACGCGAGCGACCCGACCACCTGGATCGATCTCGCCAGCGGACGCTCGTCGATCCTCTTCGCGACCCTCGCGGGGGTCTCGATCGCGCTCGTGTCCGGCGGTGCGGACCCGCTCCCGCGCGGGCGGCGACTCCGCACGGTGCGGGGGAGGCTCGTCGTCCGCGCCATCCTGCTCTGGATCATCGGCCTGCTCCTCATCGCGACGGGCGTGCCGGTGTACGTGATCCTGCCGTCCTACGCGATCCTCTTCCTCCTCGGGATCGCCCTGCTCCGCCTCCCCGCGCGGGCGTTGTGGTCTCTGGCGGCCGTGCTCGCGCTCGTGATGCCGTGGGGACAGCCGGCCCTGGACGCGCTGCCGATCTGGCAGGGGGAGGGGGGCGAGGATCTCGTGCTCGCCCTCGGGTGGCACTACCCGGCGACGGTGTGGTGCGCGTTCCTCGTGGCGGGACTGGCAGCCGGCCGTTCCGACCTCTCCGCCCGCACGACGCAGGGGCGCCTGCTGCTCGTCGGCGGCGCGCTGGCAGTGATCGGCTACGGGACGGATGCCCTCGTCGGCGCCCTTCCGGGCGTGCCGGCGACCGAGGTCGCGTCGGTGCTCACTGCTCGCCCGCACTCGAACGGCCTGCTCGAGGTGATCGGGTCCGGCGGCTTCGCGCTCGCCGTGGTCGCGCTGTGCCAGCTGGCATGCCGGGTCCCCGCGCTCGGCGCGGCGGCGCTGCCGCTGCGCGCCGTCGGATCGATGCCGCTGACCGCATACGTCGGGCAGATCCTCGTCTGGGCGGTCCTCGCGGCGGCGCTGTTCGGCGACACCGGCGACCTCGGCGCCATGCGCAGTCTGCACCCCTTCTGGCCGTTCGCTCTCGGGACCGTCGCGTTCTGCACGGCGTGGGCGCTGTTCGTCGGTCGCGGGCCCCTCGAGAGGGTGGTCGCGGGCATCACCCGGACGCTCGTGAGGACGGGCCCGCGCGGAGGTGTCGGTAGGCTGGCGCGGTGACCGACTCCACGACATCGGACGAGACCACGGGCGCCTCCGACACGCCCCACGGCACGAACGAAGGCGCCCTCTGGGGTGCCCGTTTCGCCTCAGGTCCGTCGCCCGAGCTCGCCGCTCTCAGCCGCTCGACGCATTTCGACTGGGTGCTCGCCCCGTACGATCTCGCCGGGTCGCACGCGCACGCCGCGGCGCTCGCCGCCGCCGGCTACCTGACGCCCGACGAGGAGCGCCGGATGCACGCGGGTCTCGACGTGCTGGCGGATGACTGGGCCAGCGGCGCGCTCGTGGCATCCGACGCCGATGAGGACGTCCACGGCGCGCTCGAGGCGGCGCTCATCGCCGAGGTCGGTCCGGAGCTGGGGGGAAAGCTGCGTGCCGGGCGCAGCCGCAACGACCAGATCGCGACCCTCGTGCGGCTCTACCTGCTCGACCACGCCCGCGTCATCGCCCGCGACGTGCTGCGTCTGATCGACGCGATCGTCGCGCAGGCGCAGGCGCACCCGGACGCCATCATGCCGGGCCGGACGCACCTGCAGCACGCGCAGCCCGTGCTCCTCGCGCACCACCTGCAGGCGCACGCCTGGCCGCTCGTGCGCGACCTCGAACGGCTGCGCGACTGGTCCGTGCGCGCCGCCGTCTCCCCCTACGGCGGGGGAGCGCTCGCCGGCGCGACGCTGGGGCTCGACCCCCAGCTCGTCGCCGACCGGCTCGGCCTCGCCCGCCCCGCGGAGAACTCCATCGACGGCACGAGCGCGCGCGACGTCGTGGCGGAGTTCGCGTTCGTCACGGCGATGATCGGCGTCGACCTGTCCCGGTTCGCCGAGGACATCATCATCTGGAACACCCGCGAGTTCGGCTTCCTGACGCTCGACGACGGGTACTCGACCGGGTCGAGCATCATGCCGCAGAAGAAGAACCCCGACATCGCCGAACTCGCCCGCGGGAAGGCCGGCCGGCTGATCGGCAACCTCTCCGGCCTGCTGGCGACGCTGAAGGCCCTTCCGCTCGCGTACAACCGCGACCTGCAGGAGGACAAGGAGCCGGTGTTCGACTCGGTCGCGACGCTGGAGGTCGTTCTCCCCGCCTTCGCCGGCATGGTGGCGACGGCGCGCTTCCATACGGAGCGGATGGCGGAGCTCGCTCCGGCGGGCTTCTCGCTGGCCACCGATGTGGCCGAATGGCTCGTGAAGCGCGGCGTGCCCTTCCGAGACGCGCACGAAGTCTCCGGTGCGCTGGTGCGCGCATGCGAAGAACGCGGGATCGGTCTCGAGGACGCCGACGATGCGCTCCTGGGTGCGGTCTCACCGCTTCTGGATCCCTCGGTGCGTGAGGTCCTCTCGATCGAGGGGTCCGTGGGGAGTCGGGCCGGAGCGGGCGGCACGGCCGGCGTGCGCGTCGCGGAGCAGCGGAGCGAACTCACCGCACGCGCGCAGAGCGCGGCGCGCGCTCTCGACGTTCAGTAGCGGAATCCTGCTCTCTCCTCGTATTCAGGATTTTACTGATCTTTCCGGAATATCAGGAGTATCCTGACGTCATGGGCATCGCCGTGATCGCCGACATCGTCGGCTCCCGTTCCATGGACGACCGCGCCGCTGCGCAGGCAGCGATCGACGACGCCGTCCTGCGGATCGAGCGAGACCTCCCGCTGGCCGAGCGACCGCTCGTTCCCGTGGTGGGAGACGAACTGCAGGGAACCTATCCCTCGCTGCCCGACGCGATGTGCGGCCTCCTGCTCCTCCGACTCGCCCTCCCGGACGGGGTCGAATGCCGCTACGGCATCGGCGTCGGGCCGATGGGAGACATCCCCTCCCGGGCCGGAGCGCTCGCCGAAGGCCCGGGCTGGTGGGCGGCGCGCGCCGCGATCGAGCGCGTCCATGGGCTGCAGAGCAGGGCGATCCCGGGCCTTCGCACCGGAGTGGCGGCCGCGCCGGGGGAGGATGAGGCGGCCGTCGACCTCGCCAACGCCTACCTGCTCTCCCGTGATCAGCTGGTCAGCGATATGACACCTCGCACGCGCCGGCTCGCCTACGGTCGCCTGCTCGGCACGACGCAGGCGGCACTCGCCGAGCAGGAGGGGATCACGCAGTCCGCGGTCTCCCA
This sequence comes from Microbacterium flavum, assembly GCF_018717645.1. GTDB lineage: Bacteria > Actinomycetota > Actinomycetes > Actinomycetales > Microbacteriaceae > Microbacterium > Microbacterium flavum. The sequence goes on from NZ_JAFLHG010000002.1 coordinate 114,828, forward strand.
GGCCCTCGCGACCGCCGGCGCCGCCGCCGTCGTCGAGGGGTTCCGGCTCCTGCGTCGCGCGCGCTGACCTCCGTCGCGCGCTCCGGGGAGGATCAGTGGACCGCCAACGCGGCGACCCCGGAGACCGTGCATGCCCACAGCAGGCTGGCCAGAGTGCCGACGATGAACCGTTCGCGAGCCGCAGGGGTCGCGAGTTCGCTGAACCGACCGACGCCCTTGAGCGCGACGATCACGGCGATGGCCGCGGGGAAGCCGACCACGAGACTGAGGGCGGCAGCGAGGCGCTCCAGGTAGCCGATCGTCGTGCCGCCGCGGAGGATCTCCTCCTGCCGGGGAGCGGCGGCCCGCTCGTGCATGAGCTCGACGAGGATGCCACCGCGCGACCCTTCGGGCGTGCGTCCCCCGTCCGCGATGTCGAGCACCCAGCGCACGAAGGGGTCGCCTCCGACGGTCGCTGCCGCGACGGCGAGGAGCGCGATCAGGGCGGCCAGGGGCGCGGGAGCTCCCCACCGCAGCACGGCGACGGCCACGAGACCCGCGACGGCGAGCGCGCCCGCCGTCACCACCAGCGGACCGGTCGGGCGTCGGGTCGCGATGAGCGCGAGTACGAGGACGGAGACCAGGACAGCGGCGAGGACGATCGAGAAGATCGTGTCGACCCAGGCATCCGCGCGCATGCGTTCAGTCTCGCACGGCCTGCGGACACGACCCGGAAGGCGGCTCGCCCGTCCACCGGGCACGCCCGCCGTGCGCTGATAGCCTGGATCGCGTGTCTGAAACCGTCTCCGTGAGCGCGCTGGCGCCCGCCATCGACCCGACGTTCGAGAACGTCTGGGATGAGATCGTCTGGCGTGGCCTCGTGCACGTGTCCACCGACCGCGAGGCTCTGCGCGAGCTCCTGTCCGGCGACCCGATCACGTACTACTGCGGCTTCGACCCCACGGCGCCGAGCCTTCACCTGGGCCACCTCGTGCAGCTTCTGCTCCTGCGCCGCCTGCAGCTCGCGGGCCATAAGCCGCTCGGCCTCGTCGGCGGGTCGACCGGGCTCATCGGCGACCCGCGCCCGACGGCGGAGCGGACGCTCAACGCCCGCGAGACCGTCGCGGAGTGGGTCGCGAAGCTCCGGGCCCAGGTCGAGCAGTACCTCAGCTTCGAGGGCGAGAACGGCGCGCGCATGGTGAACAACCTCGACTGGACGGCGCCGTTGTCGGCGATCGACTTCCTGCGCGACATCGGCAAGCACTACCGGGTCGGCACCATGCTCAAGAAGGACGCCGTCAGTGCGCGGCTGAACTCCGAGGCGGGGATCAGCTACACCGAGTTCAGCTACCAGATCCTCCAGGGCCTGGACTTCCTCGAGCTCTACCGTCAGTACGGCTGCGTCCTGCAGTCGGGCGGCTCCGACCAGTGGGGCAACTTGACGAGCGGCACGGATCTCATCCACCGCGTGGAAGGCGTGAGCGTCCACGCGATCGGGACCCCGCTCATCACGAACAGCGACGGGACCAAGTTCGGCAAGAGCGAGGGCAACGCGATCTGGATCGATGCCGAGCTCACCAGCCCGTACGCGTTCTACCAGTTCTGGCTGTCCACGGCGGATGGCGACGTCATCGAGCGCCTCAAGGTGTTCACCTTCCTCACTCGTGCCGAGATCGAGGAGTACGCCGCTCTCGTCGAGGCGGAGCCGTTCCGCCGCGCCGCGCAGAAGCGCCTGGCCGAGGAGGTCGTCACCATCGTTCACGGCGCGGATGCCACGGCGAAGGCGATCGCGGCATCCGAGGCGCTCTTCGGCTCGGGGGACCTCACCGCTCTCGACGCGGCGACGCTGCGCAGCGCGCTCGGCGAGCTTCCGCACGCCGAGGTCGCGCTCGGGACGACGGTGGCCCAGGCGCTCGTCGACACCGGTCTGGTCTCGAGCCTGTCCGAAGCGCGGCGGGCGATCGCCCAGGGCGGCGTCTCGCTCGACGGAGACAAGGTCGACGACGAGGCGGCGACCGTCACGGGCGGCCTGCCGGGTGGCGTCTCCGTTCTGCGCCGGGGCAAGAAGACGCTCGCCGGCCTGTTCGTCGGCTGACCTCGGCGTGCCGTTCACCCCGTCGCACGCCGTCGTCGCACTGCCGTTCGTCCGGACGCCCCTCCTGCCGGCCGCGATCGCGATCGGGTCGATGACCCCCGACCTGCCGCTCTTCCTGCGCGGGACGCCCCTCAGCTACCAGGTGACGCACACGAACGTCGCCGTCTCCTCCCTCGTGGCTCTCGTCCTGCTCGCCCTCTGGTACCTGCTGCTGCGCCCCGCGGTGCGAGAGCTGACCCCGCGGCCGATCGCCCGCCGTCTGCCGCCGCAGTGGGATGCCACGGGAGCCGCCGCCGTCCGCGGCGTCCTCCCCGGCCGGAGTGCCCCCCTCGCCGCGCTCTGGATCGCCGCGTCCCTCATCCTCGGGGTCGTCACGCACATCGTGTGGGACGCCTTCACCCATGAAGGGCGTGCGGGGGTCAGCGCGATCCCCGCGCTGGATGAGCGCTGGGGTCCGCTCCTGGGCTACAAGTGGGTGCAGTACGCCTCTGGCGTCCTGGGACTGCTCATGCTCGCCGTCGCCGGCATCCTCTGGCTGCGGAAGCGCCCCCGCGCCTCGTTCTCTCCGAGCCTGCCCTCCTGGGTACGGCCGGCGTGGTGGGCGTCGCTCCCGGCCTTCCTGATCGCGGCGTGGGTGCTCGGTGCGGCCGCGCGCGGCCCGTTCACCGCGGAGTGGACGCCGCAGCATCTCGCGTACCTCGTGCTGCCGCCGGCGTGCGCGCTGTGGGGACTGCTCACGGTCATCGTGTGCATCGTCGTGCAGGTGCGACGGCGCGGCGCGGAAGACCCGACGCCGACGACCCGGGAAGCCTGATCGCTTCGTGGGAAGGAAGGGCCCGGAAGCACGCCGGCATGTAATGTGAACGTGCACATCGAAGGTGAGGGCGCCGTGACGACAGGCGAGGAACGCACGCGCACGGCGAGCATCCGCGATGTCGCCCGCGTGGCCGACGTGTCCTACCAGACCGTCTCGCGCGTGCTGAACGGCCATCCTTCGATCCGGCCCGAGACCAAGCAGCGGGTGCTGGATGCCATGGCGGAGCTGCGGTATCGACCGAACCAGGCGGCGCGCGCTCTCGTCACGAGCCGGTCGCGCACCCTCGGCGTGATCCTCGGGTCGCGAGGCGAGTACGGTCCGACCTCCTCACTCGCCGCCGTGGAGGATGCCGCCCGTCGTCGCGGCTACTGGGTCAACTCGGCCTACCTGAGCGACACGCGCCCCGAGACGATCCGCGCGGCGGTGGAGCACCTGCGACGTCAGTCCGTGGAGGGCATCATCGTCCATGCGCCGCAGGTGCGTGTGTTCGACGTCCTCGCGGAGCTCGACGTCGACATCCCCTTCCTCGGACTGCACACGGCGGAGCGCGGCGTCGCCGAGCTCGCCGAGGATCAGCTCCGCGGCGCGCGGCTCGCCACCGAGCACCTCATCGGCCTCGGCCACGTGGAGATCCTGCACGTCGCCGGTCCCCAGGACTGGATCGAGGCCGAGAGCAGGATGCGGGGGTACCTGCACGCCATCTCCGATGCCGATCTGCCGACGCGCCCGCCGATCCTCGGCGACTGGACCGCCGACTTCGGCTACCGTGCGGCGCTCGAGCTCTCCCATCGCCTCGACTTCACCGCCGTCTTCGCGGCCAACGACGCGATGGCGCTGGGACTGCTCCACGGCTTCCGCGACGTGGGCCTCGACCTTCCGGGGCAGATGAGCGTCGTTGGCTTCGACGACATCCCGCTCGCTCGTCACGGGTGGCCGCCTCTGACCACCGTGCACCAGCACTTCGCACAGCTGGGGGAGAGGGCGATCGACGCGCTCCTCGCCGCGCTGGAATCGGACGCGGGAGCGCTGCGGGATGCCGCCGGCCCAGCCGCGCCCCCGGGCGATCTGACGCCCGAACTCGTCGTGCGGGCGTCCACCGCGCCTCCGGCTCCACGCCGCAGATGACGCTTCGGTAACGGCCCCTCGGCGCGATTGACACGACGCCCGCCAGGGTGCACGATGTTCAAGCGATGTGAACGGTCACATCGGCGGCGCGGAAGCCGCTGCGATTCGGACGACGAGGAGGTCGGGCGTGATGACTGATGCAGTGCCCATCCTGGAGATGCGCTCCATCACGAAGGAGTTCCCCGGCGTCAAGGCGCTGAACGACGTCTCCATCACCGTGGGAGCAGGCGAGATCCACGCCATCTGCGGGGAGAACGGCGCCGGCAAGTCGACTCTGATGAAGGTGCTCTCCGGGGTCTACCCCCATGGCACCTACGCGGGTGAGATCTGGTTCCGCGGTGCGCTCGTGGAGTTCCGTGACATCCGCGCGAGCGAGCAGGCGGGGATCGCGATCATCCACCAGGAGCTCGCCCTCATCCCCGAGCTCTCGATCACCGAGAACCTCTTCCTCGGCAACGAGATCGCCCGCGGGGGAGTGATCGACTGGTCCGAGGCGCGGATCCGTGCGATCGACCTGCTGGCCCGCGTGGGCCTGCGGGAGGACCCCGACACCCAGATCAAGCACCTCGGCGTCGGCAAGCAGCAGCTCGTCGAGATCGCGAAGGCGCTGGCGAAGGAGGTCAAGCTCCTCATCCTGGACGAGCCGACCGCCGCCCTCAACGAGGACGACTCGCAGCATCTGCTCGACCTGATCCTCTCGCTGAAGGGCAAGGGCATCACGTCGATCATCATCAGCCACAAGCTCAACGAGATCGAGCAGATCGCCGATGAGATCACGATCATCCGCGATGGTCGCACGATCGAGACCCTCGACCTCCGCTCCGGCGGCGTAGACGAGGACCGCATCATCCGCGGCATGGTCGGCCGCTCGCTCGAGAGCCGCTTCCCCGATCGCACGCCGCGGATCGGCGAAGTGTTCTTCGAGGTGCGCGACTGGACGATCCAGCACCCTCAGGTCGCCGAGCGTCTCGTGGCGAAGGGCTCGAACATCGTGGTGCGCCGCGGGGAGATCGTCGGCCTCGCCGGGCTCATGGGAGCCGGCCGCACGGAGCTCGCGATGAGCATCTTCGGCCGCTCGTACGGCAAGTACATCTCCGGAACGCTGATCAAGGACGGTCAGGAGGTCGTCCTCAAGGATGTGCAGTCCGCGATCTCCCACGGCCTGGCCTACGTCAGCGAGGACCGCAAGGTGCTCGGGCTCAACCTCCTCGACACCATCAAGCGGTCGATCGTCGCCGCGAAGCTCGGCAAGATCTCGCGGCGCGGCGTCGTCGACCCCTACGCGGAGAACGACGTCGCCGAGGACTACCGCAAGCGTCTGCGCATCAAGACGCCCTCCGTGGATGTCGGCGTGTCCAAGCTCTCCGGTGGCAACCAGCAGAAGGTCGTGCTGGCGAAGTGGATGTTCACCGACCCCGACCTCCTCATCCTCGACGAGCCCACCCGCGGCATCGACGTCGGGGCCAAGTACGAGATCTACACGATCGTCCAGCAGCTGGCCTCCCAGGGGAAGGGCGTGATCCTCATCTCGAGCGAGCTGCCCGAGCTCCTCGGCATCGCCGACCGCATCTACACCGTCTTCGAGGGTCAGATCACGGATGACATCCCGGCCTCCGAAGCCACTCCCGAAAACCTCATGCGCAGCATGACCTCCTCCCGACCGAAGGCGAGAGCATGACCGACACCACCTCGAAGCCGCGACAGGGCGGTGGACTCTCCGACATCCGGAAGATGTTCGGATCCGGATCGACCGGACGTCAGTTCGGCATCCTCGGCTCCCTGATCGCGATCGTCCTGTTCTTCCAGATCTGGACCGGCGGGAAGACGCTCTCCTCGCAGAACCTCATCAACGTGGTCAGCCAGCAGTCGTACATCCTGATCCTCGCGATCGGCATGGTGATGGTGATCATCATGGGGCACATCGACCTCTCCGTCGGATCGGTGGCCGCCTTCGTCGGCATCATCGTGGCGAAGTCGATGAGCGAGTGGAACGTGCCGTGGCCGTTCGCGATCGCCATCGGCCTCGTCGTCGGGGCGCTCGCCGGCGCGTGGCAGGGATTCTGGGTCGCCTACGTCGGGGTCCCAGCCTTCATCGTGACCCTCGCCGGAATGCTGATCTTCCGCGGCGCCAACCAGGCGATCGGGCAGTCGACCACGATCCCGGTGCCTCCCGCGTACAGCTTCATCGGCTCGGGGTACCTGTGGGAGCTGCCGATCCCGGTGGACTTCAACGTGCTGACGATGGTGCTCGGCCTGATCGGGGTCGGCTGGATCGTCTACAACGAGTGGCGGCTGCGTCGCCAGCAGGCGAAGATCGATGCGGAGCGCGCACCGGTGTGGGTGTCCGTGGTGAAGGTCGTCATCCTGAGCGCCGTCATCCTGTGGGCGGCATGGCTGTTCGCGACCGGTCGGCCCGGAACGAGCTTCCCGATCTCGGGCGTGATCCTGCTGGTCCTCGTCGTGATCTACTCCTTCCTCACCAACAGCACGGTGTTCGGCCGGCACATCTATGCCGTCGGCGGCAACCGACTGGCCGCCAGCCTGTCGGGCGTGAAGGATCGCCGAATCGACTTCTTCGTGATGATGAACATGTCGGTGCTGGCCGCCGTCGCGGGAATGATCTACATCGGCCGCGCCACGGCATCCGGTCCGCAGGACGGCAACGGGTGGGAGCTGGACGCCATCGCCGCCGTCTTCATCGGCGGGGCCGCGGTGTCCGGCGGTATCGGCACCGTGATCGGCTCGATCATCGGCGGTCTCGTGATGGCGTTCCTCAACAACGGACTCCAGCTCGTCGGCGCCGGCGCCGATGCGGTCTCGATCGTGAAGGGCCTCGTGCTCCTTCTCGCGGTCGCCGTCGACGTGATCAGCAAGCGCCGCGGCGGGCCGTCGATCATCGGCTTGATGATGCGCCGTCGCGAAAAGGGTGCCGAGGTCCTTCCCGAAATCCCCCTCGTCGTGCCGTCGGGCGCGAACGAGTCCAGTCAGCCCGCCGACCTTCCGAAGGTCTGACGTGCCGGTCGGCGCCTGTCGACCTTCCCCTCCCTACCAACCAAGAGAAAGTGATGGATCAATGAAGAAGATCGCACTCGCAGCGGCCGCCCTGGCGACCGTCACGGCGCTTGCCCTCACCGGCTGCTCCGGCTCCGGCCGCACGGCCGACCCCAGCGCCTCCGGCGACGCCGGCGCATCGGCCGGGTTCGCGGCGGATTCCACGATCGGTGTGGCTCTTCCGGACAAGACCTCGGAGAACTGGGTCCTCGCGGGCAAGCTCTTCGAAGACGGGCTGAAGGAAGCCGGCTTCAAGGGCGACGTCCAGTACGCCCCGGCGTCCAACACGGTCGCCGAGCAGCAGAACCAGATCTCGGCCATGATCACCAACGGCGCCAAGGTCATCGTCATCGGTGCCAAGGACGGCAAGCAGCTCGGGACGCAGCTCCAGCAGGCAGCAGATGCCGGCGTGAAGATCATCGCGTACGACCGCCTGATCGAGAACACGCCGAACGTGGACTACTACGTCGCGTTCGACAACTTCAAGGTCGGCGAGCTGCAGGGTCAGGCCCTCCTCGACGGGCTGGCGAAGCGCTCGGGCCACGCGGCGCCGTGGAACGTCGAGCTGTTCTCGGGTTCCCCCGACGACGCCAACTCGGCGGTGTTCTTCGACGGCGCCATGAAGGTGCTGCAGCCGAAGATCGACGACGGCACGCTGAAGGTCGTCTCGGGTCAGACCGCGATCGCCCAGACGGCGACGCAGGGCTGGAAGGCGGAGAATGCGCAGAGCCGCATGGACTCGCTGCTCGCCGCGAACTACACGTCCGCGACGATCGACGGCGTCCTCTCGCCGAACGACACCCTCGCCCGCGCCATCATCACCTCGGTGAAGCAGGCCGGCAAGGACATCTCGACGTTCACCGTGACCGGGCAGGACTCCGAGGTCGAGTCCGTGAAGTCGATCATGGCCGGCGAGCAGTACTCGACGATCAACAAGGACACCTCGCTTCTCGTGGAGCAGACCATCAAGATGATCGGTCAGCTGCAGAAGGGCGAGGACGTCGACGTCAACGACACGGAGCAGTACAACAACGGCGTGAAGGTCGTGCCCGCGTACCTGCTGAAGCCCGTCATCGTGACGAAGGAGAACGCGGCCGAGGCATACGCCAACAACCCGACGCTCCTCGACATCGTGAAGGCTGCGCAGTAAGACCGCACCGCCCACAGGCGAACGGCCCCCGCTCCTCGGAGCGGGGGCCGTTCGTCGTCGGGCCGGGGGAGGGGGAGCGCAGAGGCGCCCGTTTCGCGCCCGCGACCGGGCGATTGTCCCGCGAGTGAGCCGCGCGACACGCCCGGGATGCGAGCTCGATTTGCCCGATCCCCGGGATCCCCGTAACTTATTACTTGTTCGCCCCACAGGGAAGAGCGAAGAGCCGGAAGGCCTCGCCCCCTCAAGCGGAGAACCACCCCATCCCAAACCTTTCGTTTGAGAGAACATGACCTCCGGGTCTAGGATGGGATCCCACTCCTCGGAAGCTGTCGAAGAGTGCTGCTGGAGACGCCAAATCAGTCACAGACAGCCGATTTGACACGCAGAGCGAGAGGGATAAGATAGAGAAGTTGCCCGGCGGGCCGGCTTGAAGCCGAACGCCGAGTCGCCGATCTAGCTTCGTGAAATGCGTGTCATCGCGTCCGACATCACGTCGGAAACGCCGATTTGACAAGCGGAACACGAAGTGTAAGATAGAGAAGTTGCCCTGCGGGTGAGGCTGAGAGGCCGAGCAGCAGGAGCATCCGATCCTTGAGAACTCAACAGCGTGCACTTGTCAAATGCCAAATAACCTCGATTCAGCTTCGGCTGAATGAGATTCCTTTGGATCAAAGTCCGGCACTCCGGTGCCGGCAACGGATAGTCAGCAATGACATCCCTTTGGTCAGTTCAAACTCGCTCGTTCAGTCAATTTCCGGCTGATCGCAGCAACATTTCTTTATGGAGAGTTTGATCCTGGCTCAGGATGAACGCTGGCGGCGTGCTTAACACATGCAAGTCGAACGGTGAAGGTGGAGCTTGCTCCACCGGATCAGTGGCGAACGGGTGAGTAACACGTGAGCAATCTGCCCCTGACTCTGGGATAAGCGCTGGAAACGGCGTCTAATACCGGATACGAACTGCGAAGGCATCTTCAGCAGTTGGAAAGAATTTCGGTCAGGGATGAGCTCGCGGCCTATCAGCTTGTTGGTGAGGTAATGGCTCACCAAGGCGTCGACGGGTAGCCGGCCTGAGAGGGTGACCGGCCACACTGGGACTGAGACACGGCCCAGACTCCTACGGGAGGCAGCAGTGGGGAATATTGCACAATGGGCGCAAGCCTGATGCAGCAACGCCGCGTGAGGGACGACGGCCTTCGGGTTGTAAACCTCTTTTAGCAGGGAAGAAGCGAAAGTGACGGTACCTGCAGAAAAAGCGCCGGCTAACTACGTGCCAGCAGCCGCGGTAATACGTAGGGCGCAAGCGTTATCCGGAATTATTGGGCGTAAAGAGCTCGTAGGCGGTTTGTCGCGTCTGCTGTGAAATCCCGAGGCTCAACCTCGGGTCTGCAGTGGGTACGGGCAGACTAGAGTGCGGTAGGGGAGATTGGAATTCCTGGTGTAGCGGTGGAATGCGCAGATATCAGGAGGAACACCGATGGCGAAGGCAGATCTCTGGGCCGTAACTGACGCTGAGGAGCGAAAGGGTGGGGAGCAAACAGGCTTAGATACCCTGGTAGTCCACCCCGTAAACGTTGGGAACTAGTTGTGGGGTCCATTCCACGGATTCCGTGACGCAGCTAACGCATTAAGTTCCCCGCCTGGGGAGTACGGCCGCAAGGCTAAAACTCAAAGGAATTGACGGGGACCCGCACAAGCGGCGGAGCATGCGGATTAATTCGATGCAACGCGAAGAACCTTACCAAGGCTTGACATATACGAGAACGGGCCAGAAATGGTCAACTCTTTGGACACTCGTAAACAGGTGGTGCATGGTTGTCGTCAGCTCGTGTCGTGAGATGTTGGGTTAAGTCCCGCAACGAGCGCAACCCTCGTTCTATGTTGCCAGCACGTAATGGTGGGAACTCATGGGATACTGCCGGGGTCAACTCGGAGGAAGGTGGGGATGACGTCAAATCATCATGCCCCTTATGTCTTGGGCTTCACGCATGCTACAATGGCCGGTACAAAGGGCTGCAATACCGTAAGGTGGAGCGAATCCCAAAAAGCCGGTCCCAGTTCGGATTGAGGTCTGCAACTCGACCTCATGAAGTCGGAGTCGCTAGTAATCGCAGATCAGCAACGCTGCGGTGAATACGTTCCCGGGTCTTGTACACACCGCCCGTCAAGTCATGAAAGTCGGTAACACCTGAAGCCGGTGGCCCAACCCTTGTGGAGGGAGCCGTCGAAGGTGGGATCGGTAATTAGGACTAAGTCGTAACAAGGTAGCCGTACCGGAAGGTGCGGCTGGATCACCTCCTTTCTAAGGAGCATCTGGCACCCTCGGGTGTCCAGGCGCCGGATCGAGACGAACGTTCTCGCCGGTTAGCTCATGGGTGGAACATTTGACGAGGTGCCGAGGATCGAACCTCGAGCAAGTACGGCCTTCGGGTCTGGAACGTTCGAGCGGAGAGAACCGGCACATGCACGCTGTTGGGTCCTGAGGGACCGGGTGCGCGAAAGCGCAACCAACCTCAGGACCTTTTCTGATGCCGGCAGCGCCGGCCGCGGAGAGGGTACCGCCCGTACTTTGAGAACTACACAGTGGACGCGAGCATCTTTGAACCGACTTCGGTCGGTTCAGAAAGATGATCTTAAAGATCATTAGTCAATTTCAATTGACGATTCAAACTCATGTGATTTCAAGTCTTTAAGAGCAAACGGTGAATGCCTTGGCATCTGGAGCCGAAGAAGGACGTAGCAATCTGCGATAAGCCTCGGGGAGTGGATAAGCACACTTTGATCCGAGGATGTCCGAATGGGGAAACCCCGCTGGGCGGCGTGCCGACCCAGTGACTCCCGCCTGAATATATAGGGCGGGTAGAGGGAACGTGGGGAAGTGAAACATCTCAGTACCCACAGGAAGAGAAAGCAACCGCGATTCCGTTAGTAGTGGCGAGCGAAACCGGAACAGGCTAAACCGAGTACGTGTGATATCCGGCAGGAGTTGCGTATTCGGGGTTGTGGGACTTTTCAGGCTGCTCTGCCGAGCAGCCAGCGTGACAAGAAGGTATAGACGAACTGGATTGAAAGCCAGGTCATAGAGGGTGCGAACCCCGTAGTCGAAATGCCTCACTTGGCGCGAAGAGTATCCCAAGTAGCACGGGGCCCGAGAAATCCCGTGTGAATCTGTCAGGACCACCTGATAAGCCTAAATACTCCCAGATGACCGATAGCGGACAAGTACCGTGAGGGAAAGGTGAAAAGTACCCCGGGAGGGGAGTGAAATAGTACCTGAAACCGTTTGCTTACAAACCGTTGGAGCCTCCCTAGCAGGGGTGACAGCGTGCCTTTTGAAGAATGAGCCTGCGAGTTAGCGATACGTGGCGAGGTTAACCCGTGTGGGGTAGCCGTAGCGAAAGCGAGTCTGAATAGGGCGATTCAGTCGCGTGTCCTAGACCCGAAGCGAAGTGATCTATCCATGGCCAGGTTGAAGCGACGGTAAGACGTCGTGGAGGACCGAACCCACTTAGGTTGAAAACTGAGGGGATGAGCTGTGGATAGGGGTGAAAGGCCAATCAAACTTCGTGATAGCTGGTTCTCTCCGAAATGCATTTAGGTGCAGCGTTGCGTGTTTCTTGCCGGAGGTAGAGCTACTGGATGGCCGATGGGCCCTACAAGGTTACTGACGTCAGCCAAACTCCGAATGCCGGTAAGTGAGAGCGCAGCAGTGAGACTGTGGGGGATAAGCTTCATAGTCGAGAGGGAAACAACCCAGACCACCAACTAAGGTCCCAAAGCGCGTGCTAAGTGGGAAAGGATGTGGAGTTGCTTTGACAACCAGGAGGTTGGCTTAGAAGCAGCCACCCTTGAAAGAGTGCGTAATAGCTCACTGGTCAAGTGATTCCGCGCCGACAATGTAACGGGGCTCAAGCACGCCACCGAAGTTGTGGCATTGACATTATTGGTAGGCCTTCGTGGTCCAGCCGTGTTGATGGGTAGGAGAGCGTCGTGTGGCCAGCGAAGCGGCGGTGTGAACCAGCCGTGGAGGCCACACGAGTGAGAATGCAGGCATGAGTAGCGAAAGACATGTGAGAAACATGTCCTCCGAAAGACCAAGGGTTCCAGGGTCAAGCTAATCTTCCCTGGGTAAGTCGGGACCTAAGGCGAGGCCGACAGGCGTAGTCGATGGACAACGGGTTGATATTCCCGTACCGGCGAAGAACCGCCCAAGCTAATCCAGTAGTGCTAAGTATCTGAATCCCATTGACGGATCCCTTCGGGGTGAAGCGTTGGGCCTAGCGTACGACCCCATTCTGGTGCGGTTAGCGTATTAACAGGTGTGACGCAGGAAGGTAGCCCAACCCGGGCGATGGTTGTCCCGGGGCAAGTGCGTAGGCCGAGAGATAGGCAAATCCGTCTCTCACATAGGCTGAGACACGATGCGGATAAAAATTGGGTGATCCTATGCTGCCAAGAAAAGCATCGACGCGAGGTTCTAGCCGCCCGTACCCCAAACCGACTCAGGTGGTCAGGTAGAGAATACCAAGGAGATCGAGAGAATCGTGGTTAAGGAACTCGGCAAAATGCCCCCGTAACTTCGGGAGAAGGGGGGCCTTCGACGTATTAGGACTTGCTCCGAAAGCGTTTGGAGGCCGCAGAGACTAGTGGGTAGCGACTGTTTATTAAAAACACAGGTCCGTGCCAAGTCGCAAGACGATGTATACGGACTGACGCCTGCCCGGTGCTGGAAGGTTAAGAGGACCGGTTAGCCGCAAGGCGAAGCTGAGAATTTAAGCCCCAGTAAACGGCGGTGGTAACTATAACCATCCTAAGGTAGCGAAATTCCTTGTCGGGTAAGTTCCGACCTGCACGAATGGCGTAACGACTTCCCAACTGTCTCAACCGCGAACTCGGCGAAATTGCACTACGAGTAAAGATGCTCGTTACGCGCAGCAGGACGGAAAGACCCCGTGACCTTTACTACAGCTTGGTATTGGTGTTCGGTGTGGCTTGTGTAGGATAGGTGGGAGACTTTGAAGCAGGGACGCCAGTTCTTGTGGAGTCATTGTTGAAATACCACTCTGGTCACTCTGGATATCTAACTTCGAACCGTAATCCGGTTCAGGGACAGTGCCTGGTGGGTAGTTTAACTGGGGCGGTTGCCTCCCAAAAAGTAACGGAGGCGCCCAAAGGTTCCCTCAACCTGGTTGGCAATCAGGTGGCGAGTGTAAGTGCACAAGGGAGCTTGACTGTGAGACTGACAGGTCGAGCAGGGACGAAAGTCGGGACTAGTGATCCGGCAGTGGCTTGTGGAAGCGCTGTCGCTCAACGGATAAAAGGTACCTCGGGGATAACAGGCTGATCTTGCCCAAGAGTCCATATCGACGGCATGGTTTGGCACCTCGATGTCGGCTCGTCGCATCCTGGGGCTGGAGTAGGTCCCAAGGGTTGGGCTGTTCGCCCATTAAAGCGGTACGCGAGCTGGGTTTAGAACGTCGTGAGACAGTTCGGTCCCTATCCGCTGCGCGCGTAGGAAATTTGAGAGGATCTGACCCTAGTACGAGAGGACCGGGTTGGACGAACCTCTGGTGTGCCAGTTGTTCTGCCAAGAGCACCGCTGGTTAGCTACGTTCGGGATGGATAACCGCTGAAAGCATCTAAGCGGGAAGCCGGCCTCAAGATGAGATTTCCATGCCTTCGGGCGAGAGGCTCCCAGCCAGACTACTGGGTTGATAGGCCGGATGTGGAAGCGCGGTAACGCGTGAAGCTGACCGGTACTAATAAGCCGATGACTTGATAACATCACCGTTTTAGGTGCTTGCGTCCACTGAGTGGTTCTCGATGTACGGTCGAGAACCGCATGACAATGACTATTGTTATGCAGACTGAAACATCAATAGTGTTTCGGCGGCCATAGCGTGAGGGAAACGCCCGGTTACATTCCGAACCCGGAAGCTAAGCCTCACAGCGCCGATGGTACTGCAGGGGGGACCCTGTGGGAGAGTAGGACACCGCCGGACTTCTTTCGTGAAAAGGCCACCCAATGTTGGGTGGCCTTTTCTCGTTTACGGGCATGAAAGGATGCAGCCATGGCTGACGAACAACGACCGCGTGAGGATGAGCCGCGGCGATCGGCAGCCGGAAGCGGATCCCCGCGTGGCTCGCGTGATGGCCAGAAGAAGCCGTACTCCTCGCGCGACGGGGAGCGGAAGTCGTATCCGCCGCACGATGGTGAGCGGAAGCAGTACCCGCCCCGCGACGGCGAGCGGAAGCAGTATCCGCCGCGCGATGGTGAGCGGAAGTCGTATCCGCCGCGTGACGGTGAACGGAAGTCGTACGCTCCCCGTGACGGTGAGCGGAAGCAGTACGCTCCGCGTGACGGTGAGCGTCGCTCCTACCCGCCCCGCGATGGCGAGCGGAAGCAGTATCCGCCGCGCGATGGTGAGCGGAAGTCGTACGCTCCGCGTGACGGTGAGCGTCGCTCGTACCCGCCCCGCGATGGCGAGCGAAAGCAGTACCCGCCGCGTGACGGCGAGCGTCGCTCGTATCCGCCGCGCGACGGTGAGCGGAAGTCGTATCCGCCCCGCGACGGTGAGCGGAAGTCGTATCCGCGCCGCGACGGTGAGCGGAAGTCGTATCCGCCCCGCGACGGTGAGCGGAAGTCGTATCCGCCCCGCGATGGCGAGCGGAAGTCGTATCCGCCGCGTGATGGTGAGCGTCGCTCGTATCCGCCCCGCGATGGCGAGCGGAAGTCGTATCCGCCCCGGGACGCGGGTGACCGCCGGACGTCGCGGCCGCCGCAGAGCTCTGACCGGCGCACGGGGCCGGCAGGACCCGAGCTTCCCGACGACGTGACGCCCCAGGACCTCAACGGGGCCGCACGCAACGAGCTCAAGACCTTGAGCAAGGAGAACGCCGAGCAGGTCGCGCGGCACCTCGCGATGGCCGCACGACTCATCGACGAGGACCCGGCACTCGCCCACGAGCACGCGCTCGCGGCGTCACGCAGCGCGGGACGGATAGCGATCGTCCGCGAGACGGTGGCGATCACTGCGTACGCGATCGGCGATTTCGCCCTCGCGGTGCGCGAACTGCGTACATTCCGCCGCATCTCGGGGCGTGACGACCAGATCGCTCTCCTCGTCGACAGTGAGCGGGGGGTCGGACGTCCCGACCGCGCCCTCGAGGTGGGACGTGCCGTCGATCGCAGCGCCTTGCCCGTCGACGTTCGCGTCGAGCTCGCGATCGCGATGTCCGGGGCTCGATTGGATCTCGGCGAGAACGAGCGTGCCCTGCAGGAGCTCGACATCCCCGAGCTCGACCCGGACCGCGCATTCTCGTGGAGCGCGGGGCTGTTCGCCGCGCGCGCCGCCGTTCTGGAGGAGCTCGGTCGGGTCGACGAGGCAGGGGAGTGGATGCGACGTGCGCAGATCGCCCAATCGGCCATCGATGCGGTTGACGCTGATCGAGAGGTGATCGTGGTCGACGAGATCGAAGAACTGGTCCTCGACGACGAGCCGCGCGCTTCCGCTGAGATCGACGATCCCCAGCCCGTCGACGCCGACGCGGAGATCCCCGCTGCCGCCGAGCCGGTCGTGTCGGAGCCGGTCGTGTCGGAGCTAGTCGTGTCGGAGCCGAGCGTGCAGGATGAGGTCGATGAGATCCTCGTCGAGGCCGGCGTCGATGACGCGTCCGACGAGCTCGATCGCTGATGGGGCTGTTCTCGCGCCGCGAGGCGGAGCCCACCCCGCTCGATGGGGTCGACACCGTGTTGGCCGACCTGGATGGCGTCGTGTACGCCGGCGCTCACGCGCTGCCGCACGCCGTCGAGAGCCTGAACCGCGCGGGTGAGACGCGACGGCTGGGGTACATCACGAACAACGCCTCACGACGGGATGCCACGGTCGCCGAGCACTTGCGCGAGCTGGGGCTCACCCGCACGATGCCCGAGGATGTGGTGACCAGCCCGCAGGCGGCCATGCGCCTGCTCCGCGAACGGGTCGCGCCCGGTGCGACCGTCCTCGTCGTCGGGGGCGATGGCCTCGTGTTCGAGCTCGAGAAGGCCGGCTACGCCGTCACCCGCAGCGCGGACGACGCCCCCTCGGCCGTGCTTCAGGGGTTCGCCCCCGATGTCGGCTGGGCGCACCTCGCGGAGGCCGCCTACGCCCTGGCGACACCGGAGGACGAGGGCGGAATCCCCTGGATCGCGACGAACACGGACTGGACGATCCCTCAGGCTCGAGGGATCGCACCGGGCAATGGCACGCTCGTGTCGGCCGTGCACACCGCCGTGGGACGGCTCGCTATCGTCGCGGGGAAGCCGGAGCGCCCCATTTTCGACGAGGCGGTCGATCGATTCGCCGCGCGGCATCCGCTCTTCATCGGCGACAGGCTCGACACCGACATCGCCGGTGCGCAGAGCGCGGGGATCGCGTCGGTACTCGTCCTCACCGGCATCGACCGACCGAAGCACGTGCTGGCGGCACCGACCACCTCGCGTCCGACGTTCATCGTCGGCGATCTCCGCGAGCTTCACGAGCCTTACCCCGCGACGCTCGTCTCGGGGGACGTGACCCGGGTCGGTGAGGCCGCGGTGCGCATCGATGGACCCGACGTGCACATCGTGTCCGCGGGTGACCGGCCGATCGATCTCGTGCGCGCCGGCGCTGCCGCCATCTGGGCGACCGGCCGTGCGATCTACGGGTTCCGCGTGCCCGAGGCGCTCTACGCTGACCCGTTCCATCGCCCCTGACGCGTATCGTGGACGCATGTCCTTCGATGCCGCCAACGCCGCCGATGCCGGCGCACGCCGCGAGGATCTCCTGTCGACGCTCGAGGTGATCGAAGAGCAGCCGCTCGCGGAGCGTGCCACCGCGTACGCCGCGCTCCACGACGAGCTCGCGAGACGGCTGGATGCCGGACCGCGGGACGGATCCGCGTGACAGCGCGCCTGGATGCCGCCGTCGCCGCGCGTGGGCTCGCGCGCTCTCGTACCCACGCTGCCCAGCTGATCGAGGCGGGTCTCGTCTCCGTCGACGGACGACCGGTCGTCAAACCCGCCGCCCGCGTCGAGGAGTCGCAGGAGGTCGCCGTCGCGGCATCCGACCACTACGTCAGTCGCGCCGCGCACAAGCTCCTCGCCGCCCTGGATGCCTTCCACGTCGAGGTCGCCGGACGGGTGTGCCTCGACATGGGCGCATCCACCGGCGGGTTCACGCAGGTGCTCCGGGAGCGTGGCGCCGTCCGCGTCCTCGCGGTCGACGTCGGACACGGTCAGCTCGCGCCCGAGGTGGCCGCAGACGACGGCGTGACCGTCATCGAGGGGTTCAACGTCCGCTACATGACCCCTGCCACCCTTGCGGATGCCGCCGGAGGACCGGTCAAGCCGGACGTGATCACCGCCGACCTCTCCTTCATCTCCCTGACGTATGTGCTGCCTGCGGCGGCCGCCGTCTCGGGCGAGGGCACCGACCTGATCCTCCTGGTCAAACCTCAGTTCGAGGTGGGTCGCACGGGGGTGCGGGAGGGACTCGTCACCGACCCTGCCGCTCGGGCCGACGCCGTGATGGGTGTGCTGTGGGCGGCGTGGGATGCGGGCCTCGGCACGTACGGCGCCATCGCCTCTCCCATCGCGGGCACTCACGGCAACAGCGAATACCTCGTGCACCTGCGCCCCGGCGCCGGACGGGGCGGTCCGGGCGCGGGCGGCAATCCGACAGAATATCTGGAGAGCGTGAACCGATTGGCGGGAGCGAGATGACGAAGGACCGACGTGAGATCCTCGTCGTCGCTCACGCACGGCGCGACGACACGGTGCTCGCGGCGCGGCGCGTCATCGCCATGCTGCTCGCGGCGGGCGCGCACCCCGTCCTCCCCGACGGAGACGACGAGCTGCGCGACGCCCTCGGCGACGTCGGCCCGATCGCGACGCTCGGCGTCGACGTCACGGTCACCGCGCTCGAGGTCGCCATCGTCCTCGGCGGCGACGGCACCATCCTGCGTGCGGCCGAGCTCGTCCGTGAGGGCACGGCGCCCATCCTCGGGATCAACATGGGCCACGTGGGGTTCCTCGCCGAGATCGAAGCCGACGTCATCGACGACGCGATCCGCCGTGTCATCGACCGCGACTACGGCGTGGAGGAGCGGATGGCCCTCGCCGTCGAGGTCATCGACGCGACAGGCACGACGATCTATGACACGTGGGCGCTGAACGAGGCCACCGTCGAGAAGGCATCCCGCGAGCGGATGATGGAGGTCGTCATCGAGATCGACGGCCGCCCGCTGTCGAGCTTCGGATGCGATGGCGTCGTCATCTCCACGCCGACCGGCTCCACCGCGTACAACTTCTCTGCCGGGGGCCCCGTGATCTGGCCGACGGTCGAGGCCATCGCCGTCGTCCCGCTGTCGGCGCACGCGCTCTTCGCGCGTCCCCTGGTCGTGGGCCCCGAGGCGACGGTCGCGATCGAAGTCCTCGCCCGCACCGACGGCATCGGCATCCTGTGGTGCGATGGGCGCCGTTCGCATGACCTTCCGCCCGGCGCGCGCGTCGTGGCGCGGCGCTCGTCCCGCCACGTGCGCCTCGCCCGCCTCCACCCGGCGCCGTTCACCGACCGGCTCGTCCGCAAGTTCCAGCTGCCCGTCGCAGGGTGGCGCGGGCCGGACCCGCAGACGCCGCTCCCCGACGGTGCCGCATGATCGAGCAGGTCACTCTGCAGGATCTCGGAGTCATCGCGCGGGCGACGCTCCCCATGGGGCCGGGGTTCACGGCGATCACAGGGGAGACCGGCGCCGGCAAGACGATGGTGGTGACCGGACTCGGGCTGCTCATGGGAGCCCGTTCCGACGCGGGTGCCGTCCGCGCGGGAGCGGCCCAGGCGGCGGTCGAGGGCGTGTGGGTCATCCCCGAGACCGGCGCGGTCGCCGAACGCGTGGCGGATGCCGGCGGCGAGGTCGAGCCGATCGGAGAGGGGCGGGCCGAGCTGTACCTCGGGCGCACCGTCACCGCCGAGGGCCGCAGCCGCGCGAGCGTCGGCGGGCGGACGGCGCCGGCGGGCGTGCTCGCGGAACTCGCCGAGCATCTGGTCGCCGTGCACGGGCAATCCGATCAGCTGCGGTTGAGGTCCTCGGGCGCCCAACGCGACGCGCTCGATCGGTTCGGGGGCGCGCAGATCACGACCGCCCGCGAGGCCTACCGCGACGCCTACGAATCCGCGCGTCGCCTGGCCGCCGAGCTCACCGAGCTCACCGAGCGGCGCGAGGAGCGCGCGCGCGAGGCCGCCCAGCTGCGCGCCGACCTCGCCGAACTCGAGACCGTCGACCCCCAGCCGGGTGAGGACGTCGAGCTCGCCGCTCGCGCCGAGCGGCTCGCGCATGCGGAGGATCTCCGTCTCGCCGGTGCGCTCGCACACGGAGCGCTTTCGAGCGACGAGGATGCCCCCGACGTCGTCGGCCTCCTCGCCGAGGCTCGGCGTGCCCTCGAGCGCGCCGCGGCGAGCGATCCCGTCCTGCAGGCGCATGCCGACACCCTCGAGGACCTCGGATACCGGGCATCGGACCTCGCGACCGAGCTCAGCGGGTACCTCGCGGACCTCGACGAGTCGGGGCCGCACGAGCTCGCCGCCGTCGAGGAGCGCCGATCCGCGATCGGAGCTCTCGTCAGGACCCACGGCACCCTCGAATCCGCCCTCGCCCTGCGCGAGGAGGGCGCCCTGCGCCTGGCTGACCTCGATGACGACGGCGATCGCGCCGAGCGGCTCCGCGCCGCGGCGGATGCCGCCGACGAGCGCATGGATGCCGCCGCATCCGCCCTCACCGCCGCGCGGACCGCGGCCGCTGCACGCCTGTCCGACGCGGTCACCGAGGAGCTGCGCGCCCTCGCCCTCCCCGACGCCCGCGTCGTCGTCGCCGTCGACCCGGGCGCGCCCAGCGCCGCGGGCCGTGACGACGTCACGATCCTGCTCGCCCCCCATCCCGGCGCCGAACCGCGCCCGGTCGCGCGGAGCGCGTCGGGAGGCGAGCTCAGCCGCGTGATGCTCGCGATCGAGGTCGTCATCGCCGGCACGGACAGCGTCCCCACGTTCGTCTTCGACGAGATCGATGCCGGCATCGGCGGTGCCGCCGCGATCGAGGTCGGTCGGCGGCTGGCCGTGCTCGCGCGGACGAGTCAGGTGATCGTCGTGACCCATCTGGCTCAGGTCGCCGCGTTCGCGAACAACCACCTGAGCGTCGTGAAGTCCAGCGACGGGTCGGTCACGGCATCCAGCGTGCGCGCTCTCGACGGCGAGGAGCGCGAGGCGGAGATGGCCCGACTGCTCTCCGGACTCACCGATTCGTCGGCCGCACTCGAACACGCTCGGGAGCTCCTGAGCCTCGGCCGTACAAGACTGATAGGATGAAAGCCCGTGACGGACACTCATTCAGACGCGGGCAACGCAGCGAACATCACCACTGACGACACCACCAAGCACATCTTCGTGACGGGCGGTGTCGTCTCGTCGTTGGGGAAGGGCTTGACGGCCGCGTCGCTCGGCAATCTCCTCACCGCGCGGGGGCTCCGCGTCGTGATGCAGAAGCTCGATCCGTACCTGAACGTCGATCCGGGCACGATGAATCCGTTCCAGCACGGTGAGGTGTTCGTCACCGACGACGGGGCCGAGACGGACCTCGACATCGGCCATTACGAGCGCTTCCTCGACATCGAGCTGAGCCAGGCCGCGAACGTCACGACGGGCCAGATCTACTCGCAGGTCATCGCCAAGGAGCGTCGCGGCGAGTACCTGGGCGACACGGTCCAGGTGATTCCGCACATCACGGATGAGATCAAGCGACGGATGCGGCTGCAGGCCGATGAGACGCCGAAGCCCGACGTGATCATCACCGAGATCGGCGGCACGGTCGGCGACATCGAGTCGCAGCCCTTCATCGAGTCCGCGCGCCAGATCCGCCACGAGCTCGGCCGCAAGAACGTCTTCTTCGTGCACGTCTCGCTCGTCCCCTACATGGGCGCCTCCGGCGAGCAGAAGACGAAGCCCACGCAGCACTCCGTACAGGCGCTCCGCCAGATCGGCATCCAGCCCGACGCCCTCGTGCTGCGCAGCGACCGCCCCGTCACCGAGTCCAACAAGCGCAAGATCGCGCTGATGTGCGACGTCGACGAGGATGCCGTGGTCAACGCCGTGGACGTCCCCTCGATCTACGACATCCCCTCGATGCTCAACGACCAGGGCCTCGACGGCTACATCGTCGACGCCCTGGGCCTCGCGACGAAGGCCGCCGAGGTCGACTGGACGCGGTGGAGCACCGTTCTGAGCGCTGTCCACAACCCGAAGCACGAGGTGACCATCGGCCTCGTCGGCAAGTACATCGACCTGCCCGACGCGTACCTGTCGGTCACCGAGGCGCTCAAGGCCGGCGGATTCGCGCAGGAGACGAAAGTCCAGATCACCTGGATCCCCTCGGACGTGTGCGAGACCCCCGAAGGCGCGGAGAAGGCGCTCGGCGCGCTCGACGGCATCGTCGTCCCCGGCGGCTTCGGCATCCGGGGCATCGAGGGCAAGCTCGGCGCGCTCCGCTTCGCGCGTGAGCAGGGCATCCCCACCCTCGGCATCTGCCTCGGTCTGCAGTGCATCGTCATCGAGTACGCACGGCACGTCGCCGGCATCGAGGACGCGTCGTCCAGCGAGTTCGACCCGGACACCGCCCACCCGGTGATCGCGACGATGGCGGAGCAGGTCGACATCCTGGGTCGCGGCGACCTGGGCGGGACCATGCGCCTCGGCCTCTACGAGGCGGAGCTCGCCGAGGGATCCCTCGCGGCCGAGGTCTACGGCGCGACCCGCGCGAGCGAGCGCCACCGTCATCGCTACGAGGTGAACAACCGCTACCGCGACCGCATCGCCGAGGCTGGGCTCGTGTTCTCCGGCCTCTCGCCCGACCACGGTCTCGTCGAATACGTCGAGCTTCCGCGAGACGTGCACCCCTACTACATCGCCACCCAGGCCCACCCCGAGCTGCGCTCGCGCCCGACCGAGGCGAACCCGCTCTTCCGAGGGCTCATCGCGGCGGCGCTCGAGCGGCACCGCTCGAGCGAGCTGTTCGAGGACGAGGTCGAGAGTGTCTGAGCGGCCGGCGACCGACCTGCACGACGAGCCGTCCGAGGCGGAGGTCGTCCACAGCGAGCTCGTCTACGAGGGGCGCGTGTGGGACGTGCGCAGTGACACGCTGCGCTACGGCGACGAAGAGATCGTCCGCCAGTACGTGGACCACCCCGGCGCGGCGGCGGTCGTGGCGATCGACGACGACGAGCGCGTCCTCCTGATCCAGCAGTATCGGCATCCGATCCGCCACCGCGACTGGGAGATCCCCGCGGGCCTGCTGGACGTCGTGGGCGAGCCGCCGATCGAGACGGCGCGTCGCGAGCTCGCCGAAGAGGCTGATCTGGAGGCGGCATCCGTCGAACCGCTCCTGTCGATCTTCACGACACCGGGCGGCAACGACGAGATCGTCCACATCTTCCTCGCGCGCGGACTCGCGGCGACGTCATCGGCGTTCGCCCGCACCGACGAGGAGGCGGACATCCGCATGGAGTGGGTCCCGCTGCAGGATGCCGTGGACGCCGTCCTGTCGGGGCGCATGCGCAACGCGATCCTCGCGTCCGGGATCCTCGCGGCGGCAGAACGCCTGCGCCGGAGCTGACGGACCGCGCGTGGATCTCGCCCGCGCCGTCGATGTGTACCTGCGTCACATCGCGATCGAACGCGGGCTGTCCTCGCACACGGTCGCCGCGTACCGGCGCGATCTGAGCGGCTACCGGTCCTGGCTCGCGGCGCACGGGGTCGACGACACCGATGCGGCGACGACCGCGCTCGTGAGCGCCTTCGCGGCGGAGCGCGCCTCGGCGCAGCCGCCGCCCGCCGCGACGTCGCTCGCGCGCCTGCAGTCCTCGGTGCGCGGGTTCCACCGGTATCTGCTCCGGGAAGAGCTCGCGACCGCCGACCCGAGCGAACGACTCCGCCCGCCGAAGGCTCCGCAGCGGCTGCCGAAGGCGCTGTCGATCTCTCAGGTCGAGGCGCTGCTGGATGCCGCGGGCCCCGCCCCCGCTCCGGGGGAGGGCGCCACCGCGCCCGCGGCCGCACCCGCCTCCGGCGAGGCGGCGCTCATCCCGTTACGTGACCGCGCTCTGCTGGAGCTCCTCTATGCGACCGGCGCACGCGTCTCCGAGGTGATGCAGCTCGACGTCGACGACCTCGCCCACGGCGACGTCCTGCGGCTGCGCGGCAAGGGCGCCAAGGAGCGGATCGTGCCGGTCGGGTCCTACGCGCGCGCGGCGGTCGACGCCTACCTGGCGCGGTCGCGACCGGAGCTGTCCCGCCGTGGGCGCGCGACGCCGCGGCTCTTCCTCGGCGCGCGGGGCGCCCCGCTGTCGCGGCAGGGCGCGTGGCTCGTCATCCAAGCGGCCGCCGATCGCGCCGGCCTCGTCGCCCACGTCTCCCCGCACACGTTCCGGCACTCCTTCGCGACGCACCTGCTGCAGGGCGGTGCCGACGTGCGGGTCGTGCAGGAGCTCCTCGGCCACGCCTCGGTCGCGACGACCCAGATCTACACGCACGTGACCGCCGACGCCCTGCGCGGCGTGTACCTGACGGCGCATCCCCGGGCCCGCTGATCCACAGCGGAGGCCGGAGGCGGTCGCCGGCAGCCGCAGCGGCAGCGCGTCGGTGTTTTTCCCGGTCCGGAAGCAGGCTGGATCGGTCCGGCGGAGCGCAATGTGGCACCGTGACGGCATTCGAGCCTGCTGATGAGACGCACCGCCCCGCGCGCGCGATGGCGGTCTGGTGGATCTGCGCCGGCGCGGCGGGGTGGGTCGTCTCCTTCCTCCTCTACCTGGAGTACATCGGGCAGCTCCGCGGCGGCGAGCCGCTCATCTCCTGCGCCATCAGTCCCGTCGTCACGTGCGGGCCGAATCTGCTCTCGCCGGGCGGCAACCTCCTCGGTTTCAGCAACTCGATCATCGGGATGGTCCTGTTCCTCGGGCCGGTCTTCGCCGCCGCCGCGGCGCTCGCCGCCCCCCGCGGCCTGCGCCCCTGGTTCTGGCGCACCTTCGCGGTCTTCACGTGCGGGGCGTTCGTCCTCGTCCACGTCTTCGCCTATCGGAGCGTCTTCGAGTACTCCTCGCTGTGCCCGTGGTGCATGATCATCTGGCTCGTCACGATCCCGCTCTTCCTCACCGTCGCCGGATGGACGCTCCGAGACGGAGTGTGGGGGAGGGCGGGCGTGCGTGCGGGAGGAGCCATCCTGTCGTGGCTGCCTCTCCTCGTGATCGCGGACTACCTCCTCATCGCCGTCGCCGCGCAGCTGCGCCTCGACGTGCTCGGCAGCCTCTGAGCCCGCTTCGGCGGTGCATCCCGTCGCCGCTGCGCTCGTGTGCGAGAATCGCAAGGCGAGTCCTGGGAAGGACAACAGAAAGCGGGAGTGTCGGTGGCGGAGAAGACGCGGGGGACGAAGAAGGCCTCGGCTGAGGACATCCCGATGGGCCCGACGGGACGCCCGTACCATGGCTTCCCGACGCCGCCCCCGCTCGCCTCCCACGGCCCGGCGCGGATCATCGCCCTCTGCAATCAGAAGGGCGGCGTGGGCAAGACCACGACGACCATCAACCTCGCCGCGTCGCTCGCGCAGTACGGGCGCAAGGTGCTCGCCGTCGACTTCGATCCGCAGGGCGCCTTGTCCGCCGGGCTCGGCATCGCGACCCACGATGTGCCGACGATCTACGACCTTCTGCTGGACACGAAGCGCGACCCGCACGAGACGATCGTCCACACCGGAACGCCGGGGTTGGATGTCATCCCCGCCAACATCGACCTGTCGGCCGCCGAGGTCCACCTCGTGAACGAGGTCGCTCGCGAGACGATCCTCTCCCGTGTGCTGCGCAAGGTGGCCGGCGAGTACGACGTCATCCTCGTCGACTGCCAGCCCTCGCTCGGACTCCTCACCGTCAACGCCCTCACCGCCAGCCACGGCGTCCTCATCCCGCTCGAATGCGAGTTCTTCGCCCTGCGTGGTGTCGCCCTGCTCATCGAGACGATCGACAAGGTGCGCGACCGGCTGAACCCGGCCATCGAGCTGGACGGCGTGCTCGCCACCATGTACGACCCGCGCACCCTGCACTCGCGCGAGGTGCTCGAGCGCGTCGTCGAGGCGTTCGGCGATGACGTCCTCGAAACGGTCATCGGGCGGACGGTGAAGTTCCCGGATGCCTCGGTGTCGGGCGTCCCGATCACCCAGTTCGCCCCCGAGCACGCGGCGGCCCAGGCCTACCTGCGCCTCGCGCGGGAGCTGGTCGCCCGTGGCGCCGTCGCCTGACGTCCCCTCGGGGACCGGAGCAGGCGGGGGGACCGACTTCGAGGACGACCCCTCGACAGGCTCGGGCACCGGAGCGGGCGGCGAGGACGGATTCCGGGTCTCGCTGGCCGGGTTCGACGGACCGTTCGACCTCCTGCTGAGCCTCCTCGGCAAGCACGAGCTCGACATCACCGAGATCTCCCTGTCGAAGGTCACCGACGAGTTCATCTCGTACCTGAAGGGCCTGGGCGACGAGGAGGAGCTCGAGCAGGCATCCGAATTCCTCGTCGTCGCCGCGACGCTCCTCGACATGAAGGTGGCCGGCCTGCTGCCGCAGGGCGAGCTGGTGGATGCCGAGTCGGTCGCCCTGCTCGAAGCGCGCGACCTGCTGTTCGCGCGACTGCTCCAGTACCGCGCCTTCAAGGAGGTGTCGGCCTGGTTCGAGCGATCCCTGCGCCGCGAGGACCGACGCCACGTGCGCGCCGTCCGCCTCGACGAGAAGTACCGCCGTGCGGTCCCCGAGCTCGTCTGGACTCTGTCGACCGGCGACTTCGCCGCGCTCGCGATGCTCGCCTTCGCACCGAAGGAGATCCCGCACATCGGGCTCGATCATCTCCACGCGCCGCTGGTCTCGATCCGCGAACAGGCCGCGGTCGTCGTGACGCTGCTGCGCGGCGCAGGCGCGCTGAGCTTCCGCGACCTCGTGGCCGGGGCGATGCAGCCCGGGATCGTCGTCGCGCGCTTCCTCGCCGTCCTCGAGCTCTACCGCCACGCCGCGCTCTCCTTCGAGCAGGTGGAACCGCTCGGAGAGCTCACCCTCCGCTGGACCGCGGAGCGCTGGTCCGAAGAGAACCTCGCCACCCTGGGAGCCGATTATGACCGATGACCCTTCGACGAGCTCAGGGACCGCCCCGACGAGCTCAGGGACCGCCCCGACGAGCTCAGGGACCGCCCCGACGAGCTCAGATGCCGCCCCGACGCGCACTCCAGACGACATCGCGCGTCGGCTGGAGGCGATCCTGCTGATCGTGGACGAGCCGCAGAGCCTCGTCGCGCTCGCCGCCGCCGTCTCGGCCCCCGTTCCGGCGGTGCGCCAGGCGGTCGAGGGCCTCGTCGCCGACTATGACGGCGAGACAGGTGGCTCGCGCCGCGGCTTCGAGCTGCGGGAGGTGGGCGGCGGATGGCGCCTGTACGTGCGGGAGGAGCTCGACGACCTCGTCACCGACTTCGTGAGCGGCCAAGCGCCCAGCCGCCTGTCGCAGGCGGCCCTGGAGACCCTTGCGGTCATCGCGTACAAGCAGCCCGTGACGCGGAGCCAGGTCGCCGCGATCCGCGCCGTGAACGTCGACTCGGTGGTCCGCACCCTCGTGGCGCGCGGGCTCATCACGGAGCTCTTCCAGGATCCGGAGACGGGCGCGATCAACTACGGCACGACCGACGCCCTGCTCGTGAACCTCGGCATCAACTCGCTCGACGAGCTCCCGCACATCTCGCCGCTCCTCGACGACGGCGCCGAGGGCTTCGACAGCGAGGTGCTGCGATGACCGGCCCCGTGGAGGAGTTCGAGGGCGTCCGCCTGCAGAAGGTGCTCGCGAACGCGGGCGTCGCCTCGCGGCGGGTCTGTGAGCAGTACATCGTCGAGGGCCGGATCCGCGTCAACGGCGACGTGGTCACCGAGCTGGGGCGGCGGATCGACCCTGCATCCGATCTGGTCGACGTCGACGGCACGGCGATCCAGCTGGATGCCACGAAACGCTACGTCATGCTCAACAAGCCCACGGGCGTCGTCTCGTCGATGAAGGACGAGCACGGTCGCCCCGACCTGCGCCGCTTCACGAAGGACTGGGACGAGCGCCTCTACAACGTGGGGCGTCTGGATGCCGAGACGAGCGGACTCCTCGTCCTGACGAACGACGGCGAGCTCGCCCACGTCCTGGCTCACCCGTCGTTCGGCGTCACGAAGGTCTACATCGCGAAGGTGTCGGGGCGTGTCACGGCACAGACCATCGCCCGCCTCACGAAGGGGATCGTCCTCGAGGACGGGCCGATCGCCGCGGACAAAGCGCGGTTGCTGGATGCCTCCGGCGACACCTCCCTCGTCGAGCTCACCCTCCACTCCGGGCGCAATCGGATCGTCCGACGCATGATGGCCGAGGTCGGCCACCCGGTCGTCGAACTCGTACGGCGCCAGTTCGGGCCGCTCCACCTGGGAACGCTCCCCGCGGGACGTGCGCGCGAGTTGACTACAGTGGAACGCGGCGCCCTGCTCACCGTGGCGCGCCAGGCGGGGCCCGGGCAGAGCCCACCCTCCGCCGATGACGAGGCTGATTCTTAGGCGGACACCGTGACCGATTCCACCGTCGCCGAAGCGCGCACCCGCGTCGCGCGCACGTCGGGGACCGTCCGCGTCGTGGGGGCGGGACTTCTCGGCTCGAGCATCGGGCACGCCCTCCGCGCGCTGGGTGTCGACGTGGCGCTCGCCGACGCGTCGCCATCGCAACTGCGGCTCGCGATCGACTACGGCGCCGGCCGCGCCGAGGAGCCCGGGGACGCGCCTGCCCTCGTCGTCGTGGCGACGCCTCCGGATGTCGTCGCCGACGTGATCGAGCGCGAACTGCGGGCCCACCCGGACGCGGTCGTCACCGACGTCGCGAGCGTGAAGCTCGCTCCGTTCGAGGAGCTGCGGGCGCGCGGAGTCGACCTCACCCACTACATCGGCTCCCACCCCCTCGCGGGCAGGGAGCGCGGCGGGGCGATCGCGGCGCGCGCCGACATCTTCATCGGGCGTCCCTGGGTCGTCTGCCGCGATGAGCTGACCCCGGCATCCGATCTCGCTCTCGTGGAAGGCCTCGCCCTCGATCTCGGCGCCATGCCGATCGAGATGACCCCCGCCGAACACGACCGGTCCGTCGCGCTCGTCTCGCACGTGCCGCAGCTCGTCGCGTCGCTGCTCGCCGGCCGCTTCGTCGATGCACCCGAGGACGCGCTGAGCCTCGCCGGTCAAGGCGTGCGCGACACCACGCGCATCGCCGCATCCGCACCGGAGCTCTGGGTCCAGATCCTCGACGCCAACGCCGTGCCCGTCGTCGACGTGCTCGACCGGCTCGCGATCGATCTGCGGGATGTGGCGGACGCCCTGCGTGCGCCGGAGGAGCCCGGATCGCGGCGCACCGTCGCAGACGCCATCCGTCGCGGCAACGACGGAGTGGCGCGCCTTCCCGGCAAGCACGGTCAGCGGCGGCAGTTCGAGAGCCTCGTCGTGATGGTCGATGACACCGCCGGCCAGCTCGGGCGGCTGTTCGGCGATCTCGGCGCGCTCGAGGTCAACGTCGAAGACCTGCGCCTGGAGCACTCGCCCGGCGCCCAGTTCGGCCTCGCCGAGATCAGCGTCGTGCCGAGCGCTCTGCGGCGCGCTGAGCAGGGCCTTGAAGAGCGCGGCTGGAAGATTGCGAGCCTCCCCTCATGACCGACCCTTCGACAAGCTCAGGGACCGGGACCGCGACCGTGACGATCGCGATCGACGGGCCGGCCGGCTCGGGCAAGTCGAGCGTCTCGAAGGAGGCGGCGCGCCGCCTCGGCTTCGGCTACCTCGACACGGGCGCCGCCTATCGGGCGCTCGCCTGGCATGTCCTGGACCTCGGCGCCGAGACGTCGGACGAGTCTGCCGTCCAGGATGCCGCAGAGCGCTTCCCCTACGCGATCTCGCTCGACCCCGACCGGTACTGGGTGCGGGTCGGCGATCGTGACGTCACCGAGGCGATCCGCGATCCGCGCGTGACGGCGGCCGTGAGCGGGGTCGCGCGCATCCCCGCCGTGCGCACGCGCGTCAACGCACTCTTCCGCGCGCTCGTGCGCGACTCCGGCCGTCCCGGAGTCGTCGTGGAGGGCCGCGACATCACGACCGTCGTGGCCCCCGACGCGCCCGTGCGGATCCTCCTCACCGCCGACCCCGACGTGCGCGCCGCACGTCGCAGCGCCGAACTGCAGGGCGAGGATGCTGGCGCCGTCGCCACCGCGCTGCACCGCCGCGACGCGGCCGACAGCAAGGTCGTCGACTTCCTCACCGCCGCTCCCGGCGTGAGCGTGGTCGACTCGACCGATCTCGATTTCGCACAGACCGTGGCCGCCGTCCTCGACGTCGTCGCCGCGGGAACACAGACGCACACACAGGAGATGCACGATGGCCGTTGAGGACGAGTACGAGGGCGGTCCCGACCAGCTCGAAGAGAAGCTGGCGAACCTCGACGAGGAGCTGGCTGAGCAGCGCGCCGCGACGCTGCGCGCCTCGCTCGTGGACTACGACCTCGATGAGGATGATGCCGACCTTCTCGCCGGTTTCACCGCCGGGGGAGAGATCGTCGAGGCGCTGCCCGCGCTCCCGGTCGTCGCGATCGTGGGGCGCCCGAACGTCGGCAAGTCGGCGCTCGTGAACCGCATCCTCGGGCGCCGCGAGGCGGTCGTCGAGGACACCCCCGGCGTCACGCGCGACCGCGTCACGTACAAGGCCGAGTGGATGGACCGCCGCTTCTCGCTCGTCGACACCGGGGGGTGGGAGCCGGATGCCCGCGGCATCGACCGCTCGGTGGCAGCCCAGGCCGAGATCGCGATCGACCTCTCCGACGTCGTGCTGTTCGTGGTGGATGCGATGGTCGGCGCGACCGCGACCGACGAGGCCGTCGTGCGGCTGCTGCGCAAGACCGACAAGCCCGTCTTCGTCGTCGCGAACAAGATCGACGACGCACGGCAGGAGCCCGAAGCCGCCGCCCTGTGGAACCTCGGCCTCGGCGAGCCGTACCCCGTCTCCGCCATCCACGGTCGGGGGGTCGCCGACCTCCTCGACGCGGTCATGACCGTGCTGCCGGATGTCTCGGCCGTCGCCAAGGCAGAGCTCGGCGGACCGCGCCGCGTCGCGATCCTCGGGCGACCGAACGTGGGCAAGTCGTCGCTGCTGAACAAGGCCGCGGGCGAGGAGCGGGTCGTCGTCAACGAGCTCGCCGGAACGACTCGCGACCCGGTGGACGAGATCGTCGAGCTCGGCGGAAAGCTGTGGCGCTTCGTCGACACCGCCGGCATCCGCCGCCGCGTGCACCTGCAGCAGGGCGCCGACTTCTACGCGTCGCTGCGCACCTCCGCCGCGCTGGAGAAGGCCGAGGTCGCCGTCGTCGTTCTGGATGTCTCCCAGTCGATCAGCGTGCAGGACCTCAACATCATCGACCTCGTGCTCGAGTCCGGACGTGCGCTCGTCCTGGCCTTCAACAAGTGGGATCGCCTGAACGACGACGACATGGAGAACGCCGATCGTCGCCGCTACCTCGAGCGCGAGATCGAGCAGGACCTCGCGCACGTGCAGTGGGCGCCCCGGGTCAACATCTCGGCGCGTACCGGTCGTCACCTCGAGAAGCTCGTGCCGGCTCTCGAAACCGCGCTCGCGTCGTGGGACCAGCGCATCCCGACGGGCAAGTTCAACGCGTTCCTCACCGAGCTCGTCGCGGAGCACCCGCACCCGCTGCGCGGCGGCAAGCAGCCCCGCATCCTCTTCGGCACGCAGGCCGCGACGCGGCCGCCGACATTCGTGCTGTTCACGACCGGGTTCCTCGACCCGGGCTACCGCCGGTTCATCCAGCGGCGCCTGCGCGAGATCTTCGGCTTCGAGGGCACGCCGATCGTCACGAACATGCGCGTCCGGGAGCGCCGCCAGCGCTGATCGCGCCTCTCGGCGAGATCAGCCGGGCCGCGGCGCAGACGTCACCGCACGACGAGCGAGCGGAAGCGCGCGGTGGGCAGGCCCTCGAGGGTGAGGCGGGACTCCGCCGCCGCACCCGCCGCGACGCGGGGGAGCGGCGAGCGGGCGCCCGTGTCGCGGAATCGCTGCACCGCCCAGCACTCGACCCCCGCGTCCGCCAGCCGGAGGCCGAGCGTACGGAGGCCCTCGTCGTCCATCACCGCGGGGTGCACCGTCGTCCGCACCTCGACATCCAGCGGACGGTCGGTGCCCCGGCGGAGGAGGCGGTTGCCGAGGACGAGCGCGAGCGAGCGCCACGCGTTCTCGGAACTGGTCTGCCGCCCCGTCACCAGGTCGTAGTCCTCGGGGAGTGCCTTGATGTCCAGGCCCACCCAGTCGACGAACGGGAGGGCCTGGGCGAGGAGCCCCGGGTAGGCGCCCGCGGTGTGCAGGCCGACCCGGAAGCCGAGGGAGCGCACCGCCTGCATGGCGGGGATGAGCGCCCGCTGGAGCGTCGGCTCGCCGCCGGAGAACACGACGCCGTCGAGCAGTCCGATCCGCTCGCACAGGAGGTCGACGATGTCGCTCCAGGTCGCCTCACCCTCCGCGCGCGGGTCGATGAGGGCCGGATTGTGGCAGTAGAAGCAGTTCCACGGGCATCCCTGGAGGAAGAGGGTCGCGGCGAGCATATCGGGCCAGTCGACCGTGGAGAACGCGGTGAACCCCGCGATGTTCAGCTCGTGGGCTGCCGCTGTGCGGACCATGGTTCCTCCCGCGTCGGGGCGACGAAGTACGTCCTCTCCGAAGCCTCGCCCTTCTTGCCGATGTTGAACCCGGAGATGGGCCGGAAGTAACCCATCACGCGGGTCCACACCTCGCAGGCGGCATCGCACCGAGCGCACGTGTCGTGATGACCCGACAGGTATCCGTGCCGCGGGCAGATCGAGAAGGTCGGGGTGATCGTCAGGTACGGCAACCGGAATCGCTCGAGCGAGCGCCGCACGAGATCGCGGCACGCGCGCGCCGAGGGCATCGCCTCGCCGAGGTAGAGGTGCAGCACCGTCCCGCCGGTGTACTTCTGCTGCAACGGCTCCTGGAGCTCCATCGCGAGGAACGGGTCGGACGTGTACCCGACGGGCAGCTGCGATGAGTTCGTATAGTACGGGTTCGCAGCGGTGCCGGCGTGCAGGATGCCGTCGAAGCGGGCGATGTCCTCCTTCGCGAACCGATAGGTCGTCCCTTCCGCAGGCGTGGCCTCGAGGTTGTACATGCGTCCGGTCTCCTCCTGGAAGGACGTGATGCGCTCGCGCACGCGGTCGAGCAGGCGGATCGCCGCGGCGGCGCCCTGCTCGTCGGTGATGTCGAGGGTATCGCGGGAGAGGTTCCGCACGTACTCGTTGATCCCGTTCACGCCGATCGTCGAGAAGTGGTTGTCCATCGTGCCGAGGTAGCGCTTCGTGTACGGGAAGAGACCGCCGTCGAGATGCGTCTCGATGACGCGGCGCTTGGCCTCGAGGCTCTCCTTCGCGATCTCGAGCAGCTCGTCGAGGCGCGTGAGCGCGGCGCGCTCGTCGCCGGAGTGCACGAAGCCGAGCCGTGCGCAGTTGATCGTGACGACGCCGATCGAGCCGGTCTGCTCCGCCGAGCCGAAGAGCCCGTTTCCTCGTCTGAGGAGCTCGGTCAGGTCGAGCTGCAGGCGACAGCACATCGAGCGGATCATCCCGGGGTCGAGGTCGGAGTTCACGAAGTTCTGGAAGTAGGGCAGCCCGTACTTGGCGGTCATCGCGAAGAGGTCCTCGACGTTCTCACCCTCCCAGTCGAAATCCTTCGTGATGTTGTACGTCGGGATGGGGAACGTGAAGGCTCGGCCTTCGGCATCCCCCTCGGTCATCACCTCGATGAAGGCGCGATTGATGAGCGCCATCTCGGGCGCGAGCTCGCCGTAGGTGAAGGGCTGGACCTCGCCGGCGATGAGGGGGCGCTGGTCGCGGAGGTCGGTGGGGCACACCCAGTCGAAGGTGAGGTTCGTGAAGGGCGTCTGCGTGCCCCACCGGCTGGGGACATTGAGGTTGAACACGAACTCCTGCATCGCCTGGCGCACCTCGTCGAACGTGAGGCCGTCCCGCCGGACGTAGGGAGCGAGGTACGTGTCGAACGAGGAGAACGCCTGTGCGCCCGCCCACTCGTTCTGGAGCGTCCCCAGGAAGTTCACGAGCTGCCCGAGGGCGCTCGAGAAGTGGCGCGGGGGAGCGCTCGCGATTCGGCCTGCAACACCGCCCATGCCCTGCTCGAGGACCATGCGCAGAGACCATCCTGCGCAGTAACCGGCGAAGACGTCGAGGTCGTGGATGTGGAGGTCACCCTCGCGATGCGCCGTGCCCGCCGCCGGCTCGTACACCTCGTCGAGCCAGTAGTTCGCGATCAGCTTCCCGGCCGCATTCAGCACCATCCCGCCCAGTGAGTAGTCCTGGTTGGCATTGGCGTTGACCCGCCAATCGGAGCGGGCGAGGTATTCATCGATCGTGCGGCTGACGGAGATGGTGCGGGGGGATGCCATCGGTTCGGTCCTGTCTGGGCGAGAGGTGTGGTCCGACCACTATATGTAGTGACCTGCCATGGCAGAGCGCCTAGATGTGGCGTGTCGCTCCGGTCGGGGGAAGTGGGGCGACGTCAGGGGACATCCCCGGCGCCCGCGGCGCAGAGGTGTGCCAGGCTGAAGCGGTGACGATCGTTCCTCCCACGCCCGGTGAGCCGCGCCGCCCCGATGGGCCGCGCGATCCGGGCGACGCGTGGGTCGTGGCGGATGACGGCACGCGCTATTGGGGTCGGTTCGGCGCGGCAGGGCTGCTCGCGGTCGACGCGCGGCGCGGCATCCTGCTGCAGCACCGCGTGGCGTGGAGCCACCATGGAGACACGTGGGGCCTCCCTGGCGGGGCGCGCCACGCGGGGGAGTCGGCGTGCGACGCCGCGCTCCGCGAGTCGGCCGAGGAGGCGGGGGTGCCCGCCGGGGCGGTTGCGCCGCGTCTGATCAGCGTCCTCGATGTCGGGGTGTGGACCTACTCGACCCTCGTCGCCGACGTCGTGCAGCCGTTCGAGCCGGTGATCAGCGACCCGGAGAGCCGAGAGCTCGCCTGGGTGCCGATCGACCTCGTCGACACCTACCCGCTCCATCCCGGGTTCGCGTCGTCCTGGCCGATGCTGCGAGGGCTTCTCGATGTGCGTCCTACGCTCGTCGTGGATGCCGCGAACGTCGTCGGGTCGGTGCCGGACGGGTGGTGGCGCGATCGCGTCGGCGCGACAGAGCGGCTCTTCGACAGGCTCGAGACCGTGACGCACGACGGCCTGCCCGCGCCGCTGTTCGGGCTGCCGGGGGAGACGTGGTTCCCCGAGGTTCTCGTCGTCGCGGAGGGCGCGGCGCGGGGGGTGGCCGACCGCGACGGGCTGCAGGTGATGCGCGCGGGGGCGAGTGGCGACGACGCGATCGTCGCCGAGACGGAGCGCCTGCGCGCAGCCGGACGGCCGGTGCTCGTGGTGACGGCGGATCGTGAGCTCCGTGCGCGAGTGCAGGCGGTCGGCGCGGAGGTCGCCGGCGTGCGGAGCGTGCTCGGGGCCGATTGATGCCGCCCCGACCGCGAAGTCCGCTCGGCGATCAGTGCGCGCTCACTCGGACTCGCCGCGCCCGCGCAGGCGGTCGATGTCGCGCCGCTCGCGCTTGGTCGGACGTCCCGCGCCCCGATCGCGCACCGCAACCTGGGCGACGGGTTCGCGGACCGGGGTTCGATCCTCGGCCGCGACGGCGGCGAGCGGCGCGCTGACGCGCTTCGTGATCAGCTGGCGCACGACGAGGATGCGGTCGAAGCCCGCGATCCGCACGCGCAGCTCGTCGCCGATGCGCACCGGCTGCGCCGCCTTCGCCTTCTCGCCGCCCACGCGGACGTGCCCGGCTCGGCAGGCGGTCGTCGCCGCGGACCGGGTCTTGTAGACGCGGACGGCCCACAGCCAGGCATCCACCCGCACCGTCCCGGTCATCGCGCACCCCCGCGGAGGAGGCGGATGACGCCGTAGGCGAGAAGACCTTGGCCGATCGTATAGGCGAGCATGATCCACGTGTCCGCGAGCGGCGGCGTCTGGTCCGGGAGGAAGAGCCGCACCGCGAGGATCGTGTCGGATGCCAGGAAGAACGCGCCGCCGAGCGCGGTGACACGCGAACCCCGGCTGGCGGCCACCGCCGTGCCGCCGAGGACCAGCCCGTAGACCGCCACGCCGACGGCGAGGGCGCCGAGACTCGGCCAGAGCACCGCGATCATGACGATCCACCAGAGTGCGTAGACGATCGTCCAGCGCGGGAGCGGACGGTGTGGCAGGAACCGGAGGAAGAGGGCGATGTAGACGAGGTGGGCGAGACCGAAGCAGAGGAGCATCGCCGGGAGCTCGTCGCCGAGGAAAGGGAAGAAGAGGCCCGCTCCGTCGCCGAGCCAGGACAACGTGAGCGCGACGAGGAGGAGTGCCGTGGCGCGGGCGGTGGGTGTTTTCCGCCACGACCCGCGCATCGCCCACAGCACCGCGAGAGCGAGCGCCGGCATCAGCAGCAGCTTGGTCGGGTACTCCAGGTTGTCGGGTCCGGTGATGCCGATCGTCACGTGAGCGGCCGCGACCGCGCCGTATAGGGCGAACCCCCACCAGCTGGCGCGCTCGCGCAGGTCGCCGCGGCGGAGGGCGGCGGCGTCGACGGTCACGGTCTCATCGTACGGCGAACGTTCGGGGGTCCTGCGGGGACCGTGGCCGGTGCGCCGAGGCGTGCGCGAGGGCCGCCTGTACGACGCAGGGCGCGCCACGGACTACCGGAGCGCGAGCGAGACGATCGGTCGCGCCGGGCGGGGGCGGGCCACCTCGACGAAGCCCGCCGAGAGGAACGTCGACAGCGCACCGTGGTACAGCTCGTTCGTGCTCGTCTTCTGCGCGCTCACATCGACGGGGTACCCCTCGACGATGCGCGCGCCGGATGCGCGGGCGTGGTCGACGGCGGCATCGAGGAGGCGCGCCGCCAGACCCGCACCGCGGAACTCCTTCCGCACGACGAAGCACGTGACCGCCCACACGTCGGCGTCGTCGAACGGCTCCGGCGACTGCTGGAAAGCGCGGGTCAGCGCGAGGCGCGGCTGGTCGCGGCGGGGCGAGACCTTCACCCACCCGGCGGGTGCGTCGTCGACGTACGCGAGGAGCGCCGAGGCAAGAGGGGCCTCGAGGTCGTGGCGCAGCAGGTCGCGCCGCTCGTCGCTCGATGCCGCCTGGAAGTCCTTGTTGCGCAGCAGCCACCACTGGCACCAGCAGGAGCCGCCGTCGCCCCCGCCGGTGAGGGCGCGCTCGACATCGGGGAAGCGATCGACAGATGCCGCGACGATCTCGGTCTGACTCATGCGCCGACGCTACGCCCACCCGCCGACATCCGGTACCCACGCCGGTTCGCGAGCGCTCGCCGGAGCGGCTAAGATGGGGGAGTTGTCCGCGTGCGGACGATGGACCGGGATGTGGCGCAGCTTGGTAGCGCACTTGACTGGGGGTCAAGGGGTCGCAGGTTCAAATCCTGTCATCCCGACGGTCCGAAGCCCCGATGAGATGCCCTTCTCATCGGGGCTTCGTCGTCGGGGGAAACGGCGGGGAACTCCGAAAGGACTCCACTGCGAGACCTTCGCCGGAGCGAGACCGGTGCGCCAGCGACGGTTGAGCACTTGCTTCTCGCCGACGGGAAGACGATCGTTGCGGAACGTCGTCGTCGGTTCGCTCGGGAGGTGACGTCTCGAATGTCGCTCCGGCTTCCGGGAGTCATGCCGTCCTCGAGGCGACGCCGGATGCCGGGGCGTGCCCGGAACCGGATGCCGGGGCGCCGTCCCCGCTGCGGCCCAGGGAGAGCCGCGCGGCATCCGGTTCCGCCGCCTCACCCGTGGAAGGTCGCCGGGTGCGGGCCGGTGCGGCCGTTGCGGTCGAGGGCGTCGACGGTGGCCAGCTCGTCGGCGCTCAGCGTGAAGCCGAAGACGTCGAGGTTCTCGGCGATCCGGTGCGGGGTGACCGACTTGGGGATGACGACGCGTCCCTGCTGGAGGTGCCAGCGCAGCACGACCTGCGCCGGCGTCTTGGCGTGCGCGGCGGCGATCGCCGTGATGGCCGGGTCTTTCAGGACGGCTCCCTGGGCGAGCGGGCTCCACGCCTCGGTCACGATCCCGTGGCGCTCGTCCGCCGCGATGACCTCGCGGTTCTGCAAGGCGGGGTGCAGCTCCACCTGATTGACGGCGGGCACGACCGCGCTCGCGTCGATGATGCGGTCCAGGTGCGCAGGCTCGAAGTTCGACACCCCGATGGCGCGCACCCGACCGTCGGCTGCGAGCTTCTCGAGCGCGCGCCATGTGTCGACGTAGAGCTCGCGGTCGGGAGTCGGCCAGTGGATGAGGTAGAGGTCGAGGTGATCGAGGCCGAGCGCGGCGAGGCTGGCATCGTACGCGCGCAGGGTCGCGTCGTACCCGTGGTCGGCGTTCCACACCTTGGACGTGACGAACAGCTCGTCTCGCGCGAGGCCGGATTCAGCCAGCGCGCGGCCGACGCCGGCTTCGTTGCCGTAGATCGCGGCCGTGTCGATGCTGCGGGACCCCGCCGCGAGGGCGGCGGAGACGGCGGCAGTGGTCGCGTCGTCGGGAACCTGGAAGACGCCGAACCCGAGTTGGGGGATGTCGACCCCGTTGTTCAGGGTGACGGTCGGAATGGTCGGAGTGATGCTCATGAGGGCTCTTCTCTCTGGTGGTGCGGGGGTCGGGTGGGGGAGCTGTCAGGTGGCGGGTACGGCGCTCGCGGCGGGACGGACCGGGACGTCCCGGCGCGCGGTCACCGCGGCGATGACCATCACGACGACGGCGGCAGCGGTGATGATCGCGCCGATCCAGATCGGGGACGTGTAGCCCAAGCCCGCGGCGATGCCGATGCCGCCGGCCCACGCCCCGAGGGCGTTGCCGATGTTGAACGCGCCGATGTTCGCGCCGGAGGCGAGGGTCGGGGCATTGCCGGCATAGGTCATGACGCGGCTCTGCAGGCCGGGAACGGTCCCGAAGCCGAACCCGCCCATCAGGAACAGGGCGATGACCGTGGCGGTGCCCGACCCGGCGAACGCGGCGAACAGCGCCAGCACCACGACGAGGGCGCTGATGAAGAAGAGCAGGGTGCCGTCCACCGACCGATCGGCGAGGCGCCCACCCAGCCAGTTGCCGAGGACCAGGCCGGCCCCGAAGAGGACGAGCAGCCAGGGCACGGCGCCGGTTGAGAATCCGCTCACCTCGGTCAGGGTGTAGGCGATGTAGGTGAAGGCGCCGAACATCCCTCCGTACGCGAGGATCGTGACGGTGAGGGAGAGCCAGACCTGGCCGGAGCGGAAGGCGGTGAGCTCGGAGCGGAGACTGACCTTCTGCGCATCACCGTCCTGCGCCGGCACGAGCGCCGCGATCCCGATGAAGGCGAGCACGCCGATGGCGGAGATCGCCCAGAACGTGGAGCGCCAGCCCAGCTGCTGACCCAGGAACGTGCCGAAGGGGACACCGAAGACGTTCGCGGCGGTCAGGCCGGTGAACATGATCGCGATCGCACCGGCCCGCTTGGCGGGCGGGACGAGGCTCGCGGCGACGACCGACCCGATCCCGAAGAACGCGCCATGGCACAGGGCGGCGATGATCCGGCCGATCATGGCGACGCCGTAATCGGGGGCGATGGCGGTGAGCACGTTGCCGATGATGAAGAGGACGATCAGACCGAGCAGGACGGGCTTGCGGGGGAGGCGCGTCGTCGCGGCGGTCAGGAAGAGCGCGCCGACGACCACGCTGAGCGCGTATCCGGAGATCAGCCACCCGGCAGCCGTCTCGGAGACGGCGAAGTCCGCGGCGACCTCCGGAAGGAGTCCCATGATGACGAACTCGGTCAAGCCGATGCCGAACGCCCCGAGGGCGAGAGCGATGAGGCCTAGAGGCATGAGGGGTCTCCTGTTACACTGAGGACATAGTTGCACGCGCTTGATATTGCGCGGGCAGGAAATATTGTTGCACACGCAAGTACAGCGCGCAAGCAACTATTTGGAGGACGCATGGGAATCGCCGACGACGCCGTCGAGATCCGCGCGCAGGGCTGGCGCACGCTCGCCGCGCTGCACGGACTGATCGAATCCGCCCTGGAGCGCGCCTTGAGTGATGACGCGGGGCTCTCCGTCGTGGAGTACACCGTCCTCGACGCGCTCGATCGACAGGACGGCTGGCACATGCGGATGCAGCAGCTGGCTCGCGCCGCCGCGCTCAGCGCCAGTGCGACCACGAGGCTCGTGACCCGGCTGGAGGATCGCGGGCTCCTCACTCGGGTGCTCTGTGCCGATGACCGCCGGGGCATCTACACCGAACTCACCCCAGCCGGTCGGCAGCTCTACGAGCGGGCGCGCCCGATCCATGACCGCGCACTCGAGCGAGCGCTCGATGACGCGGAGACGCGGCCCGAGCTCGCCCCCGTCGTGGAGGCACTCCACGAGCTCGCCCTGCCGACGCGCGTCTCGCTGTAAGGCTCGCCCCGATACGCGGCATCCTCGCCGGCGCGCTGCCGGGCGACGGGGCTCGGTACGCTGAGCCGATGAGCGCCGACGTCATCCTGCTCTCGGGCTCGCCGGGATCGGGGAAGTCGACGGTCGCGCGGCGGGTCGCCGCCGCCTTCGCGCGGTCCGTCCACCTGCACATGGATGACTTCTGGCGGATGATCGTGTCCGGCGGCGTGCCGCCGTACCTCCCGGAGGCCGACGCGCAGAACCAGACGGTCATGGCCGTCATCCAGCGTGCGGCGTGGAGGTATGCGGCGGGCGGCTTCACCACCGTCGTCGACGGTGTCATCGGGCCGTGGATGCTTTCGCACTTCGACGGATCCGGTGCATCGGATGCCGTCGCGCCGCCGCGCGTGCATCTCGTCGTCCTCCGTCCGAGCCGGGAGGAGGCGCTCCGGCGCGCGCAGTCGCGCAGCGGGGCGGAGGCGCTCGTGGACGCCGGGCCGGTCACCGCGCTGTGGGACCAGTTCGTCGATCTCGGGGACCTCGAGCGTCACGTCATCGACTCGACGATGCAGACGCCGGGGGAGACCGTCGCCGCGGTCCGTACCGCGCTCGCCGGTGGGGAGTACCTGCTGACGCCCGCGTGAGCCCGGCACCCGGACAGGCGGGAGCAAGGCGGCGTCAGCGGTGTTCGAACGGGTGCGCGGCGAGCTTGTCGAGGAGCCCGCCGTCGACGAGGCGCCGCGCGGCGGTGTCCGGCTTGCGGGCTGCCTGGTCGACGACGCACGCCCCGAACTCGGCCGCGAGGTCGCCGCGGGGGTGCGCGGCGAGCACCTCGCGGACGAAGCCCGCGGGGAGCGCGTCGGGGCGCGACCCCGAGATGTCGAGCGCGGTGGCGACCTCGAGCAGATAACCCTCGGCATCCACTGCCGGGTCGACGCTCTCCTGGTTGTGGCGGACGATCACCTCTCCCGCCCGCAGACGTCGCTGCGTCGGCCACCCCGCACCTGCCGTCACCGCCCCCGCCACGTGGCCTCCGGCGTGCTCGTAGGAGAGGCGGTGGTTGTCGAACTCCGGCACGGTACCGATGTCATGGAGGATGGCCGCGACGTAGAGGAGTTCGTGATCGATCCCGGCGATGCCGTCCACGCGGGCGAAGGCCTCGGCCCACAGCCAGGATCGGATCGCGTGCGCCGTGAGAGCGGGGGACTGGTACTCCCGAGCGAGCGCCAGCGCGCCGCGAGCGGCCGGAGTGTCAGGCGGGGAGAAGTCGGCGATCTGCACACCTCAGTGTCGCGCGGCATCGGCTCCCGCGAACGCCGTCGACTGCCGAGCGTCAGCGTCTTCCTGCCATCCCCCGTTCGGAGGAGTGCGCGGCGGCGTCGTCGGAGGCGCGGGCGGCGCCGGCGATGGGGGCCGTCAGCAGGGTGAGAGCGTTGTCCAGCAGCGCGACGGCGCCCTCGGCATCCACGCGGACGAGCGTCATCGCCGCGATGACGTGGGCGGTGCAGGCGGTGCCGAGGCAGGCGGATGCCTCAGAATCCAGCTCGGGACGCGCTGCCTCCACGCCGCGGGCGATGGCGAGGGCGAGCTCCCGCCGGTAGTCGCGGACGATGTCGCGGAGCGCGTCGTCGGCGCCGATCGGGGAGGTCGCGGTGTTCAGCAGCAGGCAGCCGTGGGCGGCGAGGGGGAGTGCGTGATCGGCCATCACGCGTCGGAGGCCGTGCAGGTAGCCCGCGAGGGCGTCGGATGCCACGTGCTGCGCCTGCAACGGCGCCAGGCGGGGCCGCACGACCTGGTCGAGATACGTCGTCACGGCGGCGTCGAAGAGGCCGCGCTTGCTGCCGAAGCTGTGGTAGATGCTCGAGCGGCTGAGACCGGTCGCCTGCTCGAGATCCGGCACGGCCGCGCCGTCGAATCCGTGGTCCCAGAACACGCCGAGGGCGGACCTGGCCGCGTCGGCTTCATCGAACGTCCGTGTCCGTCCCATTCCGTCCTCCCGTTTGCGTAACGTCCATTCCAGTATATATTGGAACGGCTGGTCCAATAACCGGCATCCGTCACCGCATCTCACCCACGACAACTCCCGAGAAGAGCAGCCATGATCGTCGCAGGCCTCATCGTGACCGCGCTCGCCGCCGCGCTGCACGTCTACATCTTCTGGATGGAGTCGCTCGCATGGGACGGTCCACAGGCACGGAAGACGTTCGGCGTCCCGGATTCCGAACGCGAGGCGACGCGCGCCTTCGCGTTCAACCAGGGCTTCTACAACCTTTTCCTCGCGATCGCCGCGATCCTCGGTGTCATCGTGACGACCGCGGGCGCACCTGCCGTCGGCCTCACGCTCGCGTTGACCGCAACCGGTTCGATGCTCGCGGCGGCGCTCGTCCTCCTGCTGAGCTCGCCGGACAAGCGGCGCGCGGCCGTGAGCCAGGGCACGCTGCCGCTTCTGGCGGTCCTCGCCCTCGTCATCGGCATCCTCGTCTGAGCCGCCCCCTGCGCTCGATCCGACTCCGCCCCCGACCCCCGACCCCCCGACTCCCCGACCCCCCGACCCCCGAAGGACATCCCCATGCGCGCACTCATCCACGACTCGTTCGGCGACCCGGCCGAGGTCCTGCACGTCGTCGACGTCGACACCCCCGAGCCCGGCCCCGGCCAGGTGCGCGTCCGCACCCTCCTCAGCCCGATCCACAATCACGATCTCTGGACGATCCGCGGCACGTACGGGTTCCGGCCGGAGCTTCCCGCTCGCGCGGGGACGGAGGCCGTCGGCTTCGTCGATGCGC
Organism: Microbacterium flavum; assembly: GCF_018717645.1. Classification (GTDB taxonomy): domain Bacteria; phylum Actinomycetota; class Actinomycetes; order Actinomycetales; family Microbacteriaceae; genus Microbacterium; species Microbacterium flavum. The sequence continues at coordinate 157,431 of NZ_JAFLHG010000002.1, forward strand.
TGGGTCAGGGCGTCGAGACCCTTCACATCGGCCAGCGCGTCGTCACCGGGGGGACGTTCGGCGTCTGGGCCGAGTTCTTCGTCGCGCCCGCCGCGGCGCTGATCCCCGTGCCGGACGCGATCGACGACGGTGCGGCCGCGCAGCTCGTCTCCATGCCCTTCAGTGCACTCAGCCTGCTCGACTCGCTCGACGTGGAGCCGGGACAGTGGATCGCGCAGAACGCGGCGAACGGGGCCGTCGGCCGGCTCGTCGCCCAGCTGGCCGCCGCGCGCGGCGTCCGGGTCCTCGGACTCGTCCGTCGCGGGGAGGGTGTCTCCGAACTCGCCGCCGCGGGGATCGCCGACGCCGTCGCGACCGACGAAGACGGGTGGCAGGGTCGTGCGCTCGCGATCACCGGCGGAGCACCGGTCGTCGACGGCGTCGACTCAGTGGGAGGATCGGCGAGCGACGACGTGCTGTCGCTGCTGGCTGAGAATGCCACGCTCGTCGTGTTCGGCGCCATGGCAGCCCCGACGATGCAGCTCTCCTCGGGGCGCGTCATCTTCGGTCAGATCACCGTGAAGGGCTTCTGGGGGAGCAAGGTGAGTCAGGCGATGGACCCGGGCGTGCGCGCCGGCCTGATCGGGGAGATCCTCACGCGCGTAGCCGAAGGGTCGTTGGACCTGCCCGTGGCCGCCGTGCACCCGTTCGAGGATGCCTCCGGCGCTGCTCGCGCGAACGTCGAGCCCGGCCGCGTCGGAAAGCTCCTCCTGCAGCCCTGACCATCAGCCTGCGACGGGCTCGATCGGGGTGACGACGCGCGCGGACCCGTCCCAGTGGCGCAGCCCCTCGCCGACCCCGGCGAGGGGTGGGCCTTCCTCGCCAGGGTCGGCGAGCAGGGCCAGCGCGTCGTCGAGAGCGCTCAGACGGAGGCGTCGCGCGAGGGTGACATGCGGCATCCACTCTCCGGGGGAGGTGTGGAAGCTCTCCGGAGGGTTTCGGCGTTCGGGAGGACGGATCGCGGGGAATCCGCCCTCCCGAGTGCCGATCTCCTCCCGAATGCGGGCCTCGGCCGCGCTGTGGACGGTCGCCTGCAGCATCCGGAGCTCCGGGGTCGGAACCACCCGCCGGGCGAGGACCCCACGGTCACCGTGGGCGAAGACGATGGGCTCGGCCAGCAGGATCGTCACCGGCAGCAGCGCCGCGGCGCCCGCGAAGGCCGTCGCGCGGGGCGCGTGACGACCGGCGGGGCGCGCGAGCAGCGTGAGATGCGGCCGGTTGCTCGGAGCGCGATGCGCCGCGAGGCTCGAGTGCCCCGCGGCGGCGAGGCGCTCCCAGTCGGCGCGCACCACGGACTCCGTCTCCGCGTCGAAGAGCAACTCGATGCTGACGACATCCGCCATGTTCCGACGCTACGCCTCGGGCGGGAAGATCCGCCGCAGGACGAGGCGCTGGCCGAGGGTCCACGCTACGGTCGTGAGCAGGTAGATCCCCGCGGCGAGCGGGACGAAGACCGCCGCGACCGCCGTCATGAACTGCAGCGCGCCGAGGAGCCCCGCGGGAACCGCCGGGACCGCGGGATCCGACCCGCCCACCCCGCCCGACCCGCCCACCCCGCCCGACCCGCCCACCCCGCCCGACCCGCCCGCACCCGTCCGGGGCGCGGCGGATGCCGCGGGGCGGAACATCCGCCGGGTGAGCTCGCCCACCGCGGCGATCGCCAGGACGACGGCGCCGATCACCGTCCAGGTGGCGACGCTCGCGCCGCCGGATGCGACGGCGCCGGCCAGGCTCGTGCCGAGCGGCACGCCGAACAGCGTCTCGGAGAGGAGACCGTTGGGGTGGCCGGCGATCGCCGGGTGCAGGAACACCGAGTACAGGAGCCCCACGATCGGAGCCTGGATCAGAAGCGGGAGGCATCCCGCCCACGGCGACGCGCCCTCGGCGCGGTAGAGCGCCATCGTCTCGCGCTGCAGCCGCTCACGGTCGGCGCGGTGACGCTTCTGCAGCTCGCGAAGGCGCGGCGCGAGCCGGGCGCGGGTCCGGTCTGCCTTCGCCTGGGCGACGCCGGCCGGGATGAGGGCGACCCGCACGACGAGGGTCACGATCGTGACCGCGAGGGTCGCCGACAGCGGTCCGGCGAGCGGTCTGAGGGCGGAGATCAGGGCCAGGAGGCCGGCGGAGGTGGCATCGAGCAGGGCAGAGATCAGGGGCAGTGCGGTGAGGTCCACGGGGCATCCGTTCGTCGGAGCGATCAGGGTCGGCTGATCGGCCGCGAAGGGATGCCGGGGCGCGGGCCCGGGCGGATCGACGCTACGCGGCCGGTGCCGCCCGGCCGGGACCGCGACGAAGGATGTGCCCGGCCGCGTCGGGGTCGCTCTGGGTCAGCGGCGCCGCGAGCTCGGCGCGGCGTGTGGGATGCCCGCGCGCGCCTCGAGGTCGCGCGGGGGCGGCGAGGGCGATGGCCGTCACGGCGAGGACCGCGACGGCGACCAGGACGACGGTGAGGGCGGCGAGCGAACCCGTCAGGCCGGGATCGATCGGCGTGAGGATGCCGAGCCACGCGGCGACCTCGCGGAGGAACCCGATGACCGTGTCGATCATGCCGTTCCCCCTTCCCTCCCGACGATGGGGCCAGTGTACGCCGGGCGATCCGCCGACGCCTCAGTCGCTGAGGCGTCGGTAGCGCTGCAGGCGGCGCAGGCCCGCGGCATCCGGCCGCTCGACCGGCACGGCGGAGACCGCCTCCATCCGCCGCTGTGCATCGACGGCGTCCAGATGAAGTCCGATCGCGACGAGCTCGCCGACGGCGGGCGGGTCGGGGAGCGGCGCGATGTGGACCGTTCGGCCGACGAGGTTCACGAGGTAGCCGCGCTCGGCCCGCGGTCCGCGGACCCGCACGCGGCCCTTGAGGCGGTAGGCGCCCGCGGGCGGATCCTCCAGCAGATCGATCAACGCGGTCGGATCGACGGAGCCGGCCAGAGCCACGCTCGCAGCGTGCGCGTGTTCGTGGTCAGGGTGCTCGCTCGGGCGCCCGTGATGAGCCCGCTCGGCCTCCTCGCGCACGAGCGCGGCGATCGGCAGCTCGTCATCGGGATCGTCCTCACGAACGGCATCGAAGACGAGCGCCGGATCGATGCGGCCCTGCCGGGAGAGGGCGAGCTGCGCATGCGGATTGCGCTCGCGAACGCGCTCTGCGATGCGCTGCAGGGTCGCCGTTCGTTCGGCGCGGGGGAGCAGATCGCTCTTGCCGATCACGACCAGCGTCGCCGCGCCGTACCGGGCGGGCGGCTCGGGCCGGGTGTCGATGGTGCGGAAGTGCTCGACCGCGTCGATCACGTCGATGAGGCCGCCCGGGCGCACGCGCTCCACTCCGCTGAAGCGGATCACGCGTGCGAGAGCCGCCGGGTCGGCGACGCCGCTGGCCTCCACGAGGATCACGTCCAGACGCAGCCGCGGATGCGCGAGTCGCTCCAGGGCGTCGTCGAAGCCGCCGGCGTCGGGCAGGCAGCACAGGCATCCGCCGGAGATGCCCGCGGCATCGTCGACCTGACCCGTCACGAGGGCCGCGTCGACGTTCAGTGCGCCGAAGTCGTTGACGACGACCCCGATCCGGGCCCCCGGCGTGCGCAGGAGATGATTCAGCAGCGAGGTCTTGCCCGCTCCGAGGTGGCCGGTGATCGCGACCACGGGCACGCGCCCGAAGCGTCCGACCGCGGGGTCCCGGTGGGGCATGGCGTGGTCACCCGTTTCCGTCGGCGCTGCGGTGTGGATCTCAGTCTAGTGAGAACGATTCTCGCCGAGGGCCGGCGCCAGCGGCGCCGGCGCCAGCGCCAGCGGGGGCAGCGTCAACGGCAGCCGCAGAGGCAGCGTCACTCGCGGGAGTACGCGGACGCGCGGGCGATCTGGTCGGGCGTCAGCGCGACCCCGGTGTACAGCGCGAACTGACGCGCCGCCTGGAGGGCGATGACCTCCGCCCCCGTGATCGTCTTGCGCCCCGCCGCGCGGGCGGCCCGGATGAGCGGCGTCTCCGCGGGGAAGGCGACGACATCCATCACCGTCGTCGCCGCATCGATCTGCTCCGGAGTGAAGGAGAGCACGTCGGCATCCGACCCGTTCATGCCCAGCGGCGTGACGTTGACGATGATCGCCGCACCGGGGGCGGGGTCCGTCGGCGTCCAGGCGTAGCCGTAGGCGTCGGCGAGCGCGGGGCCGCGGTCCGCGTTGCGCGCGACCACCGTGACGTCGTCGAACCCGGCGCCCCGGAAGGCCGCCACGACCGCTTTCGCCATGCCCCCGGAGCCGCGGACGAGGACGCTGTCCGCCGGGTCCAGCGCGTGCTCGGCGAGAAGGGTGGCGATCGCCTCGTAATCCGTGTTGTAGGCGGTGAGGATCCCGTCGTCGTTCACGATCGTGTTGACGGAGTCGATCGCGGATGCCGAGGCATCCATCTGATCGACGAGGGCGATCACGTCCTCCTTGAACGGCATCGAGACCGAGGTTCCGCGGATGCCGAGCGCGCGCACGCCGGTGATCGCTCCGACGATGTCCGTCGTCGTGAACGCCTTGTAGACGAAGTCGAGTCCGAGCTCGGCGTAGAGGAAGTTGTGGAACCGGGTGCCGAGGTTCGAGGGGCGGCCGGCGAGCGAGATGCAGAGCGTGGTGTCTTTGGACAGCGTGTTCATGAGGGGCTTTCCGGTTCGGGTGAGGTCGTCCGCGGGCGTCGTCGGAGCGCGTAGGTCGTGTCGTACCAGTGTGCACGCACCGGCGAGGTCAGCGCGCGAGCGCGGCGTCGAGCTCGTCGAGGATCCGGGCGCAGGCATCCACGTCCTCCGGCGTGCCGGACAGCTCGAACTCGAACAGCACGGGACGCCCGGATGCCGCCGCGAGTTCCCGCGCGGCAGCCTGGTAGTACTCGCCGAAGTTGCGGTTGCCCGAGCCGATGATCCCGACGAGGCGACGGCGATTCGCGGGCGACCGCAGGAACGCCTTCACCGGGGCGGGAAGGGTCACCTCGTCGGCGTTCCCCGCCTTGTAGGAGGGGGTCAGCAGCACCCAAGGTGCCTCGACCTCGCGGCGGCGCACCGCGGCATCCGCCAGATTGTGCACCTCGCGTCCGGTCTGCGCGGCCAGGTGCTCGGCGAACCGGCCGGTCAGATTCGAGACCGACGAGTAGTAGTAGACGGGAACGGATGCCACCCACCCAGTGTGCGCCGCGCAGGGGCGGACCGCGCGGCTCGGTGGCCGGAGGAAAGTGCGCTCCGGAGTCGCACCGGGACCCACCCGGATCGGTGCGCCTCAGCCGAGCCCGCCGCCCCACGCGCGCTCGATCGGGATCGCGCGGCCGAGGACGTTCTCGGCGGCGCGGTGCCCTGAGCACAGAGCCGCGGTGACGGTGGCCGGGTCGTCCGTCCAGGTGGCCTCGCCGGCGAGGTGGAGCACACCGCCCACGGGGGTGGCGAGCGCGTCGTGATCGGAGGTGCGCGATCCGAGGGTCATGTACGCGTACGACCCGTGACCGGCGAACGGATCGTCCTGCCAGTCGGTGCGCTGCACGGCGACCGGCCCGGGGATCCCCGGGCCGTACAGCCGCCGGAGCTGGGTCATGATCGAGCCGACGACCTCGGCATCCGACCAGTCCCGCGTCGCCCGCGCGGCCGGGCCGGCGGCGAAGGTGAGCAGCGTCGGTCCGCCGTGGAGCGCGGTGAGGTCGTACCAGGAGTGCCACCACGCGCCCTCCGGTCCCTGTTGACGGATGGCGTAGACGTCGTCGTCCCAGAACCGCTCGGCGAAACGGAGGAAGATCTTCTCGAACGCGTTCATGCGCAGCCGCGACAGCGGTTCGGCGACCTCGGCAGGCAGCGGGGGCTCGATCGAGAAGTCCGCCGACTGCAGCACCCCGACCGGCACCGTGATGACGATGTCCCGAGCGGCGAAGGGGCCGCGATCGGTCTCGACGTCCACACCGTCCGGGCGCCACTCGACCCGGGTCGCGACGGTCGACAGTCGCACGTCGAGGCCGTCACTCCGCCCGTCCGCCAGTCCCCGCGCGAGTGCGTCGTACCCCTCGGGGAAGACGACCTCGTCGCCGGCGATCTGATCATCGTCGAGGCCGTGCGCCGCGAGATCCTCGATCCACGCGCCGTACTGCTCCTCGCTGCGATGCTCGAGGTACTCCCGCACGCGCTGCGCGCGCTCTCCGTCCCAGCCGCGAGCGGCGCCGACGGCGGCGAGAGCGACCTCGGTGACGTCGCGGTAGGAGGCGTCGGGGGCGGATGCCTCGATCGCCGCGGCCATCGCGGCATCCACCGCATGGATGTCGGCGACATAGCGGGCCGCGTCCTCGGCGGAGAGCCGGACGCCCGTGGGCGCGTAGTGCGCGATGGGGCGACTGTCGGGCTGGTACCCGCCGACCGTGAACTCGATCATCGGCATGCCGAAGGCGCTCGAAGCGTCGAAGACCGGCGCGTCCAGGATGCCGTGGATCCAGGACGCGCCCCGGTCGGTGACGAAGCCGCCCGTGCGGTCGGTCCAGACGCGGCCGCCGATCCGGTCCCGCGCTTCGAGGACGACGACCCGGCGGCCGGCGCCGGCGAGCAGGCGCGCCGCCGTCAGCCCGGCGATGCCGGCGCCGATGACGATCGTGTCGATGTCGGTCATGGGCGGCGTCTCCTTCGACGGCTGAGCGGGCGGGAACGGGCGGATGCTAGAGATGGTGGGCGTCGAGCCAGGCCATGAGCGACGGCAGTGCGAGATAGGCGATCGTCCCGTGGTCGGCGCCGGAGATCGGATGGAACTCGACGTCGATCCCGATCGCCTGCTCCTGGGCGACCAGGTCCTCGGTCGCGGTCGGCACGACGAGCGTGTCGTCGAGGCCCTGCGCCACGAAGAGGGGAGCGGAAAAGGACACGCCGCCCGCCGAGTTCTCCTGCAGGATGCCCGCCCACGGCTGCACCTTCGCCGGGTCGGCGGTGACGAAGTGCCCGACGACCGGATCACCGATCTCGTGCAGCCTGCCGATGTTGGCGAGCAGGCACAGCTCGTTCATCTGCGGCAGGATCTTCTGCGCCCCGGGCGTCAGGATGCTCTCGATCGTCGCGCCGCGGTCGGCGTAGACCTGCGCGTAGGCGGCGAAGGCGTACGACCCGATCGTCACGCCGGAGATGTCGTTGATGTGGTCGCTGAGAAGCGCGGTGAGATCTGCCGCCGGGGCGGCGACCGCGACGCCCTCGATGGCGAGCTCCGGTGCGTACTCCGGCGCGCGCTGCGCCGCGAAGAGCACGGCCTGCCCACCTTGGGAGTGCCCCCAAAGGACGACGCGGTCCGACGCATGCGCCGCGGGCAGGTGCTGCGCGGCACGCACCGCGTCGAGAACGGCGTTGCCGCCGGTGTCGCCCACGAGGTACGAGTCGGGGCCGTCGGTGCCCATGCCGACGTAGTCCGTCGCGGTGATCGTGTAGCCGCGGTCGAGGAGCAGGCGCATGCCCTCGATCAGGGCATAGGGGTCGAAGCTGCGAGAGGGCGCGCAATCGACGGAGGCTCCGGTGGTCGGATGCCCCCAGGAGAGCACGGTGCGCCCGCCCGCGGGCGCGGGGCCCAGCGGGGTCACCACGATGCCCGTCGAGACGACCGGCTCGCCGCGCAGGTCGGTCGTCCGGTACATGACGCGCCACGCTCGTGCGTCGAAGGGGACGCCGACGAGCTCTTCGCTCCGGATGACCGTGCCCGCCGCGCCGTTCAGAGCGCCCGCGGGCTGGTCGTAGAACGCGGCGAGGTTCCGCTGCTCGATGGCATCCCCGACCACGCGCGCCTCGCCGACGGCGACGAACCCGCCCACGATCGCGAGCGTCGCGGCGAGGAAGGCGGTCCAGGTGCGGCGCCGCCCTGCGCGACGCTGGGCACGTTCCGCCGTCGTTGCCATACCCGGAGCCTACTGGGAGCAGGCGGGATCTTGTGTGGTCAGACCACATGTGCCATACTGAGGTCAAGACAGGCCCGAGAGCCCCTCGGACCCGGAAAGCGATGACGCGGACACCGTGTCCGCGCCGGGTAGGAGAACCCCCATGTCCACCTCGATCGATGCTCTGGTCGACGGCGCGCAGGCAGCGCTCGCAGAGTACGCATCTTTCACCCAGGAGCAGGTCGACCACATCGTCAGGAAGGCGTCGGTCGCCGCCCTCCACCATCACGGCGACCTCGCCGTCATGGCGGTCGAAGAGACCCGGCGCGGCCTCTTCGAGGACAAGGCCGTCAAGAACATGTTCGCGTGCGAGCACGTGACGAACTCGATCATCGGCCAGAAGACCGTGGGCGTCATCTCGCACGACGAGATCACCGGCATCACGGAGATCGCCGACCCGGTGGGGGTCATCTGCGCGCTGACGCCGGTCACGAACCCCACCTCGACCGCGATCTTCAAGTCGCTCATCGCCCTGAAGACCCGGAACCCCATCGTCTTCGGCTTCCACCCGTCGGCGCAGAAGTGCTCGGTCGCCGCCGCGAAGATCGTCCGCGACGCCGCCGTCGCCGCCGGCGCCCCCGAGAACTGCATCCAGTGGATCGAGGAGCCGTCGATGGAGGCATCCGGCGCCCTGATGAACCACCCCGGCGTCGCACTCATCCTCGCCACCGGCGGCAACGCCATGGTGCGCGCCGCCTACTCGTGCGGCAAGCCGGCCCTCGGCGTCGGTGCGGGCAACGTCCCCGCCTTCATCGAGCGCACCGCCAAGGTCGGCCGCGCGGTCAACGACATCGTCCTGTCCAAGTCGTTCGACATGGGCATGGTGTGCGCGAGCGAGCAGGCGGTCATCCTCGACGAGCCGATCGCCGCCGAGGCCCTCGCCGAGTTCGCCCGCCTGCACGCCTACACGGTGACCCCCGACGAGAAGCGGATGCTGGAGGAGTTCATCTTCGGCGTCACCGCGAACAGCGAGAACTGCGCCGGCGCGAAGCTCAACCCGGCGGTCGTGGGCCAGAGCCCGCAGTGGATCGCCGAGCACGCCGGCTTCACCGTCCCCGAGGACACCTCGATCATCCTGGCCGAGGTCTCCGGCGTGGGGCCGCACGAGCCGCTGACGCGTGAGAAGCTCGCGCCCGTGCTCGCGGTGCTCCGTGCGTCGAGCCCGGCCGAGGGCATCGACCTGGCCCGCCAGATGGTCGACTTCGACGGGCTCGGACACTCCGGTGCCATCCACTCGAACGATCAGGACGTCATCGCCGAGTTCGGCAGGGTCGTCAAGGCGGTCCGCATCATCGAGAACAGCCCGTCGGCGCTCGGCGGCATCGGCGACATCTACAACGCCTTCATGCCCTCCCTGACCCTCGGCTGCGGGTCCTACGGCCACAACTCGGTCTCCAACAACGTCTCGGCGGTGAACCTCGTGAACGTCAAGCGCATCGGTCGTCGGAACAACAACCTCCAGTGGTTCAAGATCCCCGCGAAGACCTACTTCGAGCCCAACGCCATCCGCTACCTCAGCGACATGCGCGGGGTCGAGCGCGTCACGATCGTCACAGACGAGACCATGACGAAGCTCGGGTACGTCGACAAGATCATGGACGTCCTGAACCGCCGCGAGAACCGCGTCCAGGTGCAGCTCATCAACACGGTCAAGCCCGAACCGAAGGTCTCCGAGGTGCGCGCCGGTGCCGAGCTGATGCGCCAGTTCCAGCCCGACACGATCATCGCGCTCGGCGGCGGGTCTCCGATGGATGCCTCGAAGGTCATGTGGCTCCTCTACGAGAACCCCGAGGTGGAGTTCTCCGACATGCGCGAGAAGTTCTTCGACGTCCGCAAGCGCGCCTTCAAGTTCCCCGAGCTCGGCAGGCTCGCGAAGCTCGTCTGCATCCCGACGACCTCGGGGACGGGCTCGGAGATGACGCCGTTCGCGGTGATCACGGACGACGAGACGGGGATGAAGTACCCGCTCGCCGACTACGCGCTGACCCCGTCGGTCGCGATCATCGATCCGGTGCTCACCCGGGTGCTCCCCGGCTTCCTCGTCGCCGATGCCGGTTTCGACGCTCTCACCCACGCGACCGAGGCGTACGTCTCCGTCTACGCCAACGACTACACCGACGGGCTGTGCCTGCACGCGATCAAGCTGATCTTCGAGAACATCGAGCGGTCGGCGAAGGCGCAGCCGAATTCGACGGATGCCGAGGACGTCAAGGCGCGCGAGAAGATGCACAACGCGGCATCCATCTCGGGAATGGCGTTCGGCAACGCGTTCCTCGGGATCGTCCACGCGATGGCCCACGTCACGGGGGCCACCTACCACCTGGTCCACGGCCGGACGAACGCGGTGTACCTGCCGCATGTGATCCGCTACAACGGCAGCGTGCCGACGAAGCTCACGAGCTGGCCGAAGTACGAGCGCTACGTCGCCCCGGAGCGCTTCCAGGAGATCGCGAAGCACCTCGGCCTTCCGGCTGAGACGCCCGAGGAAGGTGTGGAGAGCTACGCCCGCGCCGTCGAGGAGCTGCGCGATCGCGTCGGCATCGAGCGGTCGTTCCAGGCCCAGGGTGTCGACGAGACGACCTTCATCTCCGGTCTGCACGACCTCGCGATGGCGGCCTACGGCGACCAGTGCGCTCCCGCCAACCCGCGGATGCCGATGATCGAGGACATGAAGACGCTCATGGAGGCGGCGTACTACGGCACGTCGTTCGCGGAGGTCCGGCGGGCGCGCGCGGGCGCCGAGGTCGAGAGCGATGCCGTGACCGGCAGCGTCACGACGGTGTCCGCGAAGACCGCGAAGGGCGCGCGTCGGACGAAGACCACCGCCTGAGCGACGATCGCCGCCTGAACGGCGGAGCGAGCTCGAAGGGGGCCGGGGGAGCATACCCGGCCCCCTTCGTCGCGCCTGCGGGGTTCCAAGCCGCGGGTGACGACATTCGCAGCTATCGACGGTCCTGCGGGCATCGCTCAGACGGCGGGGGAGGCGTCGCCTTCGCGTGCGGCCCGTCGCGATGGGCGACGGACCCGTCTTTCTCCTCGTCAGGTTGCGGATCTGTCGTCGACGTCGCCAGTGGATACGGTGCATCGTCATCGTGGCCTCGCCCCGACGGGGTGAGGAGTCGGGGAGCCGGGGGCGTCGCACCGTCACACAGAAGTTCGAACGGCGCGCACCGCTTGGGACGCCACCGTGATGGCTCGAGGCGGACGGCGGCGGGAGGCTGGGCACCGCGTAGTGGATCACTCCAGTCACATACGTCACAACACGTATATTTGCGAACGATCCGAACAATTTTCACGTAAGTCTCAGAATCTCCATTGACAACAATATGAGAGAACTCTCATGATGTGATCCGGAGAGGGTCGCCCGTCCTCGAGATGAGCCTCCCTGTCCTCTCAGCACACTTCCCGGAGCCCCGGAGCCCCGAGATCCCCCCGCACGTGCGCCTCCCCCCGGAGTACGTTCGGCGTGCCTGAGTGACCTGCACATCCCCCCAAGGAAAGGCACGCTCATGCGTAGCATCAAGAACTATGTCGAGGCGGTGAAGGCCCGTCGCGAAGAGAACGGCGACGAAGGCTTCTCCCTGATCGAGCTCATCGTCGTCGTCGTGATCCTCGGCATCCTCGCCGCGATCGCGATCCCCGTCTTCCTTGGTCTTCAGGACCAGGCGAAGCAGAGCGCTCTCGAATCGATCGTCGGAAACGGGGCGTCCCAGACTGCGTCTGACATCGCGCAGGGCAACGAGGATGACATCACGGCAAACCTGACCGCTCTCGCCGCTCAGAGCGACGCCCAGCTCTCCGGGATAAAGCTAACCAACACAGGCACGACTGCGATCGACGGCTACTGCGTCTCGGGCGTTGTGGACGGCCTCACCACGGCTACCTCCGGCCCCGGCTGCTGACAATCCCGCCCGATCAAGGCCGGCCCGATCACCGCGCGGGCCGGCCTTGACCATCCTCTGATTCTCCGACCGTCCGCCCCGCCCCCCGGAGGTGCTGCGTGTCCCGACGCGCAGACGACGGCCTCAGCCTCGTCGAAGTCATCATCGCGATGTTCCTGCTCGCGCTGCTGTCCCTCGCCGTCCTGCCCCTGCTCATCGGAGGCGTCTCCCTGAGCGTCACCAACCGCGACGTCGCCGCGGCGACGGCCATCGCGAACGACCGGGTCGCCGCGCTGCGTCTCGGCTACCCCATCGCGGCGGCCACGACCCGCACCTGCACATCGCTGACGGGTGACCTCTCCGCGATGGCCGCCTCGAACGTCAACGGCTCGACCCTGTCCCTCCGGGCCGCCCCCGTCATCGACAGCGGGGAGACCCTCGCGTGTCCCCCCGGCGCGGCGAAGTATCCGCGAGCGGTTCTCGTGACCGTCGTCGTGGCGGATGCCGACGGCACGCTCGCCGAGGTCCGCACCCGCATCACCGTCGGAGCCGAGAAGTGATCCCCACGCACCCCCACGACGAGGACGGCATGACCCTCGTCGAGCTCATCGTCGCGGTCGTCGTGGCCGGCCTCGTCCTCGCTGTGGTCTCGATCGCTTTCGTCAACGGGATGATCGCGCAGCGCGACGGCGTCTCCCGAGACGCGGCGACAGGAAAGGTCAACGTCGTCGCGAGCAGCCTGTCGACGTCCATCCGCAACGCCACGACCGTCCGTGTGGCGCCAGACGGCGCGCGCGCCGACGCCACCTACGTCGGGCCCGACGGGAAGGCCGAGTGCCGCGCCTGGGCCCTCGTGAAGGATGCCGACGGCCGGACTGTCCTCGCGTACCGGGCCGACGCGAGCTCCGCCCCGAAGCCCCTGCCTCCGGCGGACCAGAGTTGGGGGGTGTTGGCAACCGACGTGACCGGCACCCTGACCGGTGGCAAGCTGTTCGCCAGTACGGACGGCAAGAACCTGAAGTGGGGGATGAGGATCCGCGTCGATGTCGACGCGGACGACCACATCGACGTCGCGGTCGCAGACGGCGCCACCGCTCAGGCGGTCCACGGAGGAGTGCCCACATGCTGACTCGAGGAGCGAGACGTTCCATCGCGGGTGAGGAGGGCTCCGCCCTCGTGACGGTGCTCATCGTCATGAGCATCCTGACGATCGCGGGTCTCACGCTCGCCGCGATCGTCGTGAACACGGCCGGAATGGTGGCCGACACCCGCAGCACCGCGCAGTCGCGCGCCGCCGCCGACGCGGGCCTGGCGCAGGCGCTCGTCCTCGCGACGCGCGATAAGGACATCTGCGATGACGTGCCGGTCGAATCCCAGCCCGTCGTGGGAGATCTGGGTGCGGGCTCGACCTACTCCGTGGCGCGGGACTGCTCCGTCACCGGCAGCGCGGTCTACACGTCGACCGGCCGCGGTCCCGGCGGCGCCGTCACGAGGACGCAGGCCGTCTACTCGTACGTTCCGACCCCGGCCGTCGTGAAAGAGCCGGCCCTCGTCACGCGCGCACCGCTCAACCTGAGCGCACTGAAGATCCGTGCCGTCGACCCCGCCAACCCGGCGAGTGTCTGGGTCATCCCCGACACCGGCATCTCGGGCGACTTCACCTGCAACTCCGGGGGAGCGATCGCGGGATCGGTCTACCTCCCCGCCGGCATGGTCCTCGGCGTCGGCGGGTGCGAGGTCACCGGCGATGTCTACGCGGAGCGCGACGTGACCGTCGGCACGGGCACCAAGATCCACGGCAAGGTCGTCTCGTTGAGCGGCAAGGTGAAGGTGTCGGGCGGCAGCCCGATCGATGGCGGTGTGTACGCGAAGGGCGACGTCACGCTCGACAGCGGCGCGATCGTCCATGGAGACGTCGTCTCCTCGGCCGGCAGCGTCACCACGACGGGTGGACTGACGATCGACGGCAGCATCTACGCGAAGAACAACGTCGTCGTCACCGGCGCGAGCAACAAGTTCGTCCAGAGCATCTACGCGGGCGCCAATCTCACGGTGAGCGGCGGGGCCCCGATCGCCCGCGACCGGATCATGTACGGCGGAGCATTCACGTACCCGCACAGCGGCGAACGCGCCTGGGCGGTGTCCTCCGTCGAGCGGACCACCCTCCAGCCGGTCGTCGCCCTGCCCAAGCTGCCGAACGCTCCCGAATGGCAGGGCATCACGCAGTCCGACATCGATTCGCTCGTCACGAGCGGCGCGTTCGAGAAGATCACCTGGTCCGGTGCATGCGCGTATGCCTGGTGGCCGGAGCACGAGATGGTCGCGAAGATCCGGGCGCTCACGAGGCCGACGGTCATCGACGCGACCCGCTGCTCGCAGCTCATGATGGAGCAGTTCAGCGGGACGACCGCGATCAAGACCGACATCGTCTTCGTCGCCCCGTCCTTCGCCGTCACCGATCAGAAGTTCAGCTCGGCCGACGCCAAGCCGCACCGCATGTGGTTCATCTCTCCCGAATCGCCCGGGCGCGACTGCTCGAAGGTCCCGCCTATCAGCATCAAAGGGACGAGCATGCTCCCGACCGGCGGGAAGTCCCCGATCTCGGCCATGATCTTCACGCAGTGCACCGCGAACTTCCCCAACGGCGGCGAGGACTGGCAGGGCTCCGTGCAGGCGGGCACGATGACCGGACAGCCCAACTACTGGTACACCCCGGTGGGGTTCCCCGGCAGCAAGGCGCCCGGCGACGATACGACCCCGGGCCCGGGCGCAGCGGCGACCCTCGGCACGCTCGTCTCCCGATACGACGTGACGCCGTGAGCGCCCTCACCCCCGCCGCAGCGGTCTTCCTGATGGTCGTCGCCGGACTGTTCGGCCTCGTGATCGGCTCATTCCTCAACGTCGTGATCGCCCGCGTGCCCGCAGGGATCCCGCTCGTGCGCGAGAGCCGGTGCCCCTCCTGCGCCGCGCCGATCCGCGCCTGGCAGAACGTGCCCGTCCTCTCCTGGCTGGTCCTGCGCGGGCGATGCGCGAGCTGCGACGCGCCGATCTCGCCGCGTTACCCCCTCGTGGAGCTCGCGACGGGCGCCGCCTTCGTCGGGGTCGTGTGGTCCGCGCTCTCGACGCGGCAAGAACTGCCGACCGCTGCGGCCGTGCTCGTCACGACCGCCTACCTCTCCCTGGCGTCCGTGAGCATCGCGCTCGCGCTCATCGACCTCGACACGCACCGTCTCCCCGATCCGCTGGTGCTGCCGGGCTATCCCGTGCTCGCCGTGCTCTTCGCCGCGGCGTGCCTGTGCGGAGCGCCCTGGGAGGCGCTGCTGCGAGCTGCGATCGCGGGCGTGGCGATGTTCGCGTTCTACTGGCTGCTGCGCGCGATCCGGCCCGGAGGAATGGGCGGGGGAGACGTCAAGCTGGCCGGTGTCCTCGGCGTTGCGCTCGGGTGGATCAGCTGGGGTGCGGTCATCGTGGGCGCCTTCGCCGCGTTCCTCCTGGGCGGTCTCGTCGGCATCGCGCTCATGGCGTTCGGCCGCGCCACACGGAAGAGCGCCATCCCGTTCGGACCGTTCATGCTCGCCGGCGCGTGGATCGGCATCGTCGCGGGGGACGCCCTCTCCCGCGGATACCTGGGACTGCTCGCCGCCGGCTGATCCGCCCGGCGAGACACGAAGAAGGAAGAGGAGATCATGGCGAAGACGATCGTCGGGCTCGAGATCACCGAAGAGGGTGTCCGAGCCGCCGAGGTGACGACCGGGAAGACCCCCACCATCGTCGCTTACGGCGCGGTTCCGCTGCCCGCCGGGGCGGCGAAGGACTCCGAGGTGTTCGACACCGACGCCGTCGTCCTCGCCATCCGTCAGCTCTGGTCCCGCGCCGGCATCACGGCGAAGAAGGTCGTCCTCGGGATCGGCAGCCGCCGGATCCTGGTGCGCGACTACACGACCCAGGCGATGCGTCCCGAGCTGCTCGCGCAGGCGCTCCCTTTCCAGGTGCAGGATCTCCTCCCCGTGCCCGCGGATCAGGCGGTCCTCGACTTCTACCCCGTCTCACAGGACGGCGATCAGGTGACGGGACTCCTCGTCGCGGCGGTGGCCGAGACCGTCGAGGATCTGGTGGCCACCGTCTCCGGCGCGAAGATCGACGTCGAGGTCGTCGATCTCGCGCCGTTCGCGCTCGCGCGCGCGATCTCGAGGGTCGCCAGCGCCGGGGAGACCGTTGCCGCCCTGCACCTCGGCGATCACACGAGCTACGTCGTCGTCGTCCAGAACGGGATCCCGCGGTTCGTCCGGATCATCCCGGCCGAGATCATGACGGCGGCCGTGCGTGCGCACGCAGAGGCGGTCGGCGATGCGGACGCGCCCGCGTTCGACGAGGTGCTGGAGACCGTGCCCTCGACCGCCGACGGCCCCCGCCTACGCCGTTCGGGAGCGCGCGGGACCGCGCAGCCCGCCGCGGGGATGTCCCGGTCGGCGATCGATGACATCGTGAACCGCCTGGGCAGCACGCTGCGGTTCTACGGCGACCGGTCGCTCGACGCCCCGGTGACCAGGGTGCTGCTCAGCGGCGCCGGTGCCGCCGTGGACGGCATCCCCGCGGCGCTGTCGGCGAGCCTGCCGATTCCGGTCCAGATCATCGGCGCGTCCGGCGTCTTCGACTCTCGGCGGGGGTTCGACGGTCCGGATGACGATCTGAACCTCATCACCACCGCCGCGCTCGCCCTCGAAGGAGACCGCTGATGGCCTTCGCGTCGCCCACGCTGCCCATCGGCGGCGCACCGCGCGTCAACCTGCTCCCGCGCGCCGTCACCGAACGCCGGGAGCGCGTCGCTCTGCTGCGCCGATGGGGGATGGGCCTTCTCGGAGTGGTCGCGGTCGTCGTGCTCGCCGCCGCGGGAGCCTTCGCGCTCCAGGTGGCTGCCGCGCAGCGCCTCGCCAGTGAGAACGCGCGCACCACGGACCTGCTCTCACGGGTCGCCGCGCTGCAGCCCGTCAGCCAGAAGCTGACGCTCGAGCGCGAGCTGAACGCATTCCGCTCCGAGGCGATGGGCACCGATCTGACGTGGGCCGATGTCCTCGGCACCGTCCGAGCCACGCTCCCGGCAGGCGTCGCGGTGTTCGAGTACACGCTCCGGCCCGGGGCGCTCGTCGACACCGAGGACGCGGCCCCCGCGGCCGGCGTGGCGGGCACCGTGAAGTTCTCCAGCGGCACCCCGACCGACATCGTCGGCCTCATCCGGTCGATCCGTGCGCTCCCGGGCGTGCTGGCGGCGGATGGATGGAGCTACACGCTGAGCGGCGATGAGTATCAGTACGAGCTGCGCGTCATTCTCGATCAGTCGGTCTACACCGGGACCTACACGCAGGAGGCGGACCAGTGACCCTCAACCGGCAGCTCATCACTCTCGCCGGGGTGCTCGTCGCCGCCGTCGTCCTGGCGCTCGGGCTCGCCCTGATCGCCGCGCCGATGTTCTCCCAGGCCCAGGCGCTCGATGCGAATACCCGCCAGGTGACGCAGACCAACGCCACCTACCAGGCGCAGATCGACGCCTTGAGCCTCGCCGAGAAGAACATCGCCGACACGGATGCCGCAGTGGCGACCCTGCGCACGCAGATCGCCGCGATCCCCGCGCTGGACGACATCTACGAGATCGTCGGCGCGGTCGCCCAGAGCCAGGACGTGCGTATCGAGAGCATCACCGCGGAGGATCCGGCGCCGTTCGTACCGCGGGACACGCTGGATGCGGACGGGACGGCCGTCGCCGCGCCGACGCCGACGCCGGCGGCAAGCCCGTCCGAGGACGGCGTGGATGCGGCGGCGACCGCCCCGGCGCCGCCGTCGTCCGCCGCAGACGCGCCGCAGCAGCAGGTCTCCGTCAAGATCGTCGTCGACCTGTCTCAGCCCTACGCCCTGCCCGCCGCCGATGCGGCGCCGCCCGCGCTGGACGACGCCGCCGATCCCGCCGCTGTGCGAGCTGCGGCGACGGAGCGCGCGATGAAGGCGGCCGCGTTCGTCGATGCGCTCGGGAAGGGGCCGCGGCTCGTGGCCCCCGTCGATGTCGCCTACGCCGACAGCACGCTCACCGTCCAGCTCCTCACCTTCATCCGCACGGAGGACCCGCGATGACCCCGGACACCGCCCCGCTCGCGGGCCTGCTCGCGATCGCGAAGCGCGCCCGCGCATCCGATGTGCACCTCACCGCGAACCACCCGCCTCTGATGCGCGTCGACGGCGACCTGGTCGCGATCCCCGGCCATGAATCGGCGACGACCCAGAACTGGCTGGAGAGCGCGGTCGGAGGCATCCTGTCGAATGGCCAGGTCGCCGAGTTCCGTCAGAACGGCGAGGTCGACCTCTCGATCACCGTCCCGGACGTCGCCCGATTCCGCGTCAACGTCTTCCGCCAGCTCGGCGAGGTGGCCGCCGCGATGCGATTCATCCCCGACACGATCAAGAGCTTCGAGGAGCTCGGCGTTCCGCAGATCGCCGCCGACCTCGTCGGGAAGCCACGCGGTCTCGTGCTGGTGACCGGCCCCACGGGGTCGGGGAAGTCCACGACCCTGGCGTCCATGATCGATGTCGTCAACCGCACGAAGCCCGCGCACATCGTGACCGTGGAGGACCCGGTCGAGTTCGAGCACACGAGCAAACGCGCGCTCATCCACCAGCGCGAGATCGGGAGCGACACGGCGTCCTTCTCCGAGGCCCTGCGCCGCGTGCTCCGCCAGGACCCCGACATCATCCTGATCGGCGAGCTCCGCGACCCCGAGTCGATCTCGACGGCGCTCACCGCCGCCGAGACCGGCCACCTCGTGCTCTCGACGCTCCACACCCAGAGCGCGGCGAAGTCCATCAACCGCATCGTCGACGCCTTCCCGTCCGACCAGCAGAACCAGGTGCGCACCCAGCTGGGCGACACGCTGCGCGGCATCATCACGCAGACGCTCCTCCCGCGCGCCCAGAGCGCGGGCCGCGTCATCGCGACCGAGGTCCTCGTCAACACCCCCGCCATCGCGAACCTCATCCGAGAGGGCGAGATCAGCCAGATCTACTCCATGCTGCAGGCCGGCGGCGCGATCGGCATGCACACGCTCGACCAGGACCTCAAGCGCCTCGTCGAGTCCGGGACGATCTCCCTCGCGCTCGCGAAGGAGATCGCGGATGACCCGCGCACCTTCGACGAGGCGCGCGTACGCCCGGCGGACTACGACGCGGAAGCCTGGACGATGCACGCCTCGGAGCGCCAGTCGGCGGGGTGGGCGGGCTGATGTCGCTCATCGAGGAGTACACGTACCGCGCCGTCGATGCGACCGGCGGGGCCATCGTCAAGGGCAGCATCGAGGCCTCGAGCGAGAGCGCGGTCGCGGCGAAACTGCGCGCGCAGGGGCTCACTCCGCTCGAGGTCGCCCTCACCTCCAAGACGGGGCTCAACCGGGAGATCTCGATCCCGGGTCTCCAGAAGCGTGTGAAGGTCGATGTCCTCGCCGTCTTCGCCAAGCAGATGGCAGGGCTCATCAACGCAGGCCTGCCCCTCATGCGGACCCTGTCCATCCTCATCGAGCAGGCCGAGGACAAGACGCTCCGCGAAGCCCTCGTGCGGGTCCATGCCGCGGTGGAGTCCGGAACGGCGTTCTCGGGTGCCCTCGCCCAGCACCCCGACGTGTTCCCGCCGCTCCTGGTGTCGATGGTGCGGGTCGGCGAGTCGGGCGGCTTCCTGGGGCAGGCGCTCACGACGATCGCGGAGACCTACAAGGAGGAGTCCGAACTCCAGCAGAAGATCACGTCCGCGACCACCTATCCCCTCATCGTCCTGTCGATCGCGATCCTCGGGGTCATCGCGATGATCACCTTCGTCGTCCCCGTCTTCAAGGGGATGTTCGAGAATCTCGGCTCCGAGCTCCCCCTGCCGACCCAGATCCTGGTCACGCTGTCCAACAACATGCTGTGGATCCTCCCGCTCACGATCATCGGCGGCATCGCGTTCTGGTTCTGGTGGGTGAGGAACCGCACGACAGACAGGGTGCGTCGGGTGGTCGACCCGCTGAAGCTCCGGATGCCGGTGTTCGGGCCGCTCGCGACGAAGATCGCCGTCGCGCGCTTCAGTCGGGGACTGTCGATGATGCTCAAGGCCGGCGTGCCGCTGGTGCAGGCACTGTCGATCGTCGGTGCGGCATCCAACAATCACCGGATCGAAGAGGCCGTCCGACGCGTCCAGGAGTCGGTGAAACAGGGCAAGTCGTTCTCCACGCCGCTGGCGAAAGCAGAGGTGTTCCCTCCGATGGTCTCGCAGATGGCTGCCGTCGGCGAGGAGTCCGGGACGCTTCCCGACATGCTCGCCTCGATCGCCGATTTCTACGAGGGTGAGGTGAAGACGGCGACCGAGCAGCTCACGAGCGCGATCGAACCGATCCTCATCGTCGCGATCGGCATCATCATCGGCGGGATGGTGATCTCGCTCTACATGCCGATCTTCTCGATCTACGGCGAGCTGGGGAAGTCGGGCTAGATCGAGACGCGCAGGACTTCCTCGATCGTCGTCACGCCCTGCTGGACCTTGCTGAAGCCGTCCTCGCGGAGGGACACCATTCCCTCGGAGATCGCGACGGCGCGCAGCTCGGTTCCGGTCGCATGCGCCACGACGAGCTTCTCGAGCTCCTCCGACAGAGTCATGACCTCGTGCAGCGCCACGCGCCCCTTGTACCCCGTTCCGGAGCACTGCGCGCACCCGGCGGCGCGATAGAGCACCGGGGGATCGGCCGGGTTGTGCGGGAAGCGCAGCGATGCGAGGACGTCGCCCGACTCGCGATACGGCTCGCGGCAGTTCAGGCACAGCCGTCGCGCCAGCCGCTGGGCGACCACAGCGGCCAGCGCCGTGCCGACGAGGAACGGCTCGCATCCCATCTCCGTGAGGCGTGTGAGAGCCGACGGCGCATCGTTGGTGTGCAGGGTGGACAGGACGAGGTGCCCGGTGAGGGCCGCCTCGATGGAGATCGTCGCCGTCTCCTCGTCGCGGATCTCGCCGACGAGGACGACATCGGGATCGGAGCGCAGGATCGAGCGCAGTGCCGCCTGGAACGTCATCCCGGCGCGCGCGTTGACCTGGACCTGGTTGATCCCCGCCATCCGGTATTCGACCGGATCCTCGACGGTGATCACGTTGATCCGGGGGTTGGCGACGGCGTTGAGCGCCGTGTAGAGCGTCGTCGACTTGCCCGACCCGGTGGGTCCGGTGACGAGCACCATCCCGTGCGGGCGGGTGATGGCTCCCATGAACCGCTTCTCGTTGATCAGCGAGAAGCGCAGATCCGACAGCGACAGGGACTGGGCGGTGTTGTCGAGGATGCGCATGACGATCTTCTCGCCCCAGACGGTCGGCAGGGTCGCGAGACGGAGGTCGATCTGTCGCCCGTCGTGATGCACCGACAGGCGTCCGTCCTGGGGCTTGCGCCGCTCGGCGATGTCGATGGCCGCCATGATCTTCAGTCGTGAAATCACGCCGTCCTGGATCGCCCGGTCGGCGCGCTGCATCTCGTGGAGGACGCCGTCGATGCGGTAGCGCACGAGGAGCTGCTTCTCCCCGGGCTCGATGTGGATGTCACTGGCGCGGTCGTTGATCGCCTGGCTGATGAGGAGGTTGACGAAGCGCACGATCGGGGCGTCGTCGACCGATTCCTCGATCGATTCGGTGCCGGGGATGCCGTCGGCGGCGGCGATCTCCCCGATCTGCTCCGAGAGGTCGCTGAGCTCTTCGTCGGAGCGCAGGTAGCGGCCGAAGGCGGCGATCAGCGCGTCGGCGGCGACGACCACCGGCCGGATGTTCAGTTCCGTCGCGGTCGTGATGTCGTCGATCGCGATGAGGTCGGTCGGATCGACCATCCCGACGGTGAGGCTCCGGCGACCGCGTTCGAGGGGGATGACGTGATAGCGACGGCACAGTGTCGCGGGGATGGCGCCGATCGTCTCCGCGGAGAGCGTGGCGGTGGTGAGGTCGACGAACGGAAGACTCGTCTGGTCGGCGATGCCGACGGCGATCTGGTTCTCGGTGGCCAGGCGTGCGTCCACGAGTCGGTGGCGAAGCTCGGGTCCGTCGCCGTATTGGGCGACGGCGTCCCACATGTCCTCGGCACGCACGGCCCCGGACCTCACGAGCGATTCCGCGAGTCCTTTCACGGTGGTTCCTCTCCCCATCCGTATCCTATGCGGCTGCCGTGACGGGTGTGAATAGTGATATCCCTGATATCCGTGAGTCGGATGCGGCTCCTGATCACGGTGATCGATCCGGCCGCTGTCAAGACCCCCGCGCCAGCTCGGGCGGGCCCCTATCCTGGGCCGCATGGACGTCGCGCGCATCATCTCCCGAGCTCTCTCGCTGACCCCGGTGCGCGCCTTCCTCCGCTACAGCGAGCGCCGGGGCGCGATGCTCGCCGACAGCGTCACCTATCGGGCACTGTTCAGCATCTTCGCGGCCGTCCTGCTCGGCTTCTCGATCGCGGCGCTCTGGCTCGCGGGAAACAAAGAGGCGTGGGCCGCGCTGATCGACGCCGTCAACGGCGCGGTGCCGGGTCTCGTCGGCGAGGGCGGTCTCATCGACCCCTCCGACATCCAGGCGCCGGCGGGGCTTTCGATCGCCGGCGTGATCGCTGCGGTCGGTCTCCTCGGTGCAGCGATCGGTGCGATCGGATCGCTCCGCTCGGCGATCCGCGTCATCTGCGATCGGGCGACCGATGATGTGCCGTTCTGGCTCGTGATGCTGCGCAACCTCGCCCTCGCGGTCGGGGCGGGAGGCGCGCTCCTCGCCTCCGCCGCGGCGACGATGCTCGGCACGGCCGGGCTCGGCATCGTCGCGGGGTGGTTCGGTGCGAGCGAGGACGATGCCGTGATCGTGTGGGGCGGGCGACTCCTGTCGATCGTGGTGACGTTCGCGCTGGATGCCGTGGCGATCGCCGTGCTCTTCCGGGTCCTCTCCGGCGTCCGTGCCCCGGCTCGGGCGCTGTGGACGGGATCCCTCCTGGGCGCCGTCGGCCTCACCGTGCTGCAGCAGCTGTCGGGTCTGTTCATCGGTGGGGCGAAGTCGAATCCGCTGCTGGCATCGTTCGCGGCGCTGATCGCGCTCCTCCTGTGGATCAACCTGTCCGCGCAGGTCATCCTCATCGCGACCGCCTACATCTTCACCCTCGTCCGCGAGGGGGAGGACGGGGTCCGCGAGCGGTTCGGCGCGGCGACGTTCGCGCAGCGCCGCGTGCAGCAGGCGGAGGAGGGCGTCCGTCGCACGAGCGACGAACTGGTCGCCGCGCGCGCCGCACTGGCGGAGGAGACCGACGCAGCGCGAGACCGCGCGGAGACCGCATCGTGACACTCGTGTAAATTCTCTCGTCGTCCGGGCTGGGAACGGTCACGGTTCGCGCCGGTGTGTGTAGTTTCTTCTACGTGACCGCAACTGACCACACACCCGAGTCCGCGCACCCGCTCGGGGCCACGCATCCCCTCGCTCTCGCTCCCGTCACGGGACCGGCCAGCTCCGTCGACGGATTCGTTCGGCAATTCCTGCGCAACCTCAACTACGAGCGCGGCGTGCCGCTGTCGGCCTCGACGCCGAACGATCGATACATGGCGTTCGCGATGACGGTCCGGGACTACCTCATGGCGCGGTGGCTGGAGGACCAGAAGCGGCAGCGCGAGGCGCAGGCCAAGGGTGTGGCGTACCTCTCCGCCGAGTACCTTCTCGGTCGCCAGCTGGACAACAACCTCCTCGCGACGGGCCTGTCCGAGATCGCGACCGCGGCTATGGAGACGTGCGGCATCGACATCGACGATCTGCGCGCGCAGGAGGTCGAGCCCGGGCTCGGCAACGGTGGTCTCGGCCGCCTCGCAGCGTGCTTCATCGACTCGCTCGCGACCCTCGGTGTGCCCAACACCGGCTACGGCATCCGGTACGAGTACGGCATCTTCCGCCAGACCTTCGAGGACGGTCAGCAGGTCGAACAGCCCGACTCCTGGCTGCGCCTCGGCTCGCCGTGGGAGTTCCCCCACCCGGAGGCGGCGCGGACGATCTCGTTCGGCGGCCACACCGAGACCTACGACGACGAGGGCACCGAGCGCAGCCGCTGGGTGCCGGCGTGGAACGTCCTCGCCGTCCCCTACAACTACATGGTCCCCGGCTACCTCAACGGCCGCGTCAACACGCTGCGGCTGTGGAGCGCGAAGGCCACGAACTCGTTCGACCTGCGCGTGTTCAACTCGGGCGACTACGAGGAGGCGGTCCGGTCGCAGACCTTCGCGGAGAACATCTCCAAGGTGCTCTACCCCGAGGATTCGACCCCGCAGGGCAAGGAGCTGCGCCTGCAGCAGCAGTACTTCTTCGTCGCGGCATCCATCGGCGACTTCCTCGCCTCCCTGCCGGCGGACTTCGACCCGGCGAACCTCCCCGACCGCATCATCTTCCAGCTCAACGACACCCACCCGGTGATCGGCGTGCCCGAGCTCATGCGGGTTCTCGTCGATGAGAAGAAGATGGCGTGGGAGGATGCCTGGGGCATCACCCAGAAGTGCTTCGCCTACACCTGTCACACGCTCCTGCCCGAGGCGCTCGAGGTGTGGTCGGTCGACCTCCTCGGCCGTCTCCTGCCGCGCCACCTGGAGATCATCTACCGCATCAACGACGAGTTCCTGGTCGAGGTGCGCGAGCGCTTCGGCGACGACGAGATGCGGATCCGCAACATGTCGATCATCAGCGAGTTCCCCGATCGCTCGGTCCGCATGGCCTTCCTCGCGACCGTCGCCGGGGCCAAGGTGAACGGCGTCGCCGAGCTGCACTCGCAGCTGCTGCGCGAGAAGGTGCTGCCCGATTTCAACGAGTTCTACCCCGGCAAGTTCACGAACGTCACCAACGGCGTCACGCCGCGTCGCTTCGTCCGACTGTCGAACCCGGGCCTGTCCACGCTCATCACCGAGGCGATCGGCCCGGGATGGGTCACCGATCTCGAGCGCCTGCGCGAACTCGAGACCTATGCCGAGGACACGCAGTTCCGCGATGCCTTCGCGCAGGTGAAGGCCGCGAACAAGCGCCGGCTGGGCGATGTCCTGCGTGCGCGCGACGGTGTGGAGATCAGCGACGGGCACATGCTCGATGTGATGGTCAAGCGCCTGCACGAGTACAAGCGGCAGATGCTGAAGCTGCTGCACATCGTCACCGAGTACGAGGGGATCGTCTCGGGGCGGGTCGCGGCATCCGACGTCCAGCCGCGCACCTTCGTCTTCGGCGCCAAGGCCGCACCCGGCTACGTCATGGCCAAGCGGATCATCCACCTCATCAACGCGGTCGGCTCCGTCGTCAACGACGACCCGCGCGTCGAGGGGCGGCTGAAGGTGCTGTTCCCGCCGAACTACAACGTCACGCTCGCCGAACGGCTGATCCCCGCGGCGGACCTCTCCGAGCAGATCTCCCTCGCGGGCAAGGAGGCATCCGGCACCGGCAACATGAAGTTCGCGCTCAACGGCGCCCTCACGATCGGCACCGACGACGGAGCGAACGTCGAGATCCGGGAACTCGTCGGCGACGACAACTTCTTCCTGTTCGGCATGAGCGAGCCCGAGGTCGAGGCCCTCTGGGCACGCGGCTACAAGCCCGCGGAGTTCTATCAGGCCGATGACGGGCTGCGCCGCGCGATGGACCTCATCGCCTCGGGCGCCTTCTCGGGCGGGGACAAGACGGTGTTCGAGCCGATCGTCTCGAACCTGCTCTACGACGACCGCTTCATGGTGCTCGCCGACTATTCCTCGTACATCGCGGAGCAGGCGAAGGTCGACGCCGCCTACGCGGATCAGGATGCCTGGACCCGTTCGGCCATCCTGAACGTCGCCCGCTGCGGGTTCTTCTCGTCCGACCGCTCGATGCGCGACTACATCGAGCGCATCTGGCACACGCCGCCCGTGATCTGACCGCGTCCGGCACCCGGCCACCCGTCCCGCACCCGCGCGGTCGGGTGGTCGGAAGCGGCGCGCCGCTTCATCGGCCCCGCGCCGCCACCCGCACGCCCCGTTCGGAAAGCAGGGCGGATCGCCCTTTTCCGGCAGCCGCGCCGCGGCCGGGGACGGTCCAGCCTGCTGTCGCGACGCTCGGGGCCGGTGATCGTCGCGGCTTCGGCGGGAGGATCACCTGGCAGCGCCGTGTCCGCGGGGCAGGCTGACGGCGCGCTCGCGGGCACCGCTGCGTTCGGAAAGCAGGGCGGATCGCCCGTTTCCGGCAGCCGCGACGGCGCCGCGGCGGATCCGGCCTGCTTTCGTGACGTTCACGCGCGCGGCCCCGGACCCGGGTCCGGGCCGGGGCGGCGACGTTCGGGTTCGGGGCCGGGGGCGACGCCGGGTGTGGCGACCCGGGCCGGGGGTCAGGGGCGGGCGTACCGTTCGACGAAGGTGCGCAGGATGGTTCCGGTGTGCGTCACCGGCGCACGGCGCACCGCACCGAGGGTGAGCTCGAGCTCGTCGGCGGCGAAGTACCCGTGGCCTGCGTAGACCCGGATCCGGGTCGAGATGCCGTCGACGTCGAGCTCGGGGTGGAACTGCGTCGCGTAGACGTTCCGACCGACGCGGAACATCTGCACCGGGCAGGCCGCGCCGCACGCCAAGAGTGTGGCCGAGGGGGGAAGCACGGTGATCGCCTCCTTGTGGCCGACGAACGCGGTGAAGACGTCGGGGAGGCCCGCGAGGAGCGGATCGGATGCCCCGGCGGCGGTGCGTGACACCTCGACGACGCTGATGGGCTCGCGGTACGTGCTGTCGATGACGGCGCCCTGGTGCGCGCCGACCGTGCCGATGCCGTAGCACGCGCCGAAGAACGGGAAGTCGCGTGCGACGACCTCGTCGAGGAGCCCGCTGATCTCGCGCTCGACCCGGTGCTGGACGGCGGACTTCCTCTCCGGCGCGTCGGAGGCGTTGAAGGGCCCGCCGCCGACGAAGATCCCCGACCAGTCGTCCAGGTCGATCTCGCCGAGCGGCTCGGCTTCGAGGCGCCTGCGCACCAGCTGGCGCGGCTCGAGCCCGGTGAAGCGGAGGAACAGCGCGTACTCGTCGTCGGCGGGGACGTCCTCGGCGCGGGTGGCGAGGAGCAGGAACGGCTTCATGCGTCCGCCCTCGGCGCAGCCGCAGCGCTCGGCGCGATGGCTGACGCAGCGCTCGAGGCGATGTACGCCGTGATCGCCTCGAGGGTCGCCGCGACCGCCGGATTGCGCGGCCCCTCATCCCGCGCGACGGCCCAGTAGGCGAGCGGATGCTCGTACGCGCCGTCGAGCACCCGGACCAGTCGCGGGTCGGCGTCGCCGAGGAAGTCGGGGAGCAGGCCGATGCCGGCGCCGGCGGCGGTCGCCTCGACGTGAGCGAACACGCTCGTCGAGCGCAGCGACGGCGGGGAGTCGGGGAGCTCCTGCAGAGCGCGATCGAGTTCATCGACCTGCAGCGAGCTCTCCACGTAGTAGATCAGCGGATGCCCCGCAAGATCGGAGACCGCTCCGGGAGCGCCGTACGCGGCGAGGTAGCCCGGCGTCGCGTACAGCCGCAGAGCGTAGGAGCAGACGGCGGTCGCATAGGCGCGGAGGACCTGCGGGCGCCCCACGACGATCTCCAGATCGACCCCGGATCGGTTCTGGCGCACCCGCTGCGTCGCGGAGAGGAGCTCGACCGCGAGGTGCGGGTGCGTGCGGCGCAGCGTCGTCATGGCGGGGGCGAGGAAGGTCGCGGTGAACCCGTCGGGAGCCGACACGCGCACCATGCCGTGGACGGCATCCTGGCCGCCCCCCTCGACGAGGTCGCGGAGAGATCCTTCGATGCGCTCCGCGATGCCGACGGCGCGGCGGCCCAGCGCCGTGACCTCCCAGCCGCCGGTCGTGCGGACGAGCACGCGCCCACTCATCGCGGACTCCAGCGCCGCGATGCGGCGCGAGACGGTCGAGTGGTTGACGCCGAGCACGTCGGCGGCCGCGGTGTAGCGGCCCAGGCGCGCCACCGTCAGGAATGTCATCAGCGCATCGAGCGGCGGCTCCGGCGCGGTCTGCTGCATGCGATGAGTGTGCACCAGTGCACAGCCAGGGTGCAAGTTTGCCATCGATCTGTGCATTGATCGGCATCCCATCGGCGACGTACAGTGAGCGCGGGAACCTTCCGGATGCCCGCACCTCCGACGACGCAGGGAGCACACGCATGTCGATCATCGCCTTCATCGGACTCGGCCGGATGGGCGCGCCGATGGCCGCGCACCTCGTGGCCGCCGGGCACACCGTGCGCGGCGTGGAGATCAACCCCGCGGCCGCCGCGGCGGCGGCGGAGCGCGGCGTGCACATCGTCCCCTCCGCGGCGGAGGCCCTGCGCGGCGCTGACGCGTGCCTCACCTCGCTCCCGAAGCCCGAGCACGTGCGCGCCGCGTACGGCGGCGACGACGGCATCCTCGCGCACGCCGCATCGGCGACGCTCCTGATGGACACGTCGACGGTCGATGTGGAGACCTCGCGCTGGTGCCACACGCAGGCGGAGGAGCGGGGGCTCAGCTTCGTCGACGCGCCGATCTCCGGCGGGACCGCCGGTGCCGAGGCGCACACCCTCACCTTCATGCTCGGCGGCCGCGATGACGCTGTCGACCGTGCACGCGAGGTCGTGGCCCCCATGGCGGGCAACGTCATCGCCTGCGGCGAGGCGGGGGCCGGGATCGCGGCGAAGCTCGTCAACAACATGATGCTCTTCATCGGCGTGATGGCGGTATCGGAAGGCTCTCAGCTCGCCGAGCAGCTCGGGCTGGACCCGAAGGTGTTCTGGGATGTCGCCCGGGTGTCCTCGGGTGACTCGTGGCCGCTCCGCACCTGGTATCCCGTCCCCGGCGTCCTGGAGCGATCGGCGGCGGACAACAACTTCGACGCGACCTTCTCCGTCGACCTCGCGCGGAAGGACTGCGGCCTGGCTGTCCACGCCGGGGATGTCACGGGCGTCCATCTGCCCGCCGCCCGCCTCGCGCTCTCGCAGCTCGACGACCTCATCGCCGAGGGCCTCGGCGCGAAGGACTGCACCCTCGTCGCGAAGCTGGCGTCACCGGACGGCACGCTCCGCGGCTACGACCCGGCACTCGACCGCACCCTGGAAGGGACCCGCTCATGAGCACCACCATCGATCGTCCGACGCTCACCTCCATCCCGCACGTCGTCGGCGGCGCGCGGGTCGAGGCGGAGGGGCGCACCGGCGCCGTCTTCAACCCTGCGACGGGGGAGCAGACCGGTGTGGTCGCCCTCGCCTCTGCCGACTTCGTGCACGAGGCGGCACGCACGGCGCAGCAGGCGCAGCGCGGCTGGCGGGAGACCGGGCTCGGCAAGCGGCAGCAGGTGATGTTCCGCCTGCGCGAGATCGTCTCGACGCGTGCCGAGGAGCTCGCCCGCATCATCACGGCCGAGCACGGCAAGACCGTGCCCGACGCCCTCGGCGAGGTCGCGCGCGGGCTCGAGAACGTCGAGTTCTGCACGAGCCTCATGCATCACCTGAAGGGCGAGTACTCCGAGCAGGTCGCCTCCGGCGTGGACGTCCATCAGGTGCGCCAGCCGATCGGGGTCGTCGCGTGCATCACGCCCTTCAACTTCCCCGCGATGGTGCCGCTGTGGATGGTGACCACGGCGATCGCCGCCGGCAACGCGGTGATCCTCAAGCCCAGCGAGCGCGACCCGTCGGCGGCGGTGTGGATCGCGGAGGCCTTCGCCGAGGCGGGGCTCCCGGACGGCATCCTCAACGTCGTGCACGGCGACAAGGAGGCCGTCGACGCGATCCTCGACGACGAGATCATCCGCGCCGTCTCCTTCGTCGGGTCGACGCCCGTCGCGAAGTACATCTACACGCGGGCCGCGGAGAACGGCAAGCGCGTGCAGGCGCTCGGCGGGGCGAAGAACCACATGATCGTCATGCCCGACGCCGACCTGGCCGCCGCCGCGGACGCCGCGATCTCCGCCGGCTACGGCTCCGCGGGGGAGCGCTGCATGGCCGTCTCGGTCGTCGTGGCGGTGGGCGATGTCGCGGACGAGCTCGTCGAGAAGATCGCCGAACGGATGCCGCAGGTCACCGTCGGGGACGGCACCCAACCGGGCATCGAGATGGGTCCTCTCATCACCCGCGACGCACTCGAGCGGGTGACCGGCTTCGTCGCCGGGGCCGCAGGGGAGGGTGGCCGCGTCGTCGTCGACGGGCGGGATCTCGACGTGCCGACCGGGGGCTTCTTCATCGGCCCGTCGCTCGTCGACGACGTCGCACCCGGCATGCGCGTGTACGACGAGGAGATCTTCGGGCCGGTGCTGTCGGTCGTGCGGGTGGATGCCTACGACGACGCTGTCGCGCTCATCAACGCCAACCGCTACGCGAACGGCACCGCGGTGTTCACGCGCGACGGCAAGACGGCACGTCAGTTCGAGTTCGACATCGAGGTCGGCATGGTGGGGGTGAATGTGCCGATCCCCGTCCCGATCGGGGCGTTCTCGTTCGGCGGCTGGAAGGACTCGCTGTTCGGCGACACGCACATGTACGGTCCGGAGGCGTTCAACTTCTACACCCGGCGCAAGGTCGTCACCACGCGCTGGCCAGAGGCGAGCGAGAGCCAGATCAGCCTCGGATTCCCGACGCACTGACCGCGGCGCGGGGGCCTGTCCGGCCCCCGCGCTAGGCTGGAATCCCCGATCACAGGAGGTACGACATGGCGATCGCACGACTTCACGGCGGCCCGCTCGACGGGCAGGTTCTGCCGCTGGACGACGAGACGCAGGACTCGTTGATCCTGCCCTACAGCGAGACCCAGCTCGTGTACGAGCGCGGCGGCGCGCTCGAGAACACGGGCGAGGGTGACGGTCCGACCTCGAGCGACTTCCACTACGTCGAGGCCGAGGACGACATCAACCCGGATCCCGACGGCCGGGACGAGTGACGACGACCCCGGATTCCTCTCAGCCGGTCCGGTCCCTCGAGATCGAGATCACGTTCGACGTCGATGCCGACACGTCGCTTCCCGAGTGGACGGCGCTCGAAGGCGTCGCCGCCGTCGAGGGGCCGGAGCTTCGTGATCTCGATGCACGATACGTCGACCTCGCGTCGATGACGCTGGGTCGTGCCGGGTACGCCGTGCGACGCCGCACGGGCGGCCCGGATGAGGGCTGGCACATCAAGGGGCCCAAAGGTGCCGAGGGCGGCCGGATCGAGCAGCACTGGCCCCTCGGCGACGGTGACGCGCCACCTCTCGGTCTCGTCCACGCCATCTCCGCGGTCGAGCCTCGCGCCGGGGCGACCGGCGCCCTGGTCCCGATCGCGCGCATCCGCAATGCACGGCACGCCTACCTGCTGCGGGACGCCGCCGGCGGCGCCATCGCGGAGTTCGTCGACGATCATGTGATCGCCGAGGACCTCCTCCGCGGGGTCGAGACGCGCTGGCGCGAGTGGGAGTTCGAACTCGGCTCCGCCGCACCGACCGACCTCGACGATCGTGTCGAGCTCCTGAGCGCCGCGACGGACATCGCCCTCGCCGCGGGGGCCCGGCGGGCGCGTTCCGACTCGAAACTCGCGCGCGCGCTCGGCGCCTGAGGTCGCGGAGACCGCCGGAAACGACGAACGCCGCCCCCGGCTTCGTTCGGGGCGGCGTCTGTCGTATTCGCCAGCATACATCTAGCGGTGGCGACACGCCAGAGTCCGCGGGCGCAGAACGCCCCGGCGAGCCGAAGCCCGCCGGGGCGCGTCGTGCGCTCCGAAGGAGATCAGAGGTTGATCATGTGCCCCGCGAGGCCGTGGAACGCCTCCTGCAGTGCTTCCGACAGCGTCGGGTGCGTGTGGACGTTGCGCGCGAGCTCGAGCGCGGTGAGGTCCCACTTCTGCGCGAGGGTCAGCTCGGGAAGGAGCTCCGAGACGTCCGGACCGATGAGGTGGCCGCCGACGAGCTCGAGGTGCTCGGCATCCGCGATGAGCTTGACGAACCCGACCGGCTCGCCCAGGCCGTGCGCCTTGCCGTTGGCCATGAAGGGGAACGTGGCGACCTTGTACTCGCGGCCGGTCTCCTTGTACTGCGCCTCGGTGTAGCCGAAGGACGCCACCTGCGGCGAGCAGAACGTCGCGCGGGGCATCATGCGGTAGTCGCCCAGCGCCATCGTCTCGGCTCCGCCGATGGTCTCCGATGCGACGACGCCCTGCGCTTCGGCCACGTGGGCGAGCTGGAGCTTGGCCGTCACGTCGCCGATGGCGTAGATGCCCTCGACGTTGGTGCGCATGAAGTCGTCGATCTCGATGGCACCGCGCTCGGTGAGCTTCACCCCGGTGTTCTCGAGGCCGAAGCCCTCCACGCGGGGGGCGAAGCCG
This sequence comes from Microbacterium flavum, assembly GCF_018717645.1. Taxonomy (GTDB): domain Bacteria; phylum Actinomycetota; class Actinomycetes; order Actinomycetales; family Microbacteriaceae; genus Microbacterium; species Microbacterium flavum. The sequence goes on from NZ_JAFLHG010000002.1 coordinate 189,597, forward strand.
ATCGACATGAGCACCTTGTCGGCGTCGATCGAGCTCTGCTGACCGCTCTTGTTGTCGGTGTAGGTGACGGTGACCTTGTCGCCGGAGTCCACGACCGACTCGACCTTGGTCGAGACGAGGATGTCCACGCCGAGGTTGCGGTACTGCTTGGCGATCTCCTTCGAGACGTCGGCATCCTCATTGGGGAGGGCGCGGTCGAGGAACTCGATGATCGTGACCTTCACGCCGTAGTTCGTCATGACGTAGGCGAACTCCATGCCGATCGCGCCGGCGCCGACGATGACGATCGATCCCGGGAGGTCGCGGCTGAGGATCTGCTCCTCGTACGTCACGACGTTCTCGCTCAGGGTCACGCCGGGGAGCAGCCGCACGGTCGAGCCGGTCGCGATGATCGCGTTGTCGAACGTGACCTCCTCCGTCCCGCCGTCGCTCCTGGTCACCGTGATCGCCTTGGGTCCGGTGAACGTCCCGCGTCCCTCGTACTCGGTGATCTTGTTCTTCTTGGTGAGGTAGTGGATGCCCTTGACGCGGCCGTCGGCGACGACGCGCGAACGGTCCCACGCCTTGCCGTAGTCGAGCGTGAACTCGCCCGAGATGCCGAAGAAGTCAGCCTTGTGCTTCAGCGTGTGCGCGATCTCCGCGTTCTTCAGAAGCGCCTTGGAGGGGATGCAGCCGACGTTGAGGCAGACACCGCCCCAGTACTTCTCTTCGATGATGGCGACGGACTGACCGAGCTGCGCGGCCCGGACGGCCGCGACGTAGCCACCGGGGCCGGCACCGAGGACGACGACGTTGTAATGAGGCATGCCTCAAGCCTAGTCCTCGCGGGAGCGCCGAGCCCTCGCGACCAGGACCGCCACGAGTGCGCCGCCCAGGGCCACCGCGACGAGGGCGATGATGATCCACACCCCCGCGAGGGACGCGGGTGCGGAGTCCGCCGGCGCGGTCGCGGTCGGTGCAGGGGCGGGGAGGACGGCGGATCCGTCGCCCACGGTGAAGGTGAACTGATCCGAGACGGGATGCCCGTCGCTCGAGACGACCCGCCAGATGACGGTGACCGCGCCCGATGCCGAGCCGGTCAGCGGCTGGGTGAGACGCGTGCCGTCGAGGACCGGATCGCCGCCCACCAGGGAGGCGCCCGTGGCATCCGTCACCACGACCTCCGTCGCGCCGGGCTCATCCATCAGCACGCCGCTGAAGGTGAGCGTGAGCTCGCTCGGCAGAGCGTCGATCTCCGATCCCGCGGCGGGGTCCGAGCCGATCAGCTCGTCGTGGGCCCAGGCCGGCGCGGCGGCGAGGACGAGCGCGAGAGCGGCGACCAGCCCGAAGAGCAGGGCGAGGGGGCGACGAGCCGTGTGAATTTCTTGTGACATCACGCCATCGAGCCTAGGTGAGCCTGTCGCCCGCCGCGGGGCAGCGGTACCGTGGCCCCAGCAGGCGGGCCCGAGTCCGTGAGGCCCGCACCGACACCGTGAGGGGTGCACCGATGGACGCGATGATGATGAACGCCATGACCGAGGACATGATGTCGATGGAGGGCATGCCCGCCCTCGACATGACGATGATGCAGGCGTGCATGGACGCCTGCGCCGCCTGCGAGCAGGCGTGCACGGTCTGCTCCACGCAGATGATGGACTGCTCGGTCTCCTGTATGAACTGCGCCGACATGTGCAACACGATGATGCGGGCCATGATGCGGATGCAGGGCATGACCCCCGCATCGATGATGGCGATGCTCGACGCATGCATCGCCATGTGCCAGACCTGCATGGACATGTGCATGATGCACGCCGACGAGAGCCCGGTCTGCAAGATGTGCGCCGACTCCTGCCGCGCCTGCATGGACGCGTGCATGGCCATGAAGGACGCCCTCGCCGGCTGAGCGGCCCCGGGGGAGACCTCGCGCGGATCAGAGCGCGAGGGCGTTGAACAGACGCGTTCCGATCGCCAGCGTGTGGTAGCGCTCGTGATAGGCCACGGGAGTGCCGACAGCGCCCGCCGCAGCGGCGCCCGCGCCGTTCCACAGCACGAGAGCATCGCCCTCGAGGGTGTGGAGGGTGAGGGTGCCGTCCGCGGCATCCGTCGCCGTCACGATCGCGTCGCGCCATTCGGCGGGAGTCGCCGACGCGAGCCGCGCCTGGATGAGGTGGACGGCGTGGCCGGGGGCGAAGGAGGAGCAGGCGCTGCCGTGCACGCACATGCAGACCGCGTCCTGACGCACCGGGGTGGGCGTGAGGCGGTTCTGCGGCGTGGACACGGAGATCTCCATTCGATGGTCGGAAGGCCAGGCTAGGTCGAGTGGCCGATCACGCGCCCGATCCGCGACACACGATGCAACAAACGCCGCGCCGCCTCGGCGCGGGGGCCTCCGGCCGGGGGTTCGCCACCGCCTCCGATCCGTTAGGGTGAAGGACGAGGAGGACACCGTGGACAACAGTGAACAGGGCGCGGCTGACGCGCCGGGCGCCGGGGACATCCGCCGTGGCGCGGACGACCGCAGCGCGGTCGATTCGACCCAGACGTTCGGTCACGATTCCGACCTCTCCTTCATCCCGTTCGGCAGTGAGCTGACCGAGGCCGAGCTCGAGGCGATCAGCGCCCTTCCTGCCCGCGCGGCTCTTCTCCTCGTGCGATCCGGCCCTACCGCCGGCGCTCGCTACCTGCTCGACACCGACGTGACGACGGTGGGCCGCCACCCGGAGGCCGACATCTTCTTCGACGACGTGACCGTGTCGCGTCGGCATGCCGAGATCACGCGCACGGGTGGCTTCTTCGAGCTCGTCGACCAGCGCTCCCTCAACGGCACGTACGTCAACGGCGAGCGTGTCGATCGCGCCGTCCTCGACGACGGCGCCGAGGTGCGCATCGGCAAGTTCCGCCTCAACTTCTTCGTCTCGCCCCTCGATCGCTCCGCGGTGGCCGGAGCGTGAGCCCCGCCGTGGCTCCCCGAGGACGGTCATCGTCCTCGGGCCACCTGAGCATCGGTCAGGTGCTCGCGCGGCTCACCCCCGAATTCCCGCACCTGAGCGCGAGCAAGCTCCGCTACTTCGAGGAGCAAGGGCTCGTCACGCCGCTGCGCACCGAGGCGGGGTACCGCAAATTCTCCCCGTCGGATGTCGCCCGCGTGCGGACGGCGCTCACCCTTCAGCGTGACCACGACTTCAAGCTCGCGCGCATCCGCGAGTACCTCGACGCCCACGACGGCGAGGTGGATGTCGCGCTGCCGCCCTCGATCCTCGAGGCGCCCCGCCGGTACCGGCGCGACGAGCTCCTCGCCTCGGCGGGCGCCGCGCCCGGGCTGCTCGACGCGGCGATCAGCTCCGGCCTGGTCGTCGCTGCCGACACGTACGACGACCGCACCCTCGCGCTCCTGCGCGCTCTCGTGGCGCTCGACGGCCATGGCATCCAACCCCGCCACGTGCGCGGCACCCGCCAGGCCGTCGAACGCGAGGTCGCCCTCGTCGGAAGCGCGCTGGCGCCGCTCCTGCGGCGGACGGATGCCGCATCGCGCGCACGCGCGAACGAACTCGCCCCCGAGCTCCTGCGACGGCTCGACGAGGCGCGCTCCGCGTTCCTCGCGGCCGCGCTCGACCGTCTCACCCCGTGAAGCGCGACACGCCGAGACCGCTCGGACGGATGTCGTTGCCGGTGGCGGGCTCCTCCTCTACCGTGGAGGGACAACACCCGTCCGGCTGGAGGCGACGATGACCGCGCATGATGCGCCCGCGGGGAGCCGCACCGAGCAGCCGTTCCAGACGGATCTCCTGTTCACCGACGGCCTGCCGCAGATGGACGACGAAGTCGGCTACCGCGGTGCCGTCGCGGCGCGAGCCGCGGGCATCACCTACCGTCAGCTGGACTACTGGGCACGCACCGAGCTCGTCGAGCCGACGGTGCGCAGCGCCACGGGCTCCGGCTCGCAGCGGCTCTACGGCTTCCGCGACATCCTCGTCCTGAAGCTCGTCAAGCGTCTGCTCGACACGGGCATCTCGCTGCCGCAGATCCGTACGGCCGTCGCGCAGCTGCGCGCCGCCGGCATCCGCGACCTCGCCGGGACGACGCTCATGAGCGACGGGGCGTCGGTGTACCTGTGCACCTCCAATGACGAGGTCATCGACCTCGTCAACCGCGGGCAGGGCGTGTTCGGCATCGCGGTCGGCAAGGTCCTGCACGAGGTGGAGTCGACGCTCGTCGACTTCGAGCCGCAGGCGCCCGATCCGGCCGACGAACTGGCGGCACGGCGTACCAAGCGCTCGGCCTGATCCCGCTCGCGCAGTGCGCCCCGCACGGGGGTTGCGCCGACGCGACGCTCGGGGCGTCAGGCGCGCTGTTCGCCCGCGGAGATCCGACCGGTGCGCATGACGCGGTCGAGCAGTGCGTCGAAATCGCTCGCGAGCTCCTGAGCGGAGTCACCGGGCCAGATGTGCAGCGGCTTCGCGGCGCCCTGCGCCTGCTGCAGCGAGGTGCGCTCGGGCAGCTGCGGCGACAGGACGAGCGGACCGAACATGTCGCGCAGCTCTTTGATGCGGAACTGGTGCTCGATCGACTGCGGTCGCACGCGGTTCACGACGATGCCGAGGGGCTGGAGGCGCGGGGAGAGTCCGCGGCGGATCTCCTCGATCGCGCGGAGCGCGCGGTCGGCGGCGGCGACGGAGAACAGGCCGGGCTCGGTCACGACGACGACGCGGTCCGATGCGGCCCAGGCCGTGCGGGTCAGCGCGTTCAGTGACGGAGCGCAGTCGATGAGCACGAGGTCGTAGTCGGCCTCGATCGTCGCGAGTGCCTCCTCGAGCTTCCACACGTCGCGCACGCTCGGGTGCGGGCCGTCGAAGTTGATGGCGGACGGGCTGCCGATCATGACGTCGATCGTCCCGGCGTGCACCTTCGCCCATCCGCTGGAGGTGATCGCCTGGCGGACGACCTTCTCCTTGGGGTTGGCGAGGACGTCGGCGACATTCAGTCGGCCGGCGACCTGAATATCCATCCCCGTCGACACGTCGGACTGCGGGTCGAGGTCGACGACGAGGGTCCGTACACCCCGGGCGAACGCCGCGGAGGCGAGACCCAGAGTCACGGTCGTCTTGCCGACACCCCCCTTGAGTGAGGAGACGGAGAGCACGTGCACAAGGCACTACGTTACCGTCCCCTAGGCTGTGAGGACACTCAGGCATCCCGGCGCGTGATGTCGCGCGCCGGACTCTCCCCGAAGAGGTGAGCATGTTCCGAAGGATCCTCGTCGCGAACCGCGGTGAAATCGCCATCCGTGCCTTCCGCGCCGCTTACGAGCTCGGCGCTCGGACTGTGGCCATCTTCCCCTGGGAGGATCGCGGGTCTCTGCATCGCCAGAAGGCCGATGAGTCGTACCAGATCGGTGCGCCGGGGCACCCGGTCCGTGCGTACCTGGACGTCGAGGAGATCATCCGCGTCGCCGTCGCCGCCGGTGCCGACGCGATCTACCCGGGATACGGGTTCCTGTCCGAGAACCCCGAGCTCGCGGCGCGCGCCGCTGAGAACGGGATCACCTTCATCGGGCCGCCGGCACGCGCGCTGGAGATGGCGGGCAACAAGGTGACGGCCAAGGAGCATGCGATCGCCGCGGGCGTGCCGGTGCTCCGCTCCACCGAGGCCTCCGAGGACGTCGACGAGTTGGTCGCGCAGGCCGAGGCGATCGGGTTCCCCATCTTCGTGAAGGCCGTCGCGGGTGGTGGCGGGCGCGGCATGCGCCGCGTCGAGACGGCGGGCGAGCTCCCGCCGGCCATCGCGGAGGCATCCCGCGAGGCGGCGGCCGCGTTCGGCGACGGGCGGGTCTTCCTCGAGCAGGCGGTGCTGCGTCCGCGCCACATCGAGGTGCAGATCCTCGCGGATGCCGCGGGCGAGACGGTGCACCTGTTCGAGCGCGACTGCTCGGTGCAGCGGCGTCATCAGAAGGTGATCGAGATCGCGCCGGCACCGAACCTGGATCCTGCCATCCGGGACGCGCTGCACGCCCACGCCGTCGCGTTCGCGCGGTCGATCGGGTACGTCAACGCCGGCACGGTGGAGTTCCTGCTCGAGACGGCGGGGCCCCGCACCGGCGAGGTCGTCTTCATCGAGATGAATCCGCGCATCCAGGTCGAGCACACGGTGACGGAGGAGGTCACCGACGTCGACCTCGTGCAGTCGCAGATGCGCATCGCGGCGGGGGAGACGCTCGGCGACCTGGGGCTGCATCAGGAGGACATCCACCTCCGGGGAGCAGCGCTGCAGACGCGCATCACCACGGAGGACCCCTCCCAGGGCTTCCGCCCCGACACGGGCCGGATCACCACCTACCGCTCGCCCGGCGGAGCCGGCATCCGCCTCGACGGCGGCACGACCGCCGCAGGATCGCAGATCAGCCCGCACTTCGACTCGATGCTCGCGAAGCTGACGTGCCGCGGGCGCGACTTCCCCGCGGCCGTCGCCCGTGCGCGACGGGCCCTGGCCGAGTTCCGCATCCGCGGGGTGTCCACCAACATCCCGTTCCTGCGCGCCGTCCTCGACGATCCGGCGTTCGCCGCGGGCGACCTGTCGACCTCGTTCATCGACGAGCGTCCCGCACTGCTGACCCGGAACCCCTCGCGCGACCGTGCCACGAAGCTCCTGAACTGGCTCGCCGATGTCACGGTCAATCGGCCGTACGGCGAAAAGCCGCTGTCGGTCTCGCCCGGGAGCAAGCTCCCCGCGATCGATCTCTCCTCGCCGCCCCCGCGCGGAGGGCGCGACGTGCTGCGCGAGCTCGGACCGGAGGGTTTCGCGAAGGCCCTGCGCGCTCAGACGGCTCTCGCCGTCACGGAGACGACGTACCGGGACGCTCACCAGTCCCTCCTCGCGACGCGCGTCCGCACCCGCGACCTCGTGCGCGTCGGGCCGCACGTCGCACGGATGACGCCGCAGCTCCTGTCGGTCGAGGCGTGGGGCGGTGCGACCTACGACGTCGCCCTGCGGTTCCTCGCCGAGGATCCCTGGGAGCGACTCGAGGCCCTGCGCGACGCGATGCCGAACATCCCGATCCAGATGCTTCTGCGCGGGCGCAACACCGTCGGCTACACGCCGCGGCCGACGGCCGTGACGGATGCCTTCGTGAAAGAGGCCGCCGCCACCGGCGTCGACATCTTCCGCATCTTCGACGCGTTGAACGACGTCGACCAGATGGTGCCCGCGATTCGCGCGGTGCTGGAGACCGGGACGGCGGTCGCCGAGGTGGCCTTCTGCTACACGGCCGATCTCCTCGATCCCGACGAGACGCTCTATACGCTCGACTACTACCTGCGCCTCGCGGATCGGATCGTCGCTTCCGGCGCCCACATCCTCGCGATCAAGGACATGGCCGGCCTCCTGCGCCCCGCCGCCGCGGCGAAGCTCGTCAGCGCGCTGCGCGAGCGATTCGACGTGCCGGTGCACGTGCACACCCACGACACCGCCGGCGGGCAGTTGGCGACGCTCCTTGCGGCCAGCGCCGCGGGTGCGGACGCCGTGGATGCCGCTGCCGCGCCCCTCGCGGGCACGACCAGCCAGCCCTCGCTGTCGGCCCTCGTCGCCGCACTCGCGCACACCGAGCGCGACACCGGCCTCGACCTGCAGGCGGTGAGCGACCTCGAGCCGTACTGGGAGGCCGTCCGCCACCTGTACCGTCCGTTCGAATCCGGCCTGCCGAGCCCGACCGGGCGCGTCTACCACCACGAGATCCCCGGCGGGCAGCTCTCGAATCTCCGTCAGCAGGCCATCGCCCTCGGCATGGCGGACGACTTCGAGCGCATCGAGGACATGTACGCGGCCGCGGACCGCCTCCTCGGGCGCCTGCCGAAGGTGACGCCGTCCTCCAAGGTCGTCGGCGATCTCGCCCTCGCCCTCGTGGCAGCGAACGCCGACCCGGCCGACTTCGAGCAGAACCCGCAGAACTACGACATCCCCGACTCCGTCGTCGGATTCATGGCGGGTGAGCTCGGCGATCTCCCGGGCGGGTGGCCGGAGCCCTTCCGGACGAAGGTGCTCGCCGGTCGCGAGGTGAAGGTGGAGATCCCCCCGCTTCTCCCGGAGGAGGAGCAGGGGCTCGCGGGCGATGCGGCGACGCGTCGGCGGACCCTCAACCGGCTCCTCTTCCCGGGTCCGGCGAAGGACTTCGAGGCGATGCGGACCTCCTACGGCGACCTGTCGGCGCTCGGCACACCCGACTACTTCTACGGGCTCAAGCCCGGCGAGGAGCACGTCGCCGAGATCGATCCGGGCGTGCAGCTCTACGTCGGCCTCGAGGCGATCGGCGAACCGGATGCCGCGGGAATGCGCACCGTCATGACGACCCTCAACGGCCAGCTCCGCCCGGTCTGGGTGCGGGACCGCTCGATCACCGTCGAGAAGGTCGCGGCCGAGAAGGCGGACACCTCCAAGCCCGGCCAGGTCGCGGCCCCGTTCGCGGGCGTCATCACGATCAAGGCTGCGGTCGGCGACCGGGTGTCCGCGGGGCAGCCTGTGGCATCCATCGAGGCGATGAAGATGGAGGCGGCCATCACGTCGCCCATCGAAGGGGTTGTCGAGCGGATCGCGATCGCCACCAGCTCGCCGGTGGATGCGGGGGACCTTTTGGTCGTCGTCCGACCCGCCGACTAGCCTGGACCGGGGCGCACCGCGCCCGCGGATGATCTGGGGGTGTGCATCGTGGCAGGTGAGCGTGACGACAGCGAGGCCGGCGAGCTCGACAACGGCGTGCTGCCGGAGGCGGGCGCCGACACGACCGCGATCGGCATCGTCTCGGGCGTGACGGCGCAGGTCGACGTCGCGCTGCCGAGCGCTGCCGCAGAGGACGATGACCTCGTTGACGACGACGAGGTCGCCGCGCCCGTCGTCCGCGACGCGGCGGATGCGGCGTCCGAACCCGTGGCCGACGAGCGTTCGGCGATCGCCGCAGGACCGACGGCGCGCGTGATCCCCTCCGCCCCGACCGACCGCACCGGGCTCGTGGCGACCGTTCCGGCGAAGGATGCGGACGTCGACCACCATGAGCGCGTGCGGCCGCGGACGTCCGAGATCACCCTCCAATCGCGTCGGCTCGGCGACTTCGAGGTCGACCGCGAGAGCGCGGACCTCCTCACCCCCGACCGGCTGCTGGACCCCGCCCACGTCGTGCGGCCCGAGCCTGAAGGGGCCTGGCGCCACCTCCTGTACACGCTCTCGGGCCGGCGCATCAACCTCGGCGACGGCCATCGCGCGCGGGCGCGCAAGGCGCTCGACGAACGGATCGCCGCGCCGCTGCCCGGGGGTGCGAAGTTCGTGCCGGTGCTCTCCCGCAAGGGCGGCGTCGGCAAGACGACCGTGACGACCCTCCTCGGCATGGCTCTCGCCGATGCCCGCGAGGACCGCATCATCGCGGTCGACGCGAATCCGGACCGCGGCACCCTGGCCGAGCGCATCGGACGCACGAGTGGCAAGACCGTTCGCGACCTCGTCCGTGCCCGGGCGGACGTGCACGGCTTCAACGACATCTCCCAGATCGTCGGGCGCGACCACACGCGTCTGGACGTCATCGCGTCCGATGCCGACCCGCACGTGTCCGAGGCGTTCAACGACGACGACTACCGCGACGTCGCCGAGATCGCCGCGCACTTCTACTCGGTCGTCCTCACCGACACGGGCACCGGCATCGTGCACTCCGTGATGGATGCCACGCTCGAGCGCGCCGACATCCTGGTCGTCGTCGCCGGACTCAGCATCGACGAGGCGCGTCTCGCGTCGGAGACTCTCACCTGGCTGGAGTCCAACGGCTACGCCGAGCGCGTGCGCTCCGCCGTCGTCGTCCTGAACACGGCCCGTCCGGGCGCCGCCCTCGTCCGCGCGGACGAGCTGGAGTCGCACTTCCGCAGCCGGGTGCGCCAGGTGGTGCGGATGCCGTACGACCCCCACATCGCCTCGGGGAGCGCCATCGCGTTCCGCGACCTCCAGGCGGAGACCCGTCAGGCTGCTCGGACGCTCGCGGCGACGGTCATCGAGGGTCTGCGCGCGCAGGCCGCCGCCTGATGGCCGTCCGTCCCATCCGCCTCTTCGGCGACCCCGTCCTCCGGGCCTCCTGTGCGCCGATCGACGTGATCGATGACGGCGTGCGCGGGCTCGTCCAGGATCTCCTGGACACGGTCGAGCTGCCGGGGCGCGCCGGCGTGGCCGCACCGCAGATCGGCGTGGCGCTGCGTGCGTTCAGCTACAACGTCGACGGGGTGATCGGCTACGTCCTCAACCCGGTCCTCGCCGAGGTGCGGGGAGGCCCCGAGCCGGTCGGCGAGGGATGCCTCTCGGTCCCCGGCCTGTGGCACGACGCGCTCCGATACCCGTGGGCGCGGGTGACGGGTATCGACCTCGACGGGAACGAGGTGATCCTCGAGGGGGAGGGGCTGATGGCGCAGGCGCTCCAGCACGAGACCGATCACCTCGACGGCATGCTCTACCTCTCCCGGCTCACGCCCGCCGACCGCAAGGCCGCGATGCGCGAGGTCCGGGAGAGCAGCTGGTTCTGAGCTGCGCGCTCAGCCGAGCGAGACGTTGGTCGTGGTGACCGGCACGGTGTAGATCTCCTCGATCGCGCCCGCGAAGTCATCCAGGATGACGTTCCGCTTGATGCTGAGCTTCGGCGTGAGGTGACCGCTGGCCTCGGTCCACTCGGAGTCGAGGATCGTGAACTTGCGGATCGACTCCGCGCGGGAGACGCCCTTGTTCGCGATGTCGATGGCCCGCTGGACCTCTTCGCGCACCTGGGGGCTCTTCGCGGCATCCGCCAGCGTCAGGTCGGCCGGCATCCCGTTATTCGCGAGCCAGGCCGGCAGCATCTCCGGGTCGAGCGTGACCAGGGCGGAGATGAAGGGCTTCTGATCGCCCACGACCACCACCTGCCCGACGATCGGGTTCGCACGGATGGGATCCTCGAGCGCGGCGGGGGCGACGTTCTTCCCACCGGCCGTGACGATGATCTCCTTCTTGCGCCCGGTGATGGTGAGGAACCCCTCGTCGTCGAACGAACCGATGTCGCCGGTCTTGAACCAGTCGCCATCGAAGGCGTCGGCGGTCGCCTCGGGATTGCGCCAGTACTCCTTGAAGACGTTGACGCCCCGGACCTCCACCTCGCCGTCCTCGGCCAGGCGCACGCCGACGCCGGGGATCACCGGACCGACAGTGCCGATCTTCGACTTGCTGGCCTGGTTGACCGTCGCGGGAGCGGTCGTCTCGGTGAGTCCGTAGCCCTCGAGGATCGTGACGCCCAGGCTGTGGAAGAAGTGCCCCAGCCGCGGGCCGAGCGGCGCGGATCCCGACACGGCGAACGCGACGCGTCCGCCCATCGCGTCGCGCAGCTTGCCGTAGACGAGTTTGTCGAACAGGGCGAACTTGATCCGCGTCCCGAGGGGGACCTTCTTGCCCTCCTGCAGCAGTCGCGAGTGCTCGATCGCCGTGTGCGCTGCCGCGCGGAAGATCTTGCCCTTCCCGCCGGCCTCCGCCTTCTGCTCCGCGGAGTTGTAGACCTTCTCGAACACGCGGGGCACCGCGAGGAGGAAGGTCGGCTGGAAGGAGCCGAGTGCCGGCAGCAGCTGCTTGGTGTCGGGCTGGTGGCCGGTCTTGACTCCCGCGTGGATGTCGAGGATCGAGATGAAGCGCGCGAACACGTGCGCCGTCGTGATGAACAGCAGCGTGGAGGCACCGGGGGTCGCGAACACCTCCCGGTTGGAGAGCGTGGCGTTGCGCGAGAGCTCGACGAAGTTGCTGTGCGTGAGCACGCATCCCTTCGGGCGTCCGGTCGAGCCGGAGGTGTAGATCAGGGTGGCGATATCCGACCCCTCGGCGAGGTTGCGTCGGCGCTCGATCTCGTCGTCGGCGATGTCGACGCCGCTCTCCTGCAGGGCATCGAGTGCGCCGGCGGCCATCGTCCACACCTCGCGGATGAGGGGCAGCTCGGAGCGGACCTCGGCGATGCGCGCGGCGTGCTCCTCGCTCTCCGCGATCACGGCGGTGGCGCCGGAGTCGGAGAGGATCCAGCTGACCTGCGAGGCCGAGCTCGTCTCGTAGACGGGGACCATCACGGCTCCCGCGAAGAACAGCGCGAAGTCCACGAGGGTCCACTCGTAGGTCGTGCGGGCGATGAAGCCGATCTTGTCGCCGGGTTCGATGCCGGCCGCCACGAAGCCCTTGGCCAGGGCGACCACATCGCGCTGGAACTCGGCGGCGGTGATGTCGCGCCAGCCCGCACCGGCATCCTGTGCCTCCGGCACGGCGAACAGAGCGAGGGAAGGCGTGGCCTTCACACGGTCCACGAGGAGGTCGGTGATGTTGGCGTGCGGATCGGCGGGAACGATCGCGGGGACTTCGAATTGGACGGCGGCGCTCATGATGCGGCAACTCCTTCGGTACCGGGAGGCGTCGGATGACGGCTGGGATCCAGTCTAACTGTTGGTGAGACTCAGTCCCGGGCGGCCGCCGACGTCCCGTGCTCTGCACGGCGCCTGCACCCCGCGGGACTGTCCTGTCCACACTAGACTCTCCGATGCCGTGGCGCCGATCGGTGCGGCCGGAACGAAGAGGAGAGCCGTGCTCAACGTCGGGATCGATATCGGCGGGACGAAGATCGCCGGAGGCGTCGTGGCCGCGGACGGTCGCATCCTGGAACGCGTCCGCGTCGCGACCCCGACCGACACGGGTGCGCTCGCTCGCGCAGTGGCGGAGATGGTCGAGCTTCTCGCCGCTCGCCACGAGGTGCACGGCGTGGGCGTCGCGGCGGCGGGCTTCATCGACCGTTCCCGATCGGTGATGCTGCACGCCCCCAACATCGACTGGCAGAACGAGCCGCTGCGCGCGCAGTTCGAGGCCCTCATCGGCCGCCCCGTCACGCTCGAGAACGACGCCAACGCGGCGGGCTGGGGCGAGTTCCGCTTCGGCGCCGGGCGCGGGACCACCGACATGGTCATGGTGACCCTCGGCACCGGCGTCGGCGGAGCGGTCATCACCGACGGGCAGCTCGTCATCGGCGCGAACGGGAGCGCCGCCGAGCTCGGTCACGTGCGCTTCGTGCGCGGTGGTCGGCCGTGCGGATGCGGGCAGAGCGGATGCCTCGAGCAGTATGCGTCCGGTCGCGCCCTCCAGCGCGAGCTCGCCGACATCGCCGCCTCCGACGACATCGGCACGCGGCTGGCCGCGCATCGCGGCGCTGACGGCATCGTGCACGGGCCGCATCTCGCTCTGCTGCTCGCCGAGGGCGATGCGGGAGCGCTTGAGGCCGTCCGCCGCGTCGCGACGGCGCTCGGCGAGGCATGCGGCGCGTTCCAGGCCGTGCTCGACCCCGAGCTCTACGTCATCGGCGGGGGAGTGGCCGACCTCGGTGAGGTGCTCCTGGAGCCGACCCGGATCGCCTATGAGACGGCGCTGCCCGGATTCGGGGACCGCCCGACGGCGCGGTTCGTCACGGCCACCCTGGGAAACGACGCGGGCCTGGTCGGCGTCGCCGATCTCGCGGGCCTCCGGAGCGTGTGAGGAGCGCCGATGTTCTACTGGTTCATGAAGTACATCGTGATCGGGCCGATCGTGAAGGCGATCTTCCGACCGTGGATCGTCGGGCGCACGAACATCCCCTCCACGGGAGCCGCGATCCTCGCGAGCAACCACCTGTCGGTGAGCGACTCGATCTTCCTGCCGCTGATGATCGACCGGCCGATGAGCTTCCTCGCCAAGAGCGACTACTTCACCGGCAAGGGTCTGAAGGGCTGGGCGACCCGGATGTTCATGAAGGCGACCGGCCAGATTCCCATCGATCGGACCGGCGGCAAGGCGTCCGAGGACTCCCTCAACACCGGATTGCAGGTCCTCGGTCGCGGCGACCTGCTCGGCATCTATCCGGAGGGCACCCGCAGCCCGGACGGCAAGCTCTACCGGGGGCGGACGGGGCTGGCGCGCATGGCGCTGGAGGCCCGCGTTCCCGTCATCCCCGTCGTCATGGTCGACACGGGCGAGATCATGCCCATCGGACGCTCGATTCCGCGGATCGGCCGGGTCGGGATGGTGATCGGCGAGCCGCTCGACTTCTCCCGATTCCACGGGATGGAATCCGACCGCTACGTCCTGCGGTCCGTCACCGACGAGATCATGGTGGCGCTTCAGCGCCTCGGCGAGCAGGAGTACGACGACGTCTACGCCTCCACCGTCAAGGATCGCGTGAACGCCGCCACCGCGGCGACGGCCGCGTGATCGCCGCCGTCATGCGGATCTCCACCCCTCGGGCGCCCCACTAGACTGGCCGGATGCCCACCCCGCACGCCGACCTGGATCACTGGCGCACGCTCCCGATCAAGCAGCAGCCCGCCTGGCCCGACGCCGATGCCGTCGCTGCCGTGTCGACGGAGATCTCGACTCTGCCGCCGCTCGTGTTCGCCGGCGAAGTGGACAACCTGCGCGACCGCCTCGCGAAGGCTGCGGCCGGCAAGGCATTCCTCCTGCAGGGCGGCGACTGCGCCGAGACGTTCGCCGGAGCGACCGCCGAGCAGATCCGCAACCGCATCAAGACCGTGCTGCAGATGGCTGTCGTCCTCACCTACGGCGCGTCCATGCCCGTCGTGAAGATGGGGCGGATGGCGGGTCAGTTCGCCAAGCCCCGCTCAAGCGATACCGAGTCCCGGGGCGACGTCACCCTTCCCGCCTACCGCGGCGACATCGTCAACGGATACGACTTCACGGAGCACTCGCGCCGCCCCGACCCGCAGCGTCTGCTGAAGGGGTACCACACCGCGGCATCCACCATCAACCTCATCCGGGCGTTCACGCAGGGCGGGTTCGCCGACCTCCGCGAGGTGCACTCGTGGAACCGGGGCTTCGCGCAGAACCCCGCGAATCAGCAGTACGAGCGTCTCGCGACCGAGATCGATCGCGCCATCAAGTTCATGGAGGCCGCCGGCGCGGACTTCGATGAACTCACGCGCGTCGAGTTCTACACGGGCCACGAGGGTCTGCTCATGGACTACGAGCGTCCGATGACGCGTATCGATTCGCGCACGCAGACGCCGTACAACACCTCTGCGCACTTCCTCTGGATCGGGGAGCGCACGCGCGAGCTCGACGGTGCGCACGTCGACTACTTCTCGAAGATCCGCAACCCCATCGGCGTGAAGCTCGGACCGACGACCTCGACCGGCACCGCGCTCGCCCTCATCGACGCCCTCGATCCGGAGCGCGAGCCGGGACGGCTCACCTTCATCACCCGGATGGGCGCCGGAAAGATCCGCGATGCGCTCCCGCCGCTGCTGGAGGCCGTGAAGGATGCCGGGGCCACGCCCCTCTGGGTCACCGACCCGATGCACGGCAACGGCATCACGACGCCCACCGGCTACAAGACGCGTCGGTTCGACGACGTCGTCGACGAGGTGCGCGGGTTCTTCGAGGCGCACCGCGCCGTCGGGACGCATCCGGGCGGCATCCACGTCGAGCTCACCGGCGACGACGTGACGGAGTGCCTGGGCGGCAGCGAGCAGATCGACGAGGCGACCCTCGCGACCCGCTACGAGAGCCTGTGCGATCCGCGTCTGAACCACATGCAGTCGCTCGAGCTCGCCTTCCTCGTCGCCGAGGAGCTCGAGAAGCGCTGATCCGCACCCCACGGCCGGTGCCGTGTCTCGGCCGATCGGCGTCGCAGAAGCAGGGCGGATCGCGACCGTGCGGCCGTGACGGGCCCCGCGGTCCGGTTTCGCCCTGCTTTCGGAGCGCACAGCGGGTCGCAAGGGGGGTGGCCGCCGCGCAGCGGCGACGCCGTCAGCCGGTGGAGCGGACCGTGATCTTCGTCCCGGGCAGCTGCAGACTGCCCGCCTTGGGGTCGGTGCTCGAAACGGTGAAGATCCCCCACACGATCTCGGGGAGGGCGGTGCCGGGCTCGAACCCGGCATCGCGCAGTCTCTTCATCGCGTTGGCGACGGTGTCGCCGGAGACGTCCGGGACGGCGACCGGCTCCGGACCCTCGGAGACGACGAGAGTCACCGTTCCTCCAGGCTGAAGCCCTTCTCCGGCCTCGACCCGGATCACGAGACCCTTGTCGACGTCGTCGCTGTACTCCTCCGCCGAGGTCACACCCAGTTCCGAGCCTGCGAGCGTCGCGGTCGCGTCCGCGACGCTGCGACCCGCGACATCGGGGATCGGACCCGCCGACACGTCGAAGGTGACGGTGGAGGTCTCCAGGGCGGTGCACCCGTCCGTGCAGTCCTGCCTGTCGCCGCCGCCCGGAGGGGTGATCCGCGCCGAGATCACGGTTCCGGCCGGGGAATCGCCGAAGTAGCGGGCCGGATCTCCCGATGCCGTGATGAAGATCTCCCCGAGCGCCGCCGTCGCGGCGTCGATGCTCCGGCCCGCCAGTGCGCCGATCTCGTGAGCGGCCGGTCCGAGGGAGATCACGACGGTAATCTCGGCGTTCTTCTCGACGCGCGTTCCGGCATCCGGATCGGTGCGGATCGCCTGTCCCACGGCGATGTCGCGGCTGTTGTCCTCACCGGGGAGGGCGACGAGCCCCTCGGCGGCGAGGGTGAGCGTGGCGTCCTCGAGACTCTGGCCGGCGACGTCCGGGACGGCCACGAGGGACCCCGGCCCGGAGCCGAACCACCACCCCGCACCGCCCGCCAGGACGGCCAGGACGAGCACGATCGTGAGAAGCCACGCGCCCTTCCCCGCGTTGTGCCGCGCATGGCGGCGCAGTCGCGTCGCGTTGTCGACGGTGTCGGTCACGACGGGCGCAGTGAAGCTCCCGGGCATGATCTTCGTGACCTCACCGGAGTCGATGCCGTCCTCGATCACCGCGACGCGCGTCGCGGCGGCGGCCGGAGCGCGCACGACGTGGGGGAACACCCCGAGCTCCTTCTCGATGTCGCGGAGCCGGTCGAGCATCTGACGCGCGTCCAGCGGACGCTCGTCGGGCTCCCGCTCGGTCGCCCAGAGCACCAGCTCGTCGAGCTGCTCCGGGATGCCGGGGTTCTTGGCGCTCGGGCGCGGCACCGAATCGGTGGCGTGCTGGTAGGCGATCTGCATCGGCTGCTCGCCCTTGTAGGGCTGCTCGCCGACGAGCATCTCGTAGAGCATGATGCCGAGGGCGTAGATGTCGCTGCGGGCATCCGCCGTGCCGCGGGTCACGAGCTCGGGCGCGAGGTACGCGATCGTGCCGAGGAGCATCTGTCCCGTCGCGGTGTTCGCGCTCGTCGCCCGCGCGAGGCCGAAGTCGCCGATCTTGATGCGGCCGTCCTCGGCCAGGAGCACATTCTCGGGCTTGACGTCGCGGTGCACGATGCCGGCGCGGTGCGCGGCGGCGAGGCCGGACAGGACGGCGTCCATGATCGTGATGGTCTGGGGGATCGACAGGCGCCGCTGTTCGCGCAGGAGATCGCGCAGCGTGATGCCGGGGAGATACTCCATGACGAGGTAGGCCATCTCCCCGTCCTGGCCCTGATCGAACACGTTGACGACGTGCGGATCGGCCAGGCGGGCGGCAGCGCGGGCCTCCTGGATGAAGCGGCCCTGGAAGACCTGGTCGTCCGACAGGTGCCCGTGCATCACCTTCAGTGCGACGCGGCGTTCGAGGCGGAGATCGGTCGCGACGTAGACGGTCGCCATGCCTCCGCGGGCGATGCGAGCGCGCACCCGGTACCGCTCATCGACCAGACGGCCGATCAGCGGGTCGGTCTGCTGGCTCGTGCTCACGCGACGAGTCTACGGAGAGGATGCCGCGGGAGCCGGGAGCGGCTCACCCCCGGCGGCCATCCCTCCGGCCCGATCGGGTGGGTCAGCCCCGTCAGCTCGGCACGCACGGCCAGCCCGGTCAGCACCCTCAGCCGAACTCCGCGAGCCAGGTGGAGGCCTGCTGCTCCCACGCGGCGTAGCGGTCGGGGTACGCCGAGATCTGGACGGCCTGCGCGGCGTCGGCGAACGAGAGCGACTCCCATCCCGGAATGTCGAGCAGTCCGTGCGTCCGGCCGCCGTTCGGATTGAGGTCCCCGCCGTAGAACGCGGCGGCGGCGCGTGCGGGGTCGCGCACCTCCTCGGCCGATCCCCACCCGGCGCTCGGGCGCTGCTGGAAGAGACCCAGCGAGTCCCGGTCGCCCCAGTCGAGATTCCGGATCCATGATTCGACCATTGCGGTGGCGAGGGCGATGGTGATGCCGCGGTCGGATACTCCCCGCTCGCGGCCGACCTGGATGATCACGCGGACATTCGCGATCTGCTCGTCGTCGAGGGCGACCGGGGCCGCGAGGGCGGGTGCCATCTCGGCGGGAGCGGCCGAGGCGGCCGCTTCGACGGGCGCCGGGGTCGTGGAAGCCACCGGCTCGAGCGCGACCAGGAGGAGCGTCTGCCCGGGATAGATGATCGCGTCGCGGGTGAGTCCGTTGGCAGCGAGCAGCGCATCGAGGGTCAGGCCGGCGTCGGCGGCGATGGCCCAGAGCGTGTCTCCGGCCGCGACGACGTGCGTCGGAGCCTCGGCGGCGGCCGGCGCCGCCGGAGCGTCCGGCGGGGCATCCGATGCCCCGCCGCCCTCGCTCACCGGGGCGGACAGGCGGAGCTCGTCGCCGGGGTGGATGAGACTCGACCATTCCAGGCCGTTCCAGGCGAGGACGTCCCCGGTCGCGAGTCCGAACCGGGCGGCGATGGCGCTGATCGTGTCACCGTCGGCCACGACATAATCTGCGGGGCCGAGCGCCGCTGCGGCGCGGAGGAAGGCCTGGGGCGGTGGCGTGACGGCGCGGAGCGCGAAGGCCTCACTCGGGGTGTGTGCCTCGAGCGCGGCGGCGGGTGCGGCTGCGCTGAGGACGAGAGACACCGAGCCGAGGACGGCGGTCGTGGTCGTCAGCCCGGGAGGGCTCGGCAAAAGGATCGGTCGCAAGAATTTCCCCCTTCTTCGACCCGGCTACCGTGACACGGATGTGTACGGCTGTCAATCAATGGGTCTGATGTGAATGAAGTGGTGCAAGTGACGAGGGTTCCCCCCCCGCTCTGCTTCCACCGTCGCTGAGCCCGAGCCGCGGGCCGGGTCGGAAGTGGGATAGTGAACAGGTGACCGACGCATCCGCCGCACCCGCCTCGACCGACTGGCTGACCCTCCCCGACCTCGTCGAGGTGCTGGGGGAGCCCCTCGGCCGCGTCCGCCGCCTCCTCGACGACCATGTGCTCGTCGGCAGCAAGCGCACCGGCGTCTTCGCGGTTCCGGCGCTGTTCATCATCGACGGCGCCCCCCTCTCCTCGCTCCGCGGCACCGTGATGGTGCTGCAGGACGCCGGCTTCAGCGATGACGAGTTGATCGACTGGCTTCTGGCCGAGGAGGAATCGATCGGCCTCGCCCCCATCGAGGCGCTCCGCCGCGGCCGCAAGAGCGAGGTGCGCCGGGTCGCGCAGACTCTCGCCTGAGTCGCCCTGCCGTCACCGGTTCGAGCGCACTCGGGCGCGCCGGGCGGACGCGCTAGGCGGTGCGCGCGGTCGCGTCCTGAGCGAGGCCGCGAAGGGTCTCGACAGCTGCCGGCGCGAGGGCCGCATCGCGGAGCGCCTCATCGGCCTCGTCCGCGTACGCATCGATCAGGGCCTCGACGCGCTCGAGCGCACCCGTGCCGGCGATCGTCTCCTGCAGGGATGCGATCTGCGCGGCATCCAGCGTCGGATCACCCAGCTGCGCATCGAAGCGGTGCCGAGCCGCATCGTCCATCCGCTCGCGCGCGTACGCCACGAGGACCGTGCGCTTTCCTTCGCGCAGATCGTCGCCCGATGGCTTTCCCGTGACGGCGCTGTCGCCGAAGACGCCGAGCACGTCGTCGCGCAGTTGAAAGGCGAGGCCGAGCGGATGCCCGAACGCCGAGAGGGCCCCGGACTGCGCGGCATCCGCTCCCGCGAGAGCAGCGCCCAGCAGCAGCGGATGCTGAATGGAGTAGCGGGCCGACTTGAGGGATGCCACCCGCAGGGCGCGCCCGGCGTGCTCCCCGTCGGGTGCGGTGATGAACGCGGCCTCCTCGGCGATGTCGAGGAACTGCCCGACGGTGACCTCGCGACGCATGAGCGCGTAGACCTCGCGCGCCGCCGGCGCGCAGGGGGCGGTGCGGAGACCGTCCTCCAGGAGGTCGTCGCTCCAGGCGACGAGCAGGTCGCCGAGGAGGATCGCGGACGAGCGGCCGAACGCCTCCGCCGAGCCGGCCCACGTGGAGCGGGCGTGGTGCGCCTCGAGGGCGCGGTGGGCGGCCGGACGGCCGCGGCGCGTGTCGGAGTTGTCGATGAGATCGTCGTGCACGAGGGCGGCCGCGTGGAAGACCTCGAGCGCCGCCGCGGCGGCGGTGACATCGTCTCCCGGGACGGCCGCGGGGTCATCGGCCTCGGCGACGGCGCGCCATCCTGCGAGACAGAAGCGGGCTCGCAGTCTCTTGCCTCCACTGAGCGCGGACGCCCCGGCGCGGACGAAGGCGACCGCCTCGGGTCCCGATCCGACCCATTCACCCTCGCGAGCCTCGACGAACCTTGCCAGTCGCTGGGAAACTGCCGCGATCGCGTCGGGGGAAGGGGTCACGGGCCTAGCCTAGTTCTCGAGTGCACGGGTAGAATCGAGTGCACCGACCCGTCAGCACGACCCGGCCTCAAGGAGGCACCGCATGCCGCTCTCAGAACAGGAGCAGCGCCTGCTCGATGAGATGGAGCGCCATCTCATGAACAAGGACGCGGATGTCGTCGCGCCCCGCGAAGGACAGACGCTCAGCTACCGAAACATCGTCTACGGCACGGTGCTCGTCCTGGTGGGTCTCGGGGGGCTCGTCTTCGGCGTCTCCAGCAGTCTGATCGTCGTCGGCGTCCTCGCTTTCGTCGTGATGGTCGCCGGTGTCGTCCTCGCCGTGACGCCCGCCAAGGGGGGATCCGCCCGTGCCGCGGCCGCGCCCGCCTCGACCGGATCGAAGAAGCCCGCCGCGTCCTCGTCGTCCTCGTTCATGGACCGCATGAACGACCGGTGGGACCGCCGTCAGGGAGACCGCTGAGCGGCACCGACCAGACCTGACGGGCCGCCCGCCCACCGCTTCGAAGAACACCGACCCCAGAGGGTCGGTGTTTATTTGTGCCCTTTTTCGTGCGTCGGGGCGGATGCAGGCGTGAAAGCCATAGTGAAGTGGAGGGAAGTGGAGTAAAGTGGTGCTCACCTGAGGCGGGCCGGAGCGAAGGGGGGTGGTCGTGGATGCTGTTGGGCACCTACACCCCCAAGCTCGACGACAAGGGTCGGGTCATCCTTCCCGCCAAGTTCCGCACCGATCTCGGTGACGGCGTGGTGGTCACCCGAGGTCAGGAGCGCTGCCTCTACGTGTTCAGCACGAAGGAATTCGAGCGGGTCTACGAGAAGATCCGCGAGGCGCCGCTGACGAACAAGCAGGCGCGCGACTTCCAGCGCATGTTCCTCTCCGGCGCGAGCGACGAGAAGCCCGACAGCCAGAGCCGCATCACCCTCCCCGTCCACCTGCGCACCTACGCGAACCTCGGCCGCGAACTCGTGGTGACGGGCGTCGGCGCGCACGCCGAGATCTGGGACGCGGAGGCATGGAACGCCTATGCCGAAGGAAACGAAGACAGCTACTCGGACATGGAGCAGGAGGTGATCCCGGGCCTCTTCTGACCCGTGGCCCCGACTCCCAGCCGCACGCCCTGGCACACTTCCCCGGTGCCAGGTCAGGCGGATGGGGATCGGGACTCCGGGCCCCGCCCGAGACGATGAGCACCTCCGACATCCACACCCCGGTCCTCCTCGAGCGCTGCATCGAGCTGCTCGCGCCCGCCCTCGCGCACCCCGGCGCTGTCGTCGTGGATGCCACGGAAGGCATGGGCGGCCACTCGGAGGCGCTTCTCGAGCGCTTCGACGGGGTGCGCCTCATCGGCCTGGACCGCGACACCGACGCCCTGCGTCTGGCCGGCGAGCGTCTTGCTCGCTTCGGCGACCGGGTGACGCTCGTGCACACGGTGTACGACGGCATCGCCGAGGCGGTCGCGGGGGCCGGAGCGCCGCAGGTCGACGGCATCCTCTTCGATCTCGGCGTCTCCTCGCTGCAGCTCGACGAGGCGGATCGCGGATTCGCCTATTCCCAGGACGCCCCGCTGGACATGAGGATGGACCAGACGCAGGGGATCACCGCGGCAGAGGTCGTCGCGACCTACGGCGAGGGCGACCTGCGTCGCATCTTCGAGCGCTATGGCGAGGAGAAGCTCGCCGGCCGCTACGCCCGGGCGATCCTCGCGGCGCGCGCCTTCGCGCCGATCGAGCGCTCGGGTCAACTCGTCGACGTCCTCGTCGCGGCGACTCCGGTCGCTGTGCAGCGCGAGGGACGCGGGCACCCGGCCAAGCGCGTCTTCCAGGCGCTGCGGATCGAGGTCAACGCCGAGCTCGCCGTGCTCGAGCGCGCGCTGCCCGCCGCGATGGGGCTCCTCCGGCTCGGGGGACGCATCGCGGTGATGAGCTACCAGTCGCTCGAGGATCGACTGGTCAAGCGCGAGTTCGCTGCGGCCGCGGCATCCACCGCCCCCGCGGGACTGCCCGTCGAGCTCCCCGAGCACACTCCGCGCTTCCGTCTGCTCACGAAGGGCGCCGAACTGGCCTCCGAGGCGGAGCGCGCACGCAACCCCCGAGCCACCCCCGTGCGACTGCGCGCGGCCGAGAGAATCGCAGAGGCCGTATGAGCATCGCCACCGCGCCTGCCCGCCACCGGCCCGGGACAGGCCCCGATCTCGCCCCGTCGACCGAGCGCGCGCGCCGCCTGCACGCCCTCGATCAGCCGTCCGCGCGTCGCCGGCCGCGCCTCGTGTACGGCATCGTCGCCGTCGCCGGCGCCCTGCTGATCGGCGCGGGTCAGATGGGGCTCTCGATCCTCACGACGCAGAGCTCCTATCAGCTCGCCACCCTCTCCAGTCAGCAGCGCGACCTCGACTATCAGAAGCAGATGCTCACCGACTCGCTCGCCGGGCTCAGCTCGCCCCAGTACCTGGCCGCCAACGCCGCTGCGCTCGGGATGGTCACGGGTCAGGCGCCCGCGTTCCTCCGCCTCAGCGACAGCGCGATCATCGGCACGGATGCCGGCGTGCAGGGCGCCAGCTCGGTGAACGCGCTCACGTCCGCCGCCGTCGCGAACGCGCTCGTGGCCGGCGTTCCGCTGGTGAACGACCCGAAGGCGACCCTCGACTCGGGCGCGAGCGTGGCCGACGAGGCGATCGCGGCCGGCGCCGAATCCTCGACACCCCCGGCGATCGCCGACGGTCTGCCGACCCCCGCCACACACTGATCTCATGACGACTCGCGCAACCCGCAGCCCGCGCCGGCGTACCGTCGTCGCCCTCGCCGTCGTCCTCGGCGTGCTCGCCGCCTTCGTCGTGCGCCTCGTCGACATCCAGGTCGTCAACGCCAACGACCACATCGCCCAGGCCGAGGATCTCGCGACCGGGGCGTCGCAGACGCTGTACGGTGCCCGCGGTCAGATCGTGGACGAGGACGGCACCGTCCTCGCGACGAGCACCCTCCTCTACGACGTCCAGATCGACCCGGCCCTCGCGGTGCAGGGCATCGACAAGCTCGACGCGGACGGAACGCCCATCAAGGGCGCCGACGGGAAGAACGAGAAGGTCCCGTGGCCCGACCTCGCCGCGCGCATCGCCGCGGTCACCGGCCAGACGGCCGCGGACGTCCAGGGGGTCGTCTCGGGCGCTCTCGCGGAGGACGCCAACTCCCAGTACGCCACGATCAAGCGATACGTCTCGACGGAGGAGTATCGCGCCCTCGTCGCTCTCGACCTGCCCTTCCTCTACTTCGACAAGCATCCCTCGCGGGTCTACCCGGACGGCGCCGTGGCGGGCAACATCCTCGGGTTCGTCGGCTCCGACGGAACTCCCCTGGAGGGCGTCGAGGACCTGCAGCAGGCCTGCCTGCAGCCCACTGACGGCACCCTGAAATACCAGCGTGGCACGAGCGGCGTGATCATCCCCGGTACGGAGCAGGAGAAGCCGGCGGTCGACGGCGGCACGCTCAAGCTCACGATCGACGGAGACCTGCAGTGGTACATGCAGCAGCTCATCGCCGAGGAGACCGCGAAGTACCAGGCCGAGTGGGGCGGCATCATCGTCATGGAGGCGAGGACCGGCAAGATCCGGGCGATCGCGGAGACTCCGACCGTCGATCCCAACGATCCGGGCGCGTCCGCCGCGGACGACCGAGGCTCGCGCCTGCTGCGCGTCTCGTACGAGCCGGGCTCGACGTTCAAGCCCATCACCGCGGCGACCGCGATCGAGCAGGGCGGCCTCACGCCGACCTCCGCCGTCGAGACGCCCGACCGGATCGAGTTCCCCAACGGCGCGGTCATCAACGACTCCGAGAACCACCCCACCGAGAACCTCACGCTCACCGGCGGCCTCGTCGAGTCCTCGAACGTCGCGATGTCACAGTTCGGCACGACTGTGTCCCCCGAGGTGCGCCAGCAGTACCTCGAGAACTTCGGCGTGGGCGGGGGCGACGCGCTGAACTGGTCCGGAGCGCCGACGGCCGGCTTCAGCGCCGATGCGGCGGACTGGGACAACCAGACGTATTACACGACCACCTTCGGTCAGGCCTTCACCGTCACCCCGACCCAGGTGGTCAGCGTCTTCCAGACGATCGCGAACGGCGGCGTCCGCCTGCCCGCGCGGCTCGTCGAGTCGTGCACGAAGGCGGACGGGTCGGTCGTCACGCCCGATGAGCCCGCGCCCGTCCAGGTGATCAAGCCGCAGACGGCCGCCGAGGTCTCGCAGATGCTGGAGAACGTGTACGCGCAGGGCACCCTCGCCGAGGACATCAACATCCCCGGCTACCGCCTGGCCGTGAAGACCGGCACGGCGGAGGTCCCCGACGGCGTCGGCGGATACAAGGACGGTCTGTTCATGACCTCGCTCGCCGGGTTCGCCCCCGCCGAGGATCCGCAGTACGTTGTTCTGACGCTCTTCGACGAGCCCAAGACCACCCGGATGTCGTCCGCGAACCGGTCCGTCTTCAAGAAGGCGATGATGCAGGTGCTCACCCACTACCGCATCATGCCGTCGAACGAAGCGACGCCCCTGCTCCCCGTCACCCAGTGACGCGCCCTGTCGCGTGAGGAACCCCACACATGATCCGGATGACCCTCGCTGATGTCGCAGACGCCGTCGGAGGCGTGCTCGACCTCGCCCGGTCGGATACCCGGGACACGATCGTGTCGGGGATGGTCGACACCGATTCGCGCCTGATCGGCCCCGGCGATGTGTTCGTCGCCAAACCGGGCGATGTCACCGACGGTCACCTCTTCGTGCCCGCCGCGGTGGAGGCCGGCGCCGCACTCGCTCTCGTCGAGCACCACGTCGACGCCGAGATCTCGCAGATCGTCGTCCCCGACGTCGTCCAGGCCCTCGCCGATCTCGCGCGGACCGTCGTCGCGCGTGCGCGGGAGATCGGCGACCTCCGCGTCGTCGGGATCACGGGATCGAACGGCAAGACGACCACGAAGAACCTCGTTCAGCGCATCCTGCAGGACGAGGGCGAGACCGTCGCGCCGCGGAACTCCTTCAACAACGATGTCGGCGCTCCCCTCACGATGCTGCGAGTGGGCGAGGGCACCCGCTTCCTCGTCAGCGAGTTCGGTGCCGACACGGGCGGGATGATCGCGCGGCTCGCCGGCCTCGTGACCCCCGATATCGGCGCGGTGCTGATGGTCGGCCTCGCCCATGCGGGCGGCTTCGGCGGCATCGAGGCGACGCAGCGCGCGAAGACCGAGCTCGTCCAGGCGATCCGCCCCGGCGGCATCGCGGTGCTGAACATCGACGACCCGCGCGTCGCCGCGATGGCCGAGGTCGCCGCCGAGCGCGGTGTCACGGTGCGCTGGTTCGGTCGCGGCCCCGGTGCCGAGGTCCGCGCCGAGGATGTCGAGGTGAGCGCCGCGGGCACCACGTCGACGATCGTCGTCACGGACGGCAGCGGCGAGCGGCGGATGCCGCTGCACCTGCAGGTCCTCGGCGAGCACCACGTCATGAACGCGCTGGCCGCGATCGCGATCACCCGCGAATTGGGCGTTGACCCGGAGGACGCCATCGCGCGCCTGGCGACGGTGCAGATCGCCGAGCGGTGGCGCATGCAGCCGCTCGGCTCGGAGCGCGTGCGGATCATCAATGACGCGTACAACGCGAGCCCCGACTCGATGTCCGCGGCGCTGCGCACCCTTGCGCAGATCACCGAGCCCGGTCAGCGCAAGGTCGCCGTCCTGGGTGCGATGAGCGAGCTCGGCGAGGCCGCGGGGGAGGAGCACGACCGCGTCGGACTCCAGGCCGTGCGCTTGCGCATCGAGCGCATCGTCGTCGTCGGCCGCGACGCACGCCGACTCTTCCTCGCGGCGATCGGGGAAGGGTCGTGGGACGGGGAGGCCGTGTTCTTCGAGACCTCCGACGAGGCCTACGACTACCTCATGACCGAGCTCCGCGACGGCGACCGCGTCCTCGTGAAGTCGTCCAACTCCGCCGGGCTCCGCCACCTGGGCGATCGTCTGGGAGAATCGTTCTCGTGAGATCCCTGCTGTCCGCCGCCACGATCTCCCTGGCCTTCACCCTGTTCCTCACGCCGCTGTTCATCCGGCTCTTCGAGAAGCTCGGCTGGGGCCAGGTGATCCGCACGCCGGAGGACGGTCACAACCCCTCGCACCACGCCAAGCGCGGCACCCCCACGATGGGCGGGGTCATCTTCATCCTCGGCTCGATCGTCGGGTACCTCGTGGGAACCCTGACCGGCGGCTCCCCGCCCTCGATCTCCGGGCTGCTGGTCATCTGGATGATGGTGGGACTCGGCGCGGTCGGATTCATCGACGATTACATGAAGGTGCGCCAGCAGCGCAGCCTCGGACTCTCCGGCTGGCGGAAGGTCGTCGGCCAGGTCGCCGTCGCCGTGCCCTTCGCCATCCTCGCCCTGAACTTCCCGAACAGCGTCGGACAGACCCCGGCATCGCCCTACATCTCGTTCTTCCGCGACATCCCCATGCTGTCCTTCCTCGCCTTGGGCGCGGTGATCGGCTGGATCGCCTACCTCGTGTGGATCTCGTTCCTCTCGGTCGCCTGGTCGAACGCCACGAACCTCACGGACGGACTCGACGGGCTCGCGACCGGCGCGGGCATCTTCACCGTCTCCGCCTACAGCCTCGTCACGTTCTGGCAGTTCCAGCAGCGGTGCACATCCGAAGCGCTCGTCACGGCCTATCAGGCCGCGTGCTACGACACGGCCGACCCGATGGACCTCACGATCATCGCGGCATCCTTCGTCGGTGCGCTCGTCGGCTTCCTCTGGTGGAACGCGCCGAAGGCGAAGATCTTCATGGGCGACGTCGGCTCGATGGCGATCGGCGGCGTGATCGTCGCGATGGCCGTCCTCTCGCGGACCGAGCTGCTCTCCGTGATCATCGCGGGCATCTTCATCATCGGCCCCGGCTCGGTGATCCTCCAGCGCCTGTACTTCAAGGCGACAGGCGGCAAGCGCCTGTTCCTCATGAGTCCGTTCCACCATCACCTGGAGATGCGGGGGTGGCCGGAGATCACGATCGTCGTGCGGATGTGGATCATCGCCGGCATCCTCGCGGTCATGGGCGTCGGACTGTTCTACGTCGCCTGGTTGGCCGCGCAGTGAGCGCCGGAACCGGGTCCGCGCCGCGCGACCTCGACCTCCTGCAGAGCTGGCATGCGGACTGGAGCGGCCTCCGGGTCGCCGTCCTCGGTCTCTCGGTCACCGGCTTCTCCGCCGCGGACACGCTCGCCGAACTCGGCGCCGACGTGCTCGTCGTGACCGAACGCGCCGCAGACGAGTACGCGAGCCTGCTCCCCGTCATCGGCGCGCGCCTGTGGACGGGCGATCTGCAGACCGTCCCGGCCGAGCTCGTCGCGTTCGCGCCGGAGGTCGTCGTCGCCTCTCCGGGCTTCGCTCCCCACCACCCGGTCATCGCCTGGGCGCAGCAGAGCGGGATCGCGCTCTGGGGGGATATCGAGCTCGCCTGGCGGGTGCGGGACAAGGTGCTCCGCCCCGACGGCACGCCCGCCGACTGGATCCTGATCACCGGGACGAACGGCAAGACGACCACGACGGAGCTCACCGCCTCGATGCTCGTCGCGGGCGGGCTGCGCGCCGCCCCGGTCGGGAACATCGGGGTGCCCGTCCTGGATGCGGTGCGCGATCCGGCGGGATTCGACGCCCTCGTCGTCGAGCTGTCCAGTCACCAGCTCTGGTACCTGTCGCTCGCCTCCGGGGACCAGGCCCTCTCGCCGCACGCGAGCGTCTGCCTGAATCTCGCCGACGACCACCTCGAGTGGCATGGCTCCTTCGCCGCCTACCGTGACGCCAAGGCCGTCGTGTACCGCCGCACCCGCATCGCCTGCGTCTACAACAAGGCCGACATCGCCACCCGCGAGATGGTCGAGGAGGCCGAGGTGATCGAGGGATGCCGTGCCATCGGCTTCGATCTCGGCATTCCCGGGCCGAGCGACATGGGCGTCGTCGACGGCATCCTCGTCGACCGGGCGTTCCTCGAGGAGCGTCGCTCGAGCGCCCTGGAGCTGACCACGGTCGCGGACCTCTCCGCGCGCGGTCTCGCCGCTCCGCACATCGTGTCGAACATCCTGGCGGCCGCGGCACTCGCGCGGTCGCTCGGCGTCGAGCCCGAGGCGATAGCCCGGGCGCTGTCGCAGTTCCGCCTGGATCCGCACCGCATCGAGGTGGTCGCCGTCGCCGGCGGCGTCACCTGGGTGGATGACTCGAAGGCCACCAACCCGCACGCGGCCGCCTCGTCGCTCGCAGCCTTCCCCGGCGCGGTGTGGGTGGTGGGCGGGCTCCTCAAGGGCGTCGACATCTCGGCGCTCGTCTCCGCGCGCGGCGCGGGGGTGAAGGCCGCCATCGTCATCGGCGCGGAGCGGGCGCAGATCGTCGAGGCGTTCGCACGACACGCGCCCGCCATTCCGCTGTTCGAGGTCGACCACGCTCAGACTGAAGACGTCATGGCGGAGGTCGTCGAACTGGCGGCTCGGATCGTCCGTGACGGAGACGTGGTCCTCCTCGCTCCGGCCGCGGCATCCTTCGATCAGTTCTCCTCCTACGCCGACCGCGGCACCCGCTTCGCGAGGGCCGTGCAGGACAGGTTCGGCGGAAGCGCCGACGAGTGACGACGGGGGTGCCGGTGGCCACGACCACGACAGGGCGCACCCGACCGACCGCACCGCCGCATCCCGGGGAGGCGCCCGGGGCGGGCTCCTCGCGAACCGGCGGCTTCGCCGCGCGCGTCTCGCTCGGCAGGGTCACCTCCGCCGTCCCGCCCGAGTTCCTGCTCATCGCCTCGACGGCCCTGATCCTGACCGGGTTCGGTCTCGTCATGGTGCTGTCGGCGACGATGGCCGAGTCCCTCGCCGCCGGCGCGGGGCCGTTCGAGACGGTGCTCAAGCAGGCCGCCTTCGCGATCATCGGCATCCCGCTGATGTTCCTCGCGAGCCGCCTGCCGGTCACGTTCTGGAAGAAGATCGCCTGGCCGGCGCTCATCGTCACGATCGGCGTCCAGCTGCTCGTCTTCGTCCCCGGCCTCGGCGTCATCAACGACGGCAACCAGAACTGGATCCAGGTCGGCGGCTTCCAGATGCAGCCCTCCGAGTTCCTGAAGCTCTCCCTGACGCTGTGGCTCGGCTACGTCATGTACCGCAAGCAGAGCCTCCTGCGCCTGTGGCGGCACGTCTTCATCCCGGTCGTCCCCGTCGGGGCGCTCGTGATCGGCCTCGTCGCGGTCGGCAGCCACGACCTCGGCACGGGACTGATCCTCATGGCGATCCTCCTCGGCTGCCTCTTCTTCTCCGGGGTGCGTCTGCGCCTGTTCGTCATCCCCCTCGTCCTCGTCGTCGGCGCCGCGGCGCTGTTCGCCGTGACCAGCCCGAACCGCATGCGCCGCATCATGAGCTTCCTCGATGTGGACAGCACGGCCTGTTACGACACCACCTGCTACCAGCCCCTGCACGGCGTCTGGGGGCTCGCCAACGGCGGCATCTTCGGGCTGGGGCTCGGCAACTCCCGAGAGAAGTACGGATGGCTGCCCGCGCAGGCCAACGACTACATCTTCGCGATCCTCGGCGAGGAGCTGGGGCTCATCGGATGCCTCGTCGTCCTGGCCCTGTTCACCCTTTTCGCCGTCGGCGCCTTCCACGTCATCCGCAAGACGAACGACCCCTTCATCCGCATCGTCGCCGGCGGCATCACCGTGTGGATCGTCGGCCAGGCGCTCGTGAACATCGGCGTGGTGCTGCGGCTGTTCCCGGTCCTCGGCGTCCCGCTGCCGTTCATGTCGCAGGGCGGAACCTCGCTGCTGTCGGTGCTCGTGGCGTGCGGCGTCCTGCTGTCCTTCGCCCGCACCATCCCCGACCGACGCTCCGCGCTGCCGCCGATCGCGGCGACGCCGGCCCGGCACCGCTGACGCGACGGCGGTCGACGGGCGGACGGGTACCCTCGTTCGAGTGAGCGCAGCGCAAATCCCGACGACCTACCTGCTCGCGGGCGGCGGCACCGCGGGGCACGTGAACCCGCTGCTGGCCGTCGCCGACGGTCTCCGCGAGCGGGACACCGAGGCATCCGTCTTCGTCCTCGGCACGCGCGAGGGCCTCGAGTCGCGCCTCGTGCCCGAGCGCGGCTACGAGCTGCTCATCGTCGACAAGGTTCCCTTCCCGCGCCGGCCCGACCTCGCCGCGGCGCGGTTCCCCGCCGCCTGGCGGAGGGCGGTCGCGCAGGTGCGCGCGCACATCCGCACCCACCGGGTCGACATCGTGGTCGGCTTCGGCGGCTACGCCTCGGCACCCGCCTACGTCGCCGCGCGGCGCGAAGGCATCCCCGTCGTCGTCCACGAGGCGAACGCGCGGCCTGGGCTCGCGAACATCCTGGGGGCACGCGGCGCGGCTGCGGTGGGGGTGACCTTCCCGGGGACGCCGCTGCGCGGGGGCGAGGTCGTCGGGATGCCGCTGCGGCGCGAGATCACGGCCCTCGACCGCGCGTCCGTCCGCGCCGAGGCGGCGGGCTTCTTCGGCCTCGATCCGGCCCGCCCGGTCCTCCTCGTCTTCGGCGGATCGCTCGGCGCCGTCCGCCTGAACGACGCCCTCGCGGGGTCGTGGCGCGACATCGTCGGTGCCGGCTGGCAGATCCTCCACGCCGTCGGGACGCGCAACGACGCCCTGCCCTCACCCGACGCGGCATACGTCGTCGTCCCGTACCTCGACCGCATGGACCTCGCGCTGGGGCTCGCCGATCTCGTCGTCTCACGCGCGGGCGCAGCCACCGTGAGCGAGCTCATGGCCCTCGGCCTGCCGGCCGTCTACGTGCCGTACGCCGTCGGCAACGGGGAACAGGCGCGCAACGCCGCCGCCGCGGTGGCCGCGGGGGCCGCGCGCCTCATCCCGGATGCCGCGTTCACCCCCGACCGGGTGCGCAGCGACATCCTGCCCCTTCTGTCCGGCGGCGAGGCGCTCGCAGCGATGCGCGCGGCGGCCGCGCGGCTTGCGCCGGATGCCCGCGCGGGCACGGCGAACGTCATCGCGCAGATCGACCGCGTGGCGGCGCGTCCGCGCCGCTGACGCGCCACCACGCGGCGCCGCACCAACTCCGCACAAGCGCACGTACTCCGCCCCGAAAGCCCCGGATGCCTGCGGAGCACGCGACGAACTGCGGGGTTCGTGCGCCCTCGCGGCGACTCAGCCGGCGACGGGCGGGTCGGGGCGGAGCGCGGCCGCGACCAGCGCCAGGGCGCGGTCGGGGTCCAGGCGCAGGCTCCGGATCTGCGCGGCGAACGCCGCCGCCGCTCGCTGGGCCTGCTGCGTCGCGGCATCCCCCTGCGGCGCGACGAACGAGCCGTTCCGCCCCCTCGTCTCGATGAAGCCGGCGGCCTCCAGTTCGCGGTAGGCGCGGGCGACGGTGCCCGGCGCGACGCCGAGGTCGTCCGCGAGGCGCCGCACCGTCGGCAGCCGCGATCCGGCGGGAAGTCCGCCCGCGGCGATCTCGTCGACGAACTGCGCGCGGAGCTGCTCGTACGGCGCTACGGGCGACGCCGGATCGACGACGATCATGCGGCGCTCCCGGCGGGCACGCGGATGCCGTCGGGGAAGAGCCCGCGCGGAACGGGCGCACCGCGCGTGGGGTACACCCGCTGCACGACGAGATAGGCGAGGTTGACGAGGGTGAGCGGCCACCCGACGAGATCGCCCGCGGACAGGAGCACGCTGACGGACAGCGTCGCGGCCACGACGCACAGCGCGACGGCGGCGCTGCGGACGGCGTTCAGGGCATCGGCGCGCAGCGCGTCGGCCCAGGCGAGTTCGAGCGGGGTGGTGGCCGGCTGGGACCGGGCGAGGATCGCGCGGTCCCACACCGGGATCGACAGGCAGACCGTGACCGCGAGGGCGGAGACGAGCGCGGCCGCGAGGTGCAGGCTCGGCGCGCCGGCGCCGAGAGTCGTCCACACTGCCATGGCCACGACCAGGGCGGCCATGATCCACGGGAGGGCGCGAGCCGCGGGCCCGATGTAGTCGGCAGCGCCGACCGCCCGAGGGCGGGCCAGGCGCGGGGTATCCGTTCGAGGGTGGAAGAGCTGCTCGCGCAGCGTGATGACGGTCTCGGCGATGAGGTTGCTCACGAGGAAGACGGGGAAGAGGACGGCGAGCGGGTACAGCGGCTCCGAGCCGAGCGGGCCGGCGAAGAGGATCGCCGCGAGGGAGATCCCGACCAGTGCACCGATCGCCTCCACGAGCCGCCGCCGCCGCATGCGCGCCTCGAGGTCGCCCGCCGACGCCGCCGGGACGGGGAGTGCGCAGCGCTCGGCGTACCGGAGGAGCGGACGCTCACCGGAGCGGGGGCGCGCGGCGAGGACGAGCATCACGGCGAACGCGATGACCAGGGCGCCCAGCATGACGGCGAACACGGTGCGCAGCGTGGGATCGGTCATGCCTTCTTTGTACGCGCTTTGTATCAATGTGTCAACACAAAACGGCGATCGGCGACCAGCGCGCCGCACGGCCGGCGTCCAGCGGCCCGACCTAGACTTGACGGGCCATGATTCGACCCGATCTCACCCTCCCCATCCCCGACGACATCCGCGCGGCGCACTTCATCGGCGTGGGCGGATCGGGGATGTCCGGGCTCGCCGGCATGTTCCTCGACCGCGGCATCCGAGTGTCGGGCTCCGACCGCGCCGACAGCGCGGCGCTGCGCGCCCTCGCCGCGCGCGGAGCCGACGTGCACGTCGGTCACGACGCGGCGAACCTCCCCGACGACGTCGACACCGTCATCCACACCGGAGCGATCTGGCCGCAGAACCCCGAGTTCCTCCTCGCGAAGGAGCGCGGACTGCACGTCATCCATCGCTCGCAGGCGCTGCACTGGCTCATCGGCGGGCGGCGGCTCGTGAGCGTCGCCGGCGCGCACGGCAAGACCACCTCGACCGGGATGATCGTGACGGCGCTCCGAGCGCTGGAGGCCGAACCGACCTTCGTCAGCGGGGGAGTGATCGCCGATCTCGGCGTCTCGAGCGGAACCGGGTCGGACGAGCTGTTCGTGATCGAGGCGGACGAGTCCGACGGCACCTTCCTCCTCTACGACACCTCGATCGCCCTCATCACGAACATCGACCCCGACCACCTCGACCACTGGGGCACCGGGGAGGCCTTCTACGAGGCGTTCGCCCGCTTCGCGGACGAGGCGCGCGAAGCGGTCGTCATCAGCGCGGACGACGCGGGCGCACGCCGCGTGACGGGCGTCCTCCGTCACCCGCGCGTGATGACGTTCGGTGAGGACGAGAGCGCGGACGTCCGCGTCTCCGACATCGTCACCGACGGGCCGGTCTCCTTCACCCTCTCCCACGCCGGCGTGACGGTGTCGGGACGGCTCGCCGTGCCCGGCGCGCACAACGCGATCAACGCCGCAGGCGCGGTCGCCGTGCTCCTCACCCTCGGCTACGAGCTGGAGCCGGCGCTGCGCGCGGTCGAGCGGTTCGCGGGGACCGTGCGGCGCTTCGAGCTGCACGGCGTCGAGCGCGGGGTCAGCGTCTTCGACGACTACGCCCATCACCCGACGGAGGTCGCCGCGGCGCTCGCGGCCGCGCGGACCGTCGTCGGCGACGGTCGGATCATCGCCGTGCAGCAGCCGCACACCTACTCCCGCACCCAGGAGATGTACCGGGAATTCGCGGACGTCCTGGAGACCCACGCCGACCACACCGTCATGCTCGATGTCTACGGGGCGCGCGAAGACCCGGTGCCGGGGGTGACCGGGGAGCTCGTCAGCACCGCGTTCGCCGATCCGGGACACGTCCACTTCGTCGCCGACTGGCAGGAGGCGGCCGACTACACGGCATCCGTCGCCCGCGCGGGCGACTATGTGATCACCCTCGGCTGCGGCAATGTCTACCAGATCATCCCGCAGGTGCTCGAGGCGCTGCGCGGATCGTCAGCGGACGCGCCCGAGTCGGCCCCCGTCGGGACCGAGGCGTGACACGTGCGGCGCCCGTCCCCGCTCCCACAGGCGCCCGCGACGCAGGGCACCGCGCCGCCTGAGGTCGAACCGCCCGTCGCGGAGCCGATCCGCTTCCCGAACCCCGTCGCGCCCGCGGCGGCGCCGGAGGAGGAAGCCCGCGCCCTCGACGAGCGCGCGGGTGACGCCGGGGAGAGCGAGGATGCCGCCGTCATCACCGCCGCGGAGTCGGACGCGATCGGCGTCCGTGACGTGTGGGCGGCCGCGCGGGCGCGGCGGAAGGCGCTGCGCGCTGAGGTCCGCCGATTCACCGCGCGGCAGCGGCGTCGTCGGGCGATCTGGATCACCGTGCTCGCCGCGCTCGCGGTGCTCGTGCTCGGCACGCTCGGCGCGGCCTACAGTCCGCTCTTCGCCGTCGAGAAGGTCACCGTGATCGGTACGCAGACCCTTGACCCGGCGACCGTCGAGCAGGCTCTGGCGGACCAGATCGGCACTCCGCTCCCGCGTGTGGACTCCTCCGCCGTCAAAGCGGCGCTCGTGCAGTTCCCGCTCGTCGAGTCGTACACCCTCGAGGCGCGGCCTCCGCACGAGCTCGTGGTCCGCATCGTCGAGCGCACGCCGATCGGGTCGATCGAATCCGCCGCGGGCTACACGCTGGTGGATGCCGCCGGCGTCGCGCTCTCCACCACCGCAGAGCCCCCCGCGGGGCATCCGACCATCACGGTCGCCTCGGGCGTCGGCTCGTCGGCGTTCGCCGCGGTCGGCACCGTCTTCCGCGCTCTGCCCGTCGACATCCGCGCGCAGGTGACGGCGATGTCGGCCACGACCGCGAACGATGTCACGCTCACCCTCGGCGGCACGGGCACGACGGTCGTGTGGGGCAACGCCGACCGATCCGGTGAGAAGGCGCGCGTCCTCGCCGGGATCATGACGGCGCAGCCGCCCAGTGCGGTCTCGAGCTACGACGTGTCCTCGCCGGACGCGGTCGTCGTCCGCTGACGCGGATCCGGTCGAGACAGGCCGATTCGTCCCGCGATGGGCCGCTTTGTCCGCGACACGCCCAGCGCCTCGCCGCGTCGGGCGGACCTCCCGCTTACCTTCAATCAAGGAATTGCATACTCGGCAATTCTTTAAACCTCAACTTGAGGTTCAAGGTTTAGACGTTTCGGGTTCGGGACACAATGGAGGCCGGCATGAGCCAGAACCAGAACTACCTCGCGGTGATCAAGGTCGTGGGTGTGGGCGGCGGCGGCGTGAACGCCGTCAATCGGATGATCGAGCTCGGGCTGCGGGGCGTCGAGTTCATCGCCGTCAACACCGACGCGCAGGCGCTGCTGATGAGCGACGCCGACGTCAAGCTCGACGTCGGACGCGAGCTCACCCGCGGACTCGGCGCCGGTGCCGACCCCGAGGTGGGTCGTCGCGCGGCGGAGGATCACGCGGAGGAGATCGAAGAGGCGCTCGCGGGCGCCGACATGGTGTTCGTCACGGCGGGGGAGGGCGGCGGCACCGGTACCGGCGGCGCACCCGTCGTCGCGCGGATCGCCAAGTCGATCGGCGCCCTGACGATCGGTGTCGTCACGCGTCCGTTCTCCTTCGAGGGACGCCGCCGGCAGAGCCAGGCCGAGGAAGGCGTCAACAAGCTCAAGGAAGAGGTCGACACCCTCATCGTGGTGCCCAACGACCGCCTCCTGGAGATCAGCGACCGCGGCATCTCGATGATCGAGGCGTTCGCGACGGCCGACCAGGTCCTCCTCGCGGGTGTGCAGGGCATCACCGACCTCATCACGACGCCGGGTCTCATCAACCTCGACTTCGCCGACGTGAAGTCCGTCATGCAGGGCGCGGGATCGGCGCTCATGGGCATCGGCTCGGCGCGCGGCGCGGACCGAGCCATCAAGGCGGCCGAGCTCGCCGTCGAATCGCCGCTCCTCGAAGCGTCCATCGAGGGTGCGCACGGCGTGCTGCTGTCGATCCAGGGCGGGTCGAACCTCGGCATCTTCGAGATCAACGACGCCGCGCAGCTGGTGAAGGAGGCGGCGCACCCGGAGGCGAACATCATCTTCGGAACCGTCATCGACGACACCCTGGGCGACGAGGTGCGCGTCACCGTCATCGCCGCAGGTTTCGACGGCGGCGAGCCGCAGGCGCGGATCGAGCCGATGACGGCGCAGCGGCCGGTCGCCGCCGCGCCGGTCGTGCCCGCCGTCCCCGCCGCGGAGGCCGCGCGCGAGACGCCCGCCGCAGAGGAGCGCGAGTCGGTGGCCGTCGCCGCCGCGAGCGAGTCGTACGACTCGGTCTACGGCTCGGACGACCTGGACATCCCCGACTTCCTGAAGTGACCGGGGAAGTCCCGGCGGGCGCCGAAGCGCTCGCCACACGGCTCGCCGACCTCGACGCGCGCATCCTGGATGCCGCGAGGTCGGCGGGCCGTGACCCGTCGGAGCTCACGCGCATCGTCGTGACGAAGTTCCACCCGGCATCCCTCGTCGAGGAGCTCGCGGCGCTCGGCGTCCGGGATGTCGCCGAGAACCGCCAGCAGGAGTTGACCGCGAAGCGGGCCGCCCTTCGACAGGCTCAGGGACCGGACGCGGCTCAGGGACCGGACGCGTCTCAGGGACCGGACGCGGTTCGCGCGCAGGACCCGTTGCGCTGGCACTTCGTGGGGCAGATCCAGACGAAGAAGGCCCGCGCCGTGCGCGCGGCATCGGATGTGGTGCACTCCGTCGACCGCGACCGCCTCGCCGACGCGCTGCACACCGCCTCCCCCGACGCGCCGCCCCTCGACGTCTTCGTCCAGGTGAACCTCACCGACGATCCTGCGCGCGGGGGAGCAGCCCCGATGGATGTGACGCGCCTCGCCGAGCACATCGTCGCCTCCTGCCCATCGCTGCGTCTTCGCGGCGTGATGGCGGTGGCCCCGCTCGGCGAAGACCCCGCCCGCGCCTTCGCGCGCCTGCGCCGTGCGGGCGACGCCGTGCGCGCCGTCGTGCCCGATGCCACGTGGATGTCTGCAGGGATGTCGGGAGATTTCGCCGCGGCGATCGCGGCAGGTGCGACACACCTGCGGATCGGTACGGCAATCACGGGCCCGAGGCCCGTGCACGGATAGCCTTCCAACAGACGAGCAAACGGAGGATGCGATGTCGAACCCGCTCAAGAAGACCATGGTGTACCTGGGCCTCGCCGATGAGGAAGAGGCCTATGACGAGCCTGTCGCCGAGACGCCGGCGCGCCGTGAGCGCGCCGTCGAGCGCCCGGTCGAGAAGGCGGCTCCCGTGACCCCGCTGCACCGCCCCGCCGTCGTGCGTCAGCCGACCGTCGCGGGCACCGTGAGCGAGATCCTCACCGTCCACCCCAAGCAGTACCGCGACGCGCAGCTCATCGCGGAGAACTTCCGCGACGGCATCCCCGTCATCATCAACCTCTCGCAGATGAGCGACGCCGACGCGCGCCGCCTCATCGACTTCGCGAGCGGACTGTCGTTGGGCCTCTACGGGCGCATCGAGCGGGTCACCAGCAAGGTGTTCCTGCTCTCGCCCGAGAACGTCGCGATCTCGGGCGACGGCACTCTCGCGCCGGCCGACCCCGAGGCGGCGCCCTTCACGCCGTAATCGTGGAGATCGTGCGGCTGGCGGCGTCCGTCGTCAACACCCTTCTCTTCGTCTACCTTCTGGTCCTGCTCGCCCGGTTGATCCTCGAGTACATTCCGCTCTTCAACCGCGAATGGCGCCCGAAGGGGTTCGGTCTCGTGTTCGCCGAGATCGTCTTCACGCTCACCGACCCGCCGCTGCGGGTCCTCCGACGGGTCATCCCGCCGCTCCGGCTCGGTCCCGTCGCCCTCGACCTGGGGTTTCCCCTCACGATGCTCGTCGTGCTGATCCTCATGTCGATCACCGGGGCGATCGCGCGTTCGTAACGCTCTTCTCGCACGCCACAGGCGCGCGGACTATGCTGTTGCAGAACGGCCCGCCCACGGCGCGATGCCACCTGCCGGCCCTCGTCGTCAGCACCGAAAGAGGAAACAACCATGGCTCTGACTCCCGAAGACGTCGTCACCAAGCAGTTCCAGCACGTCCGCTTCAAGGAGGGTTTCGACCCGGATGAGGTCGACGACTTCCTCGACGAGATCGTCGTCGAGTGGCGGAAGACGATCGCCGAGAACGAGGAGCTCAAGGCCCGCGTCGCCGAGCTCGAGGGTGGCGAGCACTCCGCTCCCGCCGCCGAGGCCCCGGCCGCTGAAGCCGACGAGGTCGTCGAAGAGGCGCCCGTCGAAGCCCCCGCCGCGCAGGAAGCTCCGGCCGCGCAGGAGGCTCCGGCCCCCGCTGCTGCAGGCGGCGGCGTCGCCGCATCGGCCGGCATCATCGAACTCGCCCAGCGCCTCCACGACGAGCACGTCGCCGAGGGTCAGGCTCAGCGCGACAAGCTCGTCTCCGACGCTCAGGCCCAGGCCGCGTCGATCCTCGCCGAAGCCGAGGCGAAGAGCCGCGACGAGATGGCGCGCCTCGACGCCGAGCGCACGACCCTGGAGACCCGCATCAGCGAACTGCGCCAGTTCGAGCGCGACTACCGCTCGCAGCTGCGCGGCTTCATCGAGGAGAAGCTCCGCGACCTCGACGTCACGGGTGCGACCTCCGGCTCGTCCGTCTCGGCCTCCTGAGCGGGCCGGTGTCGGACCGGAAGCGACTGCGTCCTTCGACGGCCGGCATCCTCATCGCGATCCTCGCGGTGACGGTGCTGGCCGTCGACCAGTTCACGAAGTTCCTCGCCCTCCAGAACCTGCCGTATCAGCAGACCGTCCCCGTCTGGGGTGACGTTCTCCACCTGTACCTGACCCGGAACTCCGGAGCCGCCTTCTCGCTCGGCGAGGGAGTGACCTGGCTGTTCACGATCGTGCTCGCCGCGGCGGGCGTGCTCATCGTCGTGCTGGCCGTCCGCGGGATCCGCTCGCGCCTCTGGGCCCTCGTCCTGGGCCTTCTGCTCGGCGGCATCGCCGGGAATCTGACCGACCGGCTCTTCCGCGAACCCGGGTTCGCCGTCGGTCACGTGATCGACTTCATCTACACGCCGTGGATGATGCCGGCGATCTACAACGTCGCCGACATCTTCATCGTGACCACGATGATCTCCGTCGCCCTGCTCGTGCTCCTCGGCATCCGCTTCGACGGCACGCGCGAGAAGGATGCCGCGAAGACGCCGGAACCGGTCGCGGAGGTCTGACATGCCGGTGCGCAGCATGCCCGTCCCCGATGGGCTCGACGGGGTGCGCGTCGACGCGGCCCTCGCGAAGCTCCTCGGTCTGTCGCGCACCTTCGCGGCGGAGATCGCCGAGTCGGGCGGCGTGCAGCTCGGCGGACGGACCCTCGGCAAGAGCGACAAGCTCGTCGCCGACCAATGGCTGGAGGTCGCGTGGGAGGACCGTCGCGACCCGGAGATCGTCCCGATCGCCGTCCCTGAGCTCGGCATCGTGTTCGACGACGATGACATGGTGGTCGTCGACAAGCCCGCCGGTGTCGCCGCCCATCCGTCCGTCGGCTGGGAGGGACCCACGGTCCTGGGCGCCCTCGCGGCCGCCGGATACCGGATCGCGACGACCGGTGCCGCGGAGCGCCAGGGCGTCGTGCACCGGCTCGACGTCGGAACGAGCGGCCTGATGGTCGTCGCCAAGAGCGAGCGTGCGTACACGGCACTCAAGCGCGCGTTCAAGGAGCGCGAGGTCGACAAGATCTACCACGCGGTCGTCCAGGGGCACCCCGATCCGCTGGCAGGGACGATCGATGCGCCGATCGGCCGGCATCCCTCGCATTCGTGGAAGTTCGCCGTGACCCCGGACGGCAAGGATTCGATCACCCACTACGAGACGATCGAGGCCTTCCCGTCGGCCTCCCTGCTGGAGATCCATCTCGAGACCGGGCGGACCCACCAGATCCGGGTGCATATGGCCGCGCACCGCCACCCGTGCGTCGGCGATCCGCTCTACGGCGCCGACCCGACGCTCTCCGCGCGTCTGGGGCTGACGCGGCAGTGGCTGCACGCCCATGAGCTGTCGTTCGCGCACCCTGTCACGACGGACTGGGTGACGTTCACGAGCGACTACCCCGCCGATCTCGTCCACGCGCTGGACGTGCTGCGGGACTGAGCCCGCCGCGCCCCACCGGGGGCGAGGACGTCGCGGCCTGCGGCAGCGAGCGCGATCCATGCCGCCGCACGTACGAGAGGATGCCTAGCCTGGAGGCATGAGCGCCCTCTCGTCCCGACCCTGGCTCGCCTCCTACGCGGACGGAGTGCCGGCGGAGATCGAGCCCGTCACGCAGACGCTCGCTCAGATGCTGGACGACGCGGTGGCGACCTACCCTCGGCGTCCCGCGCTCGAGTTCTTCGGCGCCGTCACTTCCTACGCGCGTCTGGGCGACCAGGTCGCCCGCGCGGCGGAGGGCCTGCGCCGACTCGGGGTGGGACCCGGCGACCGCGTCGCGCTCATCCTTCCCAACTGCCCCCAGCACGTCGTGGCCTTCTACGCCGTGCAGCGTCTCGGCGCGATCGTCGTCGAGCACAACCCGCGGTACACGGCACCGGAACTCCGGCACCTGTTCGAGGTGCACCATGCCCGCGTCGCGATCGTGTGGGATGCGATCGCGGACACGATCGCCGAGTTCCCGTCCGACATCCTGCCCGAGCGGATCGTGCCGGTCACGATGACCGATGCGATGCCGCGTCGCACGCGGGCCCTCCTCCGCCTGCCCCTGCCGAAGGCGCGTGCGTCGCGGGCGGCCCTGACCTCCCATCCGCGGGCGCGTGGACTTCTGCCCTGGGCGAAGCTCGTCGGCGGACGCCGGATCCCGCGCCGAGTGCCGCGCCCCACACTCGATGACACCGCGGTGCTGCAGTTCACGAGCGGGACGACGGGGCACCCGAAGGCCGCCGTTCTGAGCCACCGCAACCTCCGCTCGAATGCCGCACAGTCCGAGGCCTGGGTTCCGGACCTCCGGCACGGTGAGGAGGTCTTCTACGGGGTGCTCCCGCTCTTCCACGCCTACGGGCTCACGCTGTGCCTCACCACGGCGATCTCGATCGGGGCGCGGATCGTCCTTTTCCCGACCTTCGACGTCGGTCTGACCCTCACGGCCATGCGGCGCACCGCACCGACGTTCCTGCCCGCCGTCCCGCCGATCTACGACGCGCTCGCGCGGGCGACCTCGCGTGCGGGTACCGACCTCTCGACGCTGCGCAACGCGATCTCCGGCGCCATGGCGTTGCCCGCGGCAACCGTGCAGCGGTGGGAGAAGGCCACGGGAGGCATCCTGGTGGAGGGCTACGGGATGACGGAGTCCTCGCCGATCAGCATCGGGAACCCGATGGGTCCGCTGCGCCGCACCGGCACCGTCGGCGTTCCCTTCCCGAGCACCGAGATCCGCGTCGTCGACCCGGACCAGCCGAGCGTCGACCGCGCGACCGGTGAACCGGGGGAGCTCCTCGTCCGCGGGCCGCAGGTCTTCAGCGGCTACTGGAACCAGCCGGAGGAGACCGCGAGCACGCTCCTCGAAGGCGGGTGGCTGCGCACCGGCGACATCGTCGTGGCCGACGCCGACGGATTCGTCACGGTCGTGGACCGGATGAAGGAGCTCATCATCACCGGCGGCTTCAACATCAGCCCGAGCGAGGTGGAGGACGTCCTGCTGCGGGATCCGGATGTCGTCGATGCCGCCGTCGTCGGGATCCCACGGCCCGACGGAGGAGAGGCGGTGACGGCGGCGGTCGTCCTGCGCGCGGGCGCGGCCTTCGACGTCGACCGGATCCGCGCGCACGCGCGCGAGCACCTGGCCGCCTACAAGGTGCCGCGCTCGGTCGTGCTCTTCGACGAGCTGCCGCGCTCGCTCGTCGGGAAGGTGCTCCGGCGCGAGGTGCGCGAGGAGATCGTCCGTCGCCGGCAGGCGTGACCGGCGGGGCGGACTCCGACCAGCCGTCGCTCAGGTGCCGCCCGCGAAGGCGGCCGGCCCGTCCGCGTCCCGCGCGACGGCGATCTTGTCGCGATGGGCGGGGTCGATCTCCGCGAGATCGTCGAGATCCCGCCAGCCGACCTCGGTGAGCTCCCCGTCAGCGGGATGCGGTGCGCCGGACACCCACTCGCAGCGGAACACGAGGTCCAGATAGTCGACGCGGTCGCCATTCCCGTACGTCACGCGCGGGAGCTGCCGCACGCCGGCGAGCCGCGTCGCGCGGATCACCACCCCCGCCTCCTCCGCGCACTCGCGTCGCGCGGCATCCGCCGGTTCCTCGCCCGGGTCGACGATGCCCGAGATGCACTGCCATGCCCCGTTGTCGGCCCGCCGACCCACGAGGACCCGGTCGCCCTGGAACACGACGGCCGTGACCCCGACCAGGGGGATCGGGCGGGAGCCGATCAGTGCGCGGAGGTCGAGGACGAACTCGGGGGTGCCCATGGCTCGAGGCTATCGGGCGGGGGTGAGGTTCGACTCGAGGGTGAGGTCACCCGGGCCGGAGGCGGCGAGCGCGACCCGCGACGTCGGATGCTCTTCGTAGACTCGGGTGGTGCCATCCGATTCCTTCGTCCATCTGCACGTGCACAGCGAGTACTCGATGCTCGACGGTGCGGCCAAGATCGGCGCGATGACGCAGGCGGCCGCCGAGTACGGCATGCCCGCGATCGCCGTCACCGACCACGGCAACACGTTCGCGGCGTTCGAGTTCTACAACGCCGCCCGCAGCGCCGGGGTCAAGCCGATCATCGGGCTCGAGGCCTATGTCACGCCCGGCACGCACCGCAGCGACAAGTCGCGCGTGCAGTGGGGATCGCCCGATCAGAAGAGCGACGACGTCTCGGGATCGGGCGCCTACACCCACATGACCATGTGGAG
Organism: Microbacterium flavum; assembly: GCF_018717645.1. Lineage (GTDB taxonomy): Bacteria > Actinomycetota > Actinomycetes > Actinomycetales > Microbacteriaceae > Microbacterium > Microbacterium flavum. The sequence continues at coordinate 232,983 of NZ_JAFLHG010000002.1, forward strand.
CCAGACGACCGAGGGCATGCACAATCTGTTCCGGCTGAGCTCCCGTTCGAGCATGGAGGGCTACTACTTCAAGCCCCGCATGGATCGCGAGCTGCTGCAGACCTACGGCAAGGGGCTCATCGCCACGACCGGCTGCCCGTCGGGCGAGGTCCAGACACGCCTGCGCCTCGGGCAGTACGACGCGGCGCGCGCCGCTGCGGCAGAGTTCCAGGACATCTTCGGCAAGGAGAACTACTTCGCCGAGATCATGGACCACGGCCTCTCGATCGAGCGCCGCGTCATGACCGACCTCGTGCGTCTCGCGAAGGATCTCGACATCCCGCTCGTCGCGACGAACGACTCGCACTACACCCACCAGCACGAGGCCGATGCGCACGAGGCCCTGCTCTGCGTGCAGTCGGGATCGACACTCGACGACCCCAATCGCTTCAAGTTCGACGGCGACGGCTACTACATCAAGACCGCGGCGGAGATGCGGCAGATGTTCCGCGACCACCCCGAGGCGTGCGACAACACGCTGCTGATCGCCGAGCGATGCGAGGTCGAGTTCAACACCGCGGCGAACTACATGCCGCGGTTCCCCGTGCCCGACGGCGAGACGGAAGACAGCTGGCTGATCAAGGAGGTCGAGAACGGCCTCCACTACCGGTACCCCGGCGGAATCCCCGACAAGGTCCGCGCTCAGGCCGAGTACGAGACAGGAATCATCCTGCAGATGGGCTTCCCGGGGTACTTCCTCGTCGTCGCCGACTTCATCAACTGGGCCAAGGACAACGGCATCCGGGTGGGTCCCGGGCGCGGTTCGGGTGCGGGCTCGATGGTCGCCTACGCAATGAAGATCACCGACCTCGACCCGCTCGAGCACGGCCTCATCTTCGAACGGTTCCTGAACCCCGACCGCGTCTCGATGCCCGACTTCGACGTCGACTTCGACGACCGCCGCCGCGGCGAGGTGATCGAGTACGTCACCGAGAAGTACGGCTCGGAGCGCGTCGCCCAGATCGTCACCTACGGCACGATCAAGTCGAAGCAGGCGCTGAAGGATGCCGGGCGCGTGCTCGGATTCCCGTTCAGCATGGGGGAGAAGCTCACCAAGGCCATGCCGCCGGCCGTCATGGGCAAGGACATGGAGCTCGGCGGCATGTTCGACCCGGAGCACAAGCGCTACAAGGAGGCGAGCGAGTTCCGCGCTCTCATCGAGAGCGACCCGGAGACCAAGACGGTCTTCGACCGCGCGCTCGGCCTCGAGGGCCTGAAGCGTCAATGGGGTGTGCACGCCGCGGGCGTCATCATGTCGAGCGAGCCGCTGCTCGACATCATCCCGATCATGCGTCGCGAGCAGGACGGCCAGATCGTCACGCAGTTCGACTACCCGTCGTGCGAGGCTCTCGGCCTCATCAAGATGGACTTCCTGGGGCTCCGCAACCTCACGATCATCTCCGACGCGCTCGACAACATCCGGATGAACCGAGGGGAGGAGCTCGACCTCGAGCACCTCGCCCTCGACGATCGTCCCGCCTACGACCTGTTGACCCGCGGCGACACGCTCGGCGTGTTCCAGCTCGACGGCGGGCCGATGCGGTCCCTGCTGCGCCTCATGAAGCCGGACAACTTCGAGGACATCTCGGCCGTCATCGCGCTGTACCGGCCGGGCCCCATGGGCGCGAACTCGCACACGAACTACGCGCTGCGCAAGAACGGCCTGCAGCCGATCACCCCCATCCACCCCGAGCTCGAAGAGCCGCTGCGCGACATCCTCGACACGACCTACGGCCTGATCATCTATCAGGAGCAGGTCATGGCGATCGCGCAGAAGGTGGCCGGCTTCTCGCTCGGACAGGCCGACATCCTGCGCCGTGCGATGGGCAAGAAGAAGAAGTCCGAGCTCGACAAGCAGTACGAGGGCTTCTCGGGAGGCATGAAGGAGCGCGGCTTCGGGGAGGGAGCCGTCCAGGCCCTGTGGGACATCCTGCTGCCGTTCTCGGACTACGCGTTCAACAAAGCGCACTCCGCCGCCTACGGCCTGGTGTCCTACTGGACCGCGTACCTGAAGGCGCACTATCCCGCCGAGTACATGGCGGCCCTTCTCACGAGCGTCGGCGACTCGAAGGACAAGATGGCGGTCTACCTCAACGAGTGCCGTCGCATGGGCATTCAGGTACTGCCGCCCGATGTGAGCGAGTCGATCCGCTTCTTCGCGGCCGTCGGCGAGGACATCCGCTTCGGCCTCGGTGCCGTTCGAAACGTCGGTGCCAACGTCGTCGACGGCATCGTCGCCGCGCGCGCTGAGGGCCCGTACGCCTCCTTCCACGACTTCCTCGATCGCGCGCCGATGCACGTCGCGAACAAGCGCACGGTCGAGTCGCTCATCAAGGCGGGCGCATTCGACTCGATGGGCGACACGCGCCGCGCCCTGCTCGAGGTCCACGAAGACGCGGTCGAGGCGGCGGTGGATCGCAAGCGCAACGAGGCGCAGGGCGCCATCGGGTTCGACTTCGACAGCCTCTACGACGCGACCGAGGAGGTCGTGCCGGCCAAGGTTCCCCCGCGCCCCGAGTGGACGAAGAAGGACAAGCTCGCCTTCGAGCGGGAGATGCTGGGCCTCTACGTCTCCGACCATCCGCTCGCCGGCCTGGAGATCCCGCTCGCCAAGCATGCGTCCACGTCGATCCACGATCTGCTCGCCGACGAGGGCGTCTCCGACGGCGACATCGTGACGGTCGCCGGCCTCGTCACGAGCGTCCAGCATCGCGTCGCGAAGCAGAGCGGCAACCCCTACGGCATGATCACCGTCGAGGACTTCGACGGTGAGGTCACCGTCATGTTCATGGGCAAGACCTATACCGAGTTCTCCTCGATGCTCGTCGCCGACTCGATCCTCGTCGTCCGCGGGCGGGTCTCCCGTCGCGACGATGGGCTGAACCTGCACGGACAGTCGGCCTTCACCCCCGACCTTGGCTCCATCGACACGACCGGCGCGCTCGTGCTCCTCATGCCCGAGCATCGGGCGACGGAGGCGACGGTCGGCGAACTGGCGCAGGTCTTCCGGCGGCATCCGGGAGAGACCGAGGTGACGGTGAAGCTCCATCGCGCAGGGACGGCGAAGGTCTTCGAAGTGCCCGCCCGCGTCGGCGTCTCCGTCGATCTCTACGGCGAGCTGAAGGGTCTCCTGGGTCCGCAGTGTCTCGGGTGACGCATCACCCGTGCGGGTAGGATCGCTGGCGACCTCTTCGTCCTGGAAGGACCGATCGTGACCGACGAGAAGAACACCCTCCCGACCTCCGAACCCGCCGCTGAGGTTCCCTTCGCGGCGGACGCCGACGGCGCCCCGACGCCGGAGGATCACCCCTTCACCCCGCCGGCGACCAGCGCCGATGCGCCCGACTCCGAGCGTGCGACTGATCCCGGATCCGATCCCGATTCGGACCCCGATGTCGCGTTGGACTCCGTCTCCGACGCGTTCGCCGCGATGACGGACGGACCCGACGGGGTAGATGCCGCGGCGCCCGTGCAGTACGGCCTGGGCCCGTTCTCGATCCGAGAGGTCGCCCTGGGCGGCGTCTGGCTCGTCGCCTTCGTCGTGTCGTTCTTCCCCGTGTACCACGGGTCCGGCTCGGTCTGGTCGTCCGGGATCGACTGGGTCCTCACGATCGGCGCCCCCACGATCGCCGTCTTCCTGCTGGCGCTGCGCCGCCTGTCCCCGCAGGGCATCCGCCGGGTGGGCTCGCTCGGGATCGACCAGTTCGCCTCGGTCACCTTCACCGTCTCCGCGCTCATCTGGCTCGGCATCCTGTGGTCCTCGTTCGTCACTCTCTTCGATCAGCGCCTGTTCTACGGCACCTGGGTGATCTGGGTGGAGTTCATCGTGATGCTCGCCGGCGTCCTGCTGACCGTCTTCGCCCCGCTGTTCCCGACCATCGGGGACGACTTCCGTCACCGCCCCGAGGTGCCGGCGCACCGCTTCGCCAGCCCCGCGCGCCCCGTCGTCGCACGCCCCCGCACGCCCCGCCCGGCACCCGCCGAGGTCCCCGCCGCCACCGCCTCCGCCCCGCCGGCGGACGGCACGGATGCCATCGTCGACCCGGGGGAGCGGGACGATCTCGCGGCGGCGTCCCTGTCCGAGACGACGGTGATCGACACCGCCGAGGTCGCGGATGCTGCGCCGTCCGCCTCCCAGGCGTTCTGGGCGCTCGCGCCCGAGGAGCGTCCCATCGTCGACGACGCCGGGGCGACGCTGTTCCACATCGGTCCCACGGCGTGGGCGCTCGTCATCGACGATCTGGGCGACCGTTTCGTCGTGCGTCACGAGGACGGCCGGATCGGCTACCTCACCGACGTCTCCGGCGTCATGCGCGGCTGACGCGCGGGTCGTGGCATTAGCCTGGTCGGATGCTCCGCACGATTGACCTGCGCGGTCGAGACCTCTCCACCGCCGCCCTGCTCGCTGCCGTTCCGCGTGCGCAGGCCGCACGCGCGGAGGCGCTGAGTGCGGCTGCCGACATCGTCGCCGACGTGCGCGAGCGGGGCGAGGAATCGCTCCGCGCGCAGGCGGAGCGCTTCGACCGTGTCGAGGGGCACGATATCCGCGTCCCCGCGGCACACCTCGACGAGGCTCTCGCGCGCCTCGATCCCGCCGTCCGCGCGGCGCTGGAAGAGGCGATCCGCCGCGTTCGCATCGCCTCGGCCGCTCAGGTGCCGGCGCCGCAGGTGACCGAGCTCGGGCCGGGTGCGCGCGTCGAGCAGCGCTGGCAGCCGGTGCGGCGCGCGGGCGTCTACGTGCCGGGTGGAAAGGCCGTCTATCCCTCCAGCGTCGTCATGAACGTCGTCCCTGCGCAGGTCGCGGGCGTCGGACAGGTGGCTCTGGCCTCGCCGCCGCAGGCCGAGTTCGGCGGGCGGGTGCACCCCGACATCCTCGCCGCCGCGCGCCTGCTCGGCGTGGACGAGGTCTACGCGATGGGCGGGGCGGGAGCCGTCGCGGCCTACGCGTACGGTGTCGCGTCGCTGGGTCTCGAGCCCGTCGACGTGGTCTCCGGTCCGGGCAACAATTTCGTCGCCGCGGCCAAGCGCGCCGTCGGCGGCGTGGTGGGCACCGATTCGGAGGCCGGCGCCACCGAGATCCTCGTGGTGGCCGATGAGACCGCGTCCGCGGTCCTCATCGCGGTCGACCTCATCAGCCAGGCCGAGCACGACGAGCAGGCGTCCGCGGTGCTCGTCACATGGTCGCCGGACCTCGCCGACCGGGTGCGGGAGTCGGTGGCTGCCCGGGTCGACGCGACCCGCAACGGCGTCCGGGCCCGCACCGCTCTGGAGGGCCCGCAGTCGGCGATCGTCCTCGTCGACGACCGGTCGACGGCGACCGCGTTCAGCAATGCGTACGCGCCCGAGCACCTCGAACTGCACCTCGCCGACCCGCGACCGGAGGAATTCGTCAACGCCGGGGCCGTCTTCGTCGGCGAGAACTCTCCGGTGAGCCTCGGCGACTACCTCGCGGGCAGCAACCACGTCCTCCCCACCGGGGGACAGGCGCGATACGCGGCGGGCCTGTCGGCCTCCACCTTCCTGCGACCCCAGCAGGTCATCGCCTACGACCGGGATGCCTTGCGCGCCGTGGAACGCGGCATCGTCGCCCTGGCGGATGCCGAGGCGCTGCCCGCCCACGGCGAGGCCGTCACCGCGCGGTTCACGGAGGTGGGTGCCTGATGCACTGCCCCTTCTGCCGTCACGCCGACTCCCGGGTGATCGACTCGCGCACGAGCGATGATGGCCTGTCCATCCGCCGTCGCCGCCAATGCCCGCAGTGCGGCGGCCGGTTCTCCACAATCGAAACGGCGAGCCTCAACGTCATCAAGCGGTCCGGGGTCATCGAGCCGTTCAGTCGCGAGAAGGTCATGTCGGGCGCGCGGAAGGCGTGCCAGGGCCGGCCGGTCACCGAGGCCGACCTCGCGGTCCTCGCGCAGGCCGTCGAGGAGGCGGTCCGCCAGACCGGCTCCTCCCAGATCGACACGAACGAGATCGGCCTGGCGATCCTGGGCCCGCTGCGCGAGCTCGACGAAGTCGCCTACCTGCGCTTCGCGAGCGTCTACCAGGCCTTCGACTCGCTGGAGGACTTCGAGGCATCCATCGCCCAGCTGCGCGCCGATCACCGCGCCGGCCATCGCGTCGACGCGGATTAAACCCGGACGCGGCGTCGGGGCCGGCGCAGCGTGCGCCCTAGGCTGGATCCGATGTATCCCTTCATCTTCCGCACGTTCTTCGCGCGCATGGACCCCGAGCGCGCGCATCACCTCGTCATCCCGGTCATCCGCGTGCTCGGCGTGTGGCCGTTCGCGCCGATCGCGCGCGCTTTGACCCGCCCGGATCCGTCGCTGCGGACCCGCGCGCTCGGGCTCCAGTTCGACTCGCCCTTCGGCGTCGCGGCCGGCTTCGACAAGAACGCGGTCATGACCGAGGGGCTCTACGCGCTGGGCTTCGGCCACGTCGAGGTCGGCACCGTGACCGCGATCCCGCAGGAGGGCAACCCGCGACCGCGGCTGTACCGCCTGATCGAGGATCGCGGCCTCATCAACCGGATGGGGTTCAACAACGCCGGCGCCGGCGCGGCCGCGGCCCGCCTGCGCCGCTCGGGGCGGCGGTCGCGCCGGACGATCCTCGGCGCCAACATCGGCAAGAGCCGTGTCGTCGATGTCGAGCAGGCGACCGCCGACTACGTCACGAGCACGGAGCTCGTCGCGCCGGTCGCCGACTACCTCGTCGTCAACGTCTCCTCGCCCAACACCCCGGGCCTGCGCGGGCTGCAGGCCGTGGAGACGCTCCGTCCGCTGCTGGAGGCGGTGCGGGATGCCGCCGGGTCCACGCCGCTGCTCGTGAAGATCGCCCCCGACCTCCCCGACGAGGAGATCGCGGCGATCGCCCGTCTCGCCGTGGACACGGGGCTCGCCGGACTCGTCGCCACCAACACCACGATCGCGCGTGAACCGCTGCAGACCCCCGCCGCGGCCGTGGAGGCGATGGGCGCCGGCGGGCTCTCCGGGGCGCCGCTGCGCTCCCGCGCCGTCGCCGTGCTGAGGATCGTCCGCGACGCCGTGCCCGCGGACTTCTGCGTCATCTCGGCGGGCGGCGTGGAGACGGCCGACGACGTGCGCGAGCGACTCGCCGCCGGCGCGGACCTCGTCCAGGGATACACCGGGTTCATCTACCGCGGCCCGCTGTGGGCGCGGCAGATCAACCGCGGGCTCGCGCGCGGCCGCTGAGGCGGCGCCGCGGGATCAGGCCGGGTACTGGCCGCGCCCCACCTGCGGCTTGGGGAGGCGCATGAAGCGCATCTGGACGGTGCGCATCGCGGCGTACCAGCCCAGACCCTTCTCGACGCGGTCGCCGAACTTGGCCCGCGCGAGCTTCTTCACGCGCGTGCTGGTGATGATCATGTCGCCGACGACGAAGAGGATGAACACCCAGAGCCCGACGAAGGCGTAGTAGACCACGGCGGTGTTCTGGACGAGGCTCACGAGGATCACGATCAGCATGAGGGGCATGAGGAGTTCGCCTGCATGCCAACCGGCGTCGACGAAGTCGCGCACGAACTTGCGCTGCGGACCCTTGTCGCGCACCGGGAGGTACTTGTCCTCGCCCGCCGCCATCCCCTTGCGCGCCTTCTCGCGCTGCGCGGCGAGCTCGGATTTGGCGCGGGAGCGGGCCTCCCGGGAATCCGGCACGAGTGGACGCTTGCGCGCCGCCTCCTGCTCCGCCCGGGTCGGTGTCGGGCGGTTCTTGCCCGGTCCGGCATCGGCGTCGGGTGCGGTGTCGGGTGCGGGCGGCGGGGTCTTGGCCACGGGAGAATCCTCGGTGTCGGGGCGAGAGGCGCGCGAGAGGCGCCCCATAAGATTACCCGCATGAGCCCCGAGACCACCCCGGATACTGATCGTCGCGCCCGCGTGCGCGACGCGGCCCTCGCTGCCGTGCCCGCCGCCCTCGCCGACCTCGGCACCCTGGTGCGGATCCCGTCGATCGCCTTCCCCGGCTTCGACCGGGCAGAAGTGGCGCGCAGTGCGGACGCGGTGAAGGCTCTCCTGGACGACCTCGGCATCTTCGAGCGCGTCGAGATCCGCACGGCCGTCGTGCCGGAGACCGGCGTCCCGGGGATGCCGGCGGTGCTGGCCACCCGGCGTGCTCGCAACGGGCGGCCCACGATCCTCCTGTACGCGCACCACGACGTGCAGCCGGTCGGCGATGAGTCCCTCTGGGAGTCGCCCCCGTTCGAGCCCACGGTGCGCGGTGGACGGCTGTACGGGCGCGGCGCCGCCGATGACAAGGCGGGCATCATGGCGCACGTGGGCGCACTCCGAGCCCTCGTCGCCGCGCTCGGTTCCGACGTCGACCTGGGCGTCAACCTCTTCATCGAAGGCGAGGAGGAGGCCGGCTCGGCATCCTTCGCGGCGTTCCTGCACGAGAACGCCGACGCGCTCCGCGCCGACGTCATCGTGGTGGCGGACTCGGGAAACTGGGATGCGACCACTCCCGCGCTGACGGTGTCGCTGCGCGGCAACGCGCGGTTCACCCTGACCGTGCGCACGCTCGAGCACGCCTCGCACTCGGGCATGTTCGGCGGCGCCGTCCCCGACGCGATGCTCGCGACGATCCGCCTCCTCGACACGCTGTGGGACGAGGACGGCGCCGTCGCCGTCGATGGCGTCATCGAGCGGGATGCCGAGACGCCGGAATACTCGGAGGAGACCCTGCGGGACGAGGCCGGCCTCCCCGCAGGCGTGCAGCCGATCGGTCGCGGCTCGATCCTCAGCCGCATCTGGAACAAGCCGTCCGTGACCGTCACCGGGATCGACGCGCCCAGCGTCCGCAACGCCTCCAACACGCTCACCCCGGAGGTCTCGGTCGTCATCAGCATGCGGGTCGCCCCCGGGCAGGACGCCCGCACCGCGTACGCCGCGCTCGAGGCGCACCTGCGCGCGCACGCTCCGTTCGGCGCCGAGCTGACCTTCAGCGACATCGACTGCGGCGACGGGTTCCTCGTCGACACGAGCGGCACGGCGGTCACCGCCGCTCGCGCCGCACTGGAAGACGGATACGGCGCCGCCCCCGTCGACATCGGGGTCGGAGGATCGATCCCGTTCATCGCGGATCTGGTGCGCGAGTTCCCGCAGGCCCAGATCCTCGTCACCGGCGTCGAGGACCCGCACGCACGGGCCCACAGCCCGAACGAGTCGCTGCACCTCGACACGTTCCGCCATGCCCTGCTGTCCGAAGCACTCCTCCTCGAGCGGCTGGATCGCGACGGGCTCTGAGGCATCCCGGGGGCATCCGACGCGGCCGTGCCCGCGGCATCCGACGCTCGTCCGCGCCGTCCGCGTGCCGGGCGCGTAGAATCGTGACATCCCGCCGGCTCAGCCGGCGCCGCCGACCCGGCACCGCGGGCCGGCCCGACGTCTCCGGGAGAGTGCCATGACCGACACCGCCATCACCAACGCGACCACCGCCGAGAAGGCCCACGGAGTCGGGCTCACCGACGCCGCCGCAGCGAAGGTGAAGAGCCTCCTCGACCAGGAGGGCCGCGATGACCTGCGCCTGCGCGTGGCCGTGCAGCCCGGCGGGTGCTCCGGCCTCATCTACCAGCTCTACTTCGACGAGCGCTTCCTCGACGGCGACCAGGCGGTCGATTTCGACGGTGTCGAGGTCATCGTGGACGACATGTCGGTCCCGTACCTCGACGGTGCGACGATCGACTTCAAGGACACCATCTCCGAGCAGGGTTTCACGATCGACAACCCCAACGCGGCAGGCAGCTGCGCGTGCGGAGACAGCTTCCACTGACCCGTCTGTTCCGGCGCCGGTCGGGCCGGAAAAACCCCTCCGATAGTGGCTGACATCCTGGACGGATGGCCTGAATCGGGTAGGAGGTTGCCCTAGACTGAACGGTGTTCGACCTTCATGACCCCGAAAGGTGCACCGTGCGAGTCACACGCCGCCTCCGCTGGGCCGTCATCCCGCTCGGAATCGCTACGGCGATCGGTCTCGCGGGCTGCACGACCAGCCAGCTGAACGGCTTCCTGCCGGGCTTCACCGACGATGGCACCCAGGCCACGAACCACACCGAGATGGTCTCCGGACTGTGGGTGAACTCATGGATCGTGCTGCTCGTGGTCGGCATCATCACCTGGACGCTGATGGGCTGGGCGGCGATCGCCTACCGCCGTCGCAAGGGCCAGCGCGGCCTGCCTGTGCAGCTGCGCTACAACATGCCGATCGAGATCTTCTACACGATCGTGCCGCTCATCCTCGTCCTCGGCTTCTTCGCCTTCACGGCGCGCGACCAGGCGATCATTGAGACCCAGTACGACGAGCCCGATGCGTGCATCACCGCCATCGGCAAGCAGTGGGCGTGGGACTTCCAGTACGCCGAGCAGGACTGCGACGACGCGGATGCGGCCGTCTGGACGATGGGTGTGCAGGCGCAGACCGATGCGCAGGGCAACATCACCAGCGAGCTGCCGACGCTCTACCTGCCCGTCGACAAGAAGATCAAGATCAAGCTCACCTCGCGCGATGTGATCCACTCGTTCTGGATCATCGACTTCCTGTACAAGAAGGACATGTACATCGGGAAGGACAACTACATGTCCTTCATCCCCACTCGCGTCGGCGAATACGACGGCAAGTGCGCGGAGCTCTGCGGCCAGTACCACTCGATGATGCTCTTCAAGGTGAAGGTCGTCGAGCAGGCCGACTACGACGCCTATCTCGACTCGCTGCGAGAGGCCGGCCAGACCGGCGATATCAACGAGGCCTACAACCGCCTGCAGAACCTGCCGGGTACGGGCGCCACCCCTGAAGCCGAGGGAGACCACTGATGGCGACGACGCTTCCGTTGCAGGGTGAGGCCCCGCACCGCCCGACCACCCTGCCCCCGCGGCAGGCGGCCCTGATGAGCTCGACCCGCGTCGAGCAGAAGGGCAACATCCTCGTCCGGTGGATCACCTCCACCGACCACAAGACGATCGGGTACATGTACCTCATCGCCTCGGTGATCTTCTTCCTCCTCGGTGGCGTGATGGCACTCATCATCCGCGCCGAGCTGTTCGAGCCGGGCATGCAGATCATCCCGACGAAGGACCAGTACAACCAGCTGTTCACGATGCACGGCACGATCATGCTGCTGATGTTCGCGACGCCGCTGTTCGCCGGGTTCGCCAACGCGATCCTCCCGCTGCAGATCGGCGCGCCGGACGTCGCCTTCCCGCGTCTGAACGCCTTCGCGCTCTGGCTGTTCATCTTCGGATCGCTGATCGCCGTCGCCGGCTTCCTCACCCCGCAGGGTGCGGCAGCCTTCGGATGGTTCGCCTACCAGCCTCTCGCCGGTGCGAGCTTCTCGCCGGGTGCGGGAGGGAACCTCTGGATGCTCGGCCTCGGCATGAGCGGGTTCGGCACGATCCTGGGTGCCGTGAACTTCATCACGACCATCATCACGATGCGGGCGCCCGGCATGACCATGTGGCGCATGCCGATCTTCTCGTGGAACACGCTCGTCACGAGCATCCTCATCCTGATGGCGTTCCCCGTCCTCGCCGCCGCGATCCTCGCCGCCGGCGCCGACCGCGTGCTCGGTGCGCACATCTACGACCCGGCCAACGGCGGCGTGCTCCTCTGGCAGCACCTGTTCTGGTTCTTCGGCCACCCCGAGGTGTACATCATCGCGCTGCCGTTCTTCGGCATCGTCTCGGAGATCTTCCCGGTCTTCAGCCGCAAGCCGATCTTCGGGTACAAGACCCTCGTCTACGCGACCATCGCGATCGCCGCCCTGTCGGTGTCGGTGTGGGCGCACCACATGTACGTCACCGGCGCCGTGCTGCTGCCCTTCTTCGCCCTCATGACGATGCTCATCGCCGTCCCGACGGGCGTGAAGATCTTCAACTGGATCGGCACCATGTGGCGGGGCTCGATCACCTTCGAGACGCCGATGGTGTTCTCGCTGGGCTTCCTCGTCTCCTTCGTCTTCGGCGGTCTGACGGGCGTCATCCTCGCTTCGCCGCCTCTGACCTTCCACCTCTCCGACTCGTACTTCGTCGTCGCCCACTTCCACTACGTGGTCTTCGGCACGGTCGTGTTCGCGATGTTCGCCGGCTTCTACTTCTGGTGGCCGAAGTGGACGGGGCGGATGCTGAACGAACGCCTCGGCATGGTGCACTTCTGGCTGCTGTTCATCGGCTTCCACATGACGTTCCTCATCCAGCACTGGCTGGGTGTGGAGGGCATGGTGCGCCGCTACGCCGACTACTCCGCCGCCGACGGATTCACGTGGCAGAACCAGGTCTCCACGATCGGCGCCATGATCCTCGGCGCCTCGATGATCCCGTTCTTCCTGAACGTCTGGATCACCTCGCGCAAGGCGCCGATGGTGACGGTCAACGACCCGTGGGGCTACGGCGGTTCGCTCGAGTGGGCGACCAGCTGCCCGCCGCCGCGGCACAACTTCACCTCGATCCCGCGCATCCGCAGCGAGCGTCCCGCGTTCGATCTGAACCACCCCGAGGCGGCCGTCCCGGTCGGCGTGGGGCCGGCGAAGGATGCCCCCGATGCGCCCGTTCAGGATGTCGCCACGGGAGAGGTGAAGTAAGTGAAGACCAACGTCAACCTGTGGTGGATCCTCTCCGGATTCTTCTTCCTGTGCTTCGCCCTGTACACGGGCTGGAACATCATCGAGCACTCGAGCGTGCCGTGGTACCACGCCATCGAGTGGGTGGGCACGGTCGCCCTGCTGTTCACGGTGTTCATGGGCGCCATGATCGCGTTCTACGTCGACCGGGTGCACCGCGCCCAGGGCGGTGAGCTGCCCGAGGACACCCTCACGGCGGACATCGACGACGGCGACCCGGAGATCGGCGAGTTCAGCCCCTGGTCGTGGTGGCCGCTCGTGCTGGCCTTCTCCGCCGCCCTGGCGATCCTCGGCCTCGCGGTCGGCACGTTCCTGCTCCCGATCGGCGTTGCGGTGTTCGTGGTCGCGATCGTCGGCTGGGTCTACGAGTACTACCGCGGATACTTCGCGCGCTGAGTCGACCCTCCGTCTCTCCGTGACGCTCTCCCTGCGCTCGGCCGTCGTCAGTGACATCGGTCCGTTCCGAAGCACCAACCAGGATGCTGCTTTCTTCGCGGACTGGGCGGTCGGCGTTGCGGACGGGGTCGGCGGTGGGCCGGCGGGCGATCTCGCCTCGGCCGCCCTCGTGCACCGGCTCGCCGCGGGGAGCCCTCGTGCGGTCGACGCGTCCGGCTTGATCGACCGGATCCGCTGGGCCAACTGGGACCTGCGCGCCCATGTCCGGCGTGATCCGGCGCTCGCGGGGATGGCCACGACGTTGACGACGATCTGGCTCTCGCCGGCCGGGGGGCTGGTCCTCGCGCACACGGGTGATTCCCGCGCCTATCTGCTGCGGGACGGCCGGTTCCAGCGTCAGACCCGCGACGATTCGCTTGTGCAGGCGTTGGTCGACCAGGGCGTCGTTCGCGCCGAGGATGCCATGACGCATCCGCAGCGCAACGTGATCACCGCATCGCTGCGCGGCGGTCCAGCCGACGTCGTGCACGTCGCCGATCTGACGCCCCTGCAGGGCGATCGGTGGGTCATCTGCAGCGACGGGGTCAGCGACTACCTCCCGGACGACGCGATCGCCGAGATCGCGGCGGGCACGACGGATCCCGACGCGACGGCGCAGGCGCTTGTCGCGCTGGCCCTCCAGGCGGGTTCGCGGGACAACGTCACCGCTGTCGTGGCGGACCTCGTCCCGGGCATCCCCACGCGCAAGCCTGCCCGCTTCGCAGGATCGGCCGCCGACCTCTTCGCGGAAGCCGTCGACATCGCCGGCTGATCCGACGGTGTCCATCGGCCTCCGCGTCAGAGAGTCCGAAGGTCACAGAGTCCGAGCGTCAGCGAGTCCGAGGGTCTGCGCTGACGATCCCGGTCAGCGCACCGGCATGACGAGCGGATCGAAACGCCGGGAGAGCGGACCGGAGGCGGCATTCACCGGCAGGCCCTCGCGGGCCCAGTACTCGAAGCCGCCGATCATCTCGCGGACGGTGAAGCCCAGGCGCGCGAACTCGACGGCGCCCTTCGCGCCCGCGTTGCACCCGGGGCTCCAGCAGTAGACGACGACCGGGACGGCGGCGTCGAGTTCGCGCGGAGCGCGCACGGCGATGTCACGGTAGGGCATGTGCACGGCGCCGACCGCGTGACCCTGATCCCATGCTTCGCTGCTGCGTACGTCGACGAGGACGACGGCCTCGCCCGCCTTCTGTGCGGCGTACACGTCAGAGGGGTCGGTCTCGTGCCGGAGCTTGGCCGCGAAGTAGGCGAGGGTGTCGGAGGCATCGGTCATACGCGTGACGTTACGCGAACGAAGAAGCGGCGAGGAGGACCTGATCGGTCACTCCTCGCCGCCTTCCTGCCAGGTGAGGTCAGCTCTTCTTACCGGGCTCGTCGTCCGGGACGATGATGTTCGAGGGGCGATTCGCCGTCTCGGGGTTGTGCCCGTCATCGATCGGGTGGTGCGGAGCGTCCGGCACGCCGGCGCGCTCGTGCATGCCCTGCAGCTCTGCGCTCTCCTCCTCGTCGATGTGCGCGAGCTCGTGATGCGCGTGCGCCTCGGCGGACTCGATGTCGGTCTGAGTGACGGGCACAAGACGGTCCTCGAAGAACCAGCGGGACAGCGAGGCGCGGAAGTTCTCGTGCCACGGGATGCGACCCTGATCGTTCGGTCGGACGACCAGCGGAGCGTTCGTGTCGAAGTCGACCAGCTTGACGCGCTCATAGGCGTCGACGGGCTGGTGGACCTCGATGAACTCGCCGCCGGGCAGACGCACGATGCGGCCGGATTCATAGCCGTGCAGGGCGATCTCACGGTCCTTCTTCTGCAGCGCGAGTGCGATCCGCTTCGCGATGAAGTAGCCGATGATCGGACCGATGATCAGCAGCGCCTGGAGCGCGTGGATGACCCCCTCCATCGTGAGATGGAAGTGCGTTGCGATGAGGTCGGACGATGCCGCCGCCCACAGCACGGCGTAGAAGATGACGCCGGCGACGCCGATGGCCGTGCGGGTCGGAGCGTGGCGCGGGCGCTGCGCGATGTGGTGCTCGCGCTTGTCGCCGGTGATCCAGGCCTCGATGAACGGGTAGATCAGCACCAGGACGATGAAGATGCCGATCACGCCGAGCGGAATGAGGATGTTGAACGACCATGTGCGGTCCCACAGGACGAACTCGAGATGCGGCGGGACGAGGCGCAGGGCGCCGTCGGCGAAGCCGATGTACCAGTCGGGCTGGGTTCCCGCCGAGACGGGGGAAGGGTCGTACGGGCCGTAGTTCCAGATCGGGTTGATCGTGAAGAGCGACGCGATGAGCACGATCACGCCGAACGTGATGAAGAAGAAGCCGCCCATCTTGGACATGTACACCGGCATCATCGGGAAGCCGACGACGTTGCTGTTCGTGCGGCCCGGGCCGGCGAACTGGGTGTGCTTGTTCACGATCATGAGCATGAGGTGGACGACGAGCAGTCCGACGAGGATCGCCGGCAGCAGCAGGATGTGCAGCGTGTACAGGCGCCCGACGATCTGAGTACCCGGGAACTCTCCGCCGAAGAGGAGGAAGGAGATCCAGGTGCCGATGAGCGGGATGCCCTTGACCATGCCGTCGATGATGCGCAGTCCGTTGCCGGAGAGCAGGTCGTCGGGAAGGGAGTAGCCCGTGAAGCCCTCGGCCATCGCGAGGATGAAGAGGACGAATCCGATCACCCAGTTGAGCTCGCGCGGCTTGCGGAACGCGCCGGTGAAGAAGACGCGCAGCATGTGGACGCCGATGCCGGCCACGAAGACCAGCGCCGCCCAGTGGTGGATCTGGCGGACCAGGAGACCACCGCGGATGTCGAACGAGATGCGCAGCGTCGAGTCGAGGGCGGCCGACATCTCCACGCCGCGCAGCGGCAGGTAGGCGCCGCTGTAATGCGTCTCCACCATAGATGCCTGGAAGAAGAACGTCAGGAAGGTGCCGGAGAGAAGGACGACGACGAAGCTCCACAGCGCGATCTCGCCGAGCATGAAGGACCAGTGGTCGGGGAAGATCTTTCGTCCGAGCTCCTTGACCATGCCAGAGAGGCTGGTGCGCTCGTCGATGTAGTTCGCCGCGCCCGCGACGAACCGGCCGCCGAGCGGCTTCTCGTCGCGCCGCTCCGCGGAGGACGGGGTCTCAGTGACGGTCGCGGTGCTCAATGACGCTCCCAGAAGCTCGGGCCGACGGGTTCGGTGAAGTCGCTCTGTGCGACGAGGTAGCCCTCGTCGTCGACGGTGACGGGCAGCTGCGGCAGCGGGCGGGCCGCCGGGCCGAAGATGACCGCCGCGGAGCGGGAGACATCGAACTGCGACTGGTGGCAGGGGCACAGCAGGTGGTGCGTCTGCTGCTCGTACAGGGCGACGGGGCATCCGACGTGCGTGCACACCTTGGAGTAGGCGACGATGCCGTTGTAGGACCAGTCGAGCTTGTTGTGCTCGGCGGGCAACTGCTCGGGCAGCAGACGCATGAGCAGGACGATCGCCTTCGCCTTCTCCTCGAGGTAGCCGTCGTGGTGGCTGAGGCTCGCGAGCTCCTCGGGGATGACGTGCACGGCGGAGCCGAGCGTGAGGTCGGCGGCGCGGATCGGCTCACCGCTGGGGTCGTGCGCGAGGCGCATGCCCTTCTTCCACATCGTGTGGCTGAGCAGCGCCACCGGGTCGCCCGCGATCGGGTTCTCCGGGCTGCTCTCGGGCGCGAGGCCGCGGAACAGGGTGATGCCGGGGAGGATCGACGCGACCAGAGCCGCGATGAGCGACCCGCGGATCGCGGTGCGGCGGCCGAAGCCGGACTCGTCGTTCGCCACGCGGAACGCCTCGACGGCGGCCTCGCGCGTCGTGTCTCGACCACGCGTTGCGTGGCGCGGCTCGATGAACTCCTTGTCGCTCATCACGGCCTTGGACCAGTGGATCGCACCGATGCCGATGGCAAGCAGGGCGAGGGCGATACCGAGGCCGATGAAGAGGTTGTTGTGCCGGATGTCGATGATCCGGCCGCTCTCGATGGGGAAGAGCATGTAGGCGGCGATCGCCCAGATGCTCCCCGCGAGGGAGAGGTAGAACAGGGTGTAGACCGTGCGGACGGCGCGCTTCATGGCGGCCGGGTCCTTATCGGTCATGCGCTCCCGGTGCGGAGGCAGACCGGGGTTGTGCACGGGGTCGGGAACCGCGACGGCGAGCCCGGGGGAGGGCTTCCACGAAGCCCTCTCGTGCTCGAGCGCGTCTTCCTCGTGTGCCATGGTGCGTCCGTTTCCTACGTCAGTGCGAGTGTCAGTGAAAGTGTCAGTTCGACTTCGCCGTGATCCACACGGTCAGGCCGATGAGGCTGCCGATGCCGAAGATCCAGATGAACAGGCCCTCCGAGACCGGGCCCAGCGAGCCGAGGTTCGCGCCGCCGGGCGATTCGTTCTCCTGGATGTACAGCAGCGACGAGATGATGTCGCGCTTCTCGTCCGCCGTGAGCGTCATGTTGTTGAACACGGGCATGTTCTGCGGGCCCGTCACCATCGCGGCGTACATGTGCAGGGCGCTCGTCGAGGTGAGCGCGGGCGCATACTTGCCCTCCGTCAGCGCGCCGCCGGCGGCGGCCACGTTGTGGCACATGGCGCAGTTGATGCGGAAGAGCTCGGCGCCGTTGGCGACATCGCCCTTGCCGTCGAGGATCTTCGCGGCGGGGAACTCGGGGCCGGGCGAGGTGGACTGCACCCACGAGGCCATTGCGAGGATCTGGTCCTCGGTGAACTGGACCGGCTTCTGCGGGGCCTGCGGACCCTGCATCTGCAGCGGCATGCGGCCCGTGGACACCTGGAACTCGACCGCGAGCTCACCGACGCCGTACAGCGACGGGCCGTCCGCGGTGCCTTCGAGGTTCAGACCGTGGCAGGTGGCGCAGTTCGCCTGGAAGAGCTTCTTGCCGTCTTCGACGGTGAGTGTCGTGGATGCCGAGGTGGGCTCGGTCGCGGCCATGGCCGCCGAGGCACCGGCGTACACGCCGCCCGTGGCGAGCAGGCCGATCCCGATGAGGGCGGCGGCGGCCCACTTGCTGCGGCGACCGGACTTCCGGCGCAGGGACTTCGAAGACATGGGTGGAGTCGACTCCGCTCTCACTTGACGACGTAGATGACGAAGAACAGGACGATCCAGACCACGTCGACGAAGTGCCAGTAGTACGACACGACGATCGCCGACGTCATCTCCTTCCGTCCGAAGTTCTTGACCGCGAAGGCGCGGCCGATGACGAGGAGGAACGCGATCAGACCACCGGTGACGTGCAGGGCGTGGAAACCCGTCGTCAGGTAGAAGGCCGATGCGTAGGAGTTGGCGCTGATGGGCAGCCCCTCGGCGACGAGCGTGGCGTATTCCCACACCTGCCCGGAGACGAAGACGGCGCCCATGAGGAAGGACAGGAAGAACCACTCGACCATGCCCCACTGGCGGAACTGCCAGAACGAGCCCTTGCGATAGGGCTGGAAGCGCTCCGCGGCGAACACACCGGCCTGGGCGGTGAAAGAGGAGAGCACGAGGATGACGGTGTTCACGGCGGCGAACGGGACGTTCAGGACCTGGGTCTCTTCTGCCCACAGGTCGGGGGACGCGTTGCGCAGCGTGAAGTAGATCGCGAACAGACCCGCGAAGAACATGACCTCGCTGCCAAGCCACACGATCGTGCCGACGGCCACCGGATCCGGTCGTTTCACGGATCGCAAGGCCTGGGAATAGGTTGCAGGAGTGGTCGTCACGCTCCCCATTATGGCTGATTCGGCGACCGCTTTCCGCATCCCTGAAGGTGCATTCGTCGCGCGGCCGACTTTCGGGGGCATCGGGGCGCGCTTTGAACGCCCCGCGAGTGTGCTGACAGTCTGCCGATAGGATCGACGACCATGGCGGAGCTCTACTCGTGGCCCGAGATCCTCACCACCGTTCTCGACCGGCGCGACCTCAGCGTGTCCGAATCGACCTGGGCGATGCGGCAGGTGATGGAGGGGCGGGCGACGCCGTCCCAGCTGGGCGGATTCCTTCTCGCCCTGCGAGCGAAGGGGGAGACGGTCGATGAGATCGTCGGATTCCGCGACGCCATCCTGGAGGCCGCGCTGCCGCTTCCGGTGCCGGCCGACGTGCTCGACATCGTCGGGACGGGCGGGGACCGATTCGGGACCGTCAACGTGTCCACCATGTCCGCGATCGTCGCGGCGGCCACCGGCATCCCCGTCGTCAAGCACGGCAACCGCGCGGCCAGTTCCGCTTCCGGGTCCTCCGACGTTCTCGGCGCGCTCGGCATCGATCTCACCCTCTCCCCGGAGCGGGTCTCCGAGGTCCTCGCGGAGGTCGGCATCACATTCGCCTTCGCGTCGGCGTTCCATCCCGGCTTTCGTCACGCGGGACCCACGCGGGCCGAGCTCGGCGTGCCGACGGTGTTCAACTTCCTCGGGCCGCTGTGCAATCCCGCACGGGCCGAGGCCAACGCGGTCGGCGTCGCGAGCCTCGACCGCGTGCCGCTCATCACCGGGGTCTTCCAGACCCGCGGGGCGACGGCGCTCGTCTTCCGCGGCGACGATGGCCTCGACGAGCTGACGACGACCGGCCACAGCCGGGTGTGGGAGGTGAGCCGGGGTGACATCCACGAGCACGATCTCGACCCGCGCGACATCGGCATCCCCCTCGCCGACATCGGCGACCTGCTCGGAGGGGACGCGGCCCACAACGCCGAGGTCGTGCGCCGGGTGCTCGCCGGTGATGCGGGCCCCGTGCGCGACATCGTGCTCTTGAACGCTGCCGCGGGGATCGTGTCCTACGAGCTCTTCCGCGATGCCTCCGAGGTCCAGCGACCGATCGTCGAGCGCCTCGCCGCCGCCCGTGACCGGGCCGCCGCGGCGATCGACGACGGTTCGGCGGCGTCGGTGCTCGGACGCTGGGTCGAGGCGACCGCGCACGCACCGGCCTGACGGGACGCCCGCGGACCGCATCCGAGCGCGCCGTTATCTCCGGCCGCCACCCTGGTGAGGGGTTCGGTGCGGCCGGTACGGTGAGGACATCCCGGCAGCTCCGAGGAAGGAACCCCCGATGTCAGAAGCAACCGCCACGTCCGACACCATCGAACCTCCGCAGAAGAAGGTCGGCTTCGTCAAGGCGGCCGGCGTCCTCGGCATCCTCGGAGGCATCGCGCTGATCGTCGTCGGCGTCGTCGTGTGGGTGATGGTGTCCAGTCAGCTGCGAGCCGAGAACATCACCGTTCCCGACGACGCCATGGCCTTTCAAGGGCAGACGGTCGCGGGTCCGTTCACCGCGTACGTGCAGGCGGACATCATCCAACACCACGCGCTCAAGGCGTCCGGCGGTAAGACCTACTCGGAGCTTCCCCAGGACGACCCGGTGCGCGAGGTCATGATGAACGCGTCGTTCCTGCGCGCCTCGCTGTTCACCTCGGTCGTGTCGTTCGGTGTCGCTGCCTTTGCGATCGGCGTCGGCATCCTCTCGATCCTCTTCGGGGCGGCGTTGAGCAGGCTCGCGTCCGTGCCGGTCGTCGTGCGGAGATCCGCGGTCACGACCTCCTGAACGCCGGAGCGAATCTACGCCGCGCCGTGGACCCGCTCGACGCTCGGGGGAGCTCGCCGCGCCCGCACCATGGAACCCGTCGACGCCCTCACGGAGATCGCGGCTCTCCTCGAGCGCGAGCGGGCGTCGCGCTATCGCTCGAAGGCCTTCCGCACCGCGGCCGCCGCGATCGAGGGCCTGTCGGAGCGTGATCTGGCGGATACCGCCTCTCTGCGGCGCCGGGCGGGGATCGGCGATTCCTCGCTGGCGGTGATCCAGGAGGCGCTGGCGGGCGACGTGCCCCGCTACCTGGCCGAGCTCCGGCGCAGGTACGCGCCGGCGAGGTCCGACCTGCGGGCGCTGCTGCGCGGTGACCTGCACTGTCACTCGGACTGGTCAGACGGCACGACGCCGATCGCGAGCATGGTCGAGGCCGCCCGGAGCCTGGGTCATGAGTACCTGGCGCTCACGGATCACTCGCCGCGGCTTCGCGTGGCGAACGGGCTCACGCCCGAGCGTCTGCGCGAGCAGCTCGTCGAGGTCGCGCGCGTGGACGTCCCGGGGGTCACCCTCCTGAGCGGCATCGAGGTCGACATCCTCGACGCGGGAGAGCTGGACCAGGACGACGCGCTCCTCGCCGAGCTCGACGTCGTCGTCGCATCCGCCCACTCCCGTCTGCGGATGGAGTCGCCCCAGATGACGCGCCGTCTCGTCGCCGCGGCATCCCACCCCCGCGTCGACGTTCTGGGGCACGTCACCGGTCGGCTCGTGTCCGGCGAGCGCGGGACGCGGCCGCCGTCGGAGTTCGACGCGCGGGCGGTGTTCTCGGCGTGTGCGGAGCACGGCGTCGCCGTCGAGATCAATTCGCGCCCCGAGCGGGAGGACCCGCCCGACGAGCTCATCGCCCTCGCTCTGGAGATCGGATGCCTCTTCGCGATCGACTCGGATGCGCACGCTCCCGGGCAGCTGGGACTTCTGGACGAGGGCGCGGCGCGGGCCGAACGGGCGGGCGTGCCGGCGGAGCGGATCGTCACGACGTGGCCGCTGGAGCGCCTGCGGGAGTGGACGAACCGCGCGCGCTGACGGGAGTCGCCCGCCGGATGCGTCTGCGAGATCAGGCCCGCGCGGTGAGCGCCGACACCGCGCGCTGCAACGAGGATCCGAGATTCCACGTGGCATCCAGCGCCGCGACCTGCGCTGCATCGGGCGCGCGGAGCCGGGCGTCGACCGCAGGCAGGTCTAGCGTGCGCACGACCTCGACGACGGCCGGCGCGACGTCGAGGTAGTCGCTGGCGGCGAGGATCTTGGCGCGGACGCCCGCCGTCATCCCCGGCGCGGCGGCTTCGCTCGCCGCGCGCCGGATGGCGGTGAGATCGCCGTGGGTCTGCAGAAGTGTCGCCGCGGTCTTCTCGCCGATCCCGGCGACGCCGGGAAGCCCGTCGGAGGCGTCGCCGCGCAGCACGGCGAAGTCCGCGTACTGCTCCGGGAGGACGCGGTACTTGGTCGTGACGACGGAGTCGTCGAGGACTTCGAGATTGCTCATGCCCCGACCGGTATAGATGACACGGACGCCGCGGGCGTCCTCGACCAGCTGGAACAGGTCACGGTCGCCCGTCACGATGTCGACCGGGATCGGCGACTGCGCGGCAAGGCTTGCGATCACGTCATCCGCCTCGTGCTGCGCCGCCCCGACGATCGGGATGCGAAGAACCTCCAGCTCCTCCCGGATGAGCGGGATCTGCGCCTCGAGGGGGTCGGGCACCTCCTCCACATCAGGCGCCCCGGGGACGACCTCGACGACGCGGTGCGCTTTGTAGCTCGGGATCAGGTCCACGCGCCACTGCGGTCGCCAGTCGTCGTCCCAGCACGCGATGAGCTCGGAGGGCTCGTAGGTGGTGACGAGCTTGGCGATCATGTCGAGCAGTCCCCGCGCCGCGTTCACCGGGCGGCCATCGGGAGCCTTCACGCTGTCCGGGACGCCGTAGAACGCGCGGAAGTAGAGGCTCGCGGTGTCGAGGAGCATGAGTCGATCGGTCACGGGCGGAGTCTACGGGGTGGGTGGGTCAGCATCCGGGCCCGGCGGGGGACTCCGCGCAGGTGCGGTCGACGAGCGCGGTGCGCGCCTCGAAGATCTGAAGGTCGGTCGCGGCCGTCGGGATCTCCAGGACCCCGTCGATGGGGTTCCACCCTCGTCCGAGGTTGAACTCCGCCGCGTAGCGGATGAGGGCGCGAGCGGTGTAAGTGCCGCGCGATGCGTACGCGTGGCTGGTCCCCGTCGCGCTGAACTGGGGAAGGCCGAGCTCCGCCCACGTCGCGCCTCCCGAGGTGGTCGTGCGCTGGGTGCCGTCCCCATGGACGAACACGACACCGATCGGGGTGAACCGCACCGTCACGGGGAGGCCGAACAGCGTGCCTGCCTGCTCGTGCGCCGTCGGGCCGGTGACGAAATTCACCGGCATCCCCACGATGCCGACGCCGTCCGGCTCGTCGATGATCGCGACGGATGCCGGGGCGAACGATGCCACGTCGGCGAGCGTGGGACGGATCACCTCGACGATGAGGCAGCCGCCGAGGATCTGAGGGTTCGCGCAGGGGTTCGGAGCTGTGCCCGGAGCGCCGCCCCACCCTCCGGATTCCTCCAACCCTCCCGAGCCTCCCGATCCCGGCCCGTCGTCGTCCGGGCGGTCGGAGTCGCCGGCTCCGGGTCGTGTGGCGCCGATCTCGACCGTCGACCCGTCGTTGGACACGGACGGGCAGAGTCCGGCGGCTTGGGCATCGACAGTGCACCCCGATGCTAGAGCGATCACTAGAAGGGCCGTCAACATGGATCTGAGCTTGTTGAAGTAGACGAAATGAGTGGGTGCCTGTTTCGAGTATCAAATTCAACGTGCACGCCCAGGATCGTTGCCCTATCCGGCGGCGTGACGTTGGAGCCTGACTCATCGAGAACTCGGGTGTTTGTTGCGTCGAGGCAGAACGTGAGAGCGACGGTGTCCCTGGAGGCCGACGTCGGACGAACAGACCTGATCGTTGTGTCGCCATCCACGCGCCATCCGCGATCTGCGAGCATCTTCGCAGTGTCCAAATCTTCGTTGCGAGCGGCTCCTGTCAGGAAGTCTGTAGGGTCCGGGACGGACTGCTGATCCAGTCGACGTTTATTCACCGCGTCGACGTACGCACGGTACGTCGCCTCGGCGGCGGCGAAGGCCTCGTCCTCTGACGCGAAGCCGGTCGGGGAAGGTGACGGCGAAGGTGCGGGCTCGGGGGTGCACGCTGTCATCAACGCCAGTGCCACGAGGGCGGTGGCGGCGAGGGCGGAGCGCCGTCGGTCCCGGATCATGGTGCCCACGCTAGTCAGTCGCGCGGCGCTGGTCCGCGATTATCCACAGTGCGGTTAGTCTCGACGCCATGTCCTTCGGAGCCGCCGCGCACCGTGCCCGTCCGCACGGCTCGCGCTGTCCGTGCGGCGGCGAGACGTTCGGTGCCTGCTGCGGCCCTCTCCTCGACGGGGCGGCGGCGGCCACCGCGGTGGAGCTCATGCGCTCACGCTTCACGGCATTCGCCGTCGGCGACGCCGGATACCTGCTGCGGACGTGGCATCCGATGACCTCTCCCGCGTCGCTCGACCTCGACGCCGGGCTGCGCTGGGAACGGTTGGAGATCGTGCGCACCGCAGCCGGCGGTCCGGACGACGCGCGCGGCATCGTCGAGTTCCGCGCCCACTGGCGAGCGAGCGGCTCGGGCGAGCGGGGCGTCCTGCACGAGACGAGCCGGTTCCGACGCGCGGCGGGCGGCTGGCTCTATGTGGACGGCGACGTCGACGAGGGCGCGCAGCGCCGCTGACCGCGGCGTACGGTGAGGACATGTCTCCCACGCGCCCCGACCCCGCCGCAGCCGCCGCGGAGGCCCGACCGGAGTCGATCGCCACTGTTCTCATCGCCCTCGGCGCCAACCTGTTGATCGCCGTCGCGAAGACGTTCGCCGCGGCGCTCACGGGGGCGGCCTCCATGGTCGCGGAGGCCGCGCACTCGTGGGCCGACACCGGCAACGAGGTGTTCCTCTACATCGCGGCGCGACGCAGCACGAAGGCCGCGGACCCGAAGCATCCCTACGGATACGGGCGTGATGCCTACGTCTGGTCGCTGTTCGCCGCGTTCGGCCTCTTCACGATCGGCGCCGGCGTGTCGATCATGCACGGGATCCAGGAGCTCATCGATCCCGAACCTGCCGACCGGTTCGTCATCTCCTACGTCGTGCTCGGGATCGCGTTCGTCCTGGAGGGGACGTCATTCCTGCAGGCGACGCGGCAGTCCCGCCGCGAGGCCGCCGCGTCCCACCGCGATCTGCTCGATCACGTCATGAGCACGTCCGACCCCACACTGCGTGCCGTCTTCTTCGAGGATGCCGCGGCTCTCATCGGTCTCGTCATCGCGTTCGCCGGAATCCTCGCTCATCAGCTGACGGGCTCTGCGGTACCGGACGCCGTGGGCTCGATCCTCGTCGGTGTGCTGCTCGCTGTCGTCGCGATCCTCCTCATCCGCCAGAACCGCCGCTTCCTGGTCGGTGTCGCGGTGGACCCGGAGCTCCGCGCGGCCGCGCTGGGGCGCCTCCTGGAGCATCCCGCCATCGCGCAGGTGACGTATCTGCACATCGAGTACGTGGGACCTGGACGGGTGTTCCTCGTCGCCGCCGTCGACCTGGACGGGGACACCGCGGAACACGAGGTCGCCGCGACCCTCAACGAGATCGAGGACGAGCTCGCGAAGAGCCCCCGCGTCGCCTGGGCGGTGCTCACCCTGTCGCGCCCGGGCGCGCCGGTCCTCGACCCGATCCACCCCGCGGATCCGCTCCGCGGCTGAGGTGCCTGCTCTGATAGCATGGAATGTCACGCGTGTGGGCCTTCGGTCGCGCGCGTAGTCGAATGAACATCCCATCGCCGAACTCCCGGCATCCGTTCGCCTTCCGGCGGGCGGGGGAGTGCGGCCCGACATCCCAACCATCCAAGGACAACCCACTACATGACTAACGCAACGACCGCCCCGGCCACCAAGCAGGTCGCCATCAACGACATCGGATCTGCTGAAGACTTCCTGGCCGCGGTCGAGAAGACCCTCAAGTTCTTCAACGACGGAGACCTCATCGAAGGCACCGTCGTGAAGATCGACCGCGACGAGGTCCTCCTCGACGTGGGCTACAAGACCGAGGGTGTCATCCCCTCGCGCGAGCTCTCCATCAAGCACGACGTCGACCCCAACGAGGTCGTCAAGGTCGGCGACGAGGTGGAAGCCCTCGTCCTCCAGAAGGAGGACAAGGAAGGCCGCCTCATCCTCTCCAAGAAGCGCGCGCAGTACGAGCGCGCGTGGGGCGATGTGGAGAAGATCAAGGAGAACGACGGCGTCGTCACCGGTTCGGTCATCGAGGTCGTCAAGGGTGGGCTCATCGTCGACATCGGCCTCCGCGGCTTCCTGCCCGCGTCGCTCATCGAGCTGCGCCGCGTCCGCGACCTGACGCCGTACCTCGGTCAGGAGATCGAGGCGAAGATCCTCGAGCTCGACAAGAACCGCAACAACGTCGTGCTGTCGCGCCGCGCCCTGCTCGAGCAGACGCAGTCCGAGTCGCGCACCACGTTCCTCAACAACCTCCACAAGGGCCAGGTCCGCAAGGGCGTCGTCTCGTCGATCGTCAACTTCGGTGCGTTCGTCGACCTCGGCGGCGTCGACGGTCTCGTCCACGTCTCCGAGCTGTCCTGGAAGCACATCGAGCACGCCTCCGAGGTCGTCGAGGTTGGCCAGGAGGTCACCGTCGAGATCCTCGAGGTCGACCTCGACCGCGAGCGCGTCTCGTTGTCGCTCAAGGCGACGCAGGAGGACCCGTGGCAGGTCTTCGCCCGCACCCACGCGATCGGCCAGGTCGCACCGGGCAAGGTCACCAAGCTCGTTCCGTTCGGCGCGTTCGTCCGCGTCGCGGACGGCATCGAGGGCCTCGTGCACATCTCGGAGCTCTCCGGCAAGCACGTCGAGCTCGCCGAGCAGGTCGTGTCGGTCGGCGAAGAGGTCTTCGTCAAGATCATCGACATCGACCTCGAGCGTCGCCGCATCTCGCTCTCGCTCAAGCAGGCGAACGAGTCGGTCGACCCCAACGGCACCGAGTTCGACCCGGCGCTGTACGGCATGACCACCGAGTACGACGAGAACGGCGAGTACAAGTACCCCGAGGGCTTCGACCCCGAGTCGGGTGCGTGGCTCGAGGGCTTCGACGCTCAGCGCGAGAAGTGGGAGCAGGAGTACGCCGGCGCCCAGGCGCGCTGGGAGGCGCACAAGGTCGCCGTCGCGAAGGCGCTCGAGGCCGAGGCGGCAGCCCCGGTCGAGACCGGCTCGTCGAGCTTCTCCTCCGACACCGCCGGCGGCGGCACGCTCGCCGACGACGAGGCGCTCGCGGCGCTCCGCGAGAAGCTCTCGGGTCGCTGATCCGCGTTCTGCAGGTCCGGTAGCGCACCGCGCCACCGATCACCGCACAGGGGCCGACACCTTCGGGTGCCGGCCCCTGCCGCGTCTGCGCACGCGGGAGCGGTGACACGCGGTAGCGTCGATGCGTGAGATGCGCATGAAACGACTGACCGCCACGGCGGCGCGAACGTCGCGCGCGGTGTTCCGGTTCGAACCGCGCGACCGGGTCGCGGCGGGCAACCAACTCCTGCTGTGCGGCATCGTCGCCGTGCTGTTCGTCGGCGGGATGACGGCCGGCACGCTCGCCCGCCCGGGACTGTTCTCCCTCTCCGCCCTGGGAGTGGGTGTGGGCGGCATCGCCGCGCTCGCCGTGCCGTGGACGCGTCTTCCCGCGGGGTGGGTCGCCGCCGTCCCCATCCTCGACGTCTTCGCGATCGCAGGGATGCGGCTGTCGGACCCGCCCGGAGGACTCGGGCTCCTGTGGGCTTTCCCCGCCATGTGGCTCGCATCCCTCGGACGCGCGGGCCTCATCGTCAGCTGCACCCTGATCCCCGGCCTCTACTGGGTGGTCCTCCTGATGGGCCCCGGCCCCGCCTTCACCCCGGCGACCCTGCTGCTTCCGCTCGTCATCGTGGCGATCAGCGCGGCGGGGTACGGATCCGCGAGGCGGTTCGCCGCGCAGCGCGACCTCCTCGATGCCCAAGCGGCACGGCTGGCGTTCGCCCGGGCCGCGGCCGTGCGCCAGGAGCAGCTCGTCAGCGAAGTGCTCGACACGGTGGACTTCGGCGTCGTCCGCCTGTCCGTCGGGGGCGACATCGTCTACGAGAACGACGCGGTCGGGCGCTTCAGCAATGCGATCCCCGGACTCCACGCGGCATCCGTGCGTACCGTCCTCCTCGCCGAGGACGGTCGCACGCCGATGGACGCGTTCGACCATCCCCTCGCGCGGGTGCGGCGCGGGGAGACGTTCGAGGACGTCGTCGTCTGGTCCACGGATGCCGACGGCCGCCGCAGCGCGCTGAGCTTCACCGCGCGACGCCTCATCGACCATCGTGGTGCGGATTCGGGCGCGGTGGTGGTGGCTCGGGATGTGACGGCCGAGCGCGAGGCGCTCCGCGCACGCGACGACCTCGTGGCCTCCGTCTCGCACGAGCTGCGCACGCCGCTCACCTCGGTACTCGGGTACCTGGAGCTCGCCCTCGACGAGGAGGGGCTGTCCGAGCGAGCACGCCGCTATCTCGACACGGCCCTGGGGAGCGGGGAACGGCTCCTCGCGATCGTCGCGGACATCCTCTCCGCCTCCCGGTCGTCGCGGAACTCCGTCGAGTCCACGGTGAGCGCACGCGAAACCGATGTCGTCGAGATCGTGCGGGCATCCGCCGTCTCGCTCACCCCCCTCGCCGCCGACCGGGTGATCAAGCTCTCCGTCACGGGTGCCGACCGTGCGACCGCCTTCGCGGATCCGGGACGCCTGCGGCAGGTGGTGGACAATCTCCTCGGGAATGCGATCAAGTTCAACCGCGACGGCGGATCCGTGCACCTGGACGTCGACACCGACGGGCATCGGACCGTCATCACGGTCACCGACACCGGCATCGGGATCGCCGAAGAGGACCGCGAACGCGTGTTCGAGCGCTTCTTCCGCGCATCCGACGACGTGGGAGGCAACGGACTCGGTCTCGCCATCAGCCACGACATCGTCACCGCCCACGAGGGCAGTCTCACCGTGACGTCCGAGCCGGGCGTCGGCTCGACGTTCCGCGTCGAGCTCCCCGTGCACGCGCCCGAGGAGGTGACGCAGTGAGCCTCGACCTGTTCACCGTCACGGTCATGACCGCGCTCGTGGCCGGCGTCGCGAGCGTCACCTTCATCCTCGAGACGGTGTTCCGCCGCGATTCGGGGCCCGGGCGCCTCTGGGCGGTCGCCTTCTTCTGCGGCGTGACGACCACGCTCGCCTACATGGCGTGGTCGGCGGGCGTGGGCGGTGCGATCCCGATCGCCGTCGGCAACACGCTCTTCATCCTCGTGCCCGGCTTCATGTGGCTCGGCAACCGTCGCTACAACGACCGGTCGATCCGCACGGCCGTGATCTGCGTCGGGGCCCTTGCCGCGGTCGCGTTCGTCGCGGTGCTGGTCGAAGGCCCCGGTCCCGGTGGATGGGGCGGCTGGGGGGTCATGGCGGCGGGGCTCGTCGCGCTCTTCCTCGCCGCCGCGATCGAGACGCTGCGCCCCCCGCTGCGGAACCTCCGGTCGGCATGGACCCTGTCTGCCGTGCTCATCGCGGCATCCCTGTTCTACGGCGCGCGTCTCGTCGCCTTCCTCGCGGACGGACCCGATGGCGGCGTCTTCGTGACCTGGTTCGGGCCGGTGCCGGCCAACCTCTGCACCGTCATCCTGACCGTCGTCGCTGCGATCGTGATGTCCGTGCTGCGCTCGCACCGGAGCGGGCAGCGTCGCTTCGAGTGGCTGACGCAGGGCGGCGTCGCCGCGGACGGCGTCATGCTCGCCCGCACTTTCGCGGGAGCGAGCGCGGATATCCTCGAGCGCTCCTCCTGGCGTGCCGACGGGGTCAGTCTGATCGTCATCCGGGTGGAGGGTCTCGACGAGATCCGGCGTGCCTTCGGCACCGAGATCGCCGACGACATCAGCCGGGCCTGCCGGGGTGCCGTCCGCCGCTATGCACCGGCATCTGCCATCGTCGGCGAGGATGCGGAGGACCGGCTCGCGGTGTGCACGTCCGCGACGACGATCGCCGACGCCCGCCGCCTCGGCGCGACGATCTACCGCGGCTGCACGGACGAGCTGTCCGAGGCCGACTCCGGTCTGTTCCCCTTCGTGGGGGTGGGTGTCGCGGTCACGGCCGACACGGGCTACGACTTCACCGCGATGCTCTCCGCCGCGCGGGAGGCGGCCCGTCGCGCGGCGGAGACGCCGGGCTCCTCCGTGCTGCTCGGAGCGGTCGACCCTCGGGCGTGACAGGCTGTCGTCCATGCCCCTTGTCGCTCTCACCGGCGGGATCGCGTCGGGAAAGTCCACGATCGCGGCTCGCCTCGCCTCCCATGGCGCGGTGGTCGTCGACGCCGACGCCATCGTGCGCGACGTCCAGCGCCCCGGGTCCCCGGTGCTGGTGGCCATCGCCACTGCTTTCGGTCAGGACGTCCTGACCTCCGACGGCTCGCTCGACCGGGCAGCGCTCGGCGCCCGCGTGTTCGGGGATGCGGACGCGCTTGGACGGCTGAACGCGATCGTGCATCCCGCCGTCCGTGAGGAGTCCGCGCGGCGATTCGCCGTCGCCTTCGCCGCCGACGCGGATGCCGTCGTCGTCTACGACGTTCCTCTCCTCGTGGAGGCCCGCGTCGACGACCCGTGGGACCTCGTCGTCGTCGCCGACGCCCCCGCCGCGCTGCGTGCCGAGCGTCTCGTGGCCCTGCGGGGGCTGAGCCCGGAGGCCGCCGCCGCCCGCATCGCGTCTCAGGTGGACGACGAACGGCGCCGCGCGATCGCGGATGTCGTCATCGACACCGCGCGATCAGTGCCGAGGACGCTCGCGCAGACCGACGACCTGTGGGCCCGGCTGACGTCGACGACGCCGCCCCCGCAGCACCACGATCGCGACGACGAGGCCGACGAGCAGGATCGCCGCGATGATCGGCGCGAGGATCGCGCTCACCGCCAGGGCGAGCGAGGACACGTCCTCGGCGCTCGAGAGGACGGGAGCGGCGAGTCCGGCCGTCGCCATGTTGGCGGCGGGGCGTAGAGCCGCCTTCGCGACGTGCACCGCCAGGGCGATCACGACGCCGACGACGATCGGGATCCAGGCGCCGTCCGCGAACAGCCCGGACGGATCGGTGACCTGCTGTGCACTCGCCCCGGCCCCGAAGGCGATCCCGCCCGACGCCGGGCGGATGACCGTCTGGACGACGTCGTTGACGGAGTCGACGGCGGGCACCTTGTCCGCGATGATCTCGACGACCAGCAGGATGCCGATGATCCACAGCGCCACGTCGCCCGAGAGCCATGCCCAACCGGCCGGCAGCGTGAATGCGGGCACGAGGCGGTCCATCAGGCCGAGTGCGAACAGCGGCATCCACGCGTTGAGGCCCGCGGATGCGGCGAGGCTCGACCCGACGAGGAACTCCAGCATTCCTCCAGGGTAGGGATATGCGGGGGATACGCGCGCGCAACGGGCTGTTCATCGGGTCGGCGTACCGTGGCGGCATGACCTGAGCTTCACCCGAGCGCTCCACCGACGATCGGAGTCGACATGCGGCACCACATCCCCCTCTTCCGCGGCTCCCGGCGCCGCTCCGATGCCGACACCGACACCGACTGGGACGATTTCGCCACGGGCGACTTCGAATCCGGGGAGGACGCGGACATCTGAGGCCCGCCCGCGCCGGCTCCTCCGTCTCGCCTCGCCCTCGGCGAACGGCGGCCCGCGTGTCGGACCCCCCGCCTACGCTGGAATCATGCAGACCACGCGATCCGTCCGGCCGTTCGAGGTCATCAGCGAGTACGAGCCCAGCGGCGACCAGCCGCAGGCGATCGCCGACCTGGCCGCGCGCGTCAATGCGGGTGAGACCGATGTCGTGCTGCTCGGCGCGACAGGGACCGGCAAGTCGGCGACAACGGCCTGGCTCATCGAACAGGTGCAGCGCCCGACGCTCGTCCTCGCGCACAACAAGACCCTCGCCGCGCAGCTCGCCAACGAATTCCGCGACCTCATGCCCAACAACGCGGTCGAGTACTTCGTGAGCTACTACGACTACTACCAGCCCGAGGCGTACGTCCCTCAGACCGACACCTTCATCGAGAAGGACTCGTCGATCAACGCCGAGGTCGAGCGGCTGCGGCACTCGACGACGAACTCCCTCCTCAGCCGCCGGGACGTCGTCGTCGTGAGCACCGTCTCGTGCATCTACGGACTCGGCGCTCCCGAGGAGTATCTGCGCGCCATGGTCGCGCTGCAGGTGGGGGAGCGCTACGACCGTGACGCCCTCATCCGCAAGTTCATCGCGATGCAGTACAACCGCAACGACGTCGACTTCTCCCGGGGCAACTTCCGCGTCCGAGGCGACACGATCGAGATCATCCCGGTCTACGAGGAGTACGCCGTGCGCATCGAGCTGTTCGGCGACGAGATCGAAGCGCTCTACATGCTCCACCCGCTGACCGGCGACATCGTGCAGAGACTTGAGTCCGTGCCGATCTTCCCGGCATCCCACTACGTCGCGGGCACCGATACCGTCCACCGCGCGATCGGCACGATCGAGCACGAGCTCGGTGAGCGGCTGAAGGAGCTCGAGGGCCAGGGCAAGCTCCTCGAAGCGCAGCGACTCCGCATGCGCACGACGTTCGACCTCGAGATGCTGCAGCAGCTCGGCTTCTGCTCGGGCATCGAGAACTACTCGCGCCACCTCGACGGGCGGCAGCCCGGAGAGGCGCCGCACACGCTCCTCGACTTCTTCCCCGACGACTTCCTCATGGTCATCGACGAGTCGCACGTGACGGTGCCGCAGATCGGCGCGATGTACGAGGGGGATGCCTCCCGCAAGCGAACGCTCGTCGATCACGGCTTCCGGCTGCCGAGTGCCATGGACAACCGTCCGCTGCGCTTCGATGAGTTCAAGGAGCGCGTCGGTCAGACCGTCTACCTCTCGGCGACGCCGGGTCGCTACGAGATGGGGATCGCCGACGGAGTCGTCGAGCAGATCATCCGCCCCACCGGACTGGTCGACCCCGAGATCATCGTCAAGCCCTCCAAGGGGCAGATCGACGACCTCCTCGAAGAGATCCGGGTGCGCGTGGAGCGCGACGAACGCGTGCTCGTCACCACGCTGACCAAGAAGATGGCCGAGGAGCTCACCGACTTCCTCGGTGAGCACGGCGTGCGGGTGCGCTACCTGCATTCCGACGTCGACACGCTCCGCCGCGTCGAACTCCTCACCGAGCTGCGGCAGGGCGTCTACGACGTTCTCGTCGGCATCAACCTGCTCCGCGAGGGTCTCGACCTCCCCGAGGTCTCTCTGGTCGCTATCCTCGACGCCGACAAGGAGGGCTTCCTCCGCAGCGGCACCTCCCTCATCCAGACCATCGGGCGCGCGGCCCGCAACGTGTCCGGTGAAGTCCACATGTACGCCGACAACATGACCGACTCCATGCGGTCGGCGATCGAGGAGACCGATCGGCGCCGCGAGAAGCAGGTCGCCTACAACCTCGAGCATGGAATCGATCCGCAGCCCCTGCGCAAGAAGATCGCCGACATCACCGACGCGCTCGCTCGCGAGGCCTCCGACACGCAGGACCTGCTCCGCGGCAAGGCTGCGGCGAAGACGAAGTCGGGCCGCGGGAAGTCTCCGACACCGCAGCTCCGGCGCGAGGGCATCGCGGCCGAAGGGGCCATGCAGCTCGAGGCGACGATCGACGATCTGACCTCGCAGATGCTCGCCGCCGCCTCGGAGCTGAAGTTCGAGTTGGCGGGGCGTCTGCGCGACGAGGTGCAGGATCTGAAGAAGGAGCTGCGCGCCATGGAGAAGGCGGGTCACGCCTGATGGAGCAGCGCCTCAGTCTCGTCACCCTCGGCGTCGCCGACCTCGATCGATCGATCGCGTTCTATCGCGCGGTGGGGTGGGAGCCCCATTCCTCGTCCGTCAGCGGAGAGGTCGCCTTCTACCAGGCGGGGGGCATGGTCCTCGGACTGTGGTCGCGCGCCGCCCTCGCGGTAGATTCGGGCGTCTCCGATAACGGCGGGTGGGGTGGCATCACGCTTGCGCACAACGTCCGGACCTCCGGCGAAGTCGACCACCTGCTCGCGGAAGCCGAAGCGGCGGGCGCGCGCGTGGGTCGCCCTCCGGCTGCCACCGAGTGGGGCGGCTACTCAGGCACCTTCGTCGATCCGGACGGGCACCCGTGGGAGATCGCGGTCAACCCCGGCTGGACGATCGATGATGCGGGCCGGACCCTGCTGCGCTGACCCGCACTGACTCAGTGCGGGCACCCCGTTTGATATCGTCGATGGGTTGGCAAGACGGTCGCCCGAGAGGGCGCGAGAGGCACCTGTGACGAACGACTCCCGGCGACAGCAGCACGACGAACGACCGGATGCGACATTCACCCGCTCCCTGGCGGACATCGCAGCGCGTATCGACGGCGACGTCGTCACCGACGGTCCGCCGGTGACCGGCATCGCCCTCAGCACGGCCGGCGTGCGGCCCGGCGATCTCTTCATCGCCGCGGCCGGCGCGAGCACCCACGGCGCGCGGTACGTCGCAGACGCCCTCGCCGCCGGTGCGGCGGCGGTGCTCACCGACCCCGCGGGTGCGGCGCTCGTCGCGGCCGATGTGCCCCTCATCGTGGTCGCCGATCCCCGCGGCGTCCTCGGTCGCCTGTCCGTATGGTTCTACGACCACCCGGCAGCGGCGCTGAAGACGATCGGCGTGACGGGCACCCAGGGCAAGACCTCGACGACCTTCCTCATCGACGCGGCTCTCGGGGAGCGTGAGAGCGGCCTGATCGGCTCGATGGGATCGAAGATCGACGGCATCCCCGTGCCGACGAAGCTCACCACGCCGGAGGCCCCGGCCATGCAGGCGCTTCTCGCACGCATGCGGGAGCAGGGCGTGCGCTGGGTGTCGTCCGAGGTGTCCAGCCAGGCGATCTCGATGCGGCGGGTCGACGGGCTCGTGTTCGACGTCGCCGTGTTCCTGAACCTGGGGCACGACCACCTCGACTTCCACGGCTCGCAGGAGAACTATCGCGCTGCCAAGCGCGAGCTGCTGACCCCGGCGATGTCGCGTCTCGCGCTCGTCAACGTCGACGATCAGGCCGGCCGACGCTTCCACGAGGACCCGGAGCTCGTCACCGAGTCCTTCTCGATCACCGGACGCGACGCCGACTGGCGTGCGGTCGATATCGAGCTCGGCCCGGATGGCTCCGCCTTCACCGTCGTCGGCCCCGAAGGCCAGTCCGCGCGCTTCACGACACCGATCAT
Source organism: Microbacterium flavum (assembly GCF_018717645.1). Lineage (GTDB taxonomy): Bacteria > Actinomycetota > Actinomycetes > Actinomycetales > Microbacteriaceae > Microbacterium > Microbacterium flavum. Next base: position 268,050 of record NZ_JAFLHG010000002.1, read on the forward strand.
CGGCACCTTCACGGTGAGCAACATCCTCGCCGCCGTCGCCGCACTCGACCGCGTGGGCTACCCCCTCGACCGGTCCGTGGCGGGGCTCGCCGACTTCACCGGACCCGAGGGGCGTGTGCAGTTCGTTCCGGTCGACGCCGACTTCCGCGTCGTGATCGACGCGGGGCACAAGCCCGAGGCGATCAACGCGCTGCTGTGTGCACTGCGCCCGGCGACGCCCGGTCGCATCATCACCGTGATCGGCTCGAACGGGAACCGCGACGCGCACAAGCGGCCTCTCATGGGCCGGTTCTCGGCGATGGCATCCGACATCGTCGTCGTCACCGACGACAACCCGGCCGATGAAGACCCCGCCACGATCCGGCGCGCCGTCGTCGCCGGGACGCGCGGCTCGCGCGCGGAGGTCTACGACGTCGCGGGGCGGGCGGAGGCGATCCACCATGCCGTGGATCTCGCGCAGCCGGGTGACCTCCTCGTGATCGTCGGCAAGGGCGACGAGCGCCACCAGATCACCGCGCACGGCATCGTGCCCCACAGCGATCCCGACGAGGTCGAGTGGGCGCTGCAGCGCCGACGCGAGGCGTCCGACGCCTGAGCCGCGTTCGGGCTCACGCCGGGCGGGGGCAGTGCAACAGGGGCTTCGGTCCCGACCGGTCCACCTCGTGGCGCGACATCGCCGCGCCGCACAGCGGGCACGATCGCTCTGCAGGCGCCGCGGGCGGTTCGTCCTCGTACGGACCCACGGATGCCGGTCCGGCGACGCGGATGAGCTGCCGGTTGAGGTAGCTGTACCACCCTCCGGCCTCGCGCACGCGATCGCGCAGGGGCGGGCGATCCGCGTCTCTTCGTGTCATGATGATTAGTGTACTAATGAAATGCCGGAAGGGGATGCCGTGGACGCCGACGACCCGCGCGACGCGCTGCTGAAACTCGAGAACCAGCTCTGCTTCGCGCTCGTGACGGCCGCGCGCAACGTCGTGGCCGTCTACCGTCCGATCCTCGAGCCGCTCGGCCTCACACATCCGCAATACCTCGTCATGCTCGCGCTCTGGGAGCGCGCGCCGCGGCCGCTCGGCGACCTCGCCGAAGAGCTCGCGATGGAGCCGGCGACCCTCTCTCCCCTCGTCAAGCGCCTCGAGGCGCAGGGCCTCGTCTCGCGCACGCGGAGCGCCACCGATGAACGCGTGCTCGAGGTCGGGCTCTCTCCCGCAGGCAGGGAGCTGCGGGAGCGCGCGCTGGACGTCCCCGGCGCGGTGATGGCGGCGACCGGCATGACGGCCGCCGAGATCGCCGCGGTGCGCGACGGTCTGAGTGCCTTCGCCGGGCGCCGTCCGCGCTGAGCGCAACCGCGGACCCCCTCCGTCCGGAGCCCGTGTCGGAGGCCCCGCCTAGACTTGACCGGTGCCTATCGTCCCCGTCGCAGCCTCGAAACTCAGCGTCCGTGGAGCCCGCGTCCACAACCTCAAGAATGTGGATCTGGACATCCCGCGCGACTCGCTGGTGGTGTTCACGGGCCTCTCCGGCTCGGGGAAGTCGTCCCTCGCCTTCGACACGATCTTCGCGGAGGGGCAGCGGCGCTACGTCGAGTCGCTGAGCGCCTACGCACGCCAGTTCCTCGGGCAGGTCGACCGCCCCGACGTCGACTTCATCGAGGGCCTCAGCCCCGCCGTCTCGATCGATCAGAAGTCGACGAACCGCAACCCGCGCTCGACGGTCGGCACCATCACCGAGATCCACGACTACATGCGTCTGCTGTGGGCGCGCATCGGCGTCCCGCACTGTCCGGAGTGCGGAGCGCGCATCCAGCGTCAGACCGTGCAGCAGATCGCCGACCAGCTCATGGAGCTGCCCGATCGCACGCGGTACCAGATCGTCGCCCCCGTCGTCTCGCAGAAGAAGGGGGAGTTCGTCGACCTCTTCAAGGAGCTGTCCGCGAAGGGCTATGCGCGCGCGGTCGTCGACGGCGACCTCATCCAGCTGTCCGAGCCGCCGACACTCAAGAAGAGCTACAAGCACGACATCGCGGTCGTCGTCGACCGCCTGGTCGCCGCCCCCGACACCCTCGGTCGGGTCACCGACTCCGTCGAGACGGCGCTCGGCCTCGCCGGCGGGATCATGCAGGTCAACTACGTGGACGAGGAGGGCGACGATGCCTGGCAGAGCTTCAGCGAGAAGCTCGCGTGCCCCAACGGCCACCCCCTGCAGCTGACGGAGATCGAGCCCCGCACGTTCTCCTTCAACGCCCCCTTCGGCGCCTGCCCGGCCTGCTCGGGGCTCGGCACGCGGATGTCCGTGGACGTCGAGCTCATGCTGGGCGACGACGAGCTCTCGATCAACGAGGGCGTCATCATCCCCTGGACGACTCAGGGCAAGGGTCTCTACCAGTACTACGAACGCCTGCTCATCGGTCTCGCGGACGACCTCGACTTCTCCCTCGACGCGCCGTGGCGTGATCTGCCCGAGCAGGTGCAGGACGCCGTGCTCCGCGGGGAGAACTACAAGGTCACGGTCAAGTGGAAGAACCGCTATGGCCGCGAGATGCGCTACTCCTCGGGCTTCGAGGGCGTCGTTCCCTACATCGAGCGCCAGTACACGCAGGCCGAGACCGACACGCAGCGCCAGCGCTGGTCGGAGTACCTGCGCGAGGTGCCCTGCCCGGTGTGCCACGGCGACCGGCTCAAGCCCGAGGTGCTGGCCGTGCTCGTGCACGGACGGTCGATCGCGGATGCCTCGCGGATGAGCCTCGCCGATGCGCAGGCCTACTTCGCCGAGCTCGAGCTGACCGATCGCGAGGCGAAGATCGCCGCCGCGGTGCTGCGGGAGATCCGCGCGCGGCTCGACTTCCTCCTCCAGGTCGGGCTGAACTACCTGAGCCTCGGTCGCGCGGCCGGATCGCTCTCCGGCGGCGAGGCGCAGCGCATCAGACTCGCGACCCAGATCGGGTCGGGCCTCACGGGCGTCCTCTACGTCCTGGACGAGCCCTCGATCGGGCTCCACCAGCGGGACAACCGACGCCTCATCGAGACGCTCGTGCACCTGAAAGACTTGGGGAACACCCTCATCGTCGTCGAGCACGACGAGGAGACGGTGCACGCCGCCGACTGGATCGTCGACATCGGCCCCCGCGCGGGCGTGCACGGAGGCGAGGTCGTCCACTCCGGTCCGCTGTCGTCCCTGCTGACCGAGGATCGATCGCTCACGGGCGCCTACCTCAGCGGTCGCCGGATGATCGAGACGCCGCGCAAGAGGCGCAAGATCGACAAGAAGCGCATGCTCACGGTGGTCGGCGCGAGAGAGAACAACCTCAAGAACGTGACCGCGGAGTTCCCCCTGGGTGTGCTCACGGCCGTCACCGGGGTGAGCGGTTCGGGCAAGTCCTCGCTCGTCAACGGCATCCTGTACGAAGTCCTCGCCACGAAGCTCAATGGCGCACGCCGCGTCGCCGGCAAGCACACCCGGGTCACCGGCCTCGACAACCTCGACAAGGTCGTGCACGTCGACCAGGCGCCGATCGGCCGGACCCCCCGGTCGAACCCCGCCACCTACACCGGCGTGTTCGACCGCATCCGCTCCCTCTTCAGCGAGACGAGCGAGGCCAAGGTGCGCGGCTACCAGCCGGGCCGGTTCAGCTTCAACGTCAAGGGCGGCCGCTGCGAGGCCTGCTCGGGCGACGGCACGATCAAGATCGAGATGAACTTCCTCCCCGACGTGTACGTCGACTGCGAGGTGTGCCACGGCAAGCGCTACAACCGCGACACCCTGAGCGTCCACTACAAGGGCAAGAACATCGCGGAGGTCCTCGAGATGCCGATCTCCGAGGCGGCGGAGTTCTTCGAGCCGATCCAGGCGATCCACCGTTACCTGAAGACGCTCGTCGACGTCGGCCTCGGCTACGTCCGGCTCGGCCAGTCCGCGACGACGCTCTCCGGCGGCGAGGCGCAGCGTGTGAAGCTCGCCACCGAACTGCAGCGCCGCTCCAACGGGCGCAGCGTCTACGTCCTCGACGAGCCGACGACGGGCCTGCACTTCGAGGACGTCGCGCGCCTCCTCGAGGTGCTCGGCGGACTCGTCGACAAGGGGAACACGGTCATCGTCATCGAGCACAACCTCGACGTCATCAAGTCGGCCGACTGGGTCATCGACCTCGGACCGGAGGGCGGCGCGGGCGGCGGAGAGATCGTCGCGACGGGCACCCCCGAGAAGGTCGCCCGGGTGGAGGGCAGCCACACGGGTGCCTTCCTGGCGGAGGTGCTCGGTGCGTCGGCCGCCGAGCTCGTCGAAGGGCGCAAGGCGGGCTGAGATGGCGAACGCCCTCCCGTACAAGCCGAAGCCGGGGGAGATCCCCACGCAGCCGGGCGTGTACCGCTTCCGCGACGACGCGGGGCGCGTGCTCTACGTCGGCAAGGCGAAGAACCTGCGCGCGCGGCTGTCGAACTACTTCGCCCCCCTCCACACCCTGCACGAGCGCACCCGGCGGATGGTGACGACGGCGACGAGCGTCGAGTGGACCGTCGTCGGCAGCGACGTCGAGTCGTTGCAGCTCGAGTACATGTGGATCCAGGAGTTCTCGCCGCCGTTCAACGTGCGGTACAAGGACGACAAGTCCTACCCCTACATGGCGATCACCCTGGCCGACGAGGCGCCACGCGTCATCGTGACACGGAACCGCAGGATCCCCGGTGCGCGCTACTTCGGGCCGTATCCCAAGATCTGGGCGGTGCACGACACGATCGACCTGATGATCAAGGTCTTCCCGATCCGTACCTGCTCGGACGCCTCCTACAAGAAGGCGATGGCGAGCGGTCGCCCCTGCTTCCCCGGCCAGATCGGCCGGTGCGGGGGCCCCTGCTCGATGAAGGTCACCGTCGAGGAGCATCGCGCGATCGTCGACGACTTCGTCGCGTTCATGGCGGGCGGCGACGCGCGCTTCACGCGCGAGCTCACGGCGCGCATGCGCGAGGCATCCGCGGCGAGGGACTACGAGTCCGCCGCCCTCTACCGCGACCGTCTGCACGCGATCGACGCCGTCCTCAGCCGCAGCGCGCTCGTCCTCGCCGACGACACCGACGCCGACCTCTTCGGGATCGCCGAGGACGAGCTCTCCGCGGCGGTTCAGCACTTCGTCGTGCGCGGGGGGCGTGTCCGCGGTGTCCGCGCGACGACGATCGACAAGGAGCTCGACATCTCCGGGGCGGACCTCGTGGATCAGGTCCTGCAGCGCACGTACGGCGCCGCCAGCCCCGGGGAGATCCCGCGCCAGGTGCTCGTCCCCACCCTCCCCGACGATGCCGCCGATCTCGAGGAGTGGCTGCAGGAGCGGCGCGGCAAGCGCGTCACCCTCCAGGTCGCCCAGCGCGGCCGCAAGGCCGACCTCCTGCGCACCGCGACGCTCAACGCCCAGCAGGCGCTCATGCTCCACAAGACCCGACGCACCTCGGACTACACGGCGCGGACGAAGGCCCTGACCGACCTCCAGCTGGCGCTGGGGATGGACGAGGCGCCGCTGCGGATCGAGTGCTACGACGTCTCCCACCTGTCCGGGACGAATGTCGTCGCCTCGATGGTCGTCTTCGAGGACGGGCTGCCGCGCAAGGACCAGTACCGCTCGTTCGGCGTTCCCGAGACGACCGATGACACGGACTCGCTGTACCAGGTGCTGACCCGCAGACTCGCCCATGTGGACCGCGATGAGGCGGCGGCGGAGGCGGAGGCTGCTGCCGAGCATGCGGTACAGGAGATCGCGGCCGACGCCCCGGTCGTGATGGAGCGCAAGCGGCCCCGCTTCGCCTACCGTCCCCAGCTCCTCGTCGTCGACGGCGGCGCTCCGCAGGTCGCCGCGGCCGCGCGGGCGCTGGAGGATGCCGGTCATACCGAGATCGCCCTGTGCGGCATTGCGAAGCGGCTCGAGGAGATCTGGCTGCCGGGGGAGGAGTACCCCGTCATCCTGCCGCGCACCTCCGAAGCGCTGTACCTGCTGCAGCGCCTGCGCGATGAGGCGCACCGATTCGCGATCACGCACCAGCGCACGCGCCGTAAGCGCGACATCTCGACCGTGCTGTCCGAGGTGCCCGGCCTCGGCGATGCGCGGATCAAGGCGCTGCTGAAGCACTTCGGCTCGGTCGCGGCGCTCAGTCGCGCGAGCGCCGAGGAGATCACGGGGCTTCCCGGCATCGGCCCCAAGCTGGCGGCCGCGATCGAGCAGCGTCTCGCTCGACGCTGAGCAGCGGCGGGAAGCCTCAGGTCGGACGCCGCGGGTCGGGCGCCCCGGCCCGAACAGGCGGGCGGACGAGTCGATAGGCTGGGGGAGACCCCTGGGAGGACACGTGGCAGACGCCGAGCCCGCCGGCCAGATCCTGATCGTCACCGGCATGTCCGGCGCAGGTCGGACGACGGCGGCCAACGCGCTCGAAGACCTCGACTGGTACGTCGTGGACAACCTTCCGCCCCAGATGCTGCGTCCGCTCGTCGACCTGTCGCAGCTCGCGGGCGGCGCGCTGCCGAAGATCGCCGCCGTCGTCGACGTCCGCGGACGCGATCTCTTCCGCGAGCTGCCCGCCGTGGCGAGCGCCCTGCGCACGGCCCGCGACGCGCGCGTGCTCTTCCTGGATGCCTCCGATGAGGTGCTCGTCCGCCGCTTCGAGTCGGTGCGGCGGCCGCATCCGCTGCAAGGGGATGGGACGATCCTCGACGGCATCCGCCGCGAGCGCGAGCGGCTGGCCGTCATCCGCGAGAGCGCCGACGTCCTCATCGACACCAGCACGCTCAACATCCATCAGCTCGCCACTCGCGTCGTCGACATGTTCAGCGAGGAGGGGGAGGCGCGGCACACCGTCACGGTGATGAGCTTCGGCTTCAAGTACGGGCTGCCCACCGATGTCGATCTCGTCGCCGACATGCGATTCCTGCCGAACCCGTTCTGGATCCCCGAACTCAAGGGCATGACCGGCGAGGAGGAGCCGGTGCGCGAGTTCGTGCTCGCGCAGACGGGAGCGCGCGAATTCATCGATGCCTACGCCGCCGCACTGCACCCCGTGCTCGAGGGGTATCAGCGGGAGAACAAGCGTCACTCGGTGGTCGCGGTCGGCTGCACCGGCGGAAAGCACCGGTCGGTCGTGACTGCGATCGAACTGGCCGGACGCCTGGCGGAGGTGCCCGGTGTCGCGGTGCGAGTGAAGCACCGCGACCTCGGACGCGAGTAGGCTGGTCCTTTGTCCCCGCACCGAAACATCGAAGGATAGCCGTGTCACCAACCGCCGACGTGAAGACCGAGCTGGCCGGGGTCAGGGACCCTCGACCCACGGCTCGCGTGGCGGAATTGACCGCGATCCTGCGCTTCTCCGGCGGCCTGCACCAGATCGCCGGTCGCGTCGCGGTCGAGGCCGAGCTGGAATCCGACCTCCTCGCGCGGCGCGTCGCGCGCGACATCATGGAGCTGTACGGCGTCCGCCCCGAGCTGCACCGCGTCCAGGCATCCGGCGGCCGCACGGGAGGCACGTTCGCCGTCCGGGTGATCGAGGGCGGCGAGACCCTCGCGCGGCAGACCGGGCTCCTCGACCAGCGCCGCCGGCCTGTGCGCGGGCTCCCGAACAAGCTCACGACCGGCGCCCGACCCGACCTCGCCGCCATCTGGCGCGGTGCGTTCCTGGCGGCGGGGTCGCTCTCCGACCCGGGGCGCTCGGCGGCCCTCGAGATCGCGTGCCCCTCCGGTGAGGCGGCGATGGCTCTCGTCGGTGCGGCGCACCGGCTGGGCATCGCCGCGAAGGCGCGCGAGGTCCGCGGCATCCCGCGCGTCGTCGTGCGCGACGGTGACGCGATCCGGGTGGCGCTGTCGGAGATGGGCGCCGTCCGGACGGCCTCCGCGTGGGAGGAGATGCGTCAGCGACGAGAGGTGCGCGCCGGCGTCAACAGACTCGTCAACTTCGACGACGCCAACCTGCGTCGGTCCGCGCAGGCAGCGGTCGCCGCCTGCGCCCGCGTCGAGCGCGCCCTGGAGATCCTCGGCGACGAGGTCCCCGACCACCTCAAGGAGGCGGGGGAGCTGCGCCTCGCGCACCGTGACGCAAGCCTGGACGAGCTCGGCCACCATGCGGACCCGCCGCTGACGAAGGACGCCGTCGCGGGCCGCATCCGCCGACTGCTCGCCATGGCCGACAAGAAGGCGACCACCGACGGCATCCCCGGCACCGAATCCGCCGTCCCCGAGGGCTTCGAGGACTGAGTCGCCCGTCGCATGCCGACGCAGGCGGGAACAACCCCCTGACGCGCGCGTTGCACGTCAATAGGATGAGACTCGTCCCCTCGCCGCGCCCGGTGCGCGGCGCGAACAGGAAGAAGAGAACATGGCGAAGTACACACTCCCCGACCTCCCGTACGACTTCTCGGCCCTCGAGCCGCACATCAGCGGCAAGATCATGGAGCTGCACCACGACAAGCACCACCAGGCGTACGTGACGGGCGCGAACACCGCGCTCGAGCAGCTGGCCGAAGCGCGCGAGTCGGGCAACCTGGCCAACGTGAACAAGCTCGAGAAGGATCTGGCGTTCAACCTCGGCGGCCACGTCAACCACTCCATCTTCTGGACGAACCTGGCCCCCGCGAACGACGGCGGCGGCGGAGCGCCCGAGGGCGAGCTGGCCTCGGCGATCGACGAGTTCTTCGGCGGGTTCGACAAGTTCCAGGCCCACTTCACCGCAGCGGCGACCGGCATCCAGGGCTCCGGGTGGGCGGTGCTCAGCTGGGACCCGATCGGCGAGCAGCTGATCATCCAGCAGCTGTTCGACCAGCAGTCGAACACGGCCCAGGGAACGGTCCCGATCTTCCAGCTCGACATGTGGGAGCACGCCTTCTACCTCGACTACCTCAACGTCAAGGCCGACTACGTCAAGGCCGTCTGGAACATCGCCAATTGGGGCAACGTCGCGCAGCGCTTTTCGACGGCGCGCGAGAAGACGGCGGGCCTGCTCTAGTAGTAGGGTCGTGACCAGGTGAGGATGCCGGGTCCTACCCGGCGACGGGGAGACCCGGCATCCTCTTCTCATTCCAACGGATCGCGATCAGGTGCGCCGGATCAGGCGTCGCCGACGTGACAAGAACCGGGAGACAACGTGTCTGTCAAGATCGGAATCAACGGCTTCGGCCGTATCGGACGTAACTTCCTCCGCGCAGCTCTGGAGCAGGGTGCGGACCTCGACATCGTGGCGGTGAACGACCTCACCGACAACAAGACCCTCGCGCACCTCCTCAAGTACGACTCCGTCGGCGGGCGCCTGAACGCGGACGTCTCGTACGACGCCGACTCCATCACCGTCAACGGCAAGTCCATCAAGGTCTTCGAAGAGCGCGATCCCGCCAACCTCCCGTGGGGTGACCTCGGCGTCGACATCGTCATCGAGTCGACCGGCCGCTTCACCAAGGGCGCGGATGCCGGCAAGCACCTCGCGGGCGGCGCGAAGAAGGTCATCATCTCGGCTCCCGGCACCGATGTCGACGGCACGTTCGTCGTCGGCGTGAACGACGAGTCGTACGACTCGGCGACGATGAACATCATCTCGAACGCGTCGTGCACCACCAACTGCCTCGCGCCCCTGGCCAAGGTCTTCAACGACGCGTTCGGCATCGAGCGCGGCTTCATGATGACGGCGCACGCCTACACGGCCGACCAGAACCTGCAGGACGGCCCGCACAGTGACCTGCACCGCGCACGCGCCGCCGCTCTGAACATCGTCCCCGCCTCGACCGGTGCCGCGAAGGCCATCGGCCTCGTGCTGCCCGAGCTCAACGGCAAGCTGAGCGGCTCGTCCTACCGCGTGCCGATCCCCACGGGCTCGATCGTCGACCTGACGATCATCACCCCCACCGAGGGTCTGACCGTCGAGACGATCAACGCCGCGTACGAGAAGGCGGCGTCGGAGGGTGAGCTCGTCGGCTACCTGAAGTACAACACCGACGCGATCGTCTCGACCGACATCGTCCACGACCCGCACTCGTCGATCTTCGACGCCGGTCAGACGAACGTCTCCGGCAACCTCGTGAAGGTGTCGGCCTGGTACGACAACGAGTGGGGCTACTCCAACCGCCTCGTCGACCTCGCCGAGCTCGTCGCCGAAAAGCTCTGAGGTTTCCCCATGGCTCTGCGCACCCTCGATTCCCTGGGTTCGCTGGCCGGTAAGCGTGTCATCGTCCGTGTTGACTTCAACGTCCCTCTGAAAGAGGGCGTCATCACGGACGATGGCCGTATCCGGGCGGCTCTTCCCACCCTCAACCACCTGATCAACCAGGGCGCACGCGTCATCGCGTGCTCGCACCTGGGGCGCCCCGACGGCGCACCTGACGCGAAGTACAGCCTCGAGCCGGTCGCGCAGCGACTGTCCGAGCTCCTCGGCAAGCCCGTCGCCTTCGCCAAGGACACGGTCGGCGAGTCCGCTCAGGGCGCCGCCGCCGCCCTCGAGGACGGGGACGTCGCCGTGATCGAGAACCTCCGGTTCAACCCGGGCGAGACGGCGAAGGATGCCGGTGAGCGCGCCGCGTTCGCGGAGCAGCTCGCCGCTCTCGGCGACGTGCTCGTGTCCGACGGCTTCGGCGTCGTGCATCGCAAGCAGGCCTCCGTGTACGAGCTCGCCGAGCTCCTGCCCTCGGCCGCGGGCTTCCTCATCGAGAAGGAGGTCGATGTCCTCGACCGCCTCACGGAGAATCCCGAGCGCCCGTACGCGGTCGTCCTCGGCGGCTCGAAGGTCAGCGACAAGCTCGGCGTGATCGAGCACCTTCTTCCGCGCGCGGACAAGATCCTCGTCGGCGGCGGCATGCTCTTCACCTTCCTCGCGGCACAGGGGTTGAAGGTGGGCAAGAGCCTGCTCGAGGCCGACCAGATCGACACGGTCAAGGGGTACATGGCGACAGCCGCCGAACGCGGCGTCGAGCTGATCCTGCCGGTGGACGCGGTCATGGCATCCGGGTTCGCGGCGGATGCCGACCACGTGGTCGCTGCTGCCGACGCGCTGGAGGAGACCCCCTTCGGTGCCGACGGGATGGGCCTGGACATCGGGCCGGAGACGGCGAGGATCTTCGCCGACGCGATCCGCAGCTCGAAGACGGTGTTCTGGAACGGCCCGATGGGCGTGTTCGAGATGGCCGCTTTCGCCGCGGGCACGAAGACCGTCGCACAGGCGCTCACCGAGGTCGACGGCCTGTCGGTCGTCGGCGGCGGCGACTCCGCCGCGGCCGTGCGTCAACTCGGCTTCGCCGACGACCAGTTCGGTCACATCTCGACCGGCGGCGGCGCGAGCCTGGAATTCCTCGAGGGCAAGAAGCTCCCGGGCCTGGAGATCCTCGGATGGGAGAGCTGATGGCGCGCACACCGCTCATCGCCGGAAACTGGAAGATGAACCTCGACCACCTGCAGGCGGTCGCATTCATCCAGAAGCTGCACTGGACGCTGAAGGACGCCGGCCACGAGAACGACACGGTCGAGGTCGCGGTGTTCCCGCCCTTCACCGACATCCGCACCGTGCAGACGCTCATCGACGCCGACAAGATCCCGTTCGCCCTCGGCGCGCAGGACCTGTCGACGCACGATTCGGGTGCGTACACGGGAGAGATCTCGGGAGCGTTCCTCTCGAAGCTCGCGTGCGGCTACGTCATCATCGGGCACTCCGAGCGACGCGACTACCACCACGAGACGGACGAGGTCGTCGCCGCGAAGGTCCAGGCCGCGCTGCGCCATGGCCTCGTGCCGGTCATCTGCGTGGGGGAGACGCTCGAGCAGCGCGAGGAGTCCGGTCCGACCGCCGTGTCGGTGGGGCAGCTGGAGGTCGCGCTGGAAGGCGTGCCGGCCGATGCCGACGTCGTCGTCGCGTACGAGCCGGTCTGGGCGATCGGGACGGGCCAGGTCGCCTCGCCCGAGCAGGCTCAGGAGGTCTGCGGGGCTCTCCGCCAGGTCGTCGCCGACAAGCTCGGTGCCGATGCGGCCGCCCGCACCCGGATCCTCTACGGCGGATCCGTGAAGTCCGGCAACATCGCGAGCTTCATGCGCGAACCCGACGTCGACGGGGCCCTCGTCGGCGGGGCGAGCCTCGTCGCGGACGAGTTCGCCGCGATCATCCGCTACCAGAAGCACGTCGGGGTCTGACCCTCGACCCTCGGCAGGCCCTGGGGACCAGCCGGTCCCCGGGCTTGTCGAGGGGCCCCCGTCGCGCGGACCGGTATACTCGACCCTTGTGCGCCCTGAGGTGGCGCCGCGAAAGGCATCTTCGACTGTGGACATCCTCGAGTTCGTGCTGCAGGTCCTGCTGGGCATCACCAGCCTCCTGCTGACTCTCCTGATCCTGCTGCACAAAGGACGTGGAGGTGGCCTGTCCGACATGTTCGGCGGCGGCATGAGCTCTGCGATGGGCTCCTCGGGCCTCGCCGAACGCAACCTGAACCGCTTCACCGTCGTCCTCGCGCTCGTCTGGTTCGTCGCCATCGTCGCGCTGGGACTCATCACGAAATTCCAGGGGATCTGATGGCTACCGGAGGAAACGCGATCCGCGGCACCCGAGTCGGTGCCGGCCCCATGGGTGAGCAGGACCACGGTCACCACGCCGATCGGGTCGCCGTCTCGTACTGGGATGCCCTCGGCAATGAGACCGTGCGGTACTTCGCCGCCGGCATCGCGGACGAGGAGATCCCCGAGGTCATCGACTCGCCGCACTCGGGCCTTCCGGCCGGGCGCGACAAGGAGAACCCTCCGGCACTCGCGAAGACCGAGCCCTACAAGACGCACCTGGCGTACGTCAAGGAACGCCGCACCGAGGAAGAGGCCGATGCCCTCCTCGACGATGCGCTGCATCAGCTGCGCGAACGCCGCGGCCAGGCCTGACGCCGGAAGCCGCCGAATCGCGGCGGCTCAGAACTCCTGGTCGATGAGCTCCGGCGGGACGTTCGTCGCGGCATCCCGATCGACGAAGAACAGGGTCCGCCGACGTCCCTTCGCGCCGGCTGCCGGCACCGTCTCGTAGCTCGCGCCGGCGAGCGCCAGCCCCAGCGCGGAGGCCTTGTCGACGCCGGAGAGCACCAGCCAGACGCAGCGTGCCGAATTCAGCACGGGGCGCGTCAGGCTGAGCCGATCGGCGGGCGGCTTGGGAGCGTCGTGGACGGCGACGACCGAGCGGTCGGTGACCTGGATCTCGGCCCGATCGGGGAAGAGCGAGGCGATGTGCCCATCCGGCCCGACGCCGAGGAAGCACAGGTAGAACGCCGGCCACGCGCGATCATCGTCTCCGAAGCGCGCGAGCTCGGCCGCATACTGCATCGCCGCCTCGTCCATGTCGGCGGCGTCGTCCGTCGTCGCCATCGAGTGCACGTTCGCCGCCGGGATGTCGATGTGGTCGATCAGCGCACGACGCGCTCCGACGTCATTGCGCTCCTCGTGCCCCGCCGGAAGGAAGCGCTCGTCGCCCCACCACAGGTGCACGGTGGACCAGTCCACCTCGGACCGGCGCGGGTGCTCGCCGGCGGCGCGGAGGACCTCGGTCCCGATCGCGCCACCCGTGAGGACCAGATGCGAGGTCTTGCCGGCGGTGGACCGTCGGATCAGCCGGACGAGCAGCCGCTCCGCGACATCGGATGCCAGGACATCGGCGTCACCGCTGATGACCACCCGCTTCTCGGTCCACAACTGCGCCATCGGAGCTCCTATGCCTCGGGACGTACGTCTGGCTGTGCATCGCGCCCGAGGTGCTCGGGAGGTCCGATGAGGGCCCAGCCGTCCGTGATGACTCGACCATACAGGAGGTCGGGATCGAGGCGTCGGAGCTCCTCGGCGAGGCATTCCCGCAGCGTCCGGCGCGGCAGGACGATGTCGTGCGAGGGCTGTCCGGGCTGCGTGAGCGTCGCGTCGATGTCGTTGCTGCGCTCGAGGAGGATGTCTCCGGAGGGACGCACGAGACGCACCGACTGGATGCCGTGATCCCACTCGTCGGGGTCGGCGTAGCGCCACACGACGGGGACCTCGAGCTTCAGTCGCAGCCACGCGGCGAGGAGCCCCGTCGAGGGGGAACTGCCCGCGCCGATCACCTCGGCGGCCGTCACCGGCTCGTACGGCGGCTGGTCGAGCACGGCGGCGAGCTGCTCGCGCCAGTGCGTCAGGCGCGTCCAGGCAAGGTCCGTGTCTCCGGGGGCGTAGGTCCGCCCGAGCTGCGAGAGCCGGTCCTTCGCGAACGGCTTCGTCGAGGCATCCGTGATGCGTCGCTGCGCCATCCGACCGACGTCGGAGGACGACGGCACCTCCGGCGGGTAGTCCGGCCACCAGGCCACCACGGGCGCGTCGGGCAGCAGGAGGCCGGTGATGAGCCCCTCCTGGTTCGCGGCCGCGGCGCCATGCGCGCGGAGGACGACGACCTCGCTCGCGCCGGCGTCGCCGCCCACGCGGATCTGCGCGTCGAGCTTCGCGTCGCCTTCGGCGCTGGTGATCAGCACGATGACGCGCATCGGATGCTCGCGCGACGCGTCGTTCGCGGCCTCGATGGCCTCCTCCTGCAGACCGTGGGTCGTCACGATGACGAGGGTCAGCACACGCCCCAGGGCGACCGCGCCGCCCTCCTCCCGCACGCTCACCAGGGAGCGGGCGATCTTCGAGACGGTGGTGTCGGGCAGATCGACGATCACGGGCGCCTCCAGACGCGGCCGTCACGGGCCAGGAGCTCATCGGCGGACGGGGGTCCCCAGGATCCCGGGGAGTACTGCTCGAGGGGCCCGCCCTCGTTCGCCCAGTATTCCTCGACCGGGTCGAGGATCTTCCAGGACAACTCGACCTCCTCGTGCCGCGGGAACAGCGGCGGGTCGCCGAGCAGCACGTCGAGGATGAGGCGCTCGTACGCCTCGGGGCTCGATTCGGTGAACGCGTGGCCGTAGCCGAAGTCCATCGTGACGTCGCGGACCTCGTTGCCGGCGCCGGGAACCTTCGAGCCGAATCGGATCGTGACGCCCTCGTCCGGCTGCACCCGGATCACGAGAGCGTTCTGGCCGAGCTCGAGCGTCTGGTTGCGCTGGAAGAGCAGCTGCGGCGCGCGCTTGAACACGACGGCGATCTCGGTGACGCGGCGGCCCAGGCGCTTGCCGGTGCGCAGGTAGAACGGGACCCCGGCCCAGCGGCGGGTGGCGATCTCCAGCTTGACGGCGGCGTACGTCTCCGTCGTCGAACGGGGATTCATGCCGTCCTCCTCGAGGAAGGCCGTCACCTCTTCGCCGCCCTGCCAGCCGCCCCCGTACTGCCCGCGGGCGGTCGCCGTCGCGAGGTCTGCGGGCAGGCGCACCGCGGCGAGGACCTTCTCCTTCTCGGCGCGCAGGTCGGTGGCCGACATCGAGATCGGCTCCTCCATGGCGGTGAGAGCGAGCAGCTGCAGCAGGTGGTTCTGGATGACGTCGCGCGCCGCGCCGATGCCGTCGTAGTACCCGGCACGTCCGCCGACGCCGATGTCCTCGGCCATCGTGATCTGCACGTGGTCGACGTAGTTGGCGTTCCAGATCGGCTCGTACAGCTCATTGGCGAAGCGCAGGGCGAGGATGTTCTGGACCGTCTCCTTGCCGAGATAGTGGTCGATCCGGAAGATCGAGTCGGCCGGGAATGCGACCTCGAGCGCGGCATTGAGCTCACGCGCGGTCTGCAGGTCCGATCCGAACGGCTTCTCGATGACCACGCGACGCCAGGCGTCGGGATTGTTCGACTTGTCGTCGACGAGCCCCGACTCCTTCAGCTGCTTCGCGACGATCGGGAAGTCCCGCGGGGGGATCGAGAGGTAGAACGCGTGGTTCCCCATCGTCCCGCGCTCGACGTCGAGCTTCTCGACGGTCTCGCGAAGACGTCGGAAGGCGTCGGGGTCGCCGAACTCGCCCGAGACGAAGCGGATCCCTTGCAGGAGCTGCTTCCACGTCTCCTCGCGGAACGGGGTCCGCGCGTACTGGCGGACGGCGTCGTGGACGACGTTGGCGAAGTCCTGATCCTCCCAGTCGCGCCGGGCGAACCCGACGAGGGCGAAGCCCGGCGGCAGGAGCCCGCGATTGGCGAGGTCGTACACGGCGGGCATGAGCTTCTTGCGCGACAGGTCTCCCGTCACGCCGAAGATCACGAGGGCGCTCGGCCCCGCGATGCGGTTCAGGCGGCGGTCATCGGGGTCGCGCAGGGGGTTGTGCCCCCGCGACATCTCCACGGTCATCGAAGGGGACTCCTACTGCGCTGCTTCGAACAGCGCGAGCACGTCGGTCTGGGGATCGGTCAGGGTGAGGGTCACGACGGGGCGGTCGTGCGCGACGAGCACGGAGGCGTCACCGGCCGCCTGTGCGCTGATGAGCTGACCGAAGGTGAACGGACGCCCGGGGATCTCAAGGTCGACCTCACCCGATCCGAGGATCTGGAGGAAGACGCCCTGCGCCGGGCCGCCCTTGTGGTACTGGCCGGTCGAGTGCAGGAACCGCGGACCCCACCCGAAGGTCGTGGGGCGGCCGCTGTCCGCCGCGACCAGCTCGCGCAGACCCTGGAGCTGCGGAACGGCGACGCGGTCCACATACGCCTGGATCGCGACATAGCCGTCCGGTCCGAGACGCGCCCAGAGCGCGTCGAGGACGCCCGCGAGCGTGCCGGAGGCGGCGAGAGCGTCGTCGGAGACGCGCACCTCGACGTCGCCGTCGACGAAGGCGGGGGAGCCCACCTCCGGCCGTGCCTCCAGGAGGCCGCGCGTGGCCGTCTTGGCCGACTCGACGTCGGGCTGATCGAACGGGTCGATCCCGAGGATGCGTCCCGCGATCGCTGTCGCGTATTCCCAGACGACGAACTGCGCACCGAGCGACCCGCTGATGAGGATCTCGTCGGGGTACTGCTCGAGGATGCGGAAGTGGACGGCGTCGTCGACGAGACGGAGGATCTGCAGATCCGCCGGGGTCTGATCGACTTCGGGGGAGACGGGCAGCAGGACGACAGGCAGGATGCCGGTGCCCTGCTTGCCGGTCGACTCCGCGATCAGCTGTTCGATCCAGTCGGGGAGGCCCACGATGTGGGTGCCGTCGGAGACGAGGCCGAGCTTGTCGCGGCGCGGGATCTCCGCCGTGCTGCCGGCGATCGCGGCCGCCAGGACCAGCGCGGGGTTCCGCGGGTCATCGATCGCGACCTCGAGCAGTGTCGCCTCGGCCTCGTCGAGCAGTTCGGTGAGGTCGACGCCGGCGAGCCCGGACGGCACGAGCCCGAACGCGGTCAGCGCCGAGTATCGGCCGCCGACGGTGGGGTCCGCGGTGAAGACGCGGTAGCCGGCCTCGCGGGCTGACGCCTCGAGCGGCGAGCCCGGGTCGGTCACCACGACGATCCGCTCCGCCGGGTCGATGCCGAGGTCGCGCCAGGC
Organism: Microbacterium flavum; assembly: GCF_018717645.1. GTDB lineage: Bacteria > Actinomycetota > Actinomycetes > Actinomycetales > Microbacteriaceae > Microbacterium > Microbacterium flavum. Next base: position 285,416 of record NZ_JAFLHG010000002.1, read on the forward strand.
AGCTTCGAAGGCGCGGCGTGCGGAATCGGTCTCCACGGTCGACCCCGACTTGGAGGAGACGACCAAGACCGTCTCAGCCAGGCCGCCGCTCTCGCTGTCGCCGTCGATCGCTGCGAGCACCTGGCCGGGCGCCGTGGCATCGAGGACGACCAGCGGAACCCCGGCGGTGGCCGCGATCACCTCGGGCGCGAGCGACGATCCGCCCATGCCGGCGAGAACGATCCGGGTCAGACCGCGCTCGACCAGATCGGCGCGAAGCGCCTCGATCTCGGGGACCAGCGGACGAGAGACGGTGACCGCGTCGACCCAGCCGAGCCGGCGCGCGGCCTCGTCTGCGGCATCCGGCCCCCACAGGTCGGCATCGCCGGCCGTGATCCCGCTCGCGATGAGCGAGTCGACGAGGGTGGGCAGGGTCGCCTCGACGACCTCCTTCACGCGCCCCGAGACGTGGATCTCGAAGCTCACCGCGCGTTCTCCGGAGCGGCGGCGAGGGCGGCGGAGACGGTCGACTTCAGGTCCTGCCAGGACGCGATGAACTTCTCGACACCCTCGTCCTCGAGCAGCTGGGTGACATCGGCGACGTCCACGCCCACGGAGGCGAGCTCGTCGAACACGCGGTGCGCGTCGGCGTACTGACCGGTGATGGTGTCGCCGGTGATGACGCCGTGGTCGAAGGTCGCCTGGAGGGTCTTCTCCGGCATGGTGTTGACCGTGCCGGGGGCGACGAGCTCGGTGACGTAGAGGGTGTCGGGGAGTGCCGGGTCCTTGACGCCGGTGGACGCCCACAGCGGACGCTGCACGTTCGCGCCGGCGGCGGTCAGCTGGCGCGCGCGGTCCTCGCCGAAGCGCTTCTCGAACAGCTCGTAGGCCAGACGGGCGTTCGCCAGGCCCGCCTTCGAGCGGAGGGCGGCGGCAGCGTCCGTGCCGATGGCGTTCAGGCGCTTGTCGACCTCGGTGTCCACGCGAGAGACGAAGAACGATGCCACCGAGTGGATGCCGGAGAGGTCGTGCCCGTTCTCCTTCGCCTGCTCGAGGCCGGAGAGGTACGCGTCGATGACCGCGTCGTAGCGCTCGAGGGAGAAGATCAGCGTCACGTTGACCGAGATGCCCGCGGCGATCGTCGCCGTGATGGCGGGCAGGCCCGCCTTCGTCGCAGGGATCTTGATGAGGGCGTTGGGGCGGTCGACCTTCGCCCACAGCTGCTGCGCCTCGGCGATGGTCCCGTCGGTGTCATGAGCGAGGTCGGGGGAGACCTCGATCGAGACCCGGCCGTCCACGCCGCCCGTGGCGTCATAGACGGGGCGGAAGATGTCGGCGGCATCCCGGACGTCGGTCGTCGTGATCTCGAAGATCGCCTCGTCGGCGGACACGCCGCGCGCGGCGAGCGCCGCGAGGGGAGCGTCGTACGAGTCGTCCTCCGTGTTGCCGATCGCGGCCTGGAAGATCGACGGGTTCGTCGTCACACCCGAGATGTCGCGGGTCTGGATGAGCTGCGCGAGGTTGCCGGAGTCGATGCGCCCCCGGCTCAGGTCGTCGAGCCAGATGCTGACGCCGGCGGCGGCCAGCTCCTGCGTGGGCGTGCTCATGAGTTCTCCTTGACGGTTGCGCGCGCCGCTTCCACGACGTGGTCGGCGGTGATGCCGAACTTCTCGAACAGGGTCTTGTAGTCGGCGGAGGCGCCGAAGTGGTCGATGCCGACCGTGCGGCCGGTGTCGCCGACCACGCTGCGCCACAGCGGCGTCGATCCGGCTTCGACCGACACGCGGGCCTTCACTGCGGCCGGGAGGACGCTCTCGCGGTACGCGTCATCCTGCTCGGCGAACCATTCGAGCGACGGGGCCGACACGACGCGGGCGCGGATGCCCTCCGCCGCGAGCGTCTCGCGCGCCTGGACGGCGAGCTGGACCTCGGAGCCGGTGGCGATGAGCACGACATCGGGCGCGCCGCCGTCCGCGTCGACGAGCACGTAGGCGCCCTTGGCGACCCCGTCCGTCGTCGCGAAGCCGTCCTCGCCGCGGGGGAACACCGGGATGTTCTGGCGGGTGAGGGCGATGCCCACGGGGCCTCCCGAGGTGCGGCGAACGATCTCGAGCCAGGCGGCGGAGGTCTCGTTCGCGTCCGCGGGGCGCACCACCGTGAAGTTCGGGATGAGGCGCAGGGTCGACAGCTGCTCGACGGGCTGGTGCGTCGGGCCGTCCTCGCCGAGGGCGACGGAGTCGTGCGTCCACACGAAGATCGACGGGATGTCCATCAGCGCGGCCAGGCGCACCGGCGGCCGCATGTAGTCGCTGAAGATCAGGAACGTGCCGCCGAAGGGGCGGGTCGGGCCGTGGAGCTTGATGCCGTTGACGATCGCGCCCATGGCGTGCTCGCGGATGCCGAAGTGCAGCACACGCCCGTACGGGTCACCCGACCATTCGTGGGTCGACCATTCGGCGGGGATGAAGCTCTTGGCCTCCTTGATGGTCGTCAGGTTCGACTCGGCGAGATCGGCGGATCCGCCCCAGAGCTCGGGGAGCTGCGCGGCGAGCGCGTTGATGACCTGTCCGGAGGCGGCGCGGGTGGAGACATCCTTGCCCGCTGCGAACGAGGGCACCGAGAGATCCTCGGGGAGCTGCCCGGACTCGAGCCGGTCGAGGAGCGCCTTGCGCTCGGGGTTGGCCGACGCCCAGGCGTCGAAGGCCTCCTGCCAGGCGGCGCGCTCCTGCTCGGCCCGCTCACCGAGCTCGCGCGTGTGCGCGATGACGTCGTCCGCCACGTCGAAGGTCTTCTCCGGGTCGAATCCGAGGACCTTCTTGGTGGCGGCGAGCTCGTCGGCGCCGAGGGCGGAGCCGTGGATCTTGCCGGAGTTCTGCTTGCCGGGGCTCGGCCAGCCGATGATCGTCTTCAGGATGATGAGGGACGGCTTGGCGGTCTCTCCCTGAGCCGCCTCGATCGCGGCGTAGAGCTCGGCGACGTCCTCGACGTACTGGCCGGTCTTCTTCCAGTCGACCGTCTGCACCTGCCAGCCGTAGGCCTCGTAGCGCTTGGCGACGTCCTCGGTGAAGGCGACGTTCGTGTCGTCCTCGATCGAGATCTGGTTGGAGTCGTAGATCGCGATGAGGTTGCCGAGCTCCTGGTGGCCGGCGAGGCTCGACGCCTCGCTGGTGACACCCTCCTGGAGGTCGCCGTCACCGGCGATCACATAGACGAAGTGGTCGAAGGGAGAGGTGCCGGCGGCCGCCTCGGGGTCGAAGAGGCCCCGCTCGTAGCGAGCGGCGTAGGCGAAGCCGACGGCGGAGGACAGGCCCTGGCCGAGCGGGCCCGTCGTGATCTCCACACCCTTCGTGTGGCCGTACTCCGGGTGGCCCGGGGTCAGCGACCCCCAGGTCCGGAGCGCCTCGAGATCGGTGAGTTCCAGACCGAAACCGCCGAGGTACAGCTGCACGTACTGGGTGAGCGAAGAATGCCCCGCGGAGAGGATGAAGCGGTCGCGGCCCAGCCAGTGGGTGTCGGCGGGGTCGTGCCGCAGGACCCGCTGATACAGCAGGTATGCCGCGGGCGCGAGGCTCATGGCCGTTCCAGGGTGACCGTTGCCCACCTTCTCCACGGCATCCGCCGCGAGAACTCGGGCGGTGTCCACCGCACGCCGATCGATTTCATCCCAACGCAATTCGGACACGGACCGCCCTTTCGAGAGTGAGGGAGTGCGGCCGAGGCGATGCCCGGCGGCGGCGCCGCTGGGATCCGGCGCTCGGCGGCGCTTGTGGTTTCAGCTTACCGACTGCGCGTGCCGGCCAGGCCATGTGACGCAACTGCGCGTCGGGTCCGGAGGACGCCGTCAATACAACTGAGTGTACGTAGTTCAGCAGAGTGAACACAAGGGCGGCTCCTCCGTCACAGGCGCTGACCTAGAATGGACCCGGCAGGCAGCGGAGGGAAGCACAGATGACGCAGGCGAGCGCGACGGCCGCACCCGAGGTGGGGCGACGCACCGTCGGCAGCACCGTCCGTGCCTACGTCACGCTGACCAAGCCCCGCGTCCTCGAACTGCTCCTGGTCACGACGGTCCCCGTCATGATCCTCGCCCACGGCGGGATGCCGGACCTGTGGCTCGTCCTCGCCACCACGGTCGGCGGCGCCATGAGCGCCGGATCGGCGGCCGCATTCAACATGTACCTCGACCGCGACATCGACGCGCACATGCACCGCACCGAGAACCGTCCGCTCGTGACGGGCGAGATCTCGCCCCGCGCGGGACTGATCTTCGCGTGGACGCTCGCCGTCGCATCGACGGTGTGGCTGCTTCTCACCACCAACTGGCTCGCGGCCGTCCTCAGCGTCGCGGCGATCTTCTTCTACGTCGTCGTGTACACGATGATCCTGAAGCGCCGGACCGAGCAGAACATCGTGTGGGGCGGGATCGCAGGCTGCTTCCCGGTCCTCATCGGCTGGTCGGCGGTCACGGGATCGCTGGCCTGGCCCCCGTTCATCCTCTTCCTGCTCGTCTTCCTGTGGACGCCGCCGCACTACTGGCCGCTGTCGATGAAGTACAAGGGCGACTATCAGGAGGCGGATGTGCCGATGCTGGGCGCGACCCGCAACGGCATGCAGGTCGGCCTCCAGGTCATCCTGTACGCGTGGGCGACGGTGGTCTGCTCACTGCTGCTCACGCCGGTCGCCGGTATGGGCCTCGTCTACACGGTCTCCGCGCTCGTCTTCGGGGGATGGTTCATCGTTGAGGCGCACGTGCTCTACAACCGTGCCGCCCGTGGAGAGCAGATCAAGCCGATGCGCGTGTTCCACGCGTCGATCACCTACCTGACGCTGCTCTTCCTCGCGATCGCGATCGACCCGCTCCTGCCGTTCTGACCGCCGCCCGCGATGAGCGTCGCGCGCTCGCACCGCTGAACAGCCGTCTCGCTCGAGAATCCCGCCGGTCGCGTCGATGATTCGTTGACGCGCCGGACGTGTCTGGGATTCGTCGACGGCGTTCCGTGATGACTCTCGGATAACGAGACAGTGGCCGCAACCTCCCCGGGCTCGGGGCGATGCGACCACTGGTCGAACCCGCGCGTGGCGGGCCCTTCTCGGTACGTTGTGCGGCTCAGAGAGCGGCGACCTGCTTCGCGATCGACGACTTGCGGTTCGCGGCCTGGTTCTCGTGGATGACGCCCTTGCTCACGGCCTTGTCGAGCTTGCGGGTCGCCGAGGCGAGGGCCTTCTCGGCCGCGGCCTTGTCGCCGGCGGCGATCGCCTCACGGGTGCGGCGCACCTCGGTCTTCAGCGCGCTCTTGACGGCCTTGTTGCGCTCGTGCGCCTTCTCGTTGGTCTTGTTGCGCTTGATCTGCGACTTGATGTTCGCCACGTTCGACGGCTCTTTCGTTCGGAGTTTTCGTTGGATGTGCCGGGGTAGCGGTAGAGGGGCGCCTCCGGCGGCGTACGAGGTGGGACCCGTACGCAAGCCAATCACCGAGTCTATCAGGTGTGTCGCCTTCGACCTGCATTCGTCGGGATGCGCCGGTGCGGCATGATCGGATCACCGGCCCGTCCCCTCGGGGCCGCCTCGACGAAGGAGTCGTCCGTGACCGCATCCTCCTTTTCGCGCGCTCGCCCTCCTCGGCGCGCGGGAGCCCGGTGGTTCACGTTCTTCACGCTGGCGTGGCTCGGCATCTGGACGGTGCAGCTCACCCCGCTGCAGCTGCTCATCCCGCTCCAGCTCGACACGCCCGACGACGCGAGCGGCTGGGTCACGGGCATCGTCTCCTCCGGCCTGGTGCTCGCCGCCGGGGGACTGGCGGGCGTCATCGCCGGCCCCCTCGCGGGCGGCTTCAGCGACCGGACCCGCGGCTCCACCGGCCGCCGGCGACCGTGGGCGATCGCCGGCTCGGTGCTGGCGGCGCTCTCCCTCGTCGCGATCGCGTTCGCCACGGGCCCGTGGTCGGTCGGCGCCGCCTGGGTGGGCGTGTCGGTCGGCGTCGCCGTGGCGTCCGCGGCCTTCACCGCGCTCATCGCCGATCAGCTCGCGGACCAGCGTGGCGCCGCGTCGGCCGCTGTGGCGTCCGCGCAGGCCGTGGGCATCGTGGTGGGGGTCGGGGTCATCGTCCTGCTCGGGCTCGGTGTCGTCACGGGCTACCTCGCCCTCGCCGGATTCGTCCTCGCGACGGGTGTCGCGGCGGCGCTGGCGCTGCCCGACCCGCCCGCACCCGCGGCGTCCGCGCTCGCTCGCGAACCGCGGACTCTCGCCGAACGCCTCTCCGCGTTCCATGACCGCGACTTCGGCTGGCTGCTCTGGGGGCGGCTCACGGTCAACGTCGGCAACGCACTCGGCACGGGGCTCCTGCTGTTCTTCCTGCTCTACGGGCTCCGGCGGGACCCTGGCGGCGCGGAGGACGACCTCCTGCTCCTCATCGTCGTGTACACCGTCTTCGTCGTCATCGCGTCGATCGGCGCGGGCCGGCTCTCCGACCGTTCCGGGCATCGGATCCGCCTCACGGTCGGGTCGGCGCTCGTGCAGGGTGCGGCGTCGCTCCTCATCGCCGCTCTGCCCTCGTTCGAGACGACCCTCGTCGCCGCCGCCCTCCTCGGGGTCGGCTACGGGGCGTACATGTCGGTCGGGCTCGCCCTCGCCACCGATCTGCTCCCCTCGGCCGAGGACAGCGCCCGCGACCTGGGGCTCGTCAACGTCTCGGCCGCCCTCGGTCAGCTCATCGGTCCGCTCCTGGGAGCGGGGCTCGTCGCCCTCGTGGGCGGGTTCTGGCTCTTGTTCGTCGCTGGCGGGATGCTCTCGATCGTCGGAGGGCTCATGACCCTCGCGATCGGCGCGCGCCGTGCGTCAGCGCGCTGACCCGCCGGATGCCCTGCCCGCCATCGTCGCGAGGGCGACGTCCAGCAGCGCATTGAACACGCGCGGTCGCATCGCGGTCACGAGGTGGCTCGTGCGCGGGACGACGACGAGCTCCGCGTGCGGCACCAGGGAGACGAAGAGCCGTTCGTTCACGCGCAGCTGGTCGTACTGGCCGTTGATGAACCATGTGGGCACTTCGATCCGGCGCAGCGCCGCGAGCAGGTCGAGGATCGAGAGGCTGCGAAGCGCGGCATCCTGGGCGTCGTAGGCGTAGCCGCCGGCACCGAAGTCCGCGCGCGTCTCGTCGGGGAGTGTCCGGTCGAGAACCCACTCGGCGATCGGGAAGCCGCGACCCGGCAGCCGGTCGAACCCGCGCGCGAGCACGCGGTACGTCGTGAGCGCCGCACCACGGGGGAGCGCGGTGCACGAGGCGCCGATGTAGGCATCGACCGGAGGCGGGTCCTCCGCACCGACATAGGCGGTGCAGAGAAGCCCTCCCATCGAGTGCCCCACGAGGAGGACCTCACCCGAGCGCGCCGCCGTCCGGACCGCGTCGTCGATCGTCGCCCAGGCGGTCTCGAGGGTGAACGTCTCGGCCATGCGCGTGCCATGGCCGGGGAGATCGACCGCGACCGCCGCGACGCCCCGATCCGCGAGGTGCGCGAGCTGCGAGCGCCACATCGTGGCGGACGTGCGGATGCCGTGGACCATCACCACCGTCGTCGTCACCCTGCCAGCCTACGCAGGGCGACGACGACGGTGGCGCGGCTCAGAAGAGCACGCGGACGCGTGTCGGGGTACTCGTCGATCCGGCGACCGTCGCGTCGTCCGAGGGGACGAAGGTCGCCGTGTAATCGTGCGTCCCGGCCTTGAGGCGGCCGAGCGTGTACGTCGCGATCCCGTAGCGCACCTTCGACGTCGCGACGATCGTGTCGCCTTCGCGGAAGACGACCACGCCGTCGGGGCGCGCTCCGTCCTCCTGGCGGACCGTGGCGACGAGGGTCGAGGGGACGAGGCGGTTGATGTGGATGGGGAGGATGGCGTGCAGGCGCGTCGTCGTCTGAATGAGGGCGACGGGCACCTCCACCTCGAGCGGCACCCGCACGGTGGTTCCGGACGCGGGGGCCGTGAGGGTGAGCTCCGCCGCCCCGGCCGGAACATCGGCCGGAAGCGTGACGCTCACCGTCGCCGCGCCGGCGCTCACGGGTACCTCTCCGAGCACGGTGTCGCCGAGCGCGACCTGCAGCGACGTGTTCTGCGGCGCGCCGCGGCTCGTCATGTCGAGGCCCGACACCTGGAAGGCGACCGTCGTCCCGGCATCCACCGTCTCGGGCACGCCCGTCACCTGGACCGCCTGCTTCGCGAAGGACGGAGCGAGCGGCGAGTTATCGGCGATGTAGTCCATCCACGCCTCGTAGTCGAGGAGCCCGGTGTCGACGTAGTCCGTGCCCTGGGTGAACGCGCGGAAGTTGTCTCCGCCGCTGGCGAGGAAGGAGAACGTCCCGATCCGGTAGTTCGCGGCCGGGTCGATCGGCTTGCCGTCGACGGTCACGGACGTGATCCGCGCCCCTTCGGGGAGGCTCGCGTCGAACGTGTAGGACACGTTGTCGGACAGGCCCAGCTGCAGGTAGGGGCGCTGCGGCACGCTGCCGTCCGCCGCCCGCTGCCACTGCTGCTCGAGGAGCGTCGTGAACTGGGCGCCCGTGAGGGTGACGAGCGCGAGCGTGTTGTTGAAGGGCAGCACCGCGTTCGCCTGCGAGAACGAGACGGTCCCGTCGGCGAGGCCGGGAACGGCCGTCGCACCGAACTCCGCCTGCGTGTCCCACAGGTCGGCGCGGAGCCCGCCCGGATTCGTCACGCCGATCTGCGCACCGTTCGGCAGGGCCGACAGGCTGTCGCGCAGCATGTCGCCGACCGTGTTGCCGAGAGCAGACTCGCTCGCGCGGTCATCGCGTGACCCGCCGGTCCACACGCCGTTCACGAACGAGCCGCCCGCGAACGCTGTCGTGATGTCGCCCGACACCTCGCCGATCGCGGTGCTGCCGACCTCGGCGGCGGCCGCGAGGGCCTTCTTCACGATGGTGTCGACGGCCGCGACGCGGGGGTAGGTGCTGATGAGCTCCGCAGCGGGGGTGGTGGTGCGCTTGATGATCTGCTCGGTGTGGGCCTGGACGGTGCCGGAGGCGCCGTCGAGGGTGAGGGTGATCTTTCCGAGGTTGGCGCCGTAGGAGCCGGTCTGCACGACCGGGCGGGTGCGGTCGGTGCCGGGGATCGGTGCGGACCAGGAGTACTCCTTGTGGGTGTGCCCGGTGAAGATCGCGCCGACGGCGGGGTCCGTGTCGTTGACGAGGTGGGCGAAGGGGCCGCCGGCGGCGAGCTCCTGGTCGAGGGTGGCGCCGTCGGGGGTGCCCGCCCCGGCGCCCTCGTGGTAGAGCGCGACGAGGACGTCGGCTTCGCCGTTGGCGGGGTCGCCGTCGCGCAGCTGCGCCGCGACGCGGTTGACAGCCTCGACGGGGTCGCCGAAGTCGAGGTCGGCGACGCCGGCGGGAGACACGAGGCTCGGGGTCTCCTCGGTGACGGCGCCGATCACGCCGACGGTGAGTCCGCCGGCATCGAGCAGCTGGTATTCGGGGAGGGCGGGTGTGGTGGTGCCCTTGGTGTACACGTTCGCGCCGAGCTGCGGATAGTCGGAGGCGTCGGTGACGCGTCCGGCGAGGTCGGCGAAGCCGCGGTCGAACTCGTGGTTGCCGACCGCGGAGGCCTGGAGCCCGAGGGCGTTCAGCACGTCGATCGTGGGCTGGTCCTTCGCGACCGAGGAGGCGAACAGCGACGCGCCGATGTTGTCGCCGGCGGACAGGAACAGCACCGGCCCGGGAGCCTGCGCACGCTGCTGCTCGACGGTGCCCGCGAACGCGACGGTGTTCGCATCGATGCGACCGTGGAAGTCATTGATCCCCAGGAGGGTCAACTCCACCGGCGCCGCCTGCGCGGACAGACCGACCAGGACCGGATCGTGGTCGCTCGAGCGATAGGCATCCGGCGCGTAGAACTCGGTGCCGTGCGAGCGGAAGCGGCTGTATTCGAGCGCGACCGACTCGCCGGAGTTGATGTTCCAGACGTCTGCCCCGGTGGCGCGCTCCTTCGCGGGGCCGCTCAGGAGGATGTGGTCGAGTGATCCCGACAGCCCCTGGAAGCTGTACGAGGAGGACGGGACACCGAACGCCTGCGCGGCGTCGACATAGCCCGCCTGGTACAGGACCTCGAGCGGATCCTCCTGCGTGTAGGAGTTGAAGTCGCCCGCGAGAGCGACCGACGAGACGTCGCCGCGGATCTGCGTGACCCAGTCCCGCAGCGCGGTGGCCTGGCGCACACGCGACTCGGTGGAGGTGCCCTGCCCGTCGCCGGCGTCGGCGTCGCCCGGCCACGGACCGACCGAGCCCTTCGACTTGAAGTGGTTCACGACGAAGAGGAACGGCGCCCCGCCCTCGGCGGGTGCGAACGTCTGCGCGATCGGCTCGCGGGCGTTGCCGAACGCTTCTCCATCCTCGCTCTGGTCTCCCAGCGCACGGGAATCGCCGACGCGCTCGACGGCCGCGGTCCGGTAGATGATCGCGTTGGTGATGACGTCCTGCTCGGATGCCGGGGGAAGATCACCCGAGGAGGGGACGAAGGACCAGGTGCCCGCTCCGGCGGCGGCGTTGAGGGCGTCGACGAGCGTGGAGGTCGCCTCGTCGGTCGCCTCGCCCAGCGCAGCGGAGTTCTCGATCTCCATGAGGCCGACGACGTCGGCGTCCAGCGCGCCTATCGCCGCCACGATCTTCGCCTGCTGGCGTGCGAGGTCCGCCGCGTCCCAGGCCCCGCGCTGCGGGCAGCCGTCGCGGACGGTGACGCCGTCGCCGAGGCGGTCGCGGTAGGGGACGCACGTGGCCGTGTCGGTGCCCAGCGTCGTGAAGTAGTTGAGGACGTTGAACGAGGCGAGCCGGACGTCGCCACCGACCGCGTCGGGAGCGGCCGTGCGCGGGTCGGCGAAGGCGACCTCGTCGGTCCCGGTGCCGTCGCCCGCGAGCGGAGCGGTCGGGTTGAGCTTCCACGAGCCGTTCCGCCAGTCGACGATCACCGGCGCGGTGAAGGTGACGGATGCCCCGACCACGATCGGCTCGGTGAGCGAGACGTACGCGGGGGTGAGGGCGCTGTTCGCGCCCGTCAGGTAGTTGATGCTCGTGCCGTCGTCGAGGGTCACCGCGCGCGCCGCGTTGTCGGCTGCGACCGCGGACGCCTCCGCCGATCCGGGGCGTGCGGCATCCGTCGGCTGGCGCAGCGGGGTGGTGCCCGCGGCGAGGCCGACCTCGCCGTACTGGTTCGTCGAGTAGGTGTTCGAGACGGTGAAATCGCCCTGCGGTGCGACCAGCATCGACTCCAGGCTCTCGCGCTGCGCGGCATCCGCCGGCCAGCCGACGGTGGCGGGCTCGGGGGCCGGCTGGGCGTCGATGCGCTGTGCGGCACCGGCGGCCACCGTGATCTCGGTCAGGCCGTTCCACTCGGAGACGGTGCCGGTCACACGCACCGTGTCGCCGGGTGCGACCTCCGCGACCGCGCCGGGCGCGTGCACGAAGAGCGCGTCGGATGCCGGGTGGGCGGCGAGGTCGAGAGCCCCGCCGGTGCCCGAGGTCTGGATGACGTAGCCGTCGAACCCGCCGGTGGGGTAGTGAGCCGTCACGACGCCCTCGGTGGTGACCGTCTGGCCGGCGTACGGAGAGGCGTCCCCGGTTCCCTGCACCTCGGCGATCGCAAGGACCGTCGGGTCGGTCGGATCTGTGGGATCGGTGGGATCGGTCGGGTCTGTGGGATCGGTCGGGTCCGTGGGATCGGTCGGGTCGACGGCGAGTCCGGTGGGTGTCGGCGTCCCGGCCGTGAAGTCGGCGGCGTTGTCGCCGGTGTTGGCGAATGACGCGCCGCGCGCCACACTCGTCGCATTGCCCGTCCCCGGAGCGGGCGCGGCGCCGGCGAAGTGGGTCGCACCTCCCCAGCCCACGAAGTCGATGACCTGCGGCAGAGAGGTCAGCCCGGACGCGCCGCTGAGCGCGGTCTGGTCGGAGACGAGGGCGACCTTCCCCTGCGAGCTGGACAGGGCGATCGCCCCGTCGACGTCGGCGGTGAACCCGGGGAGCGAGGTGTTCGCGCCCGTCGCCTCGCCGATCAGCACCTGGCCGCCGGCGGGCACCGTGATGCCGGTCAGCGGAGTGACCTGCCACGACCCGCCGGTCGCCGAGGCGTATTGCACGCTGTACGCGGAGAGATCCACGGCGGCATCCGAGACGTTCGCCAGCTCGATGAAGTCGCGGGCGAGGGGTGCTCCCGTGTTGCCGCCTCCGCCGTAGACCTCGGAGATCACGACCGGCGCGTCGGAGGAGACCGCCGCCTGGGCCGCAGGGGCGAAGACAGCGCTCGCCGCGACGGTGGCCAGCGCCGTCGCGATCGTCAGGGCGCTGCGCGGCTGCCGGCGGCGCGACGGGGAAGGGGCCTGGGACGGGTGCGCGTGCGTCACGATGATCTCTCCGAGGCGGTCCGCGCACGACTGGGGGGTTCGCGCAGACGTCGGCCGCCAGATTGAGCATTCTTCGTCACACAGCCGCGTGGCAAGTAACAGAACGGTTAATTCTTTCTCATCGGGCGGATCGCTGGCGTGTCGGTGGCTGGCAGCGTTAGAGTGCGCGACACCCGCCCGCCGAGGACGTCCCGCCGTTCGCACGGCCGCGCGCCGGTAGACTCGGACCGACATGTCACCCCGCGCCCTGAAGCCTCTCGAGCCGTCTGCGACCCCTCCCGAGCTGATCCGCAACTTCTGCATCATCGCCCATATCGACCACGGCAAGTCCACCCTGGCCGACCGCATGCTGCAGATCACCGGCGTGGTCAGCGACCGGGACATGCGCGCCCAGTACCTCGACCGCATGGACATCGAGCGCGAGCGCGGAATCACGATCAAGTCGCAGGCCGTGCGGATGCCGTGGGCGACGGGCACGGGCGCCACCTACGCGCTGAACATGATCGACACGCCCGGACACGTCGACTTCACCTATGAGGTCAGCCGGTCGCTCGCCGCGTGCGAAGGGGCGATCCTCCTCGTCGACGCCGCGCAGGGCATCGAGGCCCAGACCCTCGCGAACCTCTACCTCGCGCTCGAGAACGATCTGCAGATCATTCCGGTGCTCAACAAGATCGACCTCCCCGCCGCGGATCCCGAGAAGTACGCGGCCGAGCTGGCGAATCTCATCGGCGGCTCGCCCGATGACGTGCTGCGCGTCTCGGGGAAGACCGGCATGGGCGTCGAGGAGCTGCTCGACCGCATCGTGGAGCAGATCCCTGCGCCCGTCGGCGACCCCGCCGCCCCCGCCCGCGCCATGATCTTCGACTCCGTGTACGACTCGTATCGCGGCGTGGTCACCTACGTCCGGATGGTGGACGGCAAGCTCGAGCCGCGCGAGCGCATCCAGATGATGTCGACCCGCGCCAAGCACGACCTCCTCGAGATCGGCGTGTCGAGCCCGGAGCCGATCCCCACGCGCGGCCTCGGCGTCGGCGAGGTCGGCTACCTCATCACCGGGGTGAAGGACGTGCGCCAGTCCAAGGTCGGCGACACGATCACCAACGAGCGCAAGCCCGCATCCAACGCCCTCCCCGGGTACACCGACCCGAAGCCGATGGTCTTCTCGGGCATCTACCCGATCGACGGCAGCGACTACGCGGACCTCCGCGAGGCCCTCGACAAGCTGAAGCTGTCGGATGCCTCCCTGCAGTACGAGCCGGAGACGTCGGTCGCCCTGGGCTTCGGCTTCCGCTGCGGCTTCCTCGGCCTGCTCCACCTCGAGATCATCACCGAGCGCCTCTCCCGCGAGTTCGGGCTGGACCTCATCACGACGGCGCCCAGCGTCACGTACGAGGTCACGACCGACACGGGTGAGACCGTCGTCGTGACGAACCCCAGCGAGTACCCCGACGGCCGCGTCGCCTCCGTCTCAGAGCCGGTCGTGAAGGTCGGCATCCTGCTGCCGAAGGACTACGTCGGCACGGTGATGGAGCTCTGCCAGCAGCGTCGCGGGACACTCCTGGGCATGGACTACCTGTCCGAGGACCGGGTGGAGCTGCGCTACAACATGCCGCTCGGCGAGATCGTCTTCGACTTCTTCGATCACCTCAAGTCGAAGACGCAGGGCTACGCGTCCCTCGACTACGAGCCCGCCGGATCGCAGGAGGCCGATCTCGTGAAGGTCGACATCCTGCTGCAGGGCGAGAAGGTGGATGCCTTCTCCTCGATCGTCCACCGGGAGAAGGCCTACGGCTACGGCACGATGATGACGGAGCGCCTGCGCAAGCTCATCCCGCGTCAGCAGTTCGAGGTGCCCATCCAGGCGGCGATCGGGGCGCGCATCATCGCGCGCGAGAACATCCGCGCCATCCGCAAGGACGTCCTCGCCAAGTGCTACGGCGGTGACATCACCCGCAAGCGCAAGCTCCTCGAGAAGCAGAAAGAGGGAAAGAAGCGCATGAAGATGGTCGGTCGGGTCGAGGTGCCGCAGGAGGCGTTCATCGCCGCGCTGTCCGGCGACGTCGAGACCAAGAAGTAGCCCCCGGTTAGGGTGGGACCCATGCGTCGCGGGAACTTCCAGGATGGCACGGTCGACTACGCCGCTGTCGGGGCGACGGGTGCTCCGGACCTCATGGGCTATCCGCCCGAGCACAGCATCCCGGCCGAGGCGTCGTGGCGGCTGGGGAGCGGAGAGAGCCGCTTCGAGACATCCGCCGACGCCCTGCTGTCGTGGTCGGCGCTGCGCGGATCCGGCCTCGAGATCACGGATGTGCGCCCCGCCGCCGGCCCGATGTACTCGGGCGTCGGCTTCGACGACGAGGGCGCGCCGGTCGCGCCGAGCAGGCTCGAGACCGAGCAGCGATTCGACGCCGACGGGACGCCGTACGTCGCGGCCGGCACGACGATCCGCGTCCGCGGTCGGATCAAGGGGATGAACGCCGACGGCGAGCTGCGGGTCATCTCCGCCGTCGAGGAGCCGCGACGTGTCGGGTTCACCCTCGGGACCGTCGGCGGGTCGGTCGTCAGCGGCGAGGAGTCCTTCGCGATCGAGTGGGACGAGAGCGACGAGGTCCGCTTCGTCGTGCGTGCGTTCGACCGTCCCACCGCGCTGGCCTACCGTCTCCTCCCGCCGCTCGTCAGACGGCGACGTCGCGAGCTCTTCCAGGGGTATCTGCGCGCGATCTCGCCGCTGTACTCCACCTCGGCCTGATGGGCGCCGCCCTCCCGCTGGGCGATCCGGCGCCCCCCAGCGGCGCGCTGCCGGATGACCTCGACATCGACGGAGGCGCAGATTTCGGCGTCTATCTGCACGTGCCGTTCTGTCGCGTGCGCTGCGGCTACTGCGACTTCAACACCTACACGGCCACCGAGCTGCGGGGCGCCCGGCAGGACGCCTACGCCGACGAGGTCCTCCGCGAGATCGCCTTGTCGCGCGAGGTTCTCGCCGCGCGCGCGCCGCTGCGCCCCGCGCAGACCGTCTTCTTCGGAGGAGGGACCCCGACGCTCCTCCCCGCCGGCGATCTCGCCCGCATGCTGGAGGGGGTCCGCGGGGCCTTCGGGCTCGCTCCGGATGCCGAGGTCACGGTCGAGGCGAACCCCGACACGGTGACCCCCGACCTCGCCCTCGCACTCGCCGAGGCCGGCGTGACCCGTCTGTCGATCGGGATGCAATCGGCAGTCCCGCACGTTCTGGCAGCCCTCGACCGGACGCACGACCCGTCGAACGTGGGCACGGCCGTCGCCGCCGCCCGTGCGGCCGGTATGGATGTCAGCGTGGACCTCATCTACGGCGCGCCGGGGGAGTCGCTCGCCGACTGGGAGGAGTCCGTACGGACGGCGATGTCCCTCGCGCCCGATCACATCTCCGCCTACGCGCTCATCGTCGAGGACGGCACGCAGCTGGCCCGTCAGATCCGGCGCGGCGAGGTGCCCGCGCCCGACGATGACCTGCAGGCCGACATGTACGAGCTCGTCGACGATCTGCTCGCGGCCGGAGGATTCGGCTGGTACGAGGTGTCCAACTGGGCCCGGACGCCCGCTCACCGCTCGCGCCACAACCTCGCGTACTGGCGCGGCACGGACTGGTGGGGCTACGGCCCGGGCGCGCACAGTCATGTCGCCGGGCTCCGGTGGTGGAACGTGCGGCACCCCGCCGCGTATGCGCAGCGGCTCGCCGACAGCTCCTCGCCCGCCGCGGGCCGCGAGCGGCCCGACGAGGCCGCGCGTCGCCTGGAGGACGTGCTCCTGCGCTCGCGGATCGCCGAGGGCGTCGCCGTCTCGGAGCTCGAGGGGGAAGGGCGGCACGCCGTGGCATCCCTCATCGCCGACGGCCTCATCGACGGCGCGGCGGCCGTCCGTGGCCGCGTCGTCCTCACGCGGCGCGGGCGCCTCCTCGCGGATGCCGTGGTGCGGGCACTGGCCGCGTGAGCGCGGCGCGCGGATCGTCTGAGCGCTGGGCCACAGCCCGATCGCGGTAAGATTGGCACTCGACAGCTCGGAGTGCCAACCCTCGGGCGGAGGAGGAGTGATGGTCTCGGAACGCGGCCTGCAGGTCCTCAGCGCGATCGTGCAGGACTACGTGGACACGAACGAGCCCGTCGGCAGCAAGACCATCGTCGACCGGCATCAGTTCGGCGTGTCCGCGGCGACCATCCGCAACGACATGGCCCTCCTCGAAGATGAGGAGCTGATCGCGGCGCCGCACACCTCGTCGGGTCGGGTGCCGACCGACAAGGGCTATCGCGTCTTCGTCGATCATCTCGCCGAGCTGCGCCCGTTGTCGGGCGCCCAGCGCGCAGCGATCTCGACCTTCCTCGCCGACCCCGCCGACCTCGACGACCTCCTGATGCGCACGGTGCGCGCTCTGACCCGACTCACGGGGCAGGTCGCGATCGTCCAGTACCCGTCGTTCGCGCGCGCGAGCGTGTCGCACGTCGAGTTCGTCCACCTCGGCGGCACACGCGTCGTCGTCATCGTCGTCACCGACACGGGCCGCGTGTCCCAGCGCGTCGCGTTCCTCCCGCATGAGCTCGGCGAGACCGAGGCGGCATCGGTGAAGCACGCGATCGCCGCGCTCGTCACGGGCAAGCCGGTCGCGGCGGCGGCTCAGGCGATCGCCGACCTCGACCTCCCGGCGGAAGCGTCCACGCCGTCCTCGCGCGTCGACGACGCGGTGCGGATCGTGGCCCGGATCGTCGCCGAAGAGCTGGAGGACTTCCGCCAGGACAAGCTCGTCATGGCGGGCAGCGCGACCCTCGCGCGGCGCGAGGGCGACTTCCGAGGGAGCATCTACCCACTCCTGGAGGCCATCGAGGAGCAGGTGACCCTCCTGCGCCTCATGGGCGAGATGGTCGCCGACGACAAGGGGCTCGCCGCCAGCATCGGGCGAGAGAACGCCGACTTCGGGCTCGCGGAGGCGTCGGTCGTGACGAGCGACTACGACGGCGCCGGCATCCGTTCCCGCCTCGGACTGCTCGGTCCGATGCGCATGGACTACCCCACCAACCTCGCGGCGGTCCGTGCCGTCGCGCATTACCTCAGCCGTCTGCTCGACGAGGACGACACGTCCCGCTGAGCGGAGATCATACGTACGACCGGCCGCGCGGCGCGCGGTCACGAAAGGCGATTGTGGCCGACCACTACGAAGTCCTGGGCGTCTCCCGCGACGCCTCGCCCGAGGAGATCAAGAAGGCGTACCGCCGTCTGGCGCGCGAGCTCCACCCCGACGTGAACCCCGGGGAGGATGCCTCCGAGCGCTTCAAGCTCGTCACCCACGCGTATGACGTGCTCAGTGACCCCGAGCAGCGTCAGCGCTACGACATGGGCGGCGACGGCTCGCCGTTCGGCGCGGGCGGCGCGGGCTTCGGCGGGTTCGGGGACATCTTCGAGACCTTCTTCGGCGGCGGCGGGGGAGCCCGTGCCGGCCGTCCCCGCTCGCGCCGCGAGCGTGGTCAGGACGCCCTGGTGAGGGTCACCCTCGACCTGAAGGACGTCGTCTTCGGGACGCACCGCGACATCGAGGTCGATACCGCCGTCCTCTGCGAGACGTGCGACGGCTCCTGCTGCCAGCCCGGCACCCAGCCCGTGACATGCGACATCTGCCACGGCGCCGGGCACGTGCAGCGGACCGTGCGAAGCCTCCTCGGCAACGTCGTCACCTCCCAGCCCTGCACCACCTGCCAGGGCTACGGCACGACGATCCCGTACCCGTGCGCGACCTGCCAGGGTCAGGGCCGCGTGCGCGCGCGCCGCACCGTCTCCGTCGACATCCCCGGCGGCGTCGAGACCGGGCTGCGCCTGCAGCTGCCCGGATCGGGCGAGGTCGGACCCGCCGGCGGCCCGCACGGGGACCTGTACCTCGAGGTGACCGTCGCGCACGACGAGATCTTCAGCCGCGAGGGCGACGACCTGCTCGCGACGCTCGAGGTCTCCATGCCGGACGCGATCCTCGGCTCCACGGCGACGATCACCTCCCTCGACGGCGACGTCGACCTCGAGGTGCGCGCCGGGGTGCAGTCGGGCGATGTCCTCACGATCAAGGGGCGCGGCATCACGCCGCTGCGCGGCGGGAACCGCGGCGACCTCCGGGTGGGAGTCCAGGTCGTCACGCCGACCAAGCTCGGCCCTCGGGAGCGCGCGCTCATCGAGGACTTCGCGAAGAAGACGAAGGCGCCCGCACCGCAGCTGGCGCAGTTCCATCAGGGCCTGTTCTCCAAGCTCCGCGACCGCCTCCGGGGCTGAGATGGCGCTGCACTTCCTCGTCGAGAGCGTCCCCGACGGCGATCGCGTCGAGCTCACCGGAGCCGAGGCGCACCACGCCGCCGTCGTGCGGCGCGTCCGCCCGGGCGAAGAGGTCACCGTCGGCGACGGGCGGGGCGTGTGGCTCACCGGTCTGGTCGAGGAGGCGGCCTCCGGGCGCGTCGCCATCCGGATCGACGCCCGCGTGGACGTCGCGGCGCCCTCCCCGAGGCTCGTGCTCGTGCAGGCGCTCGCGAAGGGCGACCGCGACGAGCTCGCGGTCCAAGCGGCGACCGAACTCGGCGTGGACGAGATCGTGCCGTGGCAGGCCGCCCGCAGCATCTCGCGGTGGAGTGCCGAGAAGGCGGCCAAGGGGGTCGCACGGTGGGGCACCATCGTGCGGGAGGCGGCCAAGCAGGCGCACCGCGCCTGGGTGCCGACGGTCTCCGCACCCGTCACCACGGCCCAGCTCGCCGCCCGCGCCGGGGCGCGGCTCCTCGTGCTCGAGCCGACGGCATCCCTGCCCCTGTCCGCGCTGACGCTGGAGCATGCGGACACGCGCGACCTCGTCCTCGTCGTTGGCCCGGAGGGCGGGATCGCTCCCGAGGAGATCGCCGCGCTCACGGATGCCGGAGGCGAGGCCGTGCGCCTCGGCGCGACGGTGCTGCGCACCTCGACCGCGGGGCCTGCCGCTCTCGCGCTCCTGAACGCGCGGCTCGGCCGGTGGTGACGCCGCGGCCGACTCCGGTCCGCTCCGACACCCGCGCCATAGACTGGATGGCATGAGCGAGCCGTCGATCTTCACCCGCATCCTCGCAGGGGAGATCCCTTCCGAGATCATCGCCGAGACCGAGAACGTCTTCGCGATCCGCGACATCGCGCCCCAGGCGCCCGTGCACCTCCTCGTCATCCCGAAGAGCGCCGAGTACCGGAATGTCGTCGAGCTCGCAGCGGGGGACCCCGCCCTCCTGACCGAGATGATCGGCCTTGCGAACGCGCTCGCCGCCGAGCAGGGCGACGGCGATTTCCGCCTCATCTTCAACACCGGCCCGCACGCCGGCCAGACCGTCTTCCATGTGCACGCCCACGTGCTCTCCGGAGGGCTGACCGAAGGGAGCCTCGGTGGCTGATCCCTCCGAGCCCACGCCCGACGACGCGCCCGAGGCGGATGTCGTCGAGCGCATCTACGCCGACGGCGTCGCCATGGTCCAGCTCCTCGGCCCGCAGGACCGGCTCCTGCGCGTCGTCGAGCGCGAGCACCCGCTCGTCCAGGTGCACGTCCGCGGAAACGAGATCACCCTCGCGGGCGCGTCCGGCGACGTCGCCCGCGCGCGCGACCTCGTCGATGAGCTCATCGCCCTCTCGCGCAGCGGTCAGGGACTCGACCCGTCCGATGTCGTCACGAGCGACCGCATCCTCCGGAGCGAGGGCGGGCCGCGCCCGTCGGAGGTCCTCGGCGAGGCGATCCTGTCCTCACGGGGCCGGGTCATCCGGCCCAAGACCGTCGGTCAGAAGGCCTACGTCGACGCGATCGACGAGAACACGATCACGTTCGGGATCGGCCCCGCCGGCACGGGGAAGACCTACCTCGCGATGGCGAAGGCCGTCCAGGCGCTGCAGCGCAAGGAAGTCAGCCGGATCATCCTGTCGCGCCCCGCGATCGAGGCGGGGGAGCGCCTCGGGTTCCTGCCGGGCACTCTCAACGACAAGATCGACCCGTACCTGCGGCCCCTGTACGACGCGCTCAACGAGATGATGGACCCCGAGATCGTGCCGAAGCTCATGGCGTCGGGCACGATCGAGGTCGCGCCGCTGGCGTACATGCGCGGACGAACGCTGAACGACTCCTTCGTCGTGCTCGACGAGGCCCAGAACACGACTCCCGAGCAGATGAAGATGTTCCTCACGCGCCTCGGGTTCGGGACGCGGATGGTGGTCACCGGCGACATCACCCAGATCGACCTGCCGCAGGGCGCGTCGGGCCTTCGCCTCGTGACGCGCGTGCTGGGCGAGATCGACGACATCCACTTCAGCTACCTCACGAGCGACGACGTCGTGCGGCACACCCTGGTCGGGCGGATCGTCGACGCCTACACGGAGTACGACGAGAAGCGACTGGCCTCACGGCGCGAGCGCGACGAGGCATCCGAATTCGCGAATCGCGCCGAACGGCGTGGGCGGCCCTCCCGCCCCGGCGGACCGCGCGACCATCTCCCCAAGCGAGGCATGTCATGACGATCGAGATCACCAACGAGTCCGGCGTCGACGTCGATGAGACGGTGCTGCTGCGCCTCACGGAGCACAACCTCGCCGAGCTGCACGTGAGCCCGGATGCCGATGTCGCGATCCTCCTCGTCGACGAGGGCGCCATGGAGGCCCTGCACGTGCAGTGGATGGACGAGCCCGGACCGACCGACGTCCTCAGCTTCCCCATGGACGAACTGCGCCCCGGCACGCAGGAGCAGCCGACGCCCGCCGGCCTCCTCGGTGACATCGTGCTGTGCCCGCAGGTCGCCGAGACGCAGGCCGTCGCGGCGAAGCACTCCACGCTCGACGAGCTGATCCTCCTGACGACGCACGGCACGCTCCACCTCCTCGGCTTCGATCACGCCGAGCCCGCCGAGGAGCGCGAGATGTTCGGCCTGCAGCGCGAGCTCATCGCGGCGTTCCACTCGGCCGAACGCCGACGGCGCGCATGACCGTCGCGCTGCTGCTCGTCGCCGCTGCTCTGCTGGTGGCGCTCGGCGGACTGATGGCGGCTCTCGACGCCGCCCTGGGCGTCACCTCGCGCAGCGACCTCATCGACTCCGCCGCCACCGGGCGCAGCGGCACGTCGCTCCTGCGTATCGCGGCCGATCCGGAGGCGCACGGCAATGCGGTGGTGTTCATCCGCATCCTCGCCGAGACGACGGCCGCTGTCCTCGTCACCGCCGCGTTCACGTCGCTCTTCGACAGCATCTGGTGGGCGATGCTCGCCGCGGCGATCCTCATGACAGCCGTGTCGTTCGTCCTCGTCGGCGCGAGCCCCCGCGCCGTGGGCCGCCAGCACGCGCGGGGGCTCCTCCGCGCGTTCGCCCCGATCGTGCGCGGCGCCCGCATCGTCCTCGGCCCCCTCGCGCATCTCCTCGTCGTCGTCGGCAACCGGGTCACCCCCGGGATCCCGCGCGGCAGCTCCTTCGCCAGCGAGGAGCAGCTGCTGTCGATGGTCGACGAGGCCGCGTCGCAGGATCTCATCGAGGAGGATGACCGCGAGCTCATCCACTCCGTGTTCGACTTCACCGACACCTTCGTCCGCGCCGTGATGGTTCCGCGCACCGACATGGTGACGATGGATGCCGGCGCGACGACGCAAGAGGCCATGCGCCTCTTCCTCGACCGCGGTGTGTCGCGCGTGCCCGTCGCCGACGGCGAGGCGGATGACATCACCGGCGTCGTCTACCTCAAGGACCTCGTGCAGTTCGCCTTCCGCGACGAGTCGGCGTGGCGCGACGCGCCCGTCGCCCAGATCGCCCGGCCGGCGGTCTTCGTGCCCGAGTCGATGAAGGCCGAGACGCTCCTGCAGCAGATGAAGCGGGATGCCGTGCACGTATGCCTCGTCGTGGACGAGTACGGCGGCGTCGCCGGGCTCGTGACGCTGGAGGATCTCATCGAGGAGCTGGTCGGCGAGATCGCCGACGAGTACGACCCGCGATCGAACGAGATCGTCGACCTCGGCGACGGCCGCTACCGCGTCAGCGCGCGTCTCGGCCTCGACGAGGTCGGTGAGCTGTTCGACACCGACCTCGACGACGAGGACGTGGACTCGATCGGCGGTCTCCTCGGAAAGCTCATCGGGCGCGTGCCGCTCCCGGGCTCGACCGCGGAGTACGGCGGCGTCCTGATCACCGGGGGCACCTCGCGCGGTCGAGGTCGCGGTCTTGAGACGGTGTTCGTCGAACGTTCCGCGGCGCTCGCCGACGCGGACGAGGCCTTCGGGGGGCGCGCGCCCCGCACCGGGTCGATCCCGCTCCCGCGGGTGTCCGCGCGCACGGAGGAGGAGAGATGACCGAGCACAGGTCCGGATTCGTGACGTTCGTGGGTCGCCCGAACGTCGGCAAGTCGACGCTGACAAACGCGCTCGTGGGTGAGAAGGTCGCGATCACGTCCGACAAGCCGCAGACGACCCGCCGCGCGATCCGCGGCATCCTGAACCGCCCCGGCGGGCAGCTCGTCATCGTCGACACCCCCGGCATCCACAAGCCGCGCACCCTCCTGGGCGAGCGGCTGAACCATCTCGTCGAGCAGGTGCTCGGCGATGT
Organism: Microbacterium flavum; assembly: GCF_018717645.1. GTDB lineage: Bacteria > Actinomycetota > Actinomycetes > Actinomycetales > Microbacteriaceae > Microbacterium > Microbacterium flavum. Next base: position 308,364 of record NZ_JAFLHG010000002.1, read on the forward strand.
CGACGCGATCGGCTTCCTCGTGCCCGCCACCGAGAAGGTGGGGCCGGGCGACCGGCGCATCGCCGCGTCTCTGGACGGCTATCGCCGTGCGAAGAAGATCGCGATCGTGACGAAGACCGACATCGCCTCGCGCGAGGAGATCACCGATCGACTGATGGAGGTCGACGCGCTCCGCGAGGACTGGGACGCCGTCATCCCCCTCTCCGCCGTCGCCGGCTCGCAGCTGGACGTCCTCGCCGATGAGCTGCTCAGCCTCATGCCGGAGGGGCCCGCTCTCTACGAGGACGGCGTCGTGACGGACGAGTCCCTCGAGGACCGCATCGCCGAGATCATCCGCGAGGCGGCGCTGGAGGGCGTCCGCGACGAGCTGCCGCACTCGATCGCCGTGACGATCGAGGACATCGCCGACCGCGAGGACAGCGACCTCACCGACATCCACGCCAACGTCGTCGTGGAGCGGGACAGTCAGAAGGCGATCATCATCGGGCACAAGGGATCGCGGCTGGCCGGGGTCGGCGCGCGGGCGCGCGCGCAGATCGAGCCGCTCCTCGGGCGTCGGGTCTTCCTCAAGCTGCACGTCCGCGTCGCCAAGGAATGGCAGCGCGATCCGAAGCAGCTCGGACGGCTCGGTTTCTGATGGCCCGCGGGTGGATCGCCCGCCGGCCCGGGCCGCCGCGCTCGTGGCAGCTCGCGGAGGTGCCGGTGCCCGCGCCCGGACCGGGCGAGGTCACGATCCGGGTGCGCGCGGCGGGCGTCAATCCCGCGGACGCCAAGCACGTGGCCACCGAGAGCGGCCAGGACTGGCCGGTCGCGATCGGGTACGAGGTCTCCGGCGAGATCACCGGGGTCGGCCCCGATACGAGGATCGGCTCGGGTGCCGTCGCCGTCGGTGACGAGGTCCTCGCCTTCCGCATCGGGGGCGGCTACTCCTCGGCGGTGACCGTGGCGGCCGAGAAGGTGTTCCACAAGCCCGCGACCCTGACGCATCCCGAGGCCGCGAACCTGCTGCTGACCGGCACCACCGCCGCCGAGATGCTCGCCGTCGTCGCGGCGGCACCGGGGGACACGGTGCTCCTGCACGGCGCCTCGGGCGCCGTCGGCGTCAGCGTGCTGCAGCAGGCGGCCGCCCGCGGCATCCGCGTGATCGGCACGGCGGCGGAGGGCTCGTTCGACCGCGTGCGTCGTTTCGGCGGGATCCCGATCACCTACGGGCCGGGTCTGCGCGAGCGCGTGCTCGCGGCCGCCGGCGACGTTCCGATCGCCGCGGCGCTGGATGCCGTCGGCACCGACGAGGCGATCGACGTGTCACTCGCACTCGTCGCGGACCGCTCGCGGATCGTCACGATCGCCGCCCGCGGGCGAGCGGAGGACGACGGCATCCGGTGGATCGCCGGGTCGCTCCCCGACAGCGCGCGGTTCCGGGATGCCGTCCGGCCCGCCCTGATCGAGGCCGCCGCGGCGGGGACCCTCCTCGTCCCGATCGCCGCGACGTTCCCGCTCGGAGAGGCACCGGGCGCGCTCGAGCTGCTCGCGAGCGGCCACCCCGGCGGCGCACTCGCGCTGCTGCCCTGACGCCCCCGCGTCCCGGCGGCGTCGTGATCCCGATCGGATCGAAGGGTGTACTCTTTCTGCATGCGCTTCGGCCAGCTCCTTCTTAGCTGCCGCGACGAGGCCTCGATCTAGGGCCTTCCTCGTCGCGGAGCTCGTCGTTTTCCGACACCGCCGGCCCGAACCCTCGACGAGACAGAAGCGACCATCATGAAGAACACTCAGAAGCCCTCCGGCGCGCCGATCCACAAGTACCGCCCGTACCACGAGCAGCTCCGCGTCGACCTGCCCGACCGCACCTGGCCGGACGCCCGCATCACGACCGCCCCGCGGTGGTGCGCCGTCGACCTCCGCGACGGCAACCAGGCCCTCATCGACCCGATGAGTCCCGAGCGCAAGCGGATCATGTTCGAGCTGCTCGTGAGCATGGGCTACAAGGAGATCGAGGTCGGGTTCCCCTCGGCATCCCAGACGGACTTCGACTTCGTCCGTCAGCTGATCGACGACGGCGCGATCCCGGACGATGTCACGATCCAGGTGCTGACGCAGGCGCGGGAGCATCTGATCGAGCGCACGTACGAGTCCATCGCCGGCGCGAAGCAGGCGATCGTGCACCTCTACAACTCGACGAGCGTGCTGCAGCGCGAGGTCGTGTTCCGCAGCGACAAGCAGGGCATCGTCGACATCGCGCTCGCGGGAGCGCGCCTGTGCCGCGAGTTCGAGAAGCGGATCCCCGAGACGCAGGTCTACTACGAGTACTCGCCCGAGTCCTACACGGGCACCGAGCTCGAGTTCGCGGTCGACGTCTGCAACCAGGTGATCGAGATCTTCGAGCCGACTCCGGAGCGCAAGGTCATCATCAACCTGCCCGCCACCGTCGAGATGGCGACCCCCAACGTGTACGCCGACTCGATCGAGTGGATGGGCCGCCACCTCGCGCACCGCGAGAACGTCATCATCTCGCTGCACCCCCACAACGACCGCGGCACCGCGATCGCGGCCGCCGAGCTCGGCTATATGGCCGGCGCCGACCGCATCGAGGGATGCCTCTTCGGCAACGGCGAGCGCACCGGCAACGTCGACCTGGTCGCGCTGGGCGTCAACATGCTGACGCAGGGCATCGACCCGCAGATCGACTTCAGCGACATCGACCAGGTCAAGCGCACCGCCGAGTACTGCAACCAGCTGCCCGTGCACGAGCGCAGCCCCTGGGCCGGCGACCTCGTGTTCACGGCGTTCAGCGGGTCCCACCAGGACGCCATCAAGAAGGGCTTCGAGGCCATGGAGGCCCGCGCCGTGGCATCCGGTGTCACGGTCGACGAGATCGAGTGGGCCGTTCCGTACCTGCCGATCGACCCGAAGGATCTCGGCCGCTCGTACGAGGCGGTCATCCGGGTGAACTCGCAGTCCGGCAAGGGCGGCGTCGCCTACCTGCTCAAGAGCGACCACGCGCTGGATCTGCCCCGCAAGCTCCAGATCGAGTTCTCGGGTGTCGTGCAGGCGAAGACGGATGCCGAGGGCGGCGAGGTCTCGAGCGACCAGATCTGGTCGATCTTCACCGACGAGTACCTGCCCGCGATCGCGGCGGATGAGAAGTGGGGGCGCTTCGAGCTGCTCTCGACCCGCACGCAGAGCGACATGTCGGGCGAGGTGTCGCTGGAGGTCACCCTCCGCGACGGCGACACCGAGGTCGCGACCCGCGGCGTCGGGAACGGGCCGGTCTCGGCGTTCCTCGAGGTCGTGCGCGAGCAGGGCTTCGACATCACGCTCTACGACTACGTCGAGCACACGCTCTCGGCGGGCGGGGACGCCCAGGCGGCTTCGTACGTCGAGGTGCAGGTCGACGGCGAGCGGCTGTGGGGGGTCGGCATCGACGGCGACATCTCGACCGCGAGCCTCAAGGCCATCGTGTCGGCCGTCAACCGGGCGATCCGCACCCGTTCGCGCTCCGGCGAGCTCGCCGCCGTCTGACCCCGCGCCCCGCAACCGCGAGACACGGTTTAAACGCCGAGACACCTGCTCAGCGCGGGTGTCTCGGCGCGTGGAGCGTGTCTCGCGGTCAGGTGGGAGGCCGGGCCGGGCCGGGCGCGGTCGGCTCAGCCGTCGGAGGGGCGGATGATCGGGATCGCGCTCGTCTCGATGGCGACCTTCCGGCGATGCAGCGCCCGCTGTTCGGGCAGCGAGATGTCGAAGATCACGGCGAGCAGGCGGATGACCGTCGTCACCACCACGCACGCGATCGCCGCGACCGCGATCGGTGCGCCCAGGGCAGCGGAACCGGCGAGCACGACGCAGCCGACCCCCGCGGCGACCGCGTAGAGCGAGCCGACGTGCATGATGGCGACGGGCAGCCCCAGGATGACGTCGCGCAGGATGCCGCCGCCGACCGCCGAGCACACGCCGACGAACACCGCGGGCACGAACGGCAGGCCGAGGGCGAGCGCCTTCGCGGTGCCGAACGCGCCGAACAGTCCGATCACGACGGCATCCAACGCGACGATCACGGCGTTGAGCCTTCGGAAGACGCCCGCGAGCAGCATGCCGACCAGCGATGCGCCGACGGCGGTCAGCAGGTACCAGTTGCTCTGGAGGGTCGTCGGCGTGACGTTCAGCAGGAGATCGCGGATGAGTCCTCCGCCCATGCCCATCACGATCCCGATGAGGGTCACCCCGAGGAGGTCGAGGCGCTGACGCCCGACGAAGCCCGAGGCGAACAGCGCGCCCTGCACGCCGCCGAGGCCGACGGCGAGGAGGTCCGCCCACAGGGGGATCACGAAGAGAGGCTCGGTCACCACCCCATTGTCCCGGCCCGGGCCCGCCCGCGCCGCACCGACACCACCGGCGGGACGCGCCGCCGTCCACCTCCGAGCCCACGTCGGAGCCCGCGACGATAATGGAGGGGTGCCCACCTACCGCGACGAAGTCGTGGTCCTGCGTACCCACAAGCTCGGGGAGGCGGACCGCATCGTGACGATGCTCAGCCGTCGTCACGGCAAGGTGCGCGCCGTCGCGAAGGGCGTGCGGCGCACGTCGTCGCGCTTCGGGGCGCGCCTGGAGCCCTTCATGGTCGCCGACGTGCAGCTCTATCAGGGCCGTACGCTCGACATCGTGCAGCAGGCGGAATCGCTCGGCGCATACGGCGCGACGATCGTCTCCGACTACGACAGCTACACGGCCGCCCACGCGATGGTCGAGACCGCCGACCGGCTCGGCGAGGCCGAGGCCACCCCGCAGCAGTACCTGCTTCTCGTGGGGGGCCTGCGGACCCTCTCGCTGCGCAGCCATACGGCGCGGGCCGTGCTCGACTCGTATCTCCTCCGCGCGATGGCGCTCTCGGGATGGGCGCCCTCGCTCGAGGACTGCGCCCGGTGCGCCGCCCCCGGCCCGCACGACGGTTTCGTGGCCCAGCTCGGCGGGACGGTGTGCGCCGCGTGCGCACCCGTCGGGTCGGCACGGGTGCGGCCTGAGACGCGCGAGCTCCTGCAGGCGCTCATCGCGGGCGAGTGGGAGACGGTGGATGCCGCACCCGACGCCACCTCCGCGGCGGCGTCCGGTCTCGTGGCCGCCTACACCCAGTACCACCTGGAGCGCGGCATCCGCTCCCTGTCCCATGTGGAGACCCTCCGGTGACGCCCAAGCCCTATACCCACCGCGACGCCGTCCCGTACCGACCGCTGGACTGGACCGGCATCCGCCCGCCTGCCTTCCCGAAGGGGAGCGTCCCCGGTCACGTGGCGATCGTCATGGACGGCAACGGGAGGTGGGCGAATCGACGCGGGCTGACGCGCGTCGAAGGCCACCGCGCGGGGGAGGAGGTCCTCCTCGACGTCGTCGCCGGCGCGATCCAGGCGGGGGTGCGCCACCTGAGCGTGTACGCCTTCTCGACCGAGAACTGGACGCGCTCGCCCGACGAGGTGCGCTTCCTCATGGGGTACAACCGTGATGTCCTGCACCGCCGTCGCGACCAGCTCAACGAATGGGGGGTGCGCATCCGCTGGGCCGGGCGGAAGCCCCGGCTCTGGGGATCGGTCATCACCGAGCTGCAGTACGCCGAGGAGCTCACGCGACGCAACGACACCCTCACCCTCACGATGTGCATCAACTACGGCGGCCGGCACGAGATCATCGACGCGATGCGCGCTCTCGGCACCGAGATCGCCGCAGGCCGGATGAAGCCCTCCGCGATCACCGAGAAGACCCTCCGGCGCCACCTGTACGTTCCCGACATGCCCGACGTCGACCTGTTCCTGCGATCGAGCGGCGAGCAGCGCACGTCCAACTTCCTCCTCTGGGAGTCGGCGTACGCGGAGATGGTCTTCCTCGACACGCTCTGGCCGGACTTCTCCCGCACGGACCTCTGGCATGCGATCGAGCTGTACCTCAGCCGGAGCCGCCGCTTCGGCGGGGCCGTGGACGCCCCGACCGCCTGACCCCTCGAGGTCGTCCGACCCGCCAGAGGCGGCGCGGCTCGAGTGGTCATGCCCCGGCGGGAATAGACGGCGCGCGCCGTCGTTCTCCTCTGGTGTGACGGACAAGATCAGAATCGACGTGTGGAGCGATATCGCCTGCCCGTGGTGCTACATCGGCAAGCGCAACCTCGAGACCGGTCTGCGGGTCGCCGCCGATGACGAGGACGCCCCTCAGGTGGAGATCACCTATCACTCGTTCGAACTCTCTCCCGACACCCCGGTCGACTTCGACGGTGACGAGCTGGACTTCCTCTCCGGACACAAGGGGATGCCACGCGAGAAGGTGGAGGAGATGCTGGGCAACGTCACTCGGGTCGCCGCCGACGCGGGGCTGGACTACCGCTTCGACCTCCTCCAGCACACGAACACCGTCAAAGCCCATGAGCTCCTGCACTTCGCGAAGGCGGAGGGTGCGCAGCACGCGATGGAGGAGCGCCTCATGGCCGCCTACTTCACCGAGGGTCGGCACGTCGGCCGCGTCGATGACCTGGTCGAGCTGGCGGTGGAGGTCGGGCTCGACGGCGACGCCGTCCGTGAGGCGCTCGAGTCGGAGCGCCACCTCCCCGACGTCCGCGCCGACCAGGCGCAGGCGCAGGCGTACGGCATCCAGGGTGTGCCGTTCTTCGTGATCGACGGCACGTACGGGGTCAGCGGTGCGCAGCCGCCTGAGGCGTTCGCTCAGATCGCGCGGCAGGTGTGGGCCGAGAAGACCGCCTGAGCGGTCACCGCACCAGACGGATCAGGCGGGGAGGCTCGCCTCGATCGCCGCGATGACCTCCGGGGCGTCGGGCTTCGTCTGCGGGCGGAAGCGGTGGACGGCGCCGCCGGGCGTCACGAGGAACTTCTCGAAATTCCACATGACCGGGCCCTTCGCGCCTTCCGCGTTGCGCGCCTTCTTCAGGGCTTTGTAGAGAGGCGCGGCGTTCGAGCCGTTCACCTTCACCTTCTGCGCGATGGGGAAGGTCACGCCGTAGGTCGTCGCGCAGTACTCGAGGATCTCGTCCATCGAGCCCGGCTCCTGCCCCATGAACTGATTGCACGGGAACCCGATGACCTGAAGCCCGCGCTCGCCGTACGTCTTCTGAAGCTCTTCGAGCTGCTCGTACTGCGGCGTGAGGCCGCAGCGCGATGCCACGTTGACGATGAGGAGCGCCCGGTCGCCGAACTCCGACAGCGTCCGCTCGCCCCCGTCGGCGTCGGTGTAGGTGATGTCGCGGATGTCCACAGTCGTCGTCTCGGCCATACCGTCCACGATAGGCCTGCCGGGGGCGCCCGTGCGGGCTCGCGTCTGGGAGAATGGACAGGATGTCGACCGCCACCACCACCGCCGTCGCCCCGTTGCGCATCGGGCCGATCACGCTTGACGCGCCCGTCGTGCTCGCGCCCATGGCGGGCATCACGAACACGGCGTTCCGGCGCCTGTGCCGCGAGTACGGCGCGGGGCTGTACGTGAGCGAGATGATCACGACGCGCGCGCTCGTCGAGCGGAACGCGACGACGATGCGGCTCATCACGCACCACGAGTCGGAGACCCCCCGCTCCATCCAGCTCTACGGCGTCGATCCCGCCACCACAGAGGCGGCCGTGCGCCTGCTCGTCGAGGAGGATCGGGCCGATCACATCGACCTGAACTTCGGCTGCCCCGTGCCGAAGGTGACCCGCAAGGGGGGCGGAGCGGCCCTCCCGTGGAAGACCGAGCTGTTCCGGGAGATCGTCACGCGCGCGGCGCGCGCCGCCGGCGACGTTCCGCTCACGGTCAAGATGCGCAAGGGCATCGACTCCGACCACCTCACGTTCCTCGATGCGGGCCGGATCGCCGAGGACGCCGGGGTCGCCGCCGTGGCCCTCCACGCCCGCACCGCCGCCGAGTTCTACTCGGGTCAGGCGGACTGGAGCGCGATCGCGCAGCTGAAGCAGGCCGTGACGAGCATCCCGGTGCTGGGCAACGGCGACATCTGGTCGGCGGAGGACGCCGTGCGCATGATGGCCGAGACCGGGTGCGACGGCGTCGTGGTGGGCCGCGGGTGCCTCGGTCGGCCCTGGCTGTTCGGCGATCTCGCCGCGGCATTCGGCGCGCCGGGCATCCGGCCCGACGCCACGCTGGGCTATGTCGCCGCGGCGTTCCGCCGCCACGCGGAGCTCCTCGTCGAGTTCTTCGAGGACGAGGGCCGTGGATGCCGCGACATCCGCAAGCACGTCGCGTGGTACTTCAAGGGGTATCCGGTGGGCGGAGAGCTCCGGGCCGCGCTCGCGACCGCGTCCTCGCTCGCCGAGATCGACGAGCTCGTCGCGACGATGGATCTGGACGCGCCCTACCCGGGTGCGGCCGCCGAGGGCCAGCGCGGCCGAGCCGGAACCCCGAAGCGTCCGGCGCTCCCCGACGGCTGGCTGACGACGCGGGAGATGTCCGGAGAGGCATCCCGCACCCTCGCCGACGCCGAACTGGACACCAGTGGCGGGTGAGGGCGGCGGCCTCGGCGCGCTCCGCGGTCGCCCTGCCGGATACGACGACCACGACGCCGAGCGCTTCCTCGCCGAGACGCACCGCTCGCAGCGCGACAGTTTCGCCCGCGACCGTGCGCGGGTGCTGCACTCCGCGGCGCTGCGCCGTCTGGCCGCGAAGACGCAGGTCCTGAGCCCGGCCAGCCCCGCGGATTTCGCGCGGAATCGTCTCACGCACTCGCTCGAGGTCGCGCAGGTGGGCCGGGAGCTCGCCGTCGCACTCGAGCTCTCGCCCGACGTCGTGGACACGGCGTGCCTGAGCCATGACCTCGGGCATCCGCCGTTCGGCCACAATGGCGAGCGGGCCCTGAACGAGTGGGCCTCCGACATCGGCGGGTTCGAGGGAAACGCGCAGTCGTTGCGGATCCTGTCCCGGCTCGAGCCGAAGGTGCTCGACGCCGCCGGACGCTCGATCGGCCTCAACCTCACGCGGGCGAGTCTGGATGCAACGTGCAAGTATCCGTGGACGGTGGATCATGCCGTGCCCGATCCGGGCGGGCGCGACAAGTTCGGCGTGTACCCGGAGGACGAGGACCTCTTCCTGTGGATGCGGGAGGGCGCTCCGGGGCGTCTGCGCTGCATCGAGGCGGAGGTCATGGACCTCTCCGACGACATCGCCTACTCGGTGCACGACTTCGAGGACGCCGTCCTCAACGGGTATCTCGACCCCGCCCGCCTCGCCGACCCGCGCGAGCGGGAGGCGCTGCTCACGGCCATCCAGACCTGGGTCGGCTACGGCTTCGCGCGCGACGAGCTCGAGGACGCGCTGTACCGCCTCATGCGACTGCCGGAGTGGCTGTCCGGCTTCTCGGCCGGCCGCGCCGACGTCGCCCGGCTGAAGAACCTCACCTCCGACCTGATCGGGCGCTTCGCGCGGGCGGCGACGACCGCGACGCGGGAGCACTACCCGGCGCCCAGCCTCGCCCGCTACCGCGGTCGCGTCGTCGTCCCGCGTGTGGTGGAGGCGGAGATGGCGGTGCTCAAGGGCATCATCGGCGCCTTCGTCGTCTCGATCGACGGCCGCAAGGGGCTCTACAAGGAGCAGCGCCGCGTTCTGAAACGACTCGCGACCGCGCTGTGGGAGCGCCCCGAGAATCTGGACCGCCAGCACAGCGAGGATTTCCGCGTCGCGGTGACGGATGAGGCGCGCAAGCGCGCCGTCGTCGACCAGGTCGCGAGCCTCACCGACCGCTTCGCGATCGAATGGCACGCCCGACTGATCGGCCCGGTGGATCTCCGGGAGCTCGGCCTGCGCTCGGGCGATGATCGCGCGACCGTGCACGCCGGGTTCGCCCTGCCCGAGCCGATTTCGGGCCTGTGGCCGGGGGAGAGCTCATGACCGCGGACGCGGGCCGCTGATGGCACGGATCGCGCAGGCCGACGTCGAAGAGGTCAAAGCGCGCACGAACATCGCCGACATCGTCGGGGAGCGCGTCGCGCTGAAATCGGCGGGCGTCGGGTCGCTCAAGGGGCTCTGCCCCTTCCACGACGAGCGCAGTCCCAGCTTCCACGTGCGCCCACAGGTCGGCTACTACCACTGCTTCGGCTGCGGAGAGTCGGGCGATGTCTACTCCTTCCTGCGGGCGATGGACCACCTGTCCTTCACCGAGGCCGTCGAGCGCCTCGCCGCGCGCATCGGCTACACGCTGCACTACGAGGACGGGGGAGCGGCGCCTGAGACGAGCGGCCGCACGCGGCTCTATCAAGCGAACACCGCCGCCGCCGAGTGGTTCCGCGGGCAGCTCGCGACCGGCGAGGCGGATGCTGCGCGCCGCTTCCTCGGGGAGCGCGGTTTCGATGCCGGCGCCGCCGCGCATTTCGGGGTCGGTTATGCCCCGAAGGGATGGAACGGCGCTCGCGATGCGCTGCATGCGCAGGGATTCACGGACGAGGAGCTGCTGGCGGCCGGCATCCTCTCGCAGGGACAGCGCGGCGTCTACGACCGGTTCCGCGGACGGGTGATCTGGCCCATCCGGGACATCACCGGTCAGACGATCGGCTTCGGCGCGCGACGCCTGTACGAGGACGACCAGGGCCCGAAGTACCTGAACACCCCCGAGACGCCGATCTACAAGAAGGCGCAGGTGCTCTACGGCCTGGACCTCGCGAAGAAGGAGGTCTCCCGCTCGCACCGTGTCGTCGTCGTCGAGGGGTACACCGACGTGATGGCGTGCCATCTCGCCGGCGTGACCAGCGCGATCGCCACCTGCGGGACGGCGTTCGGCTCGGAGCACATGCGCGTCGTCGGTCGTATCGTCGGCACGGATGCCTCGGGTGAGGTCGTGTTCACCTTCGACCCCGACGCCGCCGGGCAGAAGGCCGCAGTCCGGGCGTTCGCCGAGGCGCGCACCTCCACGCTGCAGAGCTATGTCGCCGTCGGCCCGGAGGGCCTCGACCCGTGCGACCTCCGGCTGAACCGCGGCGACGGCGCGGTCCGCGCGATGATCGACACCAAGTCTCCGCTGTTCGAGTTCGTCATCGATCAGCGGATCGCCGGCCACGACCTCGCCTCGGTCGAGGGGCGGGTGGCCGCCTTGGGCTCCGCCGCGCCGATCGTGGCGGAGATCAAGGACAGCGGCATCCGCGGCAGGTACGAGCACGTCCTCGCGCGCCGGCTCGGCGAGGACCTGCGCGACGTGCACCGGGCGGTCCTGCGAGCCGCGCGGCGCGAGTCCGAGGGGTCGGAGCGCCCCGATGCGCGCGGGCCCGCGGCCCCGGCATCCGGGGCGGCCGCGATGACGACGGACCAGCCTGCGACGATCGCCCGGGCGACGATCGCCTCGCTGCCGCGGACGTCGGACGCGGCGCTGGAACGCGACGCGCTGATGGGCATCCTGCAGTACGGTCACCTCGTCGAGGCGGCGGAGATCGACGCCGCCCTGGCGATCCCGATGACCGTGCCCGCTCTCGACGTCGTGCGGCAGTCGATCCTCGCTCAGCCCGACCGCACGCGGATCGGGTGGGCCGTCGCCGCCGCCGAGTCCGTCCGAGAACCGCTGCGCTCGCTCGCCGTGGAACTCCTGACGGCGAGCTTCCCCGCTCTGACCGAACTCGAGGCTCAGCTGTCCACCCGCTCGCTCGCCCGGACCCTCCGTATCCGCGCGATCGACCGGGAGAAGGTGGCGCTGCTCGGCGCGATCCAGCGTGTCCCCGCAGAGTCCGAGGAGGGACGCGCCGTCCGACTGAGTCTCCGCGATCTCGATGCGCGTCGGAGGGGTCTGACCGAGGGGTCATGACCGCGCGGCGGCGGCCGCGGTGGCGCCGCACGGGTGAACGAGGCAGGATGATCGCATGCACCGACGCCTCCCGTCCGACATCGCCGTGCAGTGCGACGACCTGTCCGTCGCCCGCGGCGGGGTGCGGGTCGCGGAGGGGATCTCCTTCCGTCTCGCCCCCGGCGGGGCCTTCGCCCTCATGGGTCCCACCGGCTCGGGGAAGTCGAGTCTGGCCGCGGTGATCGCCGGTGACGCCGACCCCTCCCTGTCGATCGTCGGCGGCGTCGGGTTCGTGGACGGCATCCCGATGCGCAAGGGCGGCCGCCCGCTGCGTGTCCGCTCGTATCTGACCGGATATCTCGCCCAGGGGGCGGGCGCAGCCCTCGCCGCGCGGCTGACCGTCGCGGAGCTGATCGGCGAACCCGTCACGTCGCGAGACCGCCGGGTCAACCAGCGCGCGCTGTCGTACCGGATCGCGGGACTCCTCGACGAGCTGCAGCTGCCGCTCGGATCAGCCTCGAAGTACCCCTACGAGCTGAGTTCGGGGATGCGGCAGCGCGTCGCGCTGGCTCGAGCGCTCGTGCTGGAGCCCCGGGTCTTCGTGGGCGACGACCCCTACGCGAACCTCGACCCCGAGGTGCGCGTGGCCTCACGGGATGCGCTTCTGCGCCGCCGCGATGAGGAGCGCATGGCCATCGTCGTCGTCACCAACGACGCGCAGACCGTCCGAGAGCTCGACGCCGATGTGCTCGTGCTGCGCGGCGGGCACCCGGTCGGCTACGGCCACGGGACGGGCGATGTGTTGTGGACCCCGGACGAGGAGACCCGCCTGGTCTCCTAGCGCCCTCGCGTCGCGAGCACCCCTTCGGCTTTGCTAATATGGACGGGTTGCCTGCTCGCAGGTGACTGATCCTCGGTAGCTCAATTGGCAGAGCAGCCGGCTGTTAACCGGCAGGTTCTTGGTTCGAGTCCAAGCCGGGGAGCGAACGCCTCAGGGCTCCACCCCTGGGGCGTTCTCCTTTTCCCTGGGCACTCCCGCGTCCTGCGCCGGCCAGAGCGCCACCATCGCTCCGAACACGACCGCGAAGGCCGCCGTCACCGTGAGGATGCCCGCCTCGCCGGCGTCCAGGCCCTGCGCGACCGCGGCCGCCGCCGCGGTCACGGCGATCGTCCCGAGGCTCGCGAGGACAGGCATCCGGATGCCCACCCGCACGCTCCGGTCCACCCGCGCCCAGGGCCTTCCCATCGACAGCAGCGTGGCGCACGTGTGCCAGCCGAGCAGGGCGACCGCCACCGGAACGAGGGCGAGTGTCGGCAGGGCCGCCGCGGCGGCCTGGAGGATCAGCAGGGCTGCCGTGAGGAGCGGCACGACCGTGCGGGGAAGAGCGACTCCGGTGGCGACCGCCACGACGCCCATCGAGGTCCAGAAGCTCGCACCGGCGTGCAGGGTGATGCCGCCCTGCGCCGCCAGCCCGCAGGCCGCGAGCGCGAGGCGCAGCATCCAGTGCGCGGCGGGGCGCCGCCGTACGCGTTCGATGAGGGCGATCAGCAACTCGGTCACGGCGCTCATCCCGGCATCCTTCCGCTGCGGGCCGTCGGGCGCTGCGCGGCGAGCGCCGCCGCGAGTGCGCCGACGCCCCCGACCCCGCGCCAGGGCACGACGGGTATGCCGGCGTCACGAAGCCGCGCGACCTCGGGAGCGCGCTGCAGCCGGCGGAGCGCCCACGCCTCTTCCCAGAGTGCGGTCCCGGAGGTTCCGAGAGCCGCCTGCAGGGCCCGGGGCCGGTCGAGGGTGCCGCGCTCGATCCGGCCGAGCCGTGCGGGCAGGGTGTCGACGACGAGGACGGCGGCGCCGCGCCGCACCAGCGCGGAGATCTCGCCCCGCACCTGCTCGTCGAGAAGAGGTGAGCAGACGACGGCGAACGTCCCCGGGCGCAGGCGCCGCACGGGTCGGAGCGCCCTCTGGACCCGGTCGTCGCGCCGGACGCCTCCGAACCGTGCGGCGAGCACGGCGAACTGGCGGATGCCGGCGCGCGGGGGGAGATCCGCGACGAGGCCGCCGAGGTCGTGCACGGCGACGCGGTCGCCGAGGCGCAGATAGTGCTCGGCCAGGGATGCCGCGGCCACGACCGTCGCATCGAGGCTCGAGGCGAACTCTCCCGGCATCTGCGCGGAGGTCGCGTCGGTGAGGGTGTCGAGGACGATGAGGACGTCGGTGTCGCGGTCGGCCGTGGTCGCGTTGGTATGCGGGCTGCCCGTCCGCGCGGTGACCCGCCAGTTGATACGCGTGAGGCGGTCGCCCGGCACGTACACGCGGATGTCGGCCAGGGCGCTGCCGTCGCCGGCGCGCCGGGAGTGATGGATGCCGGCGACGCCGATCGGGTGCGGGATCGCATCGCCCCGCCCGGGGACCGTCGCCGTCGGCGCCACATCCACGACGCCGAGCGGCACGCGCACCTCTGTCTGCCACAAGCCCCGCGGATCGGATGCGACCACGATGGCCTCGCCCAGATCGAAACGCCCCCAGCGCCGCGGCCTTGCTTTGACGGTGGTCGCGTCGACGCCGCACGTCGCGCCCCACATCGGATCGAGCTCGACGTCCGCCGCCGGAGCCAGCGAGAGATCGACGACCGCACCGGCGGCCTCACCCGAGCGGGAGGCGCCGTCACGGCCTGCCCGAGCGGTGACGGCGACCGCCTCTCCCGCCGCAAGAGCACGCGCCGACACGGTGACCGACGGCGGCGGTTCCGTCGCGCGCGGTCGCCCGAGCACCCCGACCACGCACCACACCACGAACGGTGCCGCGAGGACGACGAGCTCGGGTCGGCCCGTCACGAGGGCGAGGAGGGCTGTGCCCGCAGCGAGCAGAACGGCGCGCACGAACGATGGTGTCGGGCGGTGCACCGCGGGGCTCATGCGCGGTCCGGACGGTACTCGACCGGCACCGGAACGCGCTCGAGGGCCGCGCCCACCACCTGCTCGCCGGATCGCCCGCTCAGCCACAGCTCGGGCCGGATGGTGATGCGGTGCGCCAGCGCGGCGGAGGCCAGCGCCTTGATGTCATCGGGGGAGACGAATCCGCGCCCATCGATCAGTGCGCGAGCGCGAGCACAGGTCACGAGGGCGAGGCTGCCGCGCGGCGAGGCGCCCACGAGCACCGCGGAATCGCTCCGGGTCGCCGCCGTCACCTCCACGGCGTAGCGGCCGACGGCGGGGTGGACGTAGACGTCCTCGGCCGCCTGCTGCACCGCGAGCACTGCGCGCGCGTCGAGCACCCGCCCGACTTCGATGTCGTCGGCGCGGCGCGCGATGCGCCGCTCGACGATCTCCCACTCCTGCGCCGCGTCGGGGTAGCCGAACCGCAGCCGCAGCAGGAAGCGGTCGAGCTGGGCCTCGGGCAGGGGGTACGTGCCCTCCGTCTCGACGGGGTTCGCCGTGGCCATCACATGGAACGGGCGCGGCAGCGCGTGCGTGCGCCCCTCGACGGTGACCTGGTGCTCCTGCATCGCCTCCAGCAGCGCCGCCTGGGTCTTCGGCGGGGTGCGGTTGATCTCGTCGGCCAGGAGGAAGCCCGCGAACACCGGCCCCGCGCGGAAGGAGAACTCGCCGCGGGACTGGTCGTAGATGTAGCTGCCGGTGAGATCGGCCGGCAGCTGGTCGGGAGTGAACTGGGCGCGCCGGAAGTCGAGGCCCAGCGCGTGCGCGAAGCTGCGGGCCGCGAGCGTCTTGCCGAGCCCCGGGAAGTCCTCGATCAGCACGTGGCCGCCCGCGACGATCGCGGTCAGCACCAGCTCGAGCGCCTCCCGTTTGCCGACGATGGCTCGTTCGACCTCGTCCAGCACGCTCCGGCAGGCCGCGCCCGCCTCGGTCAGGGACATGCGGGCGTTCTCCTCGTGCGTCGTCACAGGTCGACCAGCTCTCTCAGGATCGTGCGCAATCGTGCGCGGGTGAGGGTGTGCGGCGGCGCACTCAGGTAGGTGTGAACGGCGGGTGCGGCGCTCGGGTCGACTCCCCGATCGCGGACGATGTCCGCGATCGTCGCGTGCAGGGCGGCGAGGTCGTCCGGCCGCCCCTGCCGGGCTCCGCGGATTCTGCTCTCCAGCAGACGCGCCCCGCGTTCGACGCCCGACGGCCACGCCTCGTCGGGCGTGCGGGGCTCCGATACGCCTTCGCCCGGATCGCTGGGCACCACGTGGCGGAACATCCACCAGATCACCCCGACCAGGCCGCCGCCGAGAGTCCAGACGAGCAGAGGTGCGCCGAAGCCCATCAGCAGAGCGGCGGTCCAGGCCAGTGCGCCGAGTACGGCGCCGCACAGGAGGGCGACGAGAGGAGAATCCCGAGTCCACCCCCTCATGGCGCGTCCGTCCCGGCATCCGACCGGGCGACAGCCGGCGGGACTCGACCCCCCGGGCGCGCGAGCGCGGCGTCCAGCTCCGCAAGGTCGGCACGCGCCTGCACCACGGCGCCGGCAGGGAGGGGGGCGGCGGCGAACAGCGCCTGCGTGTACAGCCGGGAGAGGCGCGCGGCGGGAGCGGCCGGAGCGTCGAGGCGGGAGAGGATGCCGATGACGTACTCCGATGCGGTCTGGCTCGCCTCGCGGGGGATCCCCGCCTCGCCGCCGAGCGACTCGACCGACTCCCAGCAGCGGATCACCGCGCGGTTCGCGTCGTCCTCGAGCGCGATCTGCTCCCTCGCCCGGCGGAACGCGTCCTGGACCGCTCCGGCATCGACCACCGGTGCGGTCACCACCTCGTCGATGCGCGCCGGCGCCGTCCGCGCAGCGAACGCGCGCGCCACGCGCACGACGATCAGGATGACGGCGGCGAGTGCCGCGAGGGCGAGGAGCGTGCCCAGGATGCTCTGCACGTCTTCCGGCACCTGTACGTTCCGGCGCGGCGGCTGGATCAGCGTCGGGGCCGGGAATCCGGAGGCGGTCGGAAGGATCACCGACCGGCCGCGCTGGTCGGCGACCGGGCCTGGCGCGGACGTGATGAGCGTCGGCGGCGCGAAGGCGCTCGCGAAAGCCAGCCCGATGCAGACCGCGACGGCGACCAGACCCGCGGCGCGGGTGCGGCGGCGCACGGGTCTTGTCATCGGGTCAGGGTCAGGCGTCGATGTCGTCGATGCCCGGCGTCCACGCTGCGCCCGGCCGACCCCAGCCGCGCTTGCGGGCGATCTTCTGCACGGTCTTCCAATCGCCGTCGTCGAGACGGTCGAGGTACAGGATGCCGTCGAGGTGATCGAACTCGTGCTGCATGATGCGCGCACGCCATCCGTCGACCTCGATCCGCACGGCCTCCCCGTCGAGGTCGGTCCCCGTCACGGTGACGCGCTCGGACCGGCGCAGGGGGAATCGTTCCCCCGGGAAGGACAAGCATCCCTCGGCCTCCTCGTCGGGGTCCGGGGCTCCCGGCTCGAGCGGCACCATCCACAGCTCCGGGTTGATGATCACGCCGCGCCACGGCGTTCCGTCGTCATCCGGGTAGGTGTAGGTGTAGATGCGCAGGCCCACGCCCACCTGGGGTGCGGCGAGACCGACGCCGGGAGCGGCATCCATCGTCTCGAACATATCCGCGACGAGGCGACGCACGTCGTCGGTGATCTGCTCGACGGGAGCGGCGGGGGCGTGCAGGACGGGATCGCCCATGATGCGAATCGGGAGAACAGCCACGCCTTGAGCCTATCGAGCGCACCCGGCGGTTAGTGTCGAGTGATGGATGCCGCACCCTCCCTGGACGACGTCGCCGACCAGCTCGTCGGTGTCTTCGCGGACCCCGGGATCCTCATCGGCATCCCGCTGGCTCTCCTGGGCGCGATCTTCATGTCCTTCGGCGCCCAGTACCAGCACCGCGGCGTGCAGAAGGTCGAACGGCTCACGCGCACCGACGGGGGAGCGGGCCTCACCGGCGGGCAGATGTGGAACCTCCTGCGGCGTCCTTCGTGGGTCGCCGGCACGGTCATGCTGGGTCTCGCGATCGTGTGCCAGCTCGCCGCGCTCTCGTTCGCGCCGCTTATCCTCGTGCAGCCGCTGGGGGCCGTCTCCCTCGTCATCACCACGCTCCTGAATGCCCGCATCAGTGGGCACAAGCCCACCCGCCGTTCGATCATGGCGATCGCACTGTGCATCACGGGCATCCTCATCTTCGTCACGATCGCCGCGCTCTACGCGACGGAGACGCCGATCAGCAACGGGCAGCTCATCACCGTCCTGATCATCCTCGCCGTCGTGATCGTCGTCCTGGGCGGCACGTGGGTGTGGCTGCGCAGCCGCGTGTCCGCGCTGTTCTACATCCTCGCCGCCGGGATGATCTACGGTTTCGTCGCCACGCTCGCGAAGGTCGTCATCAACCGCGTCCAGAACGGGAACTTCGACTGGCTGACCATCGTCTGCATCGTCGCTCTGGTGGCGGCGACGGCGTCGGGCGCCTACTTCGTGCAGACCGCCTACGCGTCAGGCCCCCCGGACCTGGTGATCGCCGGACTCACCGTCGTGGACCCGATCGTCGCGATCATCATCGGTCTCGCCGTGCTGCACGAGGCGGACGGCGCCCCGTTCGGCGCGTACATCGGCTTCGTCGTCGCCGGGGCGCTCGCCGTGGTCGGCGTGTTCCTGCTGGCGCGCTACCACCCGGAGGTCGTCAGCAACAGCCAGGAGGTCCCGATTCCTCGAGGCAGTGACGGGGGTCGACGCACCCCGGGCGAGGCGCGGACGAACTCCGAGAAGCTGACGGATGCCGTGGCGAAGGTCTGGCCGGAGCCGCCCGTCCGCGACCCGGACGACCCTCGCCCGACGCCGAGACCCTGACCCGGGCGCGGGCGCCGCTCGGCCAGGCGCCCTCGCCATCGCTAGAATCGGTGAGCCGGCCCTGCCGGCGCGGGGCGGTGGCCAAGCTGGTTAAGGCAGCGGGCTCATAACCCGACGATTCGTGGGTTCAAGTCCCACCCGCCCTACCGCGACCGCTTCGCCGTGCCGCGAATCACACGGTTGTGATTGCGGGCCGCGATCGGTCATAATGGGCCCATAACCGCATAGTTCCGCCAGTAGTTCCGCCGGTTGTTTCCATCAGGTCGTAGGGGAAGACGTACCTGAAGAAACGGAGAAACCGATGGCGTCTGTGGCGACCACACTGGCGCGCGGAGTGATCTACATCCACTCCGCGCCGCGAGCGCTGTGCCCCCATCTCGAGTGGGCGGTGGGGCGTGCCCTCGGGCGCGCCGTGAACTTCGACTGGGCCGATCAGCCGGTGCTCGCCGGCAGCAGGCGCGCGGAGTTCTACTGGGAGGGCCCGGCGGGGACGGGCGCGGCGCTGGCGACAGCCATCCGCGGCTGGGAGCACCTGCGTTTCGAAGTCAGCGAGGATCCCTCGCCGCGCAGCGACGGTGGACGGTGGATGCACACCCCTGACCTCGGCATCCACTTCGCGCAGACCGACACCGCGGGCAACGTGGTCATCGGCGAGGACCGCATCCGGTACGCGATGGAGATCGCGGCGGGCGACATGATCGAACTCCAGCGCGAGCTCGATGTGGCGCTCGGGGCTGCCTGGGACGAGGAGCTCGAGACCTTCCGTCACGCCAGCGACGATGCGCCGGTCGTCTGGCTGCACAAGGTGGGCTGACGGCCGACAGGCTCGGAGTCCCACCGGCTCCAGAACCGCACAACTTCACAGACCAGGCGGCGCTCATGCGCCCGTACCCGCCTCGGACGGCTTCCCGGGGACGGGGATCGCGTATCCGTCGCCTCACCCGAGAAGGGCCCCTCCGTCCACTCCCTGCAGCTGTCAGGGGTGGGGGAGGGGCCCTTTCACGTGGCCTCGGGGCGCCGGTCAGGCGGACGCGAAGGCGACGACGGCGTTGTGCCCGCCGAAGCCGAACGAGTTGCTGATCGCGAGCTGGTCGCCGGCACCGAGCGGCGTCGGCTCGCCCGACAGCAGGAACGGCACGGCCGGGTCCTGTTCGGTGATGTTGATCGTCGGGGGCGCGACGCGGTCGCGGAGCGCCTGGACCGTGAAGATCGCCTCGAGGGCGCCGGTCCCGCCGAGGAGGTGTCCGGTGGATGCCTTCGTCGCCGAGACCGGGATCTCGTCGAGACGGTCGCCGAAGACGCTGTGCAGCGCGACGTACTCATTGGGGTCGCCGACGGGCGTCGAGGTCGCGTGGGCGTTGATGTGGGTGACGTCGTCGGGCGATGCACCGGCCATCTCCAGCGCGAGTCGCACGGCGCGGGAGGCGCCCGCGCCGGAGGGGTCGTTCGCGGTGATGTGGTACGAGTCCGCCGTCACCCCGCCCCCGGCGAGCACGGCGTAGATCTTCGCGCCGCGGGCGCGCGCGTGCTCCTCGGTCTCGAGGATGAGGACCCCGGCCCCTTCTCCCATGACGAAGCCGTCACGGTCGATGCTCGCCGGCCGCGAGGCGGTCTCGGGGGAGTCGTTCCGCTTGGAGAGCGCCTGCATCGAGGAGAAGGAGGCGATCGTCACGGGGTGGATCACCGACTCCGTGCCGCCGGCGATGACGACGTCGGCGAGCCCGTCGCGCAGGTGCTCGATCGCGTTGACGAGCGCTTCCGTGCTGGAGGCGCAGGCGCTCGCGACGGTCCGGGCGTACGCACGCGCGCCGAAATGCAGGGACAGGTTCCCCGCGGCGGCGTTCGGCATGAGCATCGGGACCGTCATCGGCAGCACTCGACGGGGGCCCTTCTCGCGAAGAGTGTCCCAGGCATCCAGCAGCGTCCAGAGGCCGCCGATGCCGGTGGCGAAGTCGACGCCGAGTCGCTCTGGATCGACCTCCGGACTGCCCGCGTCCGCCCAGGCCTCCTGCGCCGCGACCAGAGCGAACTGGCTCGAGGGGTCGAGCCGCTTGGCGATCGGACGCTCGAGCACGGTGTCGGGGCGCACCGCCGCCTGCGCGGCGAACGTGACGGGGAGGTTGTACTGCTCGACCCAGTCGTATTCGAGGGTGCGCGTGCCGGACGCGCCGTCCAGGAGGGCCGACCAGCTGTCGGGTGCCGTGCCTCCGATGGGGCTGGACGCGCCGATGCCGGTGACGACGATGCGGGAAGTGCTCATGGGTGTCCTCGATGCTCCGGTGGGGGCGATGCCCCCACCGGGGTGCGGGTCGGCGCGGCCGGGTCAGGCCTGGTTGGTGGTGATGAAGGTGACGGCGTCGCCGACGGTCTTGAGGTTCTTGACCTCTTCGTCGGGGATCGTCACGCCGAACTTCTCCTCGGCGTTGACCACGATCGTCATCATCGAGATGGAGTCGATGTCCAGGTCGTCGGTGAACGACTTCTCGAGCGCGACCTCGTCGGCCGAGATGCCGGTCTCGTCGGTGATGAGCTCGGCAAGCCCGGCGAGGACCTCGTCGTTGCTGAATGCCATGGGTTTCTCCTTGTTTACTCGGTGTGGTGTCACGGACGGGGCGTCCCCGTCCGGGTCGGGATCAGTCTAGGTGTGAGGCCGCGCGCGTCACGGGAGGACGACGACCTGGGCGCCGAACACGAGACCGGCGCCGAAGCCGATCTGCAGCGCGAGTCCGCCGCTGAGCTCCGGATGCTCCTCGAGCAGGCGGTGCGTCGCGAGGGGGATGGATGCCGCGGAGGTGTTGCCGGTGGTCTCGATGTCCCGGCCGATGATGACGCTCTCGGGCAGCTTCAGCTGCTTCGCGAACTCGTCGATGATCCGCATGTTGGCCTGGTGCGGGACGAACGCGGCGAGGTCGGATGCCTCGACGCCGGCCTCCTCGAGTGCCTGGCGTGCGACCTTCACCATCTCCCAGACGGCCCAGCGGAACACGGTCGGGCCCTCCTGGCGCAGGGTCGGCCACGGGGCGACGCCGTCGCGGAACTCGACGAGCGTGTGATTCATGCCCACGGCGTCCGCCTTCGAGCCGTCCGAGCCCCACACGGTCGGTCCGATGCCGGGGTAGTCGCTCGGTCCGATGACGACCGCGCCCGCGCCGTCCCCGAGGAGGAAGGAGATGGAGCGGTCGGTGGGGTCCACGACGTCGCTGAGCTTCTCCGCGCCCACCACGACGGCGTAATGGGCGGCGCCGCCGCGGATGAGCGCGTCGGCCTGCGCGACGGCGTACGCGAAGCCGGCGCACGCCGCGTTCACGTCGTAGGCGGCCGCGGGGTTCGCACCGACGCGGTCGGCGACGATCGCCGAGACCGAGGGCGTCTGCTTCGGGTTGGAGATGGTCGCGACGATCACCGCGTCGATCTGCGACGGGTCGACGCCCGAGCGCGCGATCGCCTCGGCAGCGGCATCCGTGGACAGCTCGATGGCGGTCGTCCCGGCGTTCGCGCGCGTGCGCGTCACGATGCCCGTGCGCTGGCGGATCCACTCGTCGCTGGAGTCGATCGGCCCGACCAGGTCGTCGTTCGGGACGGCGTTCTCGCCCCGCGCGGCGCCGTAGGCGTAGATGCGGGTGTGCGCCGGACCGGTGGGCTGGGTGATCGTGCGGATCGCGGGCTGTGAGGTGTTCACGCGCCGTCTCCTGTCAGCAGGGCGGCCGCGGCCGCGAGATCGTCGGGCGTCTTGACCGCGACGGTGGGGATGCCGCGCAGCGCGCGCTTGGCCAGACCGGTGAGCGTGCCGGCGGGGGACAGTTCGATGATCCCCGTCACTCCGTGTGCGGCGAAGGACTCCATGCAGAGGTCCCAGCGGACGGGGGAGGCGACCTGAGCGACGAGCAGGTCGAGCGCGGTGCGGCCGTCCGCCACGATGCTCCCGTCGCGGTTGGTCCACAGCGTGCGGCGGGGGTCCGACACCGTCACGTCCGCGGCGGCGGCGCGGAGCGTCTCGACGGCGGGGGCCATGTAGCCGGTGTGGAAGGCGCCGGCCACCTGCAGCGGGATGACCCGCGTCCCGGCCACGGGGCTCTCCGCGAGCGCGGCAAGGGCGGGCAGCGCGCCGGCAGCGACGATCTGACCGCCGCCGTTGTGGTTGGCGGGGGTGAGGTCGAGCTCGGCGAGCCGCGCGAGGACAGCGTCACGATCACCGCCGATCACGGCGCTCATCCCGGTCTTCTCCGCGGCGGCGGCTTCGGCCATCGCCCGTCCTCGGATGCCGACGAGGCGCATGCCGTCGACCTCGGAGAGGACCTCGGCGGCGACCAGCGCCGCGACCTCACCGACGGAGTGGCCGGCGACACCGGCGGGAGCGGCGCCGGCGGCATCCGCCAGCGCCGCGGAGGAGAGGAGGCTCGCGGCGACGATGAGGGGCTGGGCGACCTGCGTGTCGCGGATGCGGTCGGCATCCCACTCGGTGCCGGCGGCGACGAGGTCGACCTGGGCGTCCTCCGCGTACTGCGCGAGCCGCTCGCGGGCGCCGTCGAGCTCGAGCCACGGCGAGAGGAACCCGGGGGTCTGGGAGCCCTGGCCGGGGAAGACGGTGATGATCACTGCTCTATCCTGTCAAGATCTGGGCGGGAGTGCTGGAAGTGTTGTCACAAGAAACGCCGGATGGCTTGTGTCCACCCGACAACGGTCTGCGCGCCCGGACGCGCCGGACGCACGGTGCTCACGCCCCGCGTCGTACCGAACGGCGCCGAGTGACCTCGGTGCCGATCGACCCGATGATGAGGGCGGTCTGGAGGATGAGGGCCTCGCGCGGGCCCGTGGCATCCCATCCGATGACATCCGACACGCGCTTGAGTCGGTACCGCACCGTGTTCGGATGGACGAACAGCTCGCGCGCGGTGGCTTCGAGGGAGCGTCCGTTGTCGAGATAGCTCCACAGCGTCGTCACGAGGTCGGACGAATGCGCCTGCAGCGGCCGGTAGATGCGCTCGACGAGCGTCGCCTTCGCAGCCGAGTCTCCTGCCAGCGCCCGCTCGGGGAGGAGGTCGTCCGCCTCCACGGGGCGGGGGGCGTTCCGCCAGGCGCCGGCGACGGCGAAGCCGGCCAGCGCGGCGCGAGCGCTCTGCCCGGCGTCGACCAGTGCCGGGACCGTCGGGCCGAGGACGAGATGCCCGCTGCCGAAACCGGGCTCGAGCCGCTTGGCGATCTCGGTGAACGGCAGCTCCACGCCGCCCTCTCCGGCGGTCGGGGCATCGGCGCGGCCGATCACCAGGACGAGCCGCGAGCCCTGGACGCCGATGAGGACGTCGACGCCCATCTTGCGGGCGATCCGACGCAGCTGGTCGACATCCACCTGGACCGGGGTCGTCCCGACCAGGACGGCCACCTCGCCGTGGCCATGCCAGCCGAGGGCGGCGATGCGGCTCGGAAGCTCCTCGTCGGCCTCCCCGGTGAGGATCGAGTCGACGACGAGCGCCTCCAGTCGCGCGTCCCACAGGCCCCGAGCCTCGGCGGCGCGTGCGTACACGTCGGCGGACGCGAAGGCAACTTCGCGCGAGAACAGCAAGATGCTCTCGCGCAGGTCCTCCGCGCGCCCCGCGACCCGTTCCTCGGTGACGGCGACCGTCACCCGGATCAGCTGCAGCGTCTGGGTCAGGCTGACGCTGCGCAGGAGCTCCCGTGGGGCGGCGGCGAAGATGTCCGCCGCGATCCACGGGGTCGACCCGGGGTCGTCGTACCACTGGATGAACGAGGCGATGCCCGCCTGCGCGACGAGTCCGACGGCGGAGCGTCGCGCAGGCGGCATGTCCGCGTACCACGGCAGCGAGTCCTCGAGACGTCCCATCGTGGCCGTCGCGAGGTCCCCGGAGATCCGCCGCAGCCAGGCGAGGGTCTCCGCCTTCTCCTGCGGTGTGGGACGTGCGGGCATCGAGCCGATCAGCTCTCTCCGCCGGCGTTGCCGCTCGTCCCCGCCGTCACGTCGTACAGGCGGTACTTCTCGATGGCCTGCGCCGACAGCGAGCGATCGAGCGCACCCTCGTCGGCGAGCGCCTGCAGGGCGCGCACCACGATCGAGGGACCGTCGATCTTGAAGAACCGGCGGGCCGCGGCGCGGGTGTCCGAGAAGCCGAAACCGTCGGCGCCGAGCGTGGCGAAGCGTGCCGGCACCCAGGGGCGGATCTGGTCCTGCACGGCGTGCATGTAGTCGCTGACCGCGATGACCGGACCGGCGCTGCCTTGGAGCTTCTCGGTCAGGTACGCCGTGCGCGGCTCATCCATCGGGTGCAGGAAGTTGTGCTCGTCGGCCGCGAGGCCGTCGCGTCGCAGCTCGGTCCAGCTCGTGACGGACCAGACATCGGCGCTCACGCCCCAGTCCTCGGCCAGCAGCTGCTGGGCCTCCAGGGCCCACGGCACGCCGACGCCCGAGGCGAGCAGCTGGGCGCGGTGGCCCTCGCCGCCGCCCTCCGAGATGCGGTGGATGCCGCGGACGATTCCCTCGACATCCACGCCCTCCGGCTCGGCCGGCTGCACGATCGGCTCGTTGTAGAGCGTGATGTAGTACATGACGTCCGGGTCGGGGTGGTTGCCCCCGTACATCCGGTCGATGCCCGTGCGCACGATGTGCGCGATCTCGTAGCCGTAGGCGGGGTCGTACGAGACGGTCGCCGGGTTCGTGGATGCGAGCAGATGCGAGTGGCCGTCGGCGTGCTGCAGGCCCTCACCGGTCAGGGTGGTGCGACCGGCGGTGGCGCCCATGATGAACCCGCGCGCCATCTGGTCCCCGGCGGCCCACTGGGCGTCGCCGGTCCGCTGGAAGCCAAACATCGAGTAGAAGATGTACACCGGGATCAGCGGCTCGCCGTGCGTCGCGTACGACGTCCCGGTTCCGGTGAACGCGGCCATCGCGCCGGCCTCGTTGATGCCGACGTGCATGATCTGACCCTGCGGGCTCTCCTTGTAGGCGAGCAGCAGCTCCCGGTCGACCGAGGTGTAGTTCTGGCCGTTGGGGTTGTAGATCTTCGCGGTCGGGAAGAACGCGTCGAGGCCGAACGTGCGGGCCTCGTCGGGGATGATCGGCACGATCCGGTTGCCGAAGCCCTTGGCGCGCAGGAGGTCCTTGAGCAGACGGACGAACGCCATGGTCGTCGCGATCTCCTGGGTGCCCGAGCCCTTCTTCGGCAGCGCGTAGGCGTTGTCGTCGGGCAGGGTGATCGGCACGTGGTGCGTGCGGCGCTCCGGGAGGAAGCCCTGGAGCGACCGGCGCTTCTCGACCATGTACTGGATGGTGTCGTTCTCGAGCCCCGGGTTGTAGTACGGCGGCAGGTAGGGGTTCTCCTCGAGCTGCGCGTCGCTGATCGGGATGCGCATCGAGTCGCGGAAGTGCTTGAGGTCCTCGAGGGTCATCTTCTTCATCTGGTGGGTCGCGTTGCGTCCCTCGAAGTGGTGCCCGAGCCCGTACCCCTTGATGGTCTTGGCGAGGATGACCGTCGGCTGGCCCTTGTGCTCGGTGGCGGCCTTGTAGGCGGCGTAGAGCTTCTGGTAGTCCAGACCGCCGCGGCGGAGCTTGCCCCAGATGTCCTCGTCGGACCAGTCCTTGACCATCGCCGCGGTGCGCTCGTCGCGACCGAAGAAGTGGTCGCGGATGAAGGTGCCGTCCTCGGCGCGGTAGGTCTGGAAGTCGCCGTCCGGCGTCGTGTTCATGAGGCGCACGAGGGCGCCGTCGGTGTCGACCTCGAGCAGCTCGTCCCAGCCGCGACCCCAGACGACCTTGATGACGTTCCATCCCGCACCGCGGAAGAAGGCCTCCAGCTCCTGGATGATCTTGCCGTTGCCGCGCACCGGGCCGTCGAGGCGCTGCAGGTTGCAGTTGACGACGAAGGTCAGGTTGTCCAGACCCTCGTTCGCCGCGACCTGGAGCTGACCGCGCGACTCCACCTCGTCCATCTCGCCGTCGCCGAGGAAGGCCCAGACGTGCGAGTCGCCGACATCCTTGATGCCGCGGTTGGTGAGGTACTTGTTGGTCATCGCCTGGTAGATGGCGTTGATCGGGCCGAGGCCCATCGACACCGTCGGGAACTGCCAGTAGTGCGGCATGAGGCGGGGGTGCGGGTAGGACGGGATGGCGTCGGGCGCCTTCGACTTCTCCTGGCGGAAACCGTCGAGCTGCTCCTCGCTCAGTCGTCCTTCGAGGAACGACCGGGCGTAGATCCCCGGGGAGGCGTGACCCTGGATGAAGATCTGGTCGCCGCCGGAGGGGGCGTCCAGGCCCCGGAAGAAGTGGTTGAAGCCGACTTCGTAGAGCGAGGCGGAGGACGCGTACGTCGAGATGTGACCGCCGACGCCGATGCCGGGGCGCTGCGCGCGGTGGACCGTGATGGCGGCGTTCCAGCGGATCCAGCGGCGGTAGCGACGCTCGAGCTCCTCGTCGCCGGGGAACTCCGGCTCGTTCTCGGGCGCGATCGTGTTGATGTAGTCCGTGACCGGCACCTGGGGGACATTCAGCTGCAGCTCACGCGACTTGTTGAGCAGGCTCAGCATGATCTCGCGGCCGCGACCCGCGCCCTTGGCATCGACGAGCTGCTGGAGCGACTCCGCCCACTCGCCGGTCTCTTCGGGGTCGCTGTCCTGCGGGCCCTGCGAATACGGATCCTGATCGTTGACAGTCACGGGAGACCTTTCTTCGTCTGGCGGATCGTGCCAGTGATGCGGGATGGGACGCGTGCGGCTTTGTGGCGCGACGACAACGCATCCTGGATCAGCCTAGTCACAATCGCGCGGGTGGCGGATGCCGACGGGGCAGGATCGCGCGATGCCAGACTGGCGTGATGCCCCACGTCGCCGCACTGTTCCGCTACCCGATCAAAGGGTTCACGCCGGAGGCGCTCCGAAGCCTCGTCGTGCAGGGCGACGGTCGCGTCCGCGGCGACCGCGTGCTCGCCTTCCGCTTCGCCGACGCCGTGACCCCCGAGGTGCGCGACGGCCTGGAGTCCTGGCCGAAGGCGCAGGGCCTGGCGCTGCAGGACTTCCCCTCGCTCGCGCGGCTCGCCGTCTCCTACGACGACGAGGTCCGGCGGGTGTCCGTGCGTCTGGGGGGCGAGGTCCTCGTCGAGGCGGGAGTGGATGCGGCGGGGCGGAGCGCCCTCGTCGATGCGGTCACCGCGTTCGTCCGCACGACGTCGGACGCGGCGCGCCTCGACCGCGCCGGACGCCTGCCCCTCGTCCTCGTGGGCGATGGGGTGACAGCGCGGTTCCAGGACCGCGCGCGCGGCTTCGTCTCGCTGCACGGGCGTGCCAGCGTGGCCGCGCTGGATGCCGCGCTGCCGGCATCCGTCGATGACCGCCGCTTCCGCTCGAACATCGTCATCGACGGGATCGAGGCCTGGGCCGAGCATGGATGGAGCGGCACGGTGCGGATCGGCGACCTCGCGTTCGCGCCGCAGGGCGTCATCGTCCGATGCCTCGCGACCCACGCCGATCCCGACAGCGGCATCCGGGATGCGCCCGTGCTCACCACACTCACCCGCGGCTTCGGACAGGCCCAGCCCACTCTCGGCCGCCTCCTCCTGCCGGTGGGCGACGGCGCGGGGGCGGGTGGGACGATCCACGTGGGCGACGAGGTGCGCGTCGACGCACACTGAGCGGGTGGGCCCTGCCGGGATCGAACCGACGACATCCACGGTGTAAACGTGGCGCTCTACCAGCTGAGCTAAAGGCCCTGACGCGTCCAGTCTACGAGTCGCGCCCCACCACCTTCGGCTCTGCGGGGTTGAGATACGGGTCCCCGTCCTTGCCGAGCCGCGAGTGGCGGTGTGAGTAGGTGAAGTAGATGACGAACCCGATCACCAGCCAGACGAGGAAGCGCAGCCAGGTCTCGACCGTCAGGTTGAGCATGAGGTAGGTGCACACGAGGGCCGAGAGGATCGGCAGGACGGGGCTCCACGGCACGCGGAAGCCCCGCTTCAGATCCGGCCGCTTGCGACGGAGCACGACGACGCCGACAGACACCAGCACGAAGGCGGAGAGGGTGCCGATGTTCACCATCTCCTCCAGGACCCCGACCGGGGTGAGCCCGGCGACCAGCGCCACGATGACCGTCACGATGATCGAGATGATCCACGGGGTGCGGCGGGTCGGGTGGACCTTCGCGAGACCCGCGGGCAGCAGGTGGTCGCGGGACATGGCGAAGATGATGCGCGTCGCCCCGATGAGGAGGGTCAGGACGACCGTCGTGAGGCCCGCCACCGCGCCGGCCGAGATCACCGTCGCCATCCAGGCCTGCCCGTGATAGGTGAACGCGTTGGCGAGCGCGGCCGCCGGGTCGAGCTCGTCGTACGAGACCATCCCCGTGACGACGAGGGCCACGGCGCAGTACAGGAGCGTGCAGATGGCGAGCGAGGCGATGATGCCGATCGGCATGTCGCGCTGCGGGTTCTTCGTCTCCTCCGCGGTCGTGGCCACGACGTCGAACCCGATGTAGGCGAAGAACACCAGGGCGGCACCGGCGAAGATGCCGCCGACGCCGAAGGCCATCGGCTCCCCGCCGGAGAGGAACTGCAGCAGGGGCTGCGTGAGCCCGGTCGCGCTCTCGCGCGGTGCGGCGTCCGGCACGAAGGGGGAGTAGTTGGCCGGATTGACGAACATGATCCCCGCGACGATGACGAACAGGACGATGAAGAGCTTCACCCCGACGAGGACGAGGTTGACCCGCATCGACTCGCGGATGCCGTAGGTCATGAGCGCGCCCAGCACGAGGACGAGGACGATCGCCATCACGTCGACCGTGCCGCCGTAGCCGATCACCGCGGGGATCGGAGCCCCCAGCTGGTCCAGGAGCACGCCGAGGTAGGCGCTCCAGCCCTGCGCGACGACGGATGCCCCCAGGAACATCTCGAGGATGAGGTCCCACCCGATGATCCACGCGAACAGCTCGCCGAGAGAGGCGTACGAGAAGGTGTACGCAGAGCCGGACACCGGAACGGTCGAGGCGAACTCGGCGTAGCACATGGCAGCGAGCGCACAGGCGATCGCCGCGACGATGAAGCTCACGACGATGGCGGGCCCCGCGACCTCGTGCGCCGCGCGGCCGGTGAGGGTGAAGATGCCCGCGCCGATGACGACTCCGACGCCGAAGACCGTGAGGTCGAGGGCCGACAGCGACTTCTTGAGTTGGAACTCCGGTTCCTCCGTATCGGCGATCGACCGCTCCACCGACTTCGTGCGCATCACGCTCATGTCGTGCTCCTTTTCCGTGCCGGATCGCCCCAGCCGTCAGGGACGACATGCTAGCGCCCGCGCGCCGCTGCGCGGGAGGGACTATCCGTCGCGACGCGCGATAGGTTGGAGAGGTGAAAGCCCGCCCCGCCGACCAGCTGCTCCTGATCGACCTCGCCCGTCTCGACGGAACGATCCGAGCGACGGATGAGGCACGACGCAATCCCACCCAGAGCGCGCGGGTCTCCGAGCTCCTCGGCACGCGTCAGGCGGAGTCGGCGGTGCTCACCGGTCTCCTCGGCGACCGGGACGATGCGCGCGCCGAGCTCGACCGACTCGAATCCGATGTCGCGGTCGTCGACGCGCGCGTCGCGCGAGACACCGAGCGTCTCGCGTCCACGAGCAACGTGAAGGAAGCGCAGGGGCTCGAACACGAGCTCGCCTCCCTCGCCAAGCGCAAGAGCGACCTCGAAGACGCCGAGCTGACGATCATGGAGAGGCTCGAAGCGGCCGACGCCTCCGTGGCTGCTCAAGAGGCGGCCATCGCCGAGATCAACGCCGAAGGCGCGCGCGTGAG
Source organism: Microbacterium flavum (assembly GCF_018717645.1). Lineage (GTDB taxonomy): Bacteria > Actinomycetota > Actinomycetes > Actinomycetales > Microbacteriaceae > Microbacterium > Microbacterium flavum. The sequence goes on from NZ_JAFLHG010000002.1 coordinate 338,688, forward strand.
CGCGGAGGGGAAGGCCGCCGTCGCTGCAGCCACCGCCGCGTGGGAGTCGGCCTCCCGCGATCGGGGCGCGCTCGCCGCCCGCGTGCCCGCAGATCTTCTGGCGTTCTACGAGCGGCTCGCCGCGCGGGGCGTGGGGGCCGGGGCACTCCGCCGCCGCACGTGCGAGGCGTGTCACATGGTCCTCTCCGGCACCGACCTGCAGGCGCTGCGTCGGGTGGCCGACGATGACGTCGTCACCTGTCCGGAATGCGGCGCGATCCTCGTCCGCACCGACGAGTCCGGTCTGTGATCCGACAGCGGTCATGACCACCGCCACCCGGTGGCGGGTCGTCGGCACAGCGGCCGACACGCAGGCCGACGCGCTCTGCATCGTCGATCTCGACGCGGACCTGGTCGAACTCGGCAGGATCATCCTCCCGCGCGCGAGCTGGCCTGCGGCGGTCGCGGAGGCACCCGCGCCCGACGCCGTCCGCTGGGTGTGGAGCGACACCGCGCGGTGGTACCGCGGCATCCTGGAGGCCGGGGCGACTGTCGCGCGCTGCCACGATCTGCGACTGTGCCACGCGATCCTCCGCACGAGCGCCTGGACCGGTGAGGCCGCAGCGCTTCGCGACGCGCGGGACTGGGATGCCGCGGCGAGCGAGGCGGGAGTCGCCGCGGACGACGCGCTCTTCGACCTGGAGGATGTCGCGGATGCTGCGGCGGCGGCATCGGAGGCTCCGCACGCCGTCGACGCGGCACTGGCGGAGTTTCGTCGGCAGATCGCCGCGGTGGCCGCTTCGGTGAACCCGGGTCGGCTGACGCTCCTCCTCGCGGCCGAGTCGGCGGGGGCGCTGCTGGCCGCCGAGATGCACGCCGCGGGGCTGCCCTGGAGCCGCGCCGTCCACGAGGCGATCCTCGAGGAGGTCCTCGGCGCCCGTCCGGCGCCGGGCGAGATCGCGCCGCGGGTGCGCGATCTGGCCGTGACGGTGCGCCGTGCCCTCGGGGATCCGACGGCGAGCCTCGATTCGCAGCCCAAGCTGCTGCGCAGCCTGCACCGCGTCGGTGTCCTCGCCTCGTCGACGAGCCGGTGGGAGCTCGCCCGCTACGACCACCCCGTCATCGAACCCCTTCTGCGTTACAAGAAGCTCACCCGGCTCGTGAGCGCGAACGGCTGGGCGTGGCTCGATGAGTGGGCATCGGAGGGGAGGTTCCGGCCGGTCTACGTCCCCGGCGGCGTGGTGACCGGGCGGTGGGCGTCATCGGGCGGGGGAGCGCTGCAGCTGCCGCGGCAGCTCCGCCCCGCCGTACGCGCCGACGAGGGATGGACGCTCGTGGTCGCCGATGTCGCTCAGCTCGAGCCCCGCGTCCTCGCCGCGATGTCGGGTGATCTGACACTTGCCGGTGCTGCGCGTGGCGCAGATCTGTACGACGGGATCGTCGCGCGAGGTGTCGTCGGCACCCGGCAGGAGGCGAAGATCGCGATGCTCGGCGCCATGTACGGCGCGACCACGGGCGACAGCGGACGCCTCGTGCCGGCTCTCCGTCGCGCCTACCCGCGCGCGATGGGCCTCGTGGACGACGCCGCGCGGGTCGGGGCGGGCGGCGGCGTCGTCACCACCTGGCTCGGTCGTTCGAGCCCCGCCCCCTCGCCGGACTGGCGCACGGTGCAGGACGCCGCCGGGGCACCGGAGGCGACGGAAGGCGATCGTGCCCGTGCCCGGCGCTCCGCAGCGAACCGCGGCCGCTTCACGCGGAACTTCGTCGTGCAGGGCACGGCGGCCGAGTGGGCGCTCGCGTGGCTCGCAGACCTTCGACGCGAGCTGCGGGCGCTGCCCGACGACGGGGACGGCGGGGGGAGCGCGACGGTGAAGGCGCGGGCATCGGGGCCCGCCTTCGCGGGGCGCGCCCACCTGTGCTTCTTCCTGCACGACGAGATCATCGTCCATGCGCCGCTCGGCCAGGCGGAGGTCGTCGCCGATCTCATCCGGTGCTCCGCGGTGCGCGCCACGCACCTGCTGTTCGGCGGATTCCCCATCGACTTCCCGCTGGATCTGCGCATCACGCCGGACGCCGCCAAAGGCTGAGAGCTCAGGAGCAGGTCGGCGTCACCGGGGAGCCCAGGGACGCCGGGCGCAGGAGCGGCGGGAGGACGACCACCGGTTCCGCCTCCGCGGCGCCGGACGCGGCGAGGAAGTGGAACGCGAGCGTCCCGCCGGCCCCGGGCGGGAGCTGCAGCCGCGCCACCGTCGTCGCACGACCGTCATCATCCGCGGACCGCGACGTCATGGGTGTCCCGTCGAGGAACACGCCCTGCGAGAGGTAGCCCGGGGGAGCGGCCACCGCGACGTTCGTCGCGATGTCGCCCGGTGGGATGACCTCCCCCAGGGATCCGGTCATCAGCGGAGGGTACGCGCGCGCGGCGTCGGTCGCCGTCGACGTCAGCGAGACCTCGACGACGAGTTCCCGACCGGTGGACCCGCACGCGGCGATGCCGGCGCTCACCGATGTCTCGAGGAACGAGTCGAGCTTTCCGGTCGTCGCATCGTTGAGGGCGACGGAGACCGCGCCGGGTCCGGCCGCGAGCTGTCGCGCGCGCAATCCCCCGAGCGGACTCGCCGCGAGGAGGTTCTCCTCGTCCTCGCGCGCGCTCCATAGGGACACCCGTCCCGCGCCGATCGGATCCGCGAGTGCGCGCGCCCAGCCGACAGGGTCGGGGCGACCCGTGAGCACGCGATCGAAGACGGCCTCCGTCACCGAGCGCTGGAAGGCGGTCTGCTCCTCGGCCGTCATCGTGAGGTAGGGATTCACGAGAACACGATCGACGAGATTGTCGGAGGTCAGCGTGCTTCCGTCGCTGAGGGTGATCGGGGCGCTCGGCCCGATGAGCGCTCCGAGGACGGTCGGGTCGATCGAGACGACGAGATCGGGGCGCTCTGCGGACACCGACGCCCACCACTGCAGCGCCAACTGCGCGGTCGCGGCGAAGTCGGGCGTCATCGTGATGTTCTGCACGTAGGTGCCGGCGTTCTCGCCGTAGAGCTCGATCGAGCTCGGGGTCATGAGAGGCGCCGGGTCGGGCAGCGGTGGGAACTGCGACGAGTCCGCCTGGCCGGCGATCCGCACGCGTCCATTATCGGCGCTCAGGAGCACGAACGATCCGGCGAGACCGCCCGCCGTGCGCACCTCCGCGGGGTTCTGGACCATCAGCAGGATGCTCCGGGGACCATCCGCTCCCAGCATCCCCGGGAGGACGGACGCCGCGGACGATGCCGAGGCCGCGGCCCCCGCCGCCTCGGTGATCGGCGCACTCAGCCGGGTGACGCCGTCACGGAGGGGTGCGAGGAGGACCGACGGATCGATCCCCGAGAGCTCTGTCGATGCGGCGCCGAGCGCCCCGGCGAAGTCCGCGAGCGGTGACGCCGCGTTCTGGATGAGGCCGAGGTCCCACCCTTCGGCATCCGTCGACGCCTCGCCTGTCGCGTCCAGCGCGTCGATGACCGGCCCCGCCGATGTCGCGACGTCCCGAAGCGACTGTGACGTCAGCCGGACGGCCGCCGTGTTCGGCCCGACCCACGGGAGAACCTCCGTGGCCCGCCAGATCGGATCGGACGTGAGGCTCGCGGCTTCGCCGGCGTGCGCGGCGATGCGACCGGTGACCTCGCGCAGTGCGACGAGATCACCGGCCGCGGCGGCCTGCTGCGCCTGGGTCGCCAGCGGCGGAAGGGCTTCCAGCTGATTCTTGGCGAGGATGCCGCGCACCCCCACCCAGATGCCGGCGGCCGCGACGAGTGCGACAGCACCCGCGGCGATCCACCAGAGCCAGCGGTGCCTGCGGCGCGACCCCCCGTCGCGCTGCGGCACCTCTCAGCCCCGTTCGTGCCGGCGGCGACGCAGAAGCAAAACGGACCCGATCGCGACGACAAGGGCTCCACCCGCGGCGAGCGGAAGGACGGCCTGGGTTGATCCTCCGGTCTCGGGAAGCGCCGAGGTGTCGGACAGCGCCGCGACCGCGGCGAAGCCCTCCGGAGCGGTGAGGCACTCGGGCGTCGACGGCGGGTAGCTCAGGGCCACCGCGTACGTCGGGTTGACCTCGATGGTCGCGGTGATGTCGCCGCGGGTCCAGCCGTAGTTGCCGTCGGTCTGCACCCACTGGCCACCGGACATCTCCCAGCCCGGCCATCCGTTTCCGCGACCGTCCGCGCCGATGGACGCTCCCGGCCACAGGACGCTGCCGGTGAGCGGCACTCCGGCGGTGACCGTCCCGAGATCGGTCGTCCAGCTGGACGATCCGTCGCTCAGTACGAGCCGCGCGGTGTGGCCGGTGGCCTGCCCGTCCGGATCGGTGAGCGTCACGGAGTAGTCGATCCACGGGGCATCCGCGGAACAGCTCGGCGAAGCCGTGGAGCCGGCGAGCGTGGGCCCGGTCGGCGTGACGGGACCGTACCCGTCGGTGGCATTCGGACTCGGAACGGTGTCCGCAGCAGCAGCGGGAAGAGCCCCGGCCATGAGAAGTGCGAGCACACCAACAACGACAAATGTCTTACGCATGATTCGGGCCCCCCAGCCCCAGTGTGAGTCTCTGCCCCCAGCGACTCGTGAGGTCACGCTACCATGCGTCGGAGACGGCTCGCGACGACACGTCTAGAATCGTGATGCGAATGGGTCGGCTGGACGGTCGCGTGGCGGGGAGACCCGCACCGAGGAACGTCCGGGCTCCACAGGGCAGGGCGGTGGGTAACACCCACCCGGAGTGATCCGCGAGACAGTGCCACAGAGAGCAGACCGCCCTTCGGTCTTCGGTTCCCGAGCTTGTCGAGGGACGAAGGACCAAGGGGTAAGGGTGAAAGGGTGGTGTAAGAGACCACCGGGGTCGTGGTGACACGACCCGCACGGTAAACCTCGCCCGGAGCAAGGTCAGACAGGGGATGCCGACGCGGCCCGCCGAGTCCCCGGGTAGACCGCTGGAGCGGCACGGCAACGTGTCGCCGAGAGAGATGACCGTCCACGGAGCGCATGCTCCCGGACAGAACCCGGCGTACAGGCCGGCCCATTCGCCCCTCTCAGCACGAGCCGCGGGCCACCCGCGGCAGGCGCGCCTCAGCGGGTGGCGTGCTCGACGAGGGGAGTCGCCTCGGGCAGCAGCTCGGTGTCGATCTCGCCGGCCACCGCGAGCGCCGCCGCGCCGATGATCCCCGCGTTGTTGCGATGGACGGCGGGCACGATGGGTGTGTCCAGGCGCAGGAGCGGGAGGAACTGGTCCGCATGCTTGGACACGCCGCCGCCGACGACGAACAGGTCGGGGCTGAAGAGGAACTGCAGGTGCTCGTAGTACGCCTGGAGCCGCTTCGCCCACTCCGCGAACGTCAGCTGGTCGCGCTCCATCGCGGAGTAGGCGGCGACGGCTTCGAAGTCCTTCTTCTTTCCGGCGCGCTGGAGATGCCCGAGCTCGGAGTTCGGGATGAGGACGCCGTCGTACAGCATGGCCGTGCCGATGCCCGTCCCGAGGGTCGTGAGGATCACGAGTCCGTCGACGCCGCGCGCGGCCCCGTAACGGCGCTCGGCGACGCCGGCGACATCCGCGTCGTTGGCGAAGTGGATCTCGCGTCCCAGCCCGTCCTCGAAGAACTTCTCGGCCTCGAATCCGATCCACTTCTCCGACACGTTGGCCGCCGACATGGTCCGACCGCGCCGGACGATCGCGGGGAAGGCGACGCCGAGCGGGACGTCGGCGTCGGTGACGCCGAGCCGCTCCAGGACGACGCGCACCGCCGCGAGCACGTCGTCCGGCTGCGCGCCGGGGGGAGTCGCGACCTTGACCCGGTCGCTCAGCAGATCGCCGTGCGCGAGGTCGACCAGCGCGCCTTTGATGCCGGTGCCGCCGATGTCCACTCCGACCGCGCGGGTCGTCTTCGTCGTCATGTCTCCAGCCTACCGGCGGCGCCTCGCCGCCTCGTTAGGATCAGAGCACGCCCACGGAAGGAGCCCTCATGTCGACAGGCGAGGACAAGTACTGGTACAACCTCACGACGGGGAAGGTCGAGCGGGGATTCGAGTCCCCGGCCATCGACCGCGCCGGTCCGTTCGACACGGAGGAGGAGGCGGCGCACGCGCCGCAGCTCCTCGCCGAGCGCTCTCGGGCGTGGGCGGAGGAGGACGCCGCCGAGGACAGCTGAGCCGCCGCGGCGCGCACCGATCCGAGCCGCGGACGGTGGGCGCGCAGTGCGCGCCAGGCCGATAGTCTGGCGTGCGAGGCGATCCCCGACGACGGGGCCTGACGATCTGCGACACCGCAGCGAGAGGACGCGATGGACAAGCAGCGGGACTTCGTACTGCGCACGATCGAGGAGCGGGGCGTCAAGTTCGTCCGACTCTGGTTCACCGATGTCATCGGGACCCTCAAATCGGTCGCGATCGCCCCGGCCGAGGTCGAGGGCGCGTTCACCGAGGGGCTCGGCTTCGACGGCTCCGCCATCGAGGGACTGACCCGCTCCTACGAGTCCGACCTTCTCGCCCACCCGGATCCGACGACGTTCCAGACGCTGCCCTGGCGTGGCGAGATCGACCCCACGGCGCGGATGTTCTGCGACATCACGACGCCCGATGGGCAGCCGGCCGTCGCGGACCCGCGTCACGTCCTCAAGCGCACGCTCGCGAAGGCCGCGGATGCCGGCTTCACGTTCTACACGCACCCCGAGATCGAGTTCTACCTGCTCAAGTCGTCCTCGTTCGGACCGGAAGGCCCCGAGCCGGTCGACTCCGCCGGGTACTTCGACAATGTGCCCGGTGGAACCGCGCACGACTTCCGCCGTCGGAGCGTCCGGATGCTCGAGGACCTCGGAATCTCGGTCGAGTACAGCCACCATGAGGGCGGACCGGGCCAGAACGAGATCGACCTGCGGTACGCCGACGCGCTCGCGACCGCGGACAACATCATGACCTTCCGGACGGTCGTCAAGGAAGTGGCGATCGAGCAGGGCGTGTACGCCACGTTCATGCCCAAGCCGCTCTCCGGCAAGCCCGGCAGCGGGATGCACACGCATATGTCGCTGTTCGAGGGCGATCAGAACGCCTTCTACGAGGAGGGCGCGCAGTACCAGCTCTCCAAGGTGGGGCGCCAGTTCATCGCCGGGCTGCTCACGCACGCCAACGAGATTTCCGCGGTGACGAACCAGTTCGTCAACTCCTACAAGCGCCTGTGGGGCGGCGACGAGGCGCCCAGCTTCATCTGCTGGGGGCACAACAACCGCTCCGCGCTCGTCCGGGTGCCGATGTACAAGCCGAACAAGGGGCAGTCGACGCGGGTCGAGTACCGCGCGCTCGACTCGGCGGCCAACCCCTATCTCTCCTTCGCGCTCATGCTCGCCGCGGGACTGAAGGGGATCGAGGAGGGCTACGAGCTCCCGCCGGAGGCAGAGGACAACGTCTGGTCGCTGACGGACTCCGAGCGTCGCGCGCTCGGCTACGCTCAGCTTCCCGCGAGCCTCGATCACGCGCTCGAGTACATGGAGGAGTCCGAACTCGTCGCCGAGACGCTCGGCGAGCAGGTCTTCAACTACGTGCTGCTGAACAAGCGTCGCGAGTGGCAGGAGTACCGCGCCCAGGTGACGCCGTTCGAACTCAAGAGCAACCTGGAGATGCTCTAAGCGCCATGTCCGCAGGCGAGCGCACGTCCGTCCGGACCGTGCTGGCGCGGGACGGGTTCGGTGAGATCGGGGATGCCCTCGAGGTCCTGACCGAACTCTCGGACGCCCTGGGAATGGATCGTACCGACATCCTGCGAGGCGCGGGAGGCGCGGCGGACCCGGACGAGGCCCTGGACGCGTTCGCCCGCGTCGCGCGACGCGACGCGCCCGCGGTGGCCGCGGCGTTGCGGCGCGTCGGACCTGTGCTCTGGCGGCTGGTGGGGGCGTCGACCGGTTTCGGCGACTTCTTCCTCCGGCATCCCGAGGAGCTCGCTCACGTCGAGGAGCCGGCCGTCCTGCCGACCGAGGACGAGCTCGTCGCCGAACTGCTCGAGGCGGTGGGCGCGGATGCCGAGGGTTTCGCGCGCGCCGGAGATGAGAGCGTGTGGGTGGCTCTGCGCGTCCGATACCGCCGCCTTCTCGCACGCATCGCCGCGTACGATCTGGGATCGTCCGACCCCGTGGCCGTCCTCCCCGGCGTCGCCGCCGCTCTTGCCGACGCAGCCGGTGCGGCCCTCGACGCCTCTCTGTGCGTCGCACGGACCCGGATCTCCGGTGGCGGTGGTCCTGGACTGTTCACGCGGGAGCAGGTCGCCGCGACACGGCTGGCCGTCATCGGCATGGGGAAGACCGGAGCGCGCGAGCTGAATTACGTCAGCGACGTCGACGTGATCTTCGTCGGTGGCGGCACGGATGAGCTCAACGAGCAGGTGGGGGAGAGCCGCGTCATCGACATCGCCACCCGCCTCGCGGTGCAGACGATGCGTGGGATCTCCGGCGTGGAGATCGAGCCCCCGCTCTGGGAGGTCGACGCGAACCTCCGCCCGGAGGGCAAGCAGGGTGCACTCGTGCGCAGCCTCGAATCACACCTGTCCTATTACGACAGATGGGCCAAGAGCTGGGAGTTCCAGGCGCTGCTCAAGGCGCGTCCCCTTGCGGGCGATCGCATGCTCGGCGAGGCATACGTCGATGCCGTCCAGCCGAAGGTGTGGACGAGCGCCGCGCGGGAGAATTTCGTCGACAGCGTGCAGCGCATGCGCGAACGCGTGACCGAGTTCATCCCCGCTGACGAGGTCGCCTATCAGCTCAAGCTCGGCCCCGGCGGCATCCGCGACATCGAGTTCACGGTGCAGCTCCTGCAGCTGGTCCACGGTCTGTCCGATGATCGGATCCGTCAGCGGGGCACTCTCGACGCCCTCGAAGCGCTCGTCGCTCAGGGCTACATCGGCCGGGCGGATGCCGCCGCGTTCGCGCGCGACTACCGCATCCTGCGCGTGCTCGAGCACCGCGTGCAGCTGCGCGACCTCCGCCGCACCCACCTCATGCCGAGGACGCCCGACGGCCTGCGCGTCCTCGCCCGGGCGTCGCGGCTCGCGTCGGACGGCGCGGGGGTGTGGGGCGTCTGGGAGGGCATCAAGCGCGAAGTGCGCGAGATCCACGTGCGGGTGTTCTACCGTCCGCTGCTCTCCGCCGTCGCCGCCCTGCCCGCAGAGGAGCAGCAGCTCTCGACCGCCCAGGCGCACGATCGCCTCGCCGCCATCGGGTTCCGCGATCCTGCGGGGGCGCTCCGTCACATCGCCGCGCTCACCGGCGGACTCAGCCGGAAGGCGACGATCCAGCGTCATCTCATGCCGATCATGATCCGGTGGTTCGCGGACGGGGTCGACCCCGATTACGGTCTCCTGGCCTTCCGTCGGGTCAGCGAGCGTCTCGGCGACACCCCGTGGTTCCAGCGGATGCTGCGCGACTCATCGGGCGCGGCCGAGCGGCTGACGCATGTGCTCTCCGGTTCGCGCTACATCGGCGAGCTCATGGAATGGATCCCCGAGTCCGTCGCGTGGCTGGATGCCGAGGAGCAGCTTCGGCCACGCAGCGGTCTCGCCCTGCAGCAGGAGGCCCGCGCGATCCAGACGCGGCACGAGACCATCCGCGAGGCGATGGAGGCGATCCGGGCCCTCCGCCGGCGCGAACTGCTGCGCCTCGCGTTCGGTGCGGTTCTGGGCACCCTCACGATCGAGGAGCTCGCGCAGGGGCTCACCACCGTCAGCGATGTCACCATCCAGGCGACGCTGCGTGCCGTCCGGCGTGAGGTCGTGCCCGCCGAGGATGCCGCGCTCGATTTCTCCGTCATCGGCATGGGCCGCTTCGGCGGCGGCGAACTGGGCTTCGGCTCCGACGCGGACGTGCTTTACGTGTACGACGCGAACGGTCTCGACCCGCAGCGTGCGAACGATCTCGCCCGCCAGCTCGTCACGGGTCTGCGCCAGTACTCGGAGGACAACCGCGTGCCGTTCGACCTGGACGCGGATCTGCGCCCCGAGGGACGGAACGGCCCTCTCGTCCGCTCGATCGAGTCGTACGGGGAGTACTACCGGCGCTGGTCGCTGTCCTGGGAGGCGCAGGCGCTGCTGCGGGCGCGGGGGGTGGCGGGGAGCGTCAAGCTGATCCGGCGTTTCCTCGCCCTCGCGGACGAGGTCCGCTACCCCGACCGGGTGGCACTCCAAGACGTCCGGGAGATCAAGCGGATCAAGGCCCGCGTCGAGAACGAGCGACTGCCGCAGGGGGTCGACCGCCGCCGTCATCTGAAGCTCGGACCGGGCGGCCTCAGCGACGTCGAATGGCTCGTCCAGGTGCTGCAGCATCAGCACGCGCACGAGATGCCGGAGCTCCGGACGACGTCGACCCTGGGCGCCCTCGACGCGGCGCGGGACGCGGGATTGGTGCCGGCTGCTGCGGCCGAGCGGCTCGCGGCATCCTGGCACCTCGCCAGCCGACTGCGATCGGCCAACACGCTCCTGTCCGGGCAGACCAGCGACGTCCTCCCGACCGACCGGGGGAAACTCGACGGCATCGGCAGACTGCTGGAGTACCCCCCGCGATCGGCGACCATCGTCGAGGAGGAGTGGCTGCGAACCGCACGACGGTCCCGCCGCGACTTCGAGAAGCTCTTCTATGGGTGAGCCTCTCGATGCCGAGCGGCGCGCGGAGCTGCTGTCCCTGCGCGCCCGCGCGTACGGGGCTTCCGCCGACATCCGGAGCGATCCCGTCGCTCTGCGGCGCCTCGAGCACCTCGAGCGTCGGATGCAGCAGTCCGCCCTCGCGGACGCCACTCCCGATGGCGCCGCGGAGACTCCTCCCGGCCCCGCAGACGGTGCCGGAATCGTGGCGGCGCCGGCGCCGACGGCCCTCGACCGGGCCGTTCCCCCGATCGGTCCGCCGGTCGCGGCGGGTGGTCCGAGGCGCCGCCGCCGCAGCGGTCTGCTCTGGCTGTTCTCGATCGCGCTGACCGCGGGCCTCGCGGTCGGCGCGACCCTCGCGGTGACGGGCCTCCCGAGTCCGGAGCAGGGCGGCGTCCCGCGTGGTGCGCACCGGATCGCGGTGCTCGACGTCGACCCCGGGTTCGTTGCGGGAGCCGCCTTCCTCGGCGGAGACACCCGCGGGTTCACGCCGTTCGAAGGCATGACGGCCATCTCGACGACGGCAGGCCTGGGAGCCGACGACGGGGTGCCGTGCCTCGTCGTGGTGGCGACCGGCGATTACGACCCCGCGGCGGGCACCATCGAGGGGACGGTGTCCAGCGGATGCCGCGCCAAGGAGTTCCCCGCATCCGCCCAGTTCGTGGTCAACGCGGCGTCTCCGGCTGCGCTCCAGGAGAGATTCGGGGTCGGACGCGGCATCCGGTTCGTCCTGGAGGACGGTCGCGTGTCGGTCTACGTCGTCGGCTGACGCGGATGCGGCGGCGCATGCCGCGGTCGTCTTCGCCCGCCGGGCCGTGCAACGAGGACGTGCCCGGTATCCGTGAGGACACCGGGCACGTCGCTGCGAGTCTCAGACCCCGAAGTACAGCTCGTACTCGAAGGGGTGCGGACGCGCCGCGATCGGCTTGATCTCGTTCTCGATCTTGTACTCGATCCAGGTCTCGATGAGCTCCGGCGTGAAGACGCCGCCGGCGATCAGGAAGTCCTGGTCGGCGCGCAGCGCCTCGAGCGAGTCCAGCAGCGAGTTCGGCACCTGCGGGATGTTCTTGGCCTCCTCGGGCGGCAGCTCGTAGAGGTCCTTGTCGACCGGCTCGTGCGGCTCGATGCGGTTCTTGATGCCGTCCAGGCCCGCCATCAGCTGCGCGGCGAACGCGAGGTAGGGGTTGCCCGATGCATCCGGAGCGCGGAACTCGATGCGCTTCGCCTTCGGGTTGGAGCCCGTGATCGGGATGCGGATCGCCGCGGAGCGGTTGCCGGCCGAGTAGACCAGGTTGACCGGCGCCTCGTAGCCCTTGACCAGTCGCTTGTACGAGTTGATCGTCGGGTTCGTGAACGCGAGCACCGCCGGAGCGTGCGCGAGGAGGCCGCCGATGTACCAGCGCGCCGTGTCGGAGAGTCCGCCGTAGCCCTTCTCGTCGTAGAAGAGGGGCTTGCCGTCCAGCCACAGGGACTGGTGCGTGTGCATGCCGGAACCGTTGTCGCCGAAGAGCGGCTTGGGCATGAAGGTCGCGACCTTGCCCCACTGCTCCGACGTGTTCTTGACGATGTACTTGAACTTCAGGATGTCGTCGGCCGAGTGCACCATCGTGTCGAAGCGGTAGTTGATCTCCTGCTGACCGCCGGTGCCGACCTCGTGGTGGGAGCGCTCGAGGACGAATCCGGCCTCGATGAGCTTCAGCGTGATGTCATCGCGCAGGTCCGCCGTCTTGTCGACGGGGGAGACGGGGAAGTATCCGCCCTTGTAGGGAGTCTTGTTGGCGAGGTTGCCGCCTTCTTCTGCCCGCCCGGTGTTCCAGGCGCCCTCCTCGGAGTCCACCGAGTAGAAGCTGGAGTTCTGGGTCACTTCGTAGCGCACGTCGTCGAAGATGTAGAACTCGGCCTCGGGCGCGAAGAACGCGGTGTCGGCGATGCCGGTGGAGGCGAGGTACTTCTCGGCCTTCTTGGCGACCTGGCGCGGGTCCTTGTGGTAGATCTCGCCGTTGCGCGGGTTGTAGATGTCGAAGATCATGATGAGCGTCTTCGCCTCGCGGAACTGGTCGATGTACGCCGTGGAGACGTCCGGGATCAGCTGCATGTCGGACTCGTGGATGTTGGCGAAGCCGCGGATCGACGATCCGTCGAAGAGCTGGCCGACCGTGAAGAACTCCTCGTCGACCGTCGAGGCGGGGATGTTGAAGTGCTGCTGCACACCAGGAAGATCCGTGAACCGGATGTCGAGGAACTTGACGTCCTCGTCCTTGATGAACTTGAGCACCTCGGATGAATCTTTGAACATGGAGTCTCCAAGATCGGGTGTGGAACGCGCCTGACGGGGCCAGGCTCGCTCCGACGTTATCGGGGGAGGGTTGCTCCCCAGTATCCCCCGTGTTTCGGGGATGTTACGACACCCTCGGTAGGCTGAGGAGGTGACGGATGCCGCGAGTGAGCACACCTACCCCGGCGAGCGTCTCGGTCTTCCGGAGACCGGACCCGGGAGCATCGCGCGGCCCGGTCGCCGCATCGGCGCGCTGGCTGTGGACTGGGCCTGTGCGGTGCTCGTCTCGGTCGCATTCTTCGCGTACGACTCGCTTGCGACGCTCGCGGTGTTCGCGATCGTCCAGATCGTGTTCCTGCCGACGCTGGGCGGCAGCCCCGGGCATCGACTTCTGGGCATGCGGCTCCAGCTCGTGCACGGGGGCTGGGTGGGTCTGTGGCGCCCGATCGTGCGGACGGCGCTGCTGTGCCTCGTGATCCCCGCCGCCATCTGGGATCCAGATCAGCGGGGGCTCCACGACAAAGCCGCCGGCACCGTCCTCCTGCGCGCCTGAAGTCAGCGCGGACGCGGGGCGCGGGCGCGCATCGGGTCGATGCCCTTGGGGATCGGCAGCGACGTCACCGACTGCGACACCGAGTCGACACGCTTCACGACGGCCGCCATGGTCGTGCGATCGACCTTCTTCGACAGTGACTTGATCGTCTTCGCGAGCTTGGCGATCTCGACGTCGTCCTCGCCATGGCCCACGTACAGGATGGTGATGGGAACACCGGATGCCACGCGCTGCACCTTCATCTTCTCGTCGTTGACGAGACGGGTGAGACGCCCGCGCGCGCCCTCCGCGACGAGGACGACCCCGCCGCGGCCGATGACGCGGTAGACGGCATCCTGCGACTTCGGGTTCACGCCCACCGGCATGTCGGAGGCGACCCAGCTGCGTCCGAGCGACGTCGACAGCACGTGGCCGGATGCTCCGGGCATGCCGTCGAGCTTCTTGAACATCGCGCGCGTGGACAGGCGGGTGAGGAGGATCATCGCCCCCAGGACGCCCAGCATGAGGCCGGTGAGGCCCCACAGGATGACGCTCCAGACGGCGACCGGCGGAATGAGGAATCCGACGAGCACGCCGAGCGCGATTCCGACGACGACGATGGCGATGAGCGCCCACGGCAGCCATCCGAACTCCGCCTTGGTGAAGGTGAAGAGCGAGCGGAGCTGCGCGAAGAATCCGGGGCGCTTCTCAGGAGCGGGACTGCGGGTGGCCATGGGATCCAGCCTAGCGCGCGACGGGGCACGTCGAACGGCCATCGACTCCTCCCCAGACGGGCTGCCCGGGGATCTGTCCACAGCTCGCTCGATGTCCGCGCTCCGGCGCGGCGGCATGGGACACACTGGCCGGATGCCGCCGCCGTCCGCACCGTCGCTCCTCGATCCACCGAGGGCGCTGAGATCCCTCACGGAGGAGGAGGCGCCCTACGGCGGACGGCTGCACGCGGGCCCTCCGCCGGCGGTGTGGGTGGCGTGGGAGCGGGTGCCGGAGGTGGTGTGGCGCTGTCTTCCGGACGGGCACATGCTCACGCCGCTCGACCTCGCGCGGACGACCGACGGCCACGCGGCGATCCTGCCGCACTGCCCGGCGCGACTCGCGAGCGCCGTGGGGGGAAGCCATCCTCCGGGGGTCGTCGTGACCGTGGCCGTCAGCATGCTGCGCGCGGCCGCGGAGGCACGCGCCCACGGCATCGTCGAGGGGAGCTGGTGGGTGGACGCCGCGGGTCGTCCGGTGCTCGCGGCGCACGACGGCGCGCCGTGGCTCGGCGCCGCGCTCGACGTCCTGGAGCTCCTGGGAGAGGGCGTCGGTCCCGTGCTCACCGAGGCCCTGAGCTCGACCGTCGACCTGCTGTCCCGTCCGTCGTGGCGGCCTGAGGACGTCGAGTCATGCGAGGAGGCGCTCTTCGGAGCGGCCGAGCCGCTGCCGCTCGATCCATCGCCCGCCGCTCAGCACAGCGCCGCGCAGCCGCTCCCACCTCGCCGTGCCGCCTCGTTGCGTGCACCCGCCCGCGAAGCGACGCCCTCCGAGGCGGAGTCCTTGCTGGCACGTTTCACCGACGCCTCGTGGGCAGCGCGCGTGGGTGAGGCGGTGCGATCGCTGACCGCCCTCCCTGCCGCGGTGAAGGAAGGCGTGCGGGAGCGGCGCGCACGCCGCGCATCCCGTCCGACCGCGGGCGCAGCGCGGCGGAGCGTGCGCGCCGAGAGCGTTCCGGAGCGGGCGGATGCCCCGGGGGGTCGGCCCCGCCGTCGTCGGGCGCCGCTCATCGTCGCCGCGGCCGTCGGGGCCACGGTCATGGTCGGCGGCCTCCTCTGGCCGGACGCGCCGCCGGCGGCGGACGCGAACGGTCCCGCGCCGACGTCGTCGGCCACGACAGCCGTGGGTCCGACGACCCCGGGAGCGTCGCGCGGGGGGGATTCTCCGACGCCGCCGCCGCCCACATCGGAGGCCGGCGAAGCGCGATCGGGGCCGCCGACAGCGGCGAACGAGCTCGAGCGGACTGCGCTGGCCACCGTATCCGCGCTCCGGGGATGCGTGGCGGACGGCGATCCGGCGGCCGCGAACTGCGACGGCATCCTGGAGCGCGCGGGCGCCGAGGTGCCGAACGGGGTCGTCTCGTCGGGGACCGCCGCGGCCACCGCGACTCTCCTCGACGAGTACGGCGGGGTCGCGGTGCTTCGGATCGAGGAGTCCGGACGGCCGCCACAGATCCTCGTGCTCGTCACGTCCGACGGAAAATGGCTGATCCGCGACGTGTACGACGTCGCGGATCAGCCATGATCATCGGGCCTGTGGAATCAGATGCCGACCTTCGGGCCGAAATCGGCCGCCTCGAGGCGGGCCTTGACCGCACCGAGGAACCGCGCCGCGTCCGCGCCGTCGACGATGCGGTGGTCGTACGAGAGGGCGAGGTACACGTAGGAGCGGACGCCGATGGCGTCCACGCCGTCGATCGACACGACGCCGGGCTCCTTGACGACGGCACCCGTCCCGAGGATCGCGGACTGCGGGAGGAACACGACGGGCGTGTCGAACAGCGCACCGCGCGATCCGGTGTTCGTGACCGTGAAGGTGCCGCCGGCGAGCTCATCGGGCTTGAGCTTGTTGTCACGCGTGCGGGCCGCGAGGTCGGCGATCTCCGAGGAGATCCCGGCGAGCGTCTTGGCGCCCGCATCGCGCAGCACGGGCGTGAGCAGGCCACGCTCGGTGTCCACCGCGATCGAGATGTTCTCCGTCGCGGGGTAGACGATGTCGGTGCCGTTCACCGTCGCGTTGATGACCGGGAAGGCCTGCAGGGCTTCCGCAGCGGCGAGGACGAAGAAGGGCAGGAACGACAGCTTGCCGCCGGTCGCCGCCACGAAGTCCTTCTGGACGGCGCTCCGGTATGCGGCGACCTTCGTGACATCCACCTTGACGACGGTGGTGAGCTGAGCGGTCTGCTGCATGGATGCCACCGCGCGCTCAGCGAGCACTTTGCGTAGGCGCGACATCGGCACGGTGGTGCCGCGCAGCTCGGAGACCTCGAGCGCGGGTGCGGGCGGCGCGGCGGCGGACGGCGCGGCGGCTGCGGGAGCCTTCGCGGCCTCCGCGGCCTGGAGGACGTCCTCCTTGCGGATGCGCCCACCGACGCCCGTGCCCGTGACCGAGGCGAGGTCGACGCCCTGCTGCTGGGCGAGGCGGCGCACGAGCGGCGTCACGTACGTCGTCGTGTCATCGCCGGACGAAGCGGCGGGTGCGGGGGCCGCGGCGGGCGCGGGTGCTGCCGCGGCGGGTGCGGGTGCTGCCGCTGCGGGCGCGGGGGC
>NZ_JAFLHG010000003.1 GCF_018717645.1 Microbacterium flavum
CCCCGCATGCCCGCCGCGCCGGCCACCGCCGCCGCCGCGCCGGCCGCCGTCCGCGTCGCCACCGCCGCGATCGACCACCCGGGCCTGTCGGCCGCCCCGATCGGGTCGGGCGCCATCGTGGACGCCGCCGTCGCGTCGGAGGCGAAGGCGCTGACCCAGATCACCGCGAAGTGGGAGTGGGCGCGCGTCGCCGTCGACGCACGCCCGGATGCCTCCGCCACGCCTTCCCGTCACCTCGTGCGGCTCTCCGCCCGCCGCGCGGTGCCCGGCGTCCTTCAGACGCCCGCCGCGATCGCGCGCGAGGTCGCCCTCCTGACCGGCATCCCTGTGACCGCCGCCCATGTCGTCGACGTCGTCGTGCAGGACTGGCCGGATGCCGTGACGGCGGCCGCCCCCGATTCGGCGGCGGTCGAGCGCGAACAGGGCCGTGGCATCCACCGCGCCGGCGCCGCCGTCGCGGGCACAGGGCTCGCCTCCGTCATCCCGCACGCGCGCGACCTCGCCGTCCGGCTCGACGCCGATCTCGCCGCCTCCGCACCGCACGCCTCCCACGCATCCGCCGCACCCACGAGGAGCCACGCATGACCGAATCCACCCCGCTCGGCTACACCCTGTTCGCCGTCCTCGCCGGTCCCCGGCCGCGCGGCGTCGCGCCCGACGCCGCGGCGCTCGCCGAGCTCGAGGCCGTCGCCGCCGTGCTCGAAGCGGACGGGGTGACCCTCCGCGGACTGTACGACGTCACGGGCATGCGCGCAGAGGCCGACCTCATGGTGTGGCTGCACACGTCGACCACCGACGATCCGGAGGCGGCGGAGGACCCGGCGTCCCTGCAGCGCGCGCTGCGCGCTCTGCGGCGCACATCGGCCCTCGCGGGCTTCGAGAACGTGTGGAGCGCGATGGGCGTGCACCGCGAGGCGGAGTTCAACAAGCGTCATATCCCCGGCTACCTGCGGGGCGAGCACGCACGCGGCTGGCTGTGCCTGTACCCCTTCGTGCGCAGCTACGAGTGGTATCTGCTCCCCGAGGACGAGCGCTCCGGGATGCTCGCCGAGCACGGCCGCAAGGGCGCCGCCTTCCGCGACGTCGTCGCCAACACGGTCTCGACGTTCGGTCTCAGCGACTACGAGTGGCTGCTCCCGCTCGAGAGCGACGATCCGATCCACCTCGTCGACATGATGCGCGACCTCCGCGCGACGGACGCGCGGCGTCACGTGCGCGAGGAGGTGCCGTTCTACACCGGACGACGCCTCCAGATCGCGGAGCTCTCGGAGGTGCTGAGCTGATGGCCGCCGCGAATATCGGCACGGATGCGGCGGACGCGTTCCGCGCCGAGTCTTTCCGCCCGAAGCCGCCGCGCGCCACCTCCGTCCCCCCGTGCACGTCGGCCCTGGACGGCGCACCCTGCGTCGTCCCGGCCGCCACCGCGGCCGCCGCGAGCGGCGCGCCCCACGTGAGCGCCCCGACGGCGTACGACGGCGTGCTCCTCCTCGGCTTCGGCGGGCCCGAGGGACAGGACGACGTCATCCCGTTCCTCCGGAACGTCACGGCCGGCCGGGGCATCCCCGACGAGCGTCTCGAAGAAGTCGCGCACCACTACCGCCACTTCGGCGGGGTCTCGCCGATCAACGAGCACAATCGTGAGCTGAAGGCGGCCCTGGATGCCGAGCTCGCCGCGCGCGGCCTCGCCCTCCCCGTCTACTGGGGCAACCGCAACTGGATGCCCTACGTCACCGACGCGCTCACCGCAGCGGTCGCGGACGGACGCACGCGCCTGCTCGCGCTCGCCACGAGCGCCTACTCGTCGTACTCGTCCTGCCGCCAGTACCGCGAGGACCTCGCCGACGCCGTCGAGGCGACCGGCCTGGGCGGCCGCGTCGAGATCGACAAGGTGCGCCAGTTCTTCGATCACCCCGGGTTCGTCGCCCCGTTCGCGGAGGGACTCGGGGACGCCCTCGCGCGCCTGCGCGCGGACGGCTTCGCGGACGAGGAGATCGAGATCCTCTTCTCGACCCACTCGATCCCGTACGCCGACGCGGACCGCTCCGGCCCCGTCGAGGCCGGCTTCGGGCCGGGTGGCGCGTACGTCGCGCAGCACGTCGCGGTCGCCGAGGCGATCCTCGAGCGGCTGGGCGCCGCATCGCCCTGGCAGCTCGTCTTCCAGAGCCGGTCCGGCCCGCCGCAGGTGCCGTGGCTCGAGCCCGACATCAACGACGTCATCGCGGAGCTCCCCGCCGCGGGGCGCCGCGCGGTCGTGATCGTGCCGCTCGGCTTCGTGAGCGACCACATGGAGGTGCTCTGGGACCTCGACACCGAGGCGATGGAGACCGCCGCCGCGCACGGCATCACCGCCGTCCGGACACCGACCCCCGGCACCCACCCCGCGTACGTCGCGGGCCTCGTCGACCTCATCGTCGAGCGGATGGACGGTGCGGATGCCGCGGAGCGGCCCCACGAGACGGCTCTCGGCCCCTGGTACGACGTCTGCCGTCCCGGCTGCTGCGAGAACAAGCGTCTCGGCTTCCAGCCGGCGCTGGCGGGAGCCGGCCGGTGACGGAGGCGCCGCTCCGGCTCGGCACGCGGGCGAGTCTCCTCGCGACGACCCAGTCGGGCCTCGTCGCCGACGCCCTTCGCGCCGCGACCGGGCGTGAGGTCGAGCTCGTCCGCATCACGACCGACGGTGATGTCCTGAGCGGGCCGCTCGCCCAGCTCGGCGGAACGGGCGTGTTCGTCGCGGCGCTCCGCGATGCGCTGCTGCGCGGCGAGTGCGATCTCGTCGTCCACTCGATGAAGGACCTGCCCACGGCGGATGTCGCAGGCCTGCGGATCGGCGCCGTCCCGCCGCGCGCGCCCGCCCGCGACGTGCTCTGCAGCCGCGGCGGCGAGACGCTCGCCGGGCTCCCTCACGGCGCGGTCGTCGGCTCCGGCTCGCCCCGGCGGGTGGCCCAGCTGCTGCGCGCGCGTCCCGACCTCGAGGTCCGCGGCATCCGGGGCAACGTCGACACGCGGCTTCGCAAGGTCGATGAGGGGGAGTACGACGCGATCGTCCTTGCGGAGGCCGGGCTCGTCCGCATCGGTCGCACCGCCCGGATCTCCGACGTCTTCGAGTCCGATCTGTGGCCCGCCTCGGCGGGGCAGGGTGCGCTGGCGGTGGAGGTCCGGACGGGCGACGAGGTCGCCGGTCTCGTCGCGCGCCTCTCCGACGCGGCGGCCGAGACCACCGCCCTCCTCGAGCGCGCGGTGCTCCGCCGCCTGGAGGCCGGATGCGCCGCACCGGTGGGCATCACCGCTCGGATCGATGCGTCCACCCGCACGGCCGAGGTGACGCTCGTCGCCGAGGTGTACGCGCTCGACGGGGCGCGCGCGGTGCGCGTGGAGCGCTCGTTCGCAGGGTCCTCGGTCGCGGCTGCGACCGGCCGGACGGATGCCGCCGAGGCGGTCGCGCAGCAGTTGCTCGACGCCGGAGCGGGCGACCTCGCCGACCTCGCGGGCGGCGCGGGGAGCAACAGCGGCGCGGGGAGCTCCGGATGACCGGCGGACTGCGGGGCGCACGCGTGCTCGTCCCCCGCGGCGGGGCGTGGGGCGCGCGTGTCGGTGAGGCGATCGCGCGCCGCGGCGGCGAGCCGATCATCGCCCCGCTCATCGTCTCCGCGCCGCCCCGCGACGGCGACGCGCGTGACCGCGCCTTCGCCGCACTCGCGTCCGGCTCCTACGGATGGCTGTTCGTCACGAGTGCCGCCAGCGTCGAGCAGCTGGTGGCGCACGGCGTCGCGGTGCCCCCGCAGACCCGCATCGCCGCGGTCGGCCCCGCGACGGCCCGCGCCGTGGAGCAGGCGGGATTCCCTGTCACGTTCGTCCCCGAGGGGGAGTCCTCGGCGAAGGCACTCGCCCGGCAGTGGTGCGCCGCGCACGCGCCGGCGGAGGCGGGGCGGTCGCTCGTCGTGCGCTCCGACCTCGCCTCGGCGACCGTCAGCGACGAGTTGCAGCTGCGCGGGTTCGGCGTCGACGTCTGCATCTCGTACCGCACGATCGGCGTCGACCTCGCGCCGGACGTCGTCGCGGGCCTGCGCACCCCCGACCGGGGCGCCGGGGCCGTGGACCTCGTCCTCCTCACCTCTCTGAGTGTCGCCCGCGAGCTGCGTCGACAGGTCGGCGCGCTGCCGGAGCGCGTGCGGGTGGCCTCGATCGGCCCCGGCACGACGCGCGACGCCGAGCGTCTCGGGTTCGCCGTCGCCCACACCGCCGGCACGCAGAGCATCGACGCGCTCGTCGCCGAGCTCGACGACGCCGCGGCGGTATCCTCCACTCCGACGTCTCACAGCCACCGTCCCCGATCCCACCGGGAGGACACCCCATGACCGCATTCCCCGTCCGTCGCCCGCGCCGCCTCCGCCAGAACGCGGCGCTCCGACGCCTCGTCGCCGAGAACGACCTCGCGCCGCGCCGCCTCGTGCTCCCCGTCTTCGTCAAGGAGGGGATCGACGCCCCGCAGCCGATCTCGAGCATGCCCGGGGTCAGCCAGCACCCGCTCGCCGGCGTCGCCGACCTCGTCGAGCAGGCCGCCGCGGCCGGCATCGGCGGCATCATGCTCTTCGGCGTGCCCGAGACGCGGGATGCCGTCGGCTCGGGAGCCACGAGCCCCGGCGGCATCCTGAACCGCGCCGTCGCGGAGGCGGCGCGGGCCGCCGCCGGGCGCCTCACCGTGCAGGCCGACCTGTGCCTGGACGAGTTCACCGACCACGGGCACTGCGGCGTGCTCGCCGCCGACGGGTCCGTCGACAACGATGCGACGCTCGAGATCTACGCCCGTATGGCGCTCGCGCTCGCGGATGCGGGCGCGGGCATCCTGGGCCTGTCCGGCATGATGGACGGCCAGGTCGCCGCGTGTCGGACCGCCCTGGATGCCGCCGGACACACCGGCGTCGTCCTGCTCGCCTACTCCGCCAAGTACGCCTCCGCGTTCTACGGCCCCTTCCGCGAGGCCGTGGAATCGACACTCACCGGCGACCGCCGCACCTACCAGCTCGACGCGGCGAACGGTCGCGAGGGCGTGCAGGAGGCCCTCATCGACATCGACGAGGGCGCGGACATCGTCATGGTCAAGCCCGCCGGCCCCTACCTCGACGTCCTCGCCGAGGTCGCCGCGGTGTCCTCCGTTCCGGTCTGGGCCTACCAGGTGTCGGGGGAGTACGCGATGATCGAGCACGCCGCCGCGGCCGGCGTCATCGACCGCGAGCGCGCGATCGGGGAGAGTCTCCTCGGCATCCGCCGCGCAGGCGCCGAGGCGATCCTCACCTACTGGGCACTGGAGGTCGCGGGCTGGATCCGTGACGGGAAGGACCTCGCATGACTACCCTCACCAACGACGAGCTGTTCGCCCGCGCCCGCACGGTGATCCCGGGCGGCGTCGACTCTCCCGTGCGCGCGTACGGCTCGGTCGGCGGGACGCCGCGGTTCCTCGTCGAGGCATCCGGCGCCTTCGTGACGGATGTCGAGGGGCGGCGCTACATCGACCTCGTCGCGAGCTGGGGGCCGGCGCTCGTCGGCCATGCCCATCCCGAGGTCGTCGCCGCCGTGCAGGAGGCCGCGGCCCGCGGGCTCTCCTTCGGCGCGCCGACGCCCGCCGAGGCGGAGCTGGTCCAGGAGATCGCCCGCCGCGTCCCGGCGGTCGAGAAGGCGCGCCTCGTCTCCACCGGCACCGAGGCGACGATGACGGCGATCCGCCTGGCCCGCGGCGCCACCGGACGGGACCTCCTCGTCAAGTTCGCGGGGCATTACCACGGCCACTCCGACGGCCTCCTCGCCGCCGCCGGCTCGGGGCTTGCGACCTTCGCCCTGCCCGGCTCCGCCGGCGTCCCCGCACCGATCGCCGCGCAGACGCTCGTCGTGCCGTACAACGACCGCGACGCGCTGGCGGCCGTGTTCGCCGCGCACCCCGGCCGGATCGCCGCCGTCATCACCGAGGCCGCTGCCGCCAACATGGGCGTGGTGGCCCCGGCATCCGGGTTCACGACGTTCCTGGCCGAGCTCTGCCGCGCCGAGGGCGCCCTCCTCATCAGCGACGAGGTGCTCACGGGCTTCCGCGCCGCCGCCGGCGGTTACGCGCAGGTGCTCGCCGAGGCGGGGGAGCCGGTCGTCCCCGACCTCGTCACGTTCGGGAAGGTCATCGGCGGGGGGCTGCCGGTCGCCGCGGTCGGCGGCCGCGCGGACATCATGGACCTCCTCGCACCCACCGGCCCGGTGTACCAGGCCGGCACCCTCAGCGGGAACCCGGTCGCGGTCGCCGCCGGGCTCGCGACCCTCCGCCTCGCGGACGACGCCGTGTACGCGCGCCTGTCCGCGGCATCCGACGCCCTCTCGCACGCCGTCGACGCGGCTCTCGATGAGGCGGGAGTCCCGCACGTCGTGCAGCGGGCCGGGACGCTCTTCAGCGTCTTCTTCGGTGCGGAGGTCGCCGGCGGCGTCCCCGACTACGGGACCGCGCAGCGGCAGGACACCGCCGCCTACGGCCGGTTCTTCCACGCCATGCTCGATGCCGGGGTCTCGCTGCCGCCGTCGGCGTTCGAGGCGTGGTTCGTCACCGCGGCCCACGACGAGGACGTGATCGGGCGCATCGTCGAGGCGCTCCCCGCCGCCGCGCGCGCGGCGCGGCAGTAGCGGCCGCCGTCACCTTCCGGATCGGGCGGCCGCTTAGCCTTTCTGCTGCGAGCGCTCCGCCTCCTACTGCGAGCGCTCGGCGGCGGCCGCCGTCACCTTTCCGGATCGGGCGGCCGCCGGGCCTCCTACTGCGAGCGCTCGGCGGCGGCCGCCCAGGCGAGGGCGAGGGCCTTCGACCAGCCGTCGTCGAACGTCGCGCGCGCGGCGAATGCGGTCGCCGCCGCGGTCGCCGCGTCGGGAGAGGCGAGGGCCGAGTACGCCTGCACGTAGTCGCCCAGCGGGCCCGTGAAGGCGGTGTCCCCGGCATCCGCGACGTTCTCCGCCACGCGCTTCGGGTCCTTCCCGAGGTACTGCAGCGAGACCGGTCCGACGGGGACGGCCTGGATGCCGAGGATCGCCGACGGGTCCGCGCTGAACCACGTGGCGTAGTCGCGCTTCGAGCTCCAGTTCAGCGACACCATCGTGTGCGTGAACCCGGCCGGAAGGTTCTCCGGCTCGAGCCAGAGCGTCCGCGCGGCATCCGCCTCGCTCGAGAGCAGCCACGCCGCCTCCGTCCCGAGGGAGTCGTCGCCCGCGGCCGCGGCCCACGTCGCCAGCCCGTTCCACGCGGAGACAGCCTCCGAGCTCGACTCCTGATTGTTGCCGTCCGCGAACGGTGCGGGTCCCGAGGCCCACGAGTGCCCGCGGTACGGGTCGAACGCGCGGAGCGCGGGGAGCTCGGCGCTGCCGGCCGCCACATCGGCGGCGAGGGCATCCATCACCGGACGCATGCCGTCCACGAGCTCGGGGCGCTCGGTGCCGAGGACCCCGGCGGCGAACAGGAAGTAGCCGTAGTGGAAGTGATGGTCGTTGCCCTCCTCCGACCCGAAGCTCGGCTGCTTGCCGACGACGAGGTGCAGGACGTCGTCGTACACGAAGCAGCGGGTGGCCTCGGTCGTACACCCGGACGGATCGGTCCACGGCTTCAGCTCGGTCGCGAGGCGATCGGTCGCGGCCGAGACGAGCTGGGTGTCGCCGAGCGCCTTGCCCAGTTCCAGCAGAGAGGCGATGCGAGCCAGACCCTTACCGCCGAAGTAGGTGTCGGCGGGCGTGGGCGGGGTGTCGGCGAGATCGGCCGTCGCCTGGGCGGCGATCGTCTGCCGGGTGGTGTCGTCGAGCCCGTCGAAGTCGTACGCGGTCTGCGCGGTGATGCGCGGAACCGTCCACTCGAGCGTGCTCGACGCGCAGGCCTGAAGCGGTCCGTACGGCGTGTCATACGTGCCGAGGCCGCAGCTGGAGGCGGCCGTGCGGCCTGCGAACGGGACGACGACGGTGCGGTCGGTGCCCTCGTAGGCGAGCCGGGTCGTCACGTCGCTGTCTCCGACCACGTACGACGACGCGACGTCGGTGACGGGATCGCCGATCGCCGACGCCCAGGCCGTCGGATCGGCGCCCTTCGGGAGCCCTGCAACCTGCAGCGTCTTGCCGGACCCGACCGAGACCGTCGATCCGCTCACCTGCGCGTCGCCGCGCAGGAGGTAGGTGACGCCGTCGACGACAGCCGTCCACGCCTTGTCTCCGACCGAGGTCGGGGCGGCGCTCAGCGTGATGTCGAGGTCCGTCGCGGCGGCGATCGCGACGATGGGCGATCCCTGTGCCAGGGTGACGCGGGCGCGCTCCGCATCGCCCGCGCTGTAGGCCACCGTGACCGAGACCGGATCGGTGCGGACGACCTCGAGCGAGGTCGCCCCGAGCCCGAGGGACAGCCCGCCGGAGAAGCTCGCCGTGATGCTCTTCTCGCCGACGGCCACGGGGGGCACCTGGATCGTCAGGCCGTCCTCGCGCGGAGCCACGGCCAGCGGTGACGGGTAGATCGGCAGGAGGTCCGGCGAGAAGGCGAGACTCGAGTACCACCGGTTCGTCGGGGGCACGACGCCCTCGGCGAGGCGGACCGGCGAGATGGTCGCGACGTGCTCGACGGGCAGTCCGGCGACGGCCGAGGATGCCTCGGGCGTCGGCTGCGCGGGAGGGGTGCTCTCGGCGGCGCAGCCCGCGAGCACCAGGGCGGCGGCGGCGACGGTGGCGAGGGTCGCGACGGTCGCGGAAGCGCGGCGGGTCACAGGCCCATCCTCCGGAGGAAGTCGCGGAAGGAGTCGGCGACTCCCGCGAACGGTCCGTCGTCGCGCAGAGCCAGCGTCGCCACGACGGGCGTGCCGGGCCGGTACAGGCCGCCGATCTGCTCGGAGACGAGATTCGGCGAGGCGATCGTGATGGTGGAGGCTGCGCGGCCGTCCACGGTCTCGACCTCGATCGCATCCACGGTGCCTTCCACGGTCGTGTCGTTCGGAAGCTGGATGTCGACAGCGCTGCCCTTCGCGATGCGGCCGTAGTCGCGCGCGGTGAGGGTGAACTGCGCCGTGACGCCCATGCTGCCGGTCTTGTCGACCTGCGCGATCTCCGCGCCGCTCGTGACGAAGTCGCCGACGGGGGCGGCCACGGAGGCGACCACCCCGTCGACCGCGGAGACGACGGCGTACGTGCCGGCGGTCGTGTCGACCTGGTCCAGATCGGTGGGGCGGATGACTCCGGCCTCGAGGTCCCGCAGCAGCTGCGGGCTGCGGACGGTGAACAGGCGCTGGCCGGTCGTGACGGAATCCCCGACGGTGACCGCTTGGTCGACGACGGTTCCCGCGTACACGGCGCCGACGCTGTACTCCTGGGCGGTGATCGTGGCGCTGGCGCTGCGGGCGGAGTTCTGTCGCTGGGTGAACACGACGGTGCACGCGCCGACGATCGCGAGGACGACGACGAGTCCGACGACGAGCTTGAGGCGGGATGACCAGGTCATTTCGCGACCTCCATCTCACGCGGAGCGGGTCGGGCGATGATGGTACGCAGGGGGGTCTCACTTTCGACGGGGGCGGGCGGCAGCGGAGCCTTCTGGTGCGACTCGCGGGCTGCCGCGGCGATGAACAGGGCGAGGATCACGGTGTTCGTGACGTTCCACGCCGTGGCGATGGTGGGTGTCCCGTTCTGCCAGTCCCGCCAGACGGCGACGACCGAGGTCAGAAGGAGGAAGACGAAGAACAGCAGCTGGGGGATGATGAAGCCGAACGCGGAGCTGCGCTTGCCCTTGGCGCCCGTCGCCTGCCATCCGACGTCCTTGCCGACGATGACGTTCCAGAGGGCCTTCGCGTAGATGGGGAAGGATGCCGTGGCGAGGGTCAGCGTCTCCCAGCGGAACGAGCCCATCACGAACCAGGCCAGCAGGATCTGCATGCCGTAGAAGCCGAAGTAGTACAGCGCCCACGTGCCCGCGGTGATGCTCAGGTTCATCGGCCGCAGGTCGAAGTAGATCTCCATCGGCGGCACGAGCAGCAGAAGGAGCGGGCAGATGCCGGTGAGGTAGAACGACGCGGTCACGAAGTACTGGATGCGCTGGTCGGCGGTGAGCTTGCGGCGCGGGCTCAGCGGGTTGTGGGTCAGGAGGATCTCGAACCCGCCGGTCGCCCACCGCAGCTGCTGCTTGCTGTACGCCTCGACCGTCTCGGGGGCATCGCCCACCGCGAGGATGTCCGAGATGTAGACGGACCGCCACCCGTGCTCGTGGAGGGCGAGCGCCGTCCAGACATCCTCGGACTTCGAGTCGGTGTGGATGCCGCCGATCTCGTCGATCGCCGCGCGGCGGAAGATGACGTTCGTCCCGACGCAGAACGCGGCGTTCGAGCGGTTGCGCCCGCGCTGGACGAATCGATAGAAAACGGTCTGCATGTACGCGGCGCCGCGAGCGACGATCGTGTGCAGATTCCCGTAGCTCTGGGGCGTCTGCACGAACGCGACGTTCTGGTCGGCGAAGAACGGCATGGTCTCGACCAGGAAGTCGGGGTGCGGGACGAAGTCCGCGTCGAAGATCGCGAAGAAGTTCCCCTTGGCGATCGACAGCGCGTGGTTGACGTTGCCCGCCTTCGCACCGTTGCCGCTGAGGCGCCGGATGTACCAGGCCCCGAGCTGCTCGCACAGGTCGCGCACCTCGTCGGACCGCCCGTCATCGAGCACCCAGGTCCGGTGCCCGCCGCGCATGGCGACGGCCGCCTCGACCGTCCGTCGCACCGTTGCCTCATCCTCGCCGTACACCGTGATGAACACGTCCACGAGGACCGGTGCGCCGGCGATGTGCAGCGTGTCGTCGTCGTAGCGTCGGCGGAGGAAGAGTGCCCCCTTCGCCTCGTGGTAGGCGAAGTCGCGCGGATCGTAGCCGGAGGAGAGGATCGTCCACATCGACAGAAGGGCGTGGAAGATGAGGATCGTCTCCGCCGTCATCACGAGGGCGTACGGGAGGAGGTCCCCCCGGTTGGCCGGATTCAGCAGGAACAGCATGTACGCCAGCACACCGAGTGTGGCGATGATGGAGATGAGGACGAACAGAGCGGAGTTCTCGGCGCCGCGTGCTGCGCGCCGGTTCCTGCCTGCGGTCGTCGAGACGTCCCCCGTTGTAGCCGCCATGAGTTCCCCCCGGAATGGTGCGGTGCTGCAGCGGCGACGTCGGCGCGATTCGTTTCGTCCATGGTCCGTCATCGCGGCGTCCGGTTCGTTCCCGTTGCGTTACCGACGGGTGACGTTTGCCTGGACAGGTCATCCGCGGGTCGGGTGCATTCGCCGAGAGGGCGCGGCGCCGCTGGGTAGGCTGATCGTCATGACCGTGACCCTGCTCGGCGCCGCCGAGATCCGCGCCCTCGCGGCCGAGCTCGATGTCACGCCGACCAAGAAACTCGGCCAGAACTTCGTCGTCGACGCCAACACGGTGCGCAAGATCGTGCACGTCGGCGGGGTGCGCGCCGGTGACCGCGTCGTCGAGGTCGGTCCCGGTCTCGGGTCGCTGACCCTCGCCGTCCTCGAGACGGGAGCGTCCGTGACGGCGGTCGAGATCGACCACCGGCTCGCCGCGCACCTTCCCCGCACGGCGGCCGCACACGGCGTCCCGGACGGTGCGCTGCGGGTCGTGGACGCCGATGCCCTGCGCATCACGGAGCTCCCGGGCGATCCGACGGTGCTCATCGCGAACCTCCCGTACAACGTGAGCGTCCCGGTGCTGCTGCACTTCATGGAGACCTTCCCCGGCATCGAGCGCGGCGTCGTCATGGTGCAGGCGGAGGTGGGGGAGCGCCTGGCCGCCCCGCCCGGATCGAAGGTCTACGGCGCTCCGAGCGTCAAGGCCGCGTGGTACGGCCCATGGCGGCTCGCCGGGACCGTGTCGCGGCAGGTGTTCTGGCCCGTGCCGAACGTCGACAGCGTGCTCGTCGGCTTCCGCCGCGATCAGAAGCCGCGCGGAGACGAGGAGCTGCGTCGCCGGACGTTCCGGATCGTGGATGCCGCGTTCCAGCAGCGCCGCAAGATGCTCCGGCAGGCTCTGGCCGAGGTGCTCGGCGGCTCGGCGGCGTCGGCCACGGCCGTGATGGAGGCGGCGGGCGTCGCGCCGACCGCTCGCGGCGAGCAGCTCGCGATCGACGACTTCGTGCGGATCGCCCGGACCTCCGCGGCGGAGTGATCGTGGAGCGACCGTCGGGCGGCCGCCGCGGAACCCCGACATGTCGCGTCACGTTCACCCTCCGTTCGGAAACATGCCGGTAACATTCGACCCATGCGAACGGCCGAGCACCCCGCTCCCGAACGGGTCCTGCTGCACCTGAGCGACACCCACCTGCGGGCGGGAGGATCGCGCATCTGGGATGTCGTATCGGGGGCAGAGCACCTCCAGGAGGCCCTCGCGGCCATCGAGGCATCCCGCGTCGCCCCCGACGCGATCGTCTTCACCGGAGACCTCGTGGACCTCGGCGAGAGCGCGGCCTATGCCGACCTGCGCCGCATGGTGGAGCCCTTCGCCGAGAGGCTCGGCGCCCCGATCGTGTGGGTGATGGGCAACCACGACGCGCGTGGGCCCTTCCGTGCGGAGCTCTGGGGCGAGGACGGATCCGATCTCAGCCCGGTCGACCGCGTGCAGGAGTTCGACGGCCTGCGCATCGTGACGCTCGACACCTCGGTGCCGGGCCACCACCATGGCGAGCTCAGTGATCACCAGCTCGCCTGGCTCGCACGCGTGCTCGCGACCCCGGCGCCCCTCGGCACGGTGCTCGCGATGCATCATCCCCCCGTCCCGAGCGTTCTCGCACTCGCGGCGACCGTCGAGCTGCGTGGACAGGCGCGGCTGGCGTCCGTGCTCCGCGGCACCGACGTCCGCGCGATCATCGCGGGGCACCTGCACTACTCGACGTTCGCGACGTTCGCCGGCATCCCCGTCTCCGTCGCCTCGTCCACCTGCTACGCGCAGGATCTCACCGTCCCCGTCGGCGGCACGCGCCCCCAGGACGGCGGCCAGTCGTACAACCTCATCCACGTCTTCGACGACACCGTCGTGCACTCGGTCGTGCCCGTCGCGGTCGAGCACGTCATGGAGTACATCGATCCCGACGACGCGCGGCGCCGCCTCAGCGAGGCCGGTCTGTCGGGCGTCAGCGTGCGCCGTCGGTCAGGTCCGCCGACGATGCCGCTGCCGGTGCTGCGCTGACGGCATCCCGCTCCCACGGGGCTGCGATCGGGAACATGCGCTCCAGCGATGCACGCAGCCGCTGCACCCGCAGCTCCTCCGGCACCTCGAGCTCACCGCCGTCGTTGAGACAGAACATGTCGACGTCGCCCCGGCGCTCGAGCTTCTCCATCTCGCGCAGCGACGAGGCGAGGGTCGTCTGGACGTAGCGGGTGCGCGGCTGGCGCGTGGCCAGCGCGCGTCCGGTCATGAGGGCGTACTGCGGGAACAGGCTGTTGGTGACCGAGATGTCGGTCGCCGCCCGGAAGCGGGACGCCGCGGTGCGGGCGTAGTCGTCGGGGAACTCCCGCTCGAGCTCGGCCGCCACGCTCCTGCGCATCGGCACGGCGCAGTGCTCCAGGTCGCGGAGGATCGTGCGTCCGAAGCGTTCCTGCAGAAGCGCGCGGTTCACGCGGAGCGCGTTGTCGTGGCCGGACCGCTCGAGGCGCGTGGGGCCGCTGCCGATGCGCACGCTGCTCTCCACGAACTGTGCGATGCCGCCGGAGGTGAAGAACAGCTCGGGGGCGACGGGGCGCCCGAAGAACATGTCGTCGTTCGAGTAGAGGAAGTGCTCGGCGAGCCCGTCGATGCGGTGCAGCTGCGACTCGACGGCGTGCGAGTTGTGCGTGGGCAGCACCGACGGGTCGGCGAAGAACTCCTCGCTGCGCACGATCGTGACACGCGGGTGCTCGGCCAGCCACTCCGGCTGCGGCGAATCGGTCGCGATGAAGATGCGGCGCACCCACGGGGCGTACATGTGGACGCTGCGCAGGGCGTAGCGCAGCTCGTCCACGTGGCGATAGCGTGCGGGGCCGTCATCGCCCCGCCCCACGACGTACTTCTCGAGCTGGGCCGCGCGCTGCTGCTGGAATCGGCTCGATGACCCGTCCACCCACGAGAACACCATGTCGATGTCGGCCGTCACCTCGCCCGGCTGCGGGTCGAACATCCCCGCCACCGTCCGCCAGCTGCGCCCGTAGCGGCGCACGGTGGCCGGGACGAGGTCGTCCACGGCGAAGACGCGGCGGGTGAGGGCGTTGGCGTGCGGCGCGTGGACGAGGCCGTCGCGCGTCGCCCAGACCTCGACGCGGACGGCTTCGGGGAGTCCGTAGCGAAGCGACCCTCCCGTCGCGATGCGCGGCCGGAACAGACGCAGCGACGCGGGCGCGCGGTCGGCTCCCGGCAGTTCGGCGGCGAGCCGGAGCGATCCGCCCCGCGGCTTGACGTAGAGGGGCTCATGCTCGGCGAGCCCACCGATCGCCGCGAATGCGGCCGGGGCGTCCGCCTCGGCGATCACGATCGCGGGGGTGCGCCGATCGTGGCGCACGAGCAGCGGATCCACGTGCGCCGCGGCCAGGGCGTCGGCGATCAGGACGAGGTCGGCCGTATGCGCCTGGTGGGGCGTGAGGTCATCGTGGACGAGGTGGAGGACACCGTCCACCCAGCGCACGTCATCGCGAGCGAGCAGCGTCGTCCACGGGTGGGGGTGCGCAGCCAGTGCGGTCAGTCTCGTCATCGCGGGCTCCTCGCGGGGTCGTCTGGGGGAATCGTCGTACGGGCAGCGGTGCATCCTCCGTCGACTCTGCGCGGGTGTCCTCCGATGAGCCCACCCTAAGCGCTCCGCGTTACCGCGAGGTTTCCGCCGCGACGCCTCCGGGCTCGCTAGCCTGGATGGGTGACCGACACCGACGACCGCTTCCCCCCGACCGGCGGCGGAGACATCCACCGCCCGTACACCGCCTCCGGCGACCGCTACACCGACGCATCCTTCCGCCAGGTCGGGTCGACCGGCCTCTACCTGCCGCCGATCTCCCTGGGTCTGTGGTGGAACTTCGGCGACAACATCCCCTTCGACAATCAGCGCGCGCTCCTGCGGCACGCGTTCGATCGGGGGATCACCCACTTCGACCTCGCGAACAACTACGGGCCGCCCTACGGATCCGCGGAGACGAACTTCGGTCGGATGATGCGCGAAGACCTCCGCCCGTACCGCGACGAGCTCATCATCTCCTCGAAGGCCGGCTGGGACATGTGGCCGGGCCCCTACGGCACCCTCGGCTCACGCAAGTACCTCCTCGCCAGCGCGGAGCAGTCGCTGAGCCGGATGTCCCTCGACTACGTCGACATCTTCTACTCGCACCGCTTCGATCCGGTGACGCCCCTGGAGGAGACGATCGGAGCGCTGGACACCCTCGTTCGTCAGGGCAAGGCGCTGTACGTCGGCATCTCGTCGTACTCCGCCGAGCGGACCGCCGAGGCGAAGGCGATCGCGCGGAGCCTCGGCACGCCCCTCGTCATCCATCAGCCGGCCTACTCGATCCTGAACCGCTGGGTCGAGGACGGACTCACCGAGACGCTGCGCCAGGAGGGGATGGGGGCGATCGCATTCACCCCGCTGGCGCAGGGGCTCCTCACCGACAAGTACCTCGGCGACGGCACCGCCGACCGGGCGCAGCACCGCTCGTCCCTGCCCGGCACGCGTCTGAGCGAGGACGCCCTCGCCGCGCTCCGCAGCCTCGACGTCATCGCGAAGGAGCGCGGCCAGAGCCTCGCCCAGATGGCGATCCAGTGGGTCCTGCGCGACCCGGTCGTCGCCTCGGCGCTCGTCGGCGCGTCGCGGCCGGAGCAGCTGGACGAGAACCTCGCCGCCCTCGACGGACCCGCGTTCACCACCGAGGAGATCGAGCGGATCGACGCGGTCTCGGACGCCATCGACGTCGATCTGTGGGCGGAATCGGCCTCCGCGTGACCTCCCTCGCCGCCCCGCGATCGGTGCACGTGCGTGCCCCGGGGAAGATCAACGTCTTCTTCGCGGTGGGCGACGTCCAGCCGGACGGCTACCACGACGTGGCATCCCTGTTCCAGGCGCTGTCCCTGTACGAGGACGTGTGGGCTCGCACCTCCGACGCGTTCACGATCGCCGTGACCGGCGACGTCGACGTGTCGGGGGTGCCCCTCGACGAGAGCAACCTCGCCGTCCGCGCCGCGCGGCTGGTGGCGCGTCGCGTCGGGTGGGACGGCGGCATCCACCTCGACGTCCGCAAAGGCGTGCCCGTCGCCGGCGGGATGGGCGGAGGTTCGGCGGATGCCGCTGCCGCCCTCCTCGCGGTCAACGAGCTGCTGGACGGGCGGCTGACCCCCCTGGAGCTGCAGGAGCTCGGCGCCGAGCTGGGCGCCGACGTGCCGTTCGCCGTCCTCGGCGGGACGGCGATCGGCACCGGACGGGGCGATGAATTGGCCCCCGCCCTCGCCCGCGGGCGGTTCGACTGGGTGCTCGTCACGAACACGCGCGGCCTGTCGACGCCCGCCGTCTACAGCGAACTCGACCGTCTCCGGGCGGTGCCCGACATCGCCCCGACGGTCGGCCCGCCGCAGGTCGACCGGGCGGTGCTGCAGGCGCTGCGCGCCGGCGACCCGGTCGCGCTCGCCGACTGCGTGCGCAACGATCTCGAGCAGGCGGCGCTGTCGCTGCGGCCCGATCTGGCGGATGTCCTCGCGGCGGGCCGCGCCGCGGGGGCCCTCGCCGGGCTCGTGTCGGGCTCCGGCCCCACCGTCGCGTTCCTGACCGAGGGGCCGGATGCCGCCGCGGCCCTCTCCGGAGCGCTCGGCGCCGACGGCCACGCCGCCCTCCCCGCCCACGGCCCGGTCCCCGGCGCCCGCGTGCTCGCGCGCTGATCCGGTCGCAGCAGCGCGACGAACCACTTCCCCCCATCCCCACCCTCTCCACACGAGTAACGGAGCATCATGACCGATCTCGCCGCCCAGTTCCGGGCAGCGCCCCTCGACGCAGCGACGACGACGTCCCTTGCCGCGCACGGTCTCGGCGCGCGGGTCGTCGACGACACCGCCCGCGCCGATCTGGACCGCTGGCACGATGCCGTCGCGCGCGGATTCCTCGAAGGCGAGCCCGACGACAAGCAGCACGAGGGCTTCGCCGCCGTCTCCGCTCCCACGCGGCGAAAGGTGGGCGTCTACGACGCCGCCGGCCCCCAGCCCGACCTGCCCGTGGCGACCTTCGCGTCGTGGGTCTCCGAGCTCACCGTTCCCGGCGGGGCGGTGCCCGCATCCGCCATCAGCGCCGTGACCGTCGCGCCGACCCACCGGCGCCGCGGCATTCTGAGCGCCGTCATGGCCGGAGAGCTGCGCACCGCCGCGGGGCTCGGCGTGCCCGCCGCCGTGCTGACGGTGAGCGAGTCGACGATCTACGGACGGTTCGGATTCGCCCCGGCGGCCGCTGCGGCATCCTGGCGGCTCGACGTGCGCCGCGCCCGCTGGATCGGACCTCGGCCGGCTGACCCCGCGGGCCGCATCGACTTCGTCACCCGCGCGCAGGGGCGCGACCTCGCGCCCGCCCTGCACGAACGCATCCGTCGGGCGTCTCCCGGCGAGATCTCGATGCCCGGCGGGCACTGGGAGCGCTTCTTCGGTCTGCGGCCCGATGCCGAGAAGCCGGGGCGCACGCGCGTCGCCCAGTACCGCTCCGCGGGGGGCGAGGTCGACGGCCTCGTGCTCTACAGCGTCACCGAGGACACCGAGGACTTCACGGCGTCGACCCTCGACGTCGCGTTCCTGCTCGCGGCGACGGACGAGGCCTATGCGGCCCTGTGGCGGTTCCTGCTGTCCATGGATCTCGTCGCGACGATCCGGGCATCCGAGCTCGCCCCCGACGAGCCCCTGTGGTGGATGATCGCCGATCAGCGCGCCGCGACGATCACGCTGCGCGACCACCAGTACGTGCGCATCCTCGACGTTCCCGCCATGCTGCGGGCGCGCTCGTTCGACGTCGCCGACACCGTCGCCTTCGAGGTCGCCGACCCGCTCGAGATCGCCGACGGCACGTTCGTCCTCACGACCGACTCCACCGGCGTCGCCGACGTCGACGTGGTCGATGAACCGCCCGTGGGCGTGCCGCTCGTGCGGCTCGGCATCGTCGAGCTGTCGGCCCTGCTGCTGGGCGGCGTCTCCGCCGTCACGCTCGCCCGGGCCGGGCGCCTCGACGCCGACGACCCCGAGCGGATCGCCCGGCTGTTCCAGACCGTGACGGCCCCGCGGCTGAGCTTCTGGTACTGACGACCGGCTCGAGCGCGGGACCGTCCGGCTCGCGAACGGCATCCGGAACTCCGGTCACCGGGATTCCCGGTCCCGGCGCCGGACGGCGATCCGTACGCGGCATCCGCTCGCGTAGCCTGGGAGGGACATGGCACACCTCCTCGGCGGCGAAACGCTGCATCTCGAGTTCCCCACCAAGGTCGTCTTCGACTCCCTCTCCCTCGGCGTGGACGAGGGGGACCGCATCGGCATCGTGGGCCGCAACGGCGACGGCAAGTCGAGCCTGCTCGCGATGCTCGCCGGCCGCCTCGAGCCCGACAGCGGACGGGTCACGGTGCGGGGAGGCGTGCGCATCGGCGTGCTCGACCAGGGCGAGGTGCTGCCCGACGACGAGACGGTCGGTCACGCGGTCGTCGGCGACGCGCTCGCGCACGAGTGGGCCGGGTCCGCGCTGACGCGCGAGGTCATCGCCGGTCTCGTCGCCGACCTGCCGTGGGATGCCGCTCTCGGCACCCTGTCGGGCGGCCAGCGCCGACGGGTCGCGCTCGCGCGCCTCCTCGTGGGCGACTGGGACGTGCTCGCGCTCGACGAGCCGACGAACCATCTCGACGTCGAGGCGATCGCCTGGCTCGCGACGCACCTGAAGACGCGCTGGTCCCGGGGCGCGGGCGCCCTGCTCGTCGTCACCCACGACCGGTGGTTCCTCGACGAGGTGTGCACGACGACATGGGAGGTCCACGACCGGATCGTCGAGCCCTTCGAGGGCGGCTACGCCGCCTACATCCTGCAGCGGGTCGAGCGCGACCGGCAGTCCGCGGTGATCGAGCAGCGCCGGCAGAACCTTGCTCGCAAAGAGCTCGCCTGGCTCCGCCGCGGCGCGCCCGCCCGCACGTCGAAGCCCAAGTTCCGCATCGACGCCGCGAACGTGCTCATCGAGGATGTCCCGGAGATCCGCGACAAGGTCTCGCTCCAGTCGCTCGCGGTCTCCCGGCTGGGAAAGGACGTCGTCGACCTGCTGGATGCCGGGGTGACCTACCCTTCGACAGGCCCGGGGGTCGCGGAGTCAGGCTCAGGGGCGGGGACGGCGGTGCTGCGGGACGTGGAGTGGCGTATCGCGCCGGGGGAGCGCACCGGCATCCTCGGCGTGAACGGGGCCGGCAAATCGACGCTCCTCGGACTCGTCGCCGGCACGGTCACTCCGACCAGCGGGCGCGTCAAGCGCGGCACGACCGTGAAGGTCGCCACGCTCACGCAGCGGATGGACGAGCTCGATCCGCACCTGAACGATCCCGTCCGCGTCGTCATCGCGGGCCTGCGGACGAGCTACACGATCGGCACGGGCTCGAAAGCCGCCGATCTCACGCCCGGCCAGCTGCTGGAGAAGATGGGGTTCAGCTCCGCGCAGCTCTCGACGCCGGTGAAGGACCTCTCCGGCGGGCAGCAGCGCCGCCTGCAGCTGCTGCTGATCCTCCTCGATCAGCCGAACGTGCTGATCCTCGACGAACCGACGAACCACCTCGACACCGACATGCTCGCCGCGATCGAGGACCTCCTCGACTCGTGGGCGGGCACCCTCCTCGTCGTGAGCCACGACCGCTACTTCCTCGAGCGCGTCACCGACCAGCAGTACGCGGTCCTCGCCGGGCCCGACGGTGTCGGACGGCTCCGCCACCTCCCGGGCGGCATCGACGAGTACCTGCGGCTGCGCGCGGCGCAGGTCGCCGCCGCCCCCGCCGGAACGCCGGCGGGGGCGGGCGGCGCCGGGGCCAGCGGGGGGAACGGCGCGGCGACGCCCGGCCTCGCCGGGCCTCAGCTGCGCGCGGCGCAGAAGGAGGTCGCGGCCGCGGAGCGGCGCATCCAGAAGCTCACCGATCAGGTGAACGCCGCGCGCACCGCGCTCGCCGAGCACGACCAGTCCGACTACGCCGGGCTCGGCGAGAAGATGCGGGCGATCGGCGAGCAGGAGGCCGAGATCGCGGCGCTCGAGGAGCGCTGGTTCGAGCTGTCCGAGCTGCTCGGCTGAGCCGGCTGCCTCCCGCGTCGGCGCACCGCGGTCACCCTGCGCGGGCCCGTCCGAGGCCGCGGCGGATTTGCTCTCGGCAGCCCTGTTACTGATAATGGTAATCAATAACAGGGCTGCTCCGCGATGGCCCGATCACCGCGATGGAGGCCGCCGTGCTCACTCTCGTCGGCGTGCGCGTGCATGCCCCCGGCGTCGCGCCTCCGCTGCTCGAGGTGCCGCACCAGCTGAGCGCCGTCACCGGCGCGGATGCCGCGCGCGTCGCGCAGGTCCTCGGACGCGTGGGGCTGACGGATCCGCGACTCGCGCGTCGCCGGCCGGCCGAGCTCTCCGGCGGCCAGGCGCAACGGGCCGCCATCGCACTCGCCGTCCTGACCGGCGCCCCACTCGTCATCGCCGATGAGCCGACGAGCGCGCTCGACCCGCAGACCCGCGACGAGGTCCTCGGGCTCCTCACGGACGTACTCGAGGCATTCGGCGCGGAGACGCGCACCGCCCCGACCCTCGTCGTCTCCACCCACGACCCGGAGGTCGCGGACGCCCTGTCGGCGCGCCGCCTCGAGGTCGCGGCAGGGCGGATCGTCCGCGACATCCCCGCGCCGCCGCCGGAGTCCGGGATCGCGTGTTCAGCGCGCGCCGGTTCGACCCTCGCGGGTCCGGTCGCCGCTCTGGCGCCGGGAGGCGGCGGATGACCGTCCTCGAGGTCCGCGCCGTGTCCTTCGCCCACGGCGCCGGACGTGCGCGCACGCTCGCCCTCGCCCCGACGGACCTCTCGATCGAGGCGGGGCGGAGCCTCGCGCTGACGGGTCGCTCGGGCGCCGGCAAGTCGACGCTCGCCGAGATCGTCCTCGGCCTCCGCCGCCCGGCCGCGGGCAGTGTCCGCATCCAGGGCGCGCCCTGGACCGATCCCCGCCGCAGCCCCCCGCGGGACCGTCGCCGACTCGTCCAGGGCATCCCGCAGGACGCCTCGGCATCGTTCGTCCCGAGCCGCGCCGTCGGCGCCCAGATCGCCGCCGCGCTGCGGCGCCTCGACGTCGCCACGGGGCGCGAGGCCGCGGCGCGCGTCGTCCGTGCCGCGGAGATCGCCCACCTCGACCCCGCGCTGCTCGATCGCCGCCCGGGCGAGCTGTCGGGGGGCCAGGCGCAGCGCGCCGCGATCGCTCGCGCCGTCGCCCTGGAGCCCGCACTGATCGTCGCCGACGAGCCGACGAGCGCCCTGGACGGGCACACCTCGGACGCCGTCGCCGTCGCCGTGCTCGAGCTCGCTGCCACGCTCGGGACCGCCCTGCTGATCGTCACGCACGATGCCTCCCTCGCCGCCCGCTGCGACGACCGGCGCGAGATCGTCGCGCCCCGGGCGGCCGGGTGAGCGCGCGATCGCGCCTGCGCGTCATCCTGACGGCGCAGGCGGTCTTCATGGTCGGGTTCTCCAGCGTCGTCCCCTTCCTCGCGGTGCTCGCCGGGGATCGATTCGCGCTCGGTCCCGCGGCGATCGGCGCGATCGTCGGTGCCCGCGTCGCCGTCCAGCAGGGGCTCTTCATCGTGGGCGGCGCGCTCGCCGACCGGTTCGGGCCGCGGACGCTCCTCCTCGCCGGGTGCGCGGTCCGCGCGTGCGGGTTCGTCCTGCTCGCGCTCGCCCCGTCACCGGCACTCTTCGTCGTGGCGGTGCTCCTCATCGGCGTCGCCGGCGCGCTGTTCTCCCCGGCGGTCGACGCGTACATCGGCACGCAGGATGCCGCAGCGCGCGAGGTCGCCGCAGCGCGCCGGGATGCCGCGGCATCCGCCCGCCGCCGCGGGCCCACGCCGTTCGCCGCCCTCGCGCTCGCCGGCGAGGCGGGCGGCATCGTCGGAGCGGTGATCGGCGCGGTCCTCCTGCCGGGTCACGCCGTCGCGGTCGTGCTCGGCGCTGCGCTGCTGTTCGTCGTCGCGCTGGCCACCCTCATCCGGCTGCTGCCCGCGCGGATGCCGCGCGTCGCCGCACCCGCGATCGCGACATCGCCCGCGGTGCAGGCCGCAGTGCGCACGCACGGGCGCGGCACCCTTCTCTCGGCCGCCGGGGCGGCCACCGTGCTCGCCGTCTACACCCAGCTCTTCTCGCTTCTCCCGCTCGGGATGTCGGCACGCGGCATCGGCGGGGGATGGGTGGGGGCGGTGTCGATCCTCCTATCGCTCACGATCCTCGTCCTCCAATGGCCCCTCTCGCGGCTCGCCGAGCGGCTGTCGCGCCCGGTCGCGGTCGTCCTCGGTCTCGCGGCGGCGCTCCTCGCCGTCGTGGCGGGGGCCGTATCCGCTGTGGTCCCCGCTTCGGCCGGCTTCGCCCTGGCCGCCGCGGCGGCCACCATCGGCACAGCGATCGCGGTCATGCTCGCCACGCCCTCGGCGCAGTCGCTCGTGGCCGAGGGCAGTCCGGCCCGGCGCGCGACACGCCTGGGCGCGCTGGCGTCGGCGGGCGGCCTTCTCGCGCTCGGCGCGTCCTCTCTCGCGGGTGCCGTCGCGGGGTCGCACGGCCTCGTCGCCGCCTGGCTCGTCGCGGCCCTCGCTCCCGCTGCCGGTCTCGTCTTCGCGTGCATCGGCGCACGCACCCCCGCGTTCCACCCCCACCTCAGAAAGGACCACCATGACCACCCGGACCACCCGGACCACTCACCGACGATCCCCGAGGATCGCCGCCGCCGCCCTGACCGTGCTCCTGCTCCCCGGCCTCGCCGGCTGCTTCTCCGCCGGCCCCGCCTCCGACGCGGCGTCCGGTGAGCGCGTCTCCCTCGCGATGCTCCAGCCGCCGCGCTCGGGCCTGTCGCCGCTGAGTGACGACGCCTTCAAGCTGTCGCGCTGGAGCACCGCCGAGACGCTCGTCACCCTCGACGACGACGCGGTCGCGCAGCCGGGCCTCGCGACCCGCTGGGAGCAGACCTCCGACACCACGTGGCGCTTCGAGATCCGTCCCGACGTCCATTTCCACGACGGCACCCTCCTGACCGGCGATGCGGTCGCCGGCGCCCTCCAGCACGCCGCCGCGGCGAGCCCCGTCCCGCGCATCCTGAAGGGCGTCGGCCTGCAGGCCACGGCCGACGGCGACGCGGTCGTCGTGACGACCACCGAGGTCGATCCGCTGCTTCCGCAGCGCCTGTCGAGCCCGCAGCTGTCGATCCTCGCCCCCTCCGCGTACACGGGCGACACGGTGTCGCCGATCGGCACCGGCACGGGGCCGTTCGAGCTCGTCGCGGTCGACGGCATCAGCGGCGCCACGCTCGACCGCTTCGAGGGCTACTGGGGCGGTCGGGCCCGGCTCGCGGGCATCGATGTCGCGTTCGTCCCCGACGGCACGGCCCGCACGGCGGCCCTGCGCACCGGGGCCGCGGACATCGTCGAGGCCGTCCCCGCCGGTCAGGTCGAGACCGTCGACCCCGCGCTCGTGCACGAGGTGCCGATGCCGCGCACGAACACCCTGTACCTGAACGCGGCACGCGGCCCGTTCGCCGACTCCGCCGTGCGGGCGGCCGCCCGCGACGCGATCGACCGCGCGCAGATCATCGCGTCGGTCTACGAGGGGCGCGCCGACGAGGCGTCGGGTCTTCTCGGACCGGCGCTCGCGTGGACCGTCGATGGCCGGGGGACCCCCGCGTACCGCGACATCCTCGCGACGCGTGCGACGCCCGCGAAGGTCGACGGCGTCCCGATCACCCTCGGCACGTTCACCGACCGTGCGGAGCTCCCCGAGGTCGCGGTGCTCGTGGCGCAGCAGCTGCAGGCGGCGGGCTTCGTCGTGACGCAGGATGTCCGCGAGTACCAGTTCATCGAGGCCGACGCGCTCGCGGGCGCCTTCGACGCGTTCCTCCTGTCGCGGGCGACGGTCCTCGACTCGGGTGATCCGGTCGCCTACTTCGAGGCGGATTTCGCCTGCGGCGGCGGCTTCTCGATCTCTCAGCTGTGCGACCCCGCGGTCGACGAGGCCATCTCCACGGCGTCCCGGACGGAGCCGGGCACACCGCGGCAGACCGCGATCCTCGCGGCGGAGGCGACGATCCTCGCCACGGATGCCGCGGTGCCGCTGCTTCACGAGCGCGTCGTCCAGGGCGAGTCCGCGCGCGTCCATGACGCCGCACGCGACCCGCGCGAACGCGCGCTCGTCACGATCGACACGTGGATCGACGCCGCGGCGACGGGCGATGCGTCGCGCTGACACGGCGGCGCTCGTCTCGCGGATCCTCGCCGCGGGGGTGCTGCTGACGATCGCCGGGGCCCTGCCGTGGCTGTCGCAGCGCGACCCCGCGGCGTCGATCCTGCGGGCCCGCTACGCCGAGCTCGAGCCGACGCCCGAGGCGCTCGACGCGATCCGCGCCGAGCTCGGGCTCGACGGCGGCCCCCTGGCCACCAGTGCGCGCTGGTGGTCGGGGGTGCTGCGCGGCGACCTCGGCGCCTCGTGGGTGAGCGGCGGCGCCGTCGGCCCGGGCGCCGCAGCGGCGTTCGGGGTGTCGCTGACCCTCGCCGCCTTCGCCCTCGCGGTCGCGCTCGTCGTGGCCGTCGCCCTCGTCGCGCCCGCGTGCGCCCGCGTCCTCCGCGACCGCCCGGTCCGGGGCGCGGGCCCCGCGGGCGTGGTCCTCACGGCGATGCCGGAGTTCCTCCTCGCAAGCGCGCTGCTCGTCGTGTTCGCCGTCCAGCTGCGCCTGTTCCCTCCGTACGGCTGGCAGGGGATGGTGCACGTCGTCCTTCCCGCCCTTGCGCTCGGCATCCCCGCCGGCGGCCTCATCGGGCGGCTCCTGGTCGATGCGATCTCCGGCGTCGCGACCGAGCGCTGGGCGCACACGTGGCGGCTGTCGGGCGCACCGCGCGCCGTCGTGCTCGGCGGCGTGCTCCGACGTGCCGTCGCCGCGGTCGTCGACCAGATCGGGCTCGTCCTCGTCGGCATCCTGGGTGGAGCCGTCGCCGTCGAGCAGATCTTCGCCATCCCCGGCCTCGGCCGGTATCTGCTCGGCGCCGCGAACGCGCAGGACCTCCCCGCGCTCCAGGCCGGGCTCCTCTTCGTCGCGCTCGCGGCGATCGCGGTCGGGATCGTCTTCGGCGTGCTCCGGCTGTGGGCGTGGGGCGGGCCCCTTCCCTCCGGCGCCCTCGCG
Source organism: Microbacterium flavum (assembly GCF_018717645.1). Classification (GTDB taxonomy): domain Bacteria; phylum Actinomycetota; class Actinomycetes; order Actinomycetales; family Microbacteriaceae; genus Microbacterium; species Microbacterium flavum. The sequence goes on from NZ_JAFLHG010000003.1 coordinate 25,394, forward strand.
CCGCCGCCCGAGCATCGTCCGCGCGACCGGGTGGCGCTCGTGTCCCTCGTCACCGCGAGCGCGCTGCTCCTCGCGATCGTCGCCGCGGGCCTCGTCCGCGATCCCTACTCGAGCGCCCACCCGCGGCTGGCGCCGCCGTCCTGGGTGCTGCCGTTCGGCGCCGACGCGTCGGGACGGGATGTGCTCGCCCGGGTCGCGCACGGCGCGATCGGGACCTTCGGACCCGCGCTCCTGATCGTCGCGGCGAGCATCGTCGTGGGACTGCTCATCGCGTTCGCCGGCTCCGCGGCATCCGGGCCCGTGGACATCGCCAACGCGACGCCGCCGATCATCGCCGGCGTCCTGGTGGCGGCCCTCGTCGGTCCGAGCGCCGGGGGAGCGGTCGTGGCGGTGCTGTGGGTGAGCTGGCCCCCGCTCGCCGCGCACGCGCAGAGCCTCCTCGCCGAAGCGCGCGCCATGCCCTACGTGCGGTGGCTGCCCGTCTTCGGGATGCCTCCGGCCGTCGTGACGCTGCGCCACGTCGTCCCCACCGCGCTCCCCGCGCTCGGGCGGCACGGCATGCTGCGGCTGCCCGGCATCGCCCTCGCGCTCGCGTCGCTCGGCTTCCTCGGGCTCGGCGCCCAGCCGCCGACGCCGGAGTGGGGGCTGCTGCTGGCGGAGGGCATCGACTACGTGGAGCGGGCGCCCTGGACGACCCTCGCCCCGGCGCTCGCGCTCGTGCTCGTCTCGGTGATCGCCGTCGCCGGCGCGGGGCTCCGGATGCCGCGGCCCCGCGCCGGCGCGGCGACCTTCGGCTGAGCCGGGGACGACGACGGCGGGCCGGCGAGGGGATCCCTCACCGGCCCGCCGTCGGAGGAAGCGGGCGAGCGCTCAGTGCTCGTCGTAGTGGTCGCCGTGGGCGGCGTGCTTGTGTCCGTCGTGCACGTAGTCGACGTGGTCCTCGTGCGGGACGGCGTCGTGGCCGCAGTCCTCGCCGTGCGCGTGGTCGGCGACCGTGTGCTCGGCGACCGACTCGTGCTCGTCGTAGTGATCGCCGTGCAGCGCATGGTGGTGGGTGCCGTGCACGTAGTCGACGTGGTCCTCGTGCGCGACGGCCTCGTGGCCGCAGTTCTCGCCGTGGGTGTGCTCGTCGGTCGTGTGCTCGGCGTGGATCTCGGTGGTCATGATGCGTCCTTCACGGTTCGGGTGCTCACTCGCGAGTGAGCGGGGTGTCGAGGTGGATGTCGGGGTCGTCGGGGAGGGTCGGCTCCTGCGCGTGCGTGACCGCGTCCGCGATCACGTGCGCCACGTGGAGGTCGGCGAGGCGGTAGCCGATCTCCTTGCCCGATCGGCTCGCCGTGACGAGTCCGGCCTGTCGCAGCGTCCGGAGGTGCTGCGACACGAGGGGCTGGGACATCCCGGTCGCCGCCACGAGGGCGCCGACGGTGGACGAATCGTCGCCGATGATCCGGAGGATCGTCAGCCGCGATGCGTTCCCGAGCACCTTGAACAGCTCCGCCGCCTCGGCGAGCCCCGGCTCGGTGTCCATGTCTTGAGGAAAGCAGACATATAAACAGATTGCAATATATCTGCGAAGTTGAGAGGTCTTCTCAGCTGTCGAACCCGAGTGACAGCTTGCGCAGGAGCCCGGCGAGACGCTCGCGGTCCGGGCGAGGCAGGACCCCGAGCAGCAGCGCCTCGGCGTCGACCAGGCGGGTGATCGCGGCGTCCACGCGCGTCTTGCCGTCGTCGGTGATCGTGACGAGCACGCTGCGGCCGTCGGCGGGGTCGGCCTCTCGGCGGACGAGGCAGCGGCCCACCAGTCGGTCGATCCGGTTGGTCATCGTGCCACTGGAGACGAGGGTCTGCTGGAGCAGCTGCTTCGGGCTCAGCTGATACGGCTCGCCGGCGCGGCGGAGAGCGGAGAGCACATCCCACTCCCACGGCTCGAGATCGCTGCGGCGGAAGGCCTCACGGCGCGCACGGTCGAGGTGGCGCGAGAGCCGGTCGACCCGGGAGAGCACCTCGAGCGGGGAGAAGTCGAGGTCGGGGCGCTGGATGCCCCAGGCGCCGACGATGCGGTCGACTTCGTCGTGCTCGGTGCTCATCTCCCCATTATCGCGACGCCCATCGCGATGCTCCGAGCCGAGTTTGTGAGAAGGATACCCCCGGGGGTATCCTGGTCGTCTCGATCGGAGAAGGAGGACACGCATGCGCATCGTCATCGTCGGAGGCGTCGCCGGGGGCATGAGCTGCGCCGCACGGGCACGCAGGCTCGATGAGAGCGCCGAGATCGTCGTGCTCGAGCGGGGCGCGCACGTCTCCTTCGCGAACTGCGGCCTGCCGTACTTCGTGGGGGGCGAGATCGCCGAGCAGTCCGCGCTCCTCGTTCAGACGCCGGCATCACTGCAGGCCGCGCTCGCCCTGGACGTCCGCACCGGTCACGAGGTGACGGCGGTGGATGGCGACGCGAAGACGGTCACCGTCGTGAGCGCGGCAGGCATCGACACGCTCTCCTACGACGCGCTCGTGCTCGCGCCGGGCGCCGTCGCGGCAACGCCCTCGATCGAGGGCCTCGCCTCGCCGCGCGTGCGCACGCTGCGCAGCGTGGAGGATGCCGTCGCGCTGCGGGAGCGCGTCGACGGCGGCGCTCGCCGCGCTGTCGTCCTGGGCGCGGGGTTCATCGGCCTCGAAGCGGCCGAGGCGCTCGCCCATCGGGGCCTTCACACCACGGTCGTCGAGTTCGCCTCGCATGTGCTCCCGCCGCTCGAAGAGGAGCTGGCGGCGCTGGTGGACGCCGAGCTGCGCTCGCTCGGCATCGATGTGCGCGTCGGCACCGCGGCGACCGCGATCGAGTCAGGGGAGGAGTCCGATGTCGTCGTCCTCGACGACGGCACCCGGCTCGACGCCGATCTCGTGGTCCTCTCGGTGGGCGTGCGCCCCGACACCGCCGTCTTCGAGGCGGCGGGGGTCGCCTGCGTGCGCGGCGCGATGGTCGTCGACGAGCACGGACGCACGTCCCTGCCCGGCGTGTACGCGGTGGGCGATGCGACGGCATCCGTCGACGCCGTGACCGGCGCCGTCCGTCCCGTCGCCCTCGCCGGGCCCGCGAACCGCGCGGGACGACTCGTCGCCGACGCGATCCTGCGCCCCGAGCGGGCGCGTCCGATCCCGCAGCCGGTCGGCACGGCCATCGTCCGGGTCGGCGACCTGACCGTCGCACTCACCGGCGCCAATCGGAGCGCGCTCGCCGCGGCGGGGATCGCGGCCGACACTCTGCATCTGCACCCCGGCCAGCACGCCGGCTACTTCCCGGGGGCCGCGCCGATCCATATCGTCGCCCATGTCCGCCGGGACAACGGCCTGCTGCTCGGAGCCCAGGCGGTCGGCGCCGACGGCGTCGACAAGCGGATCGATGTGCTCGCGACAGCCATCCGCGCAGGATGGGGAGTCGAGGATCTCATCGACCTCGACCTCGCGTACGCCCCGCCGTACGGCTCCGCCAAGGACCCCGTGAACATGATCGGCATGGTGGGGGAGAACGTCCGCACCGGCGCACTCCGGCTCTGGTACGCGCAGGAGCTCGACGACGTCGCGGGCAGTGCGCTGATCCTCGACGTGCGCACCCCGGCCGAGGTGGCCACCGGACATCTGCCCGGCGCGCTGACGATCGCGCACACGGCGCTGCGCGCCCGACTCGACGAGGTGCGCGCCGCCGCCGCCGGTCGGCCCGTGCGCGTCATGTGCCAGTCGGGCGTGCGGTCCGCGATCGCCCACCGCGTGCTCGTCCAGGCGGGCTTCGACTCCGCGTCCCTCTCCGGAGGCATGCTCACGCTGCGCGCGGTGCTCGGCGATCGGGGCGATGACGTGCTCGCCTTCGGTCCCGGAGTCGCCGGAAGGCGCTCGGCATCCCTGGTCCACCCGTGACCGTGCTCACGATCTCGAAGAGAAGCGGAGAAGTCCCATGTGCTCAGCAGTGACCTGCCGAACCTGCGGCAAGACGACGTGGTCCGGCTGCGGCCAGCACGTCGACCAGGTGATGCGGGGTGTCCCGGTCGCCCAGCGCTGCCCCGGTCATGCCGCCGAGGTCGGCGGCGGGTTCCTCTCGCGTCTGTTCGGCCGATGAGCGAGACGGGACCGGCGTCCGGCGTGTCGCACGACCCGGACGCACAGCGCAAGATCGCCAATCGGCTTCGCCGCGCCCGCGGCCAGCTCGACGCGGTGATCGCCGCCGTCGAGGGAGGGAAGCCCTGTCGAGACGTCGTGACGCAGCTCGCGGCCGTCTCACGCGCCCTGGACCGCGCCGGGTTCGCCATCGTGTCCACGGCGCTCCGAGACTGCCTCGCCGAGCCCGACGGCGCCGCGACGGACGAGGGCCTCACCGCCGACGAGCTCGAGAAGCTCTTCCTCATGCTCGCCTGAGATGCTCCGATGCGGCCCTCCGCGTCACGGACTGGCAGACTGGACCGGCATACCCGCCGTCTCGTGGGGTGCGGTCCGCCGTAGTGTAACGGCAGCACGACAGCCTTTGGAGCTGTGAGGTTCAGGTTCGAATCCTGGCGGCGGAGCATGACTGAGAACACGCAGGACGCGTCCCTCGCCATCGTCATCCTCGCCGCGGGCCAGGGGACCCGGATGCGCTCCTCCCTCCCCAAGGTGCTGCATCGCATCGGCGGGCGCCCCCTCGTCGGGCACGTCCTCGACACGGCGCGCGACCTCGCCCCCGCGCACATCCTCGTCGTCGTCCGCCACGAGCGCGACCAGGTCGCCGAGGCGGTCACCGGCATCGCCGACGAGGTCGTCGTCGTCGATCAGGACGAGATCCCCGGCACCGGACGCGCCGTCGAGGTCGCCCTTGCCGCGGTCCCGGGCTTCTCGGGCGATGTGCTGGTCCTCTCGGGCGATTGCCCGCTGGTGGATGCCGCGACGCTGACCGACTTCGTCGCCGAGCACCGCGCCTCCGGTGCCCCGGCGACCCTCATGACCGCCGTCGTCGAGGATCCCACCGGCTACGGGCGGATCATCCGCGACACCGATGGCACGGTCGCCCGGATCGTGGAGCAGAAGGATGCCACCGCCGTCGAGGCGGCCGTCCTCGAGATCAACGCCGGCATGTACGTGTTCCAGGCCGCCGCGCTCGGGCGCGAGCTCGCCCGCGTCGGAACGGACAACGCGCAGGGCGAGAAGTACCTCACCGACGTCGTGGGGCTCCTGCGCGCGGCGGGGGCGCCGGTCGCGGCATCCGTGGCCCGCGACGTCACCGTCACCTTCGGTGTCAACGACCGCGCCCAGCTGGCCGAGGTCGGTCGGCTCCTCAACGCCCGGACCGTCCGCCGGTGGCAGTTGGCGGGGGCGAGCATCCAGGACCCGGCGACCACGTGGATCGACGTCACGGCCGAGCTCGCACCCGACGTGACGGTGCTGCCCAACACGCACATCCTGCGCGCGACGGTCATCGCGGCGGGCGCCGTCATCGGCCCCGACACGACACTCGAAGACTGCGAGGTCGGCGAGGGCGCCACCGTCCGTCGCGCTGACGCGACGCTCGCCGTCATCGGCGCCGGCGCCACCGTCGGACCGTTCGCCTACCTGCGGCCGGGCACCGACCTCGCCGCCGGAGGCAAGATCGGGACGTTCGTCGAGACGAAGAACTCCACCATCGGCGCGGGCAGCAAGGTGCCGCATCTCTCCTATATCGGCGACACGACCATCGGGCGCGGCGTGAACCTCGGCGCGGGAGCGATCACCGCGAACTACGACGATCTGGCCAAGCACCGCACCGAGATCGGCGACGAGGTCCACTCCGGCTCGCACAACGTGTTCGTCGCGCCCGTTAGGATCGGTGATGGCGCCAAGACCGGCGCCGGCGCCGTGATCCGCAAGGACGTCCCCGCCGGCGCACTCGCCTTGAGCGTCGCCCCTCAGCGCAACGTCGAGGGCTGGGTCGAGAATCACCGACCGGGAACGGCGGCGGCCGATGCCGCAGCTCGTGCCCGGTCCGCACAGGAAGCGGACGATGGGCAAGAAGAAGGCTGATTCCGACCGGTCCGAGCTGGCGCCGGGCCTGGTCGTCAAGACCAAGAAGCGGCTCGTCGTCGCCGCCGGCAGCTCCCACCCGGACCTCGCGCACGCCGTCGCCGGGCATCTGGGCACCGAGCTCGTCCCGACCGAGCACCGCGTGTTCGCCTCGGGGGAGATCCTCACCCGCTTCGAGGTGTCGATCCGCGGGTGCGACATCTTCCTCATCCAGTCGTTCGGCCCGCCCGTCAACGAGTGGATGATGGAGATGCTCATCATGCTGGATGCCGCCAAGCGCGCCTCCGCGAAGCGCATCACCGTCGTCGCGCCCTATTACCCGTACTCCCGCCAGGACAAGAAGGGCCGCGGGCGCGAGCCGATCAGCGCGCGCCTGGTCGCGGACCTGTTCAAGACGGCCGGCGCCGACCGGGTCATGAGCGTCGACCTGCACGCCGCCCAGATCCAGGGCTTCTTCGACGGTCCGGTCGATCACCTCTTCGCCAAGCCGGTGCTTCTCGAGTACTTCCAGGAGATGCTCTCTCCGGAGGATCGCGCCAAGCTCACGGTCGTCTCGCCCGACACCGGACGCGTGCGCGTCGCCGACCAGTGGTCCGACTCTCTGGACGCGCCGCTCGCGATCATCCACAAGCGTCGCGACCCGAACGTGGCGAACCAGGTCACCGTCAACGACATCGTCGGAAACGTGGCGGGACGCGTCTGCCTCCTCGTCGACGACATGATCGACACCGGTGGCACGATCGTCAAGGCCGCGCAGGCCCTCAAGGCGCACGGTGCCGAGCGCGTCATCGTCGCCGCGACCCACGCGGTGTTCAGCGCGCCCGCTGCCGAGCGCCTTCAGGACGTGTCGATCGACGAGGTCGTCGTCACCGACACGATCCCCCTCCCGGAGGAGAAGCGCTTCCCCGGACTCACGATCCTCCCGATCGCCCCTCTGCTCGCCCGCGCGATCAAGGAGGTCTTCGAGGACGGCTCGGTCACGAGCATGTTCAACGGGGACGCCTGAGCTTCTCCCGGCGCCGCCGCGACGGCCTCGCGTACCCGCGTGAGAGGATCGCGGCATGGCCGCACCCGACGCTCCTCGCACCGACCTCGCGCTCGACCGTCCCTACTCCCTCGGGGGCGAGGAGGTCGAGCGGGCTCTGGGCACGACCCGTGCGGGACTCGATGCCGCGGATGCAGCTGCGCGCCGCGACGAGGTCGGTCCGAACCTCCTGCCCGAGCCGAAGCGCGCGCCCGCGTGGCGGCGCTTCCTGCACCACTTCAACGACACGCTGATCTACATCCTCCTCGGCGCCGCGGCGATCAAGGCGGTCATGGGCGACTGGCTGGACTTCTGGGTGATCATGGCCGTCGCGGTCATCAACGCCGTCATCGGCTACGTCCAGGAAGGTCGGGCGGAGAAGGCGCTCGCCGGCATCCGCGGCATGCTGTCGGCCGACGCGACGGTGCGCCGGGGCGGCGCCTGGTCCACCGTCGCCGCGGAGGATCTCGTCCCGGGAGATGTCGTCCGCCTCATGCCGGGCGACAAGGTGCCTGCCGATCTGCGCCTGGTCTCGGCCTCGCAGCTGCGCATCGAGGAGGCGGCGCTGACCGGTGAGTCCGTGCCGTCGTCGAAGCAGACGGCGGCGGTGTCCGAGGACGCCGGCGTGGGCGATCGGTCCTCGATGGCCTTCTCCGGCACGATCGTCTCGGCGGGGCAGGGCGTCGGGGTCGTCACCGCGACCGGCGCGCGCACCGAGATCGGCCGCATCCAGGCGCTCGTGCAGGATGCCGGATCGCTCGCCACCCCGCTGACGAAGCAGCTCGACGGCTTCGGGAAGGTGCTCACCCTCGTCATCCTGGGCATGGCCGCCGTCATGATGATCATCGGGCGCTACCTCCACCAGATGCCGTTCCCCGAGCTCATCTCGGCGACGATCGGCTTCGCCGTCGCGGCGATCCCCGAGGGCCTCCCCGCCCTCGTCACGATCACCCTCGCCATCGGGGTCCAGCAGATGGCGCGTCGGAATGCCATCACGCGCAAGCTCCCCGCCGTCGAGGCGCTCGGATCGGTGACGACCGTGTGCTCGGACAAGACCGGCACGCTGACGAAGAACGAGATGACCGTCCGCACGATGGTCACGCCGCTGGCGCGATACGAGGTCTCGGGCCTCGGCTACGACCCGGAGGGGGAGATCACCCCGGAGGGGGGCCGCGACCTCGCCGCACTCCTCGCCGTCGCCGACCTCTGCAACGACGCCGAGATCGTCGAGGCGTCGTCCGGCGCGACGTGGACCCTCGTCGGCGAGCCGACCGAGGGGGCGCTGAAGGTCGTCGCCATGAAGGGCGGCGTGGACGACGAGGGCACGCGCCGGGTCGATGTCGTCCCGTTCGACTCCGCGAACAAGTTCATGGGGACGCTCGTGGAGGCCTCCTCCGGGTCGCGCGCGATCCTCGTGAAGGGCGCTCCCGACCGTCTCCTCGAGCGCTCGCTCACGCAGCGCGGTGCCGGCGGGTCCGAGACCCTCGACATCCCGTTCTGGGAAGCGGCCATCGACGAGCTGAGCGCGCAGGGCCTCCGGGTCCTCGCGGGGGCGCGGACCTCCACTCGGGCGGCGGACATCGACGTCGACGACCTCGTCGACCTGGAGTTCCTCGGCCTGTGGGGCATCCTCGACCCGCCGCGTCCCGAGGCGATCGAGGCCATCGCCGACTGCCACGCCGCCGGCATCCGCGTCAAGATGATCACGGGTGACCACGCGGGCACGGCGCTGGCGATCAGCCGTGAGATGGGGATCATCCCGCCCTCCGCCGAGCCCGGCCACCCCGTCCCGGTGGCGGCCGAGGAGCCGGCCGCGCCGCCCGTCCTCACGGGCGCCGAGCTCGAGGCGATGAGCCAGGACGAGCTCGCGAAGGTCGTTCAGGGGGTCGACGTCTTCGCGCGCACGAGTCCGGAGCACAAGATCCGCATCGTCCGGGCGCTGCAGGCACACCACGAAGTGGTCGCGATGACCGGCGACGGTGTCAACGACGCGCCCGCGCTCACCCGCGCCGACGTCGGGATCGCGATGGGGATCAAGGGCACCGAGGCGACGAAGGAGGCGGCCGAGATCGTCCTCGCGGACGACAACTTCGCGACGATCCGCAGCGCCATCCGGGAAGGCCGGCGGATCTACGACAACCTGCGCAAGTCGGTCGTGTTCCTGCTGCCGACCAACGGGGCGCAATCCCTCGTCATCCTCGTCGCGGTGGTGTTCGGGCTCACGCTGCCGCTCACGCCGGTGCAGGTGCTGTGGGTGAACATGATCACCGCCGTGACCCTCTCGCTCGCCCTCGCCTACGAGCCCGCGGAGCGGGGCATCATGTCCCGCCCGCCGCGGGGCTCCGGCGGATCGATCATCGCGGGGCGGGAGCTCGGATTCGTCCTGATGGTCTCGCTCCTCATCGGCGGGGCCACCCTCGCCGTCTTCGGCATCTCGCTCGCGTCGGGCACCGACCTCCCCGTCGCGCGGACCGAGGCGGTCGCGATGCTCGCCTTCGGACAGCTCGCCTACCTGCTGAACTGCCGCTTCCTCACCCGCTCGTCCGTGACGGCGGACGTCCTCCGCGGGAACCCGGTGATCTGGTGGTCGGCGCTCGCCCTCGTCGCCCTGCAGCTCGTCTACACGTACGTGCCGTTCATGAACGCGCTCTTCGGGTCGGAGCCTCTGGGCGTCGTCGGGTGGCTTCTGCCGATCGGCTTCTCGGTCGTGATCTTCTTCGCCGTGGAGGCGCTCAAGGCGCTCCGACGCCGCACGGGCGGCGACGACACCGCTGTCGGCGATGTCGGATTCAATGCATACGCATAGGTGATCGAGGGGGCATCAGGGCTCACCGCCCGTTAGCGTGGGAGCACGCCACCGCCCCGCACCATCCTGCAGAACCCGCGGCACCCGCCCGATGCGAGGTGCCGGATCCCGACCGTCGGGACGGGCGGACGGCACGACAGAAGGAGGACCGCCATGATCCGCTCCACCGCCGTTGCCCGTCCGATCCGCGTGGGATTCGCCGCGGCATCCGTTGTCGGCGTCGTCGCGCTCGCCGGATGCGCCGGGAATGCCGACGCTGAGACGCCCTCGAGCTCCGCGACGCCGTCGCCCACCGCGACCTCCTCCGCGACGCCCTCGGCCACCGCGACGACCGCGCCCACCGCCGCCGCGCCCGACAGCGCCTACAAAGACGGCACCTACTCGGCGGACGGGGCCTACCAGACCCCCGAATCGGTCGAGACGATCTCGGTCACGGTCACCCTTCAGGATGACGTCATCACCGCCGTCGAGGTCACGGGCAACCCGCAGAAGCGCGAGTCGGAGCAGTACCAGAGCCAGTTCATCGGCGGCATCAGCGGAGAGGTCGTCGGCAAGAGCATCGACGAGATCTCCGTCTCGCGTGTCGCCGGTTCGTCCCTGACCAGCGGCGGGTTCAACAAGGCGATCGAGACGATCAAGGCCGAAGCGGCGTCGTGACCGCCGCCACGGCGCCCGCCGTCCGCACCTTCGACGCCATCGGCACGCGGTGGCGGATCGACACGGCCGAGGAGCTCCCCCCGCGCATCGCGGCCGAGGTGGATGCCGCCATCGCCAGGTTCGACGCGGACTGGTCGCGCTTCCGCGGCGATTCCCTCGTGAGCCTGCTCGCCGCGGGCGACGCGGGCGCGGCGCCGGCCCCGCCCGACGCCGCGGCGATGCTCGACCTGTACGCGGAGCTCTCGGACGCCACGGCGGGCGCCGTGAACCCCCTCGTCGGCGGCGCGCTCGTCCGCCGCGGATACGACGCGGACCTCTCGCTCGTCGATCGCGGGGCGGAGGCCGCGCCGGTCGACTGGCGGGATCTGCTGCGCTGGTCGGACGGGATCCTCCGCCTCGCAGCTCCGGCGACGATCGACGTCGGAGCGCTCGGCAAGGGCCGGCTCGTGGATCTCGTCGCGGAGGTGGTGGCAGCGGCATCCGGCCCGGAGGCGCCCGTCGTCGTCGACGCGAGCGGGGACATCCTCGTCCGCGGGACGACGGAGCGCATCGCGCTCGAGCATCCCTACGACCCGCGCCGGGCGATCGGCGTCTGGGAGGTGGACGGCGGAGCCCTGTGCGCCTCCGCCGTGAACCGTCGCGCGTGGGCGGGGATCGGCGGAGAGGGCCTGCACCACGTCCTCGACGCGCGGACGGGCGAGCCCGTGCGCGAGATCGCAGCGACCTGGGCGCGCGGGGACGACGCGATGACCGCCGATGCGGCGGCGACCGCGCTGTTCTTCGCGGGCGGTGACGCCTTCGCGCATGCGCACGGCGTGCAGTGGGTGCGGATGGCGACCGACGGGCGCGTCGAGTGGTCCCACGGATGTACGGCAGAGTTGTTCACGTGATGACCTCGCTGACCGCCCTCTGGAACCGCACGTTCGCCGTCCTCGGCCGGGTGTCGATGTACCGGCTCGTGGTCTTCGCCCTCGCCGCGCTGGCCCTCATCGCCTTCGTCCTGTCGTTCTTCGGCGTCCTCGCGCCCTCGCCGCTCGAACTCGTCGCCGCCTGGGCCGTGCTCGGAGCGGCCTGCGCCGGGACGGATGCCGTCGCGCACCGCCTGCTCGGCAAGGCCTGGCGGTGGGAGTCGTCGCTGATCACGGCGCTGATCCTCCTCTTCGTGCTGCGGCCGACCCTCGAGCCGCTCGGCCTCGTGGGGCTGTTCGTCGCGGGGGTGCTGGCCTCGGCATCCAAGTACCTCCTCGCCTGGCAGGGGCGTCACATCTTCAATCCCGCGGCCGTCGGTGCCGCCGTGCTCACGGTGCTGAGCATCTGGCTGCCGGACCTCGGATCCTCATCCTGGTGGGTCGGGTCGCCGTATCTCGCGGCGCCGGTGATCCTCCTCGGTCTTCTCGTCCTTCTCCGCACGGAGAAGGTGCGGATCATCACCCTCTTCCTCGTCGTCGCGGTCGCCGTCGCGGTCGTGCGCACCTCGGTGCAGTTCTCGCAGGTCGGGCTCCCGTTCGAGGCGGGCACGGTGTTCTGGCAGCTGCTGTGGTCTTCGCCCTTCCTCTTCCTCGGCGCGTTCATGCTGTCCGAGCCGCTGACGCTTCCGCCGCGGCGCTGGCAGCAGTTCGCCGTCGCCGGGCTCGTCGGCATCCTCGCCGGGTGGCCGATCGACCTCGGCGTGATCAGCCTCGGCCAGGAGCGCGCGCTGCTCGTCGGGAACCTCCTCGCGTTCGCCTTCACCGTGCGCACCGCCGTGCGGCTGCGATTCGTCCGGCGCGACGTCCTGACGCCCACGGTGCGGGAACTGGTCTTCCGCGCGCGGGGCCGGTTCCGCTTCGCGTCCGGTCAGTACCTCGAGCTCGAGGTGCCGCACGCCCACGCCGATGCGCGCGGCACGCGACGCGAGTTCTCGATCGTCTCGGCACCCGAGGAGCTGCCCGAGGTCCGGATCGCGCTGCGCGAGGGCTCGCAGTCCAGCTACAAGAAGGCGCTCGCACTCGTCGAGCCGGGGGAGGACCTCGCCGTCACCGGTGTCTGGGGCGACTTCGTGCTGCCTGCGCGGGTGTCCGCGCCCGTCCTGATGGTGGCCGCCGGGATCGGGGTCACGCCGTTCGTCTCGCAGCTGCGGCACCTCCGTCTCTCCGGCGAGGACCGCGACGTGGTCTTCGTCTACGTCGCCTCGGGCGCGGAGGAGCTCGCCTTCCGCGAGGATCTCGAAGCAGCCGGCATCCCGGTCATCGTCTTCACGCGCAACGAGCCCGCATCACTCCCGCCGCACTGGCGGTGGGCACGCGGCGTGCGTCTGGACGCCGACGGGCTCCTGCAGGTGGTGCCGGACATCGGTGCACGCCACGCGTACATTTCGGGCCCCGCCGGCCTCATCGCCGACCTGGCGCCCGCCCTCGAGAAGGCGCGCTCGATCACGACCGACGCGTTCTCCGGGTACTGACTCGGCGGGGACGGGACGCGCAGCGCGGGGTCCGGACCCGGAGGCAGCCGCAGCGCGGCTCGGGCGGACCGGGTTCAGGCGGATGCGGGGACCGGCGGCCGGGCGGGGAGCCGAACCTCGAACGCGGTCGCGCCGGGCGCGCTGTCCACGGTGATGGAGCCGCCGTGCCCGGTGACGATGGCTCGCGCGATCGAGAGGCCGAGACCCGTCCCGCCCGTCTGTCGGGCGCGCGAGGAGTCGGCTCGGGAGAATCGCTCGAACAGCTCATCGGCGACACGCGGATCGATGCCCGGACCATCGTCGGCGACGCGCACGACGGCAGTGCCGTCCTCCCGGGCGACGGATGCCGTGACCCGCACGCCGGCGGGCGTGTGCACGCGCGCGTTGGTGAGGAGGTTGGCGATCACCTGGTGCAGACGCGTCCCGTCACCGGCGACGATGACCGGTTCCTCGGGCACGTCGATGACCCACTCGTGGTCCGGCCCCGCCGCCTGCGCGTCCGCGACGGCGTCGACGACGACGCGCGTGAGGTCGACGGCGCCGTAGACGAGCTCGGTGCCCTCGTCGAGCCGCGCGAGGAGGAGGAGGTCTTCGACCAGTCGCGTCATCCGGAGCGAGGCCGCCTGGATCCGCTCGAGTCCCTGTTCGGACTGCGCGGCGCTGGTCTCCAGCTGCGCTGTCGTGCCGCGCTCCGCGCCCTCGCGCGCCTGCGAGAGGGCGCGGAGCGACAGCTCGGAGTAGCCGCGGATCGCGGCGAGGGGCGTCCGCAGCTCGTGCGAGGCGTCGGCGACGAAGGCGCGCATCCGCTCCTCGTTGCGCTGGCGGGCCGAGAGGGAGGTGTCCACGTGGTCGAGGAGGGTGTTGAGGGCCGCGCCGACCGCCCCGATCTCATCGGACGGGTCGGCCTGTTCCGCGGGCACCCGCTCGGTGATGCTGACATCGCCGGAGTCGAGCGGCTGCGCGGCGACGCGCCCCGCCGTCTCGGCGACCGAGCGCAGCGGACGCAGTGACCGCTGGATGACGAGGGCGACGATCGCGGCGAGCACGAGCAGGCCGCCGACGGTGACGAGGGTGACGGTGAGGAGGATCTTGCCGATGGTCTCGTTGACGGTCGAGACCGGGAGACCTGCGGCGATGATGTAGCTGTTGCCGACGGGGGCGGTGTACATCCGGTACGTCCCGAGGCCGTCGACGTCGACGGTCGCGAAACGCTCGTACTCGAACGACCCGACGATGTCGCCGACGTCCTCGGTCGACAGCGCCGTCACGCTCGCATCGTCTGAGAGCGATGCGCCGTCGGTGCCGTTCGCGGACTGCACCACGAGGACGAGCCCGGCCGGCAGGTTGCGGCTCTGCTGGAGGGTGTCGAGCGCGGTCGAGGTCCCCACGTAGCTGCCCGGCTTCGAGATCAGCTGCAGCCCGGCGCGGTTCGCCGCCTCCCGCACGTCGTTGTCGAGCTGGGTGCTGAGGAGGCTCCCGAGGATCGCGCCGGTGGCGAGGCCCACGGCCAGCAGGATGAGGGCGACGAAGGAGACGACCGTGACGATGAGCCGCGTCTGCAGCGTCCAGCGCCGGCGCGGTCGCGACGCCGCCGTCATCACTGCGGCGCTTTGATCATGTAGCCCACACCTCGGACGGTGTGGATGAGGGGGTCGCGGCCCGCGTCGATCTTCTTGCGCAGGTACGAGATGTAGAGCTCCACGACCGACGAGCGCCCCCCGAAGTCGTAGTTCCAGACGCGATCGAGGATCTGGGCCTTCGACACGACGCGCCGCTGGTTGCGCATGAGGAAGCGCAGCAGTTCGAATTCCGTCGCCGTCAGCTCGATCTCCGTGCCGGCGCGATCCACCTCGTGTGAGTCCTCGTTGAGGGTCAGCTCGCCGACGCGCAGGATCGGGTCGGCGCCCCCCGCGGTCGCGCTCCCCGCTCGACGCATGAGCCCTCGCAGACGTGCCACGACCTCTTCGAGGCTGAAGGGCTTCGTGACGTAGTCGTCGCCGCCGGCGGTCAGACCCGCGACACGATCGCTGACGGCATCCTTCGCGGTGAGGAACAGGACGGGGACGTCGTTGCCCGCGTGCCGGAGCCGCTGGAGCACGGCCATCCCGTCGAGGTCCGGCATCATGATGTCGAGGACGAGCGCATCCGGATCGAACTCGCGCGCCTGGGCGAGGGCGTCGAACCCCGATCCGGCGGTCCGCACCTCCCAGCCCTCCATCCGCAGGGCCATCGACAGCAGGTCGGTGAGCATCTGCTCGTCGTCGACGACGAGGACCCGGAGGGCCGAGCCGTCGGGACGTCGCAGAGCCGGGGCGGGGGTAGTCATGCGTCCATTGTCGTGCGCACGCTGTGGAGCGGCTATGCCTCGAGCTATGCGAAGACTATGAATCAGCCGACGATCGGCGACGCGCGAGTCCCGGGCCTAGGGTGAAAGCCATGGCCGTGCCGCACTGCATCCTCTACCGAGGCGCCGACGCGCTCCCCGTCGATCAGGATCCGGCGACCGCGCTGGCTCAGGCGCGGGCCGAGGGCGGGATGCTGTGGATCACCCTCGTCGCGCCGACGCGCGAGGAGGTCGCCGCGCTCGGCAGCGCCCTCGATCTGGCGCCCCTCGGGGTCGCGTCGGCGCTGCGCGACAATCAGCGGTCGAAGCTCGATCACTTCGGTGACCATCTGTACCTCGCCCTGCAGCCCGCCCAGTACGACGATGCGGCCGAGACGGTCGAATGCCACGAGGTCGACGTGTTCGTCGGCGACGACCTGTTCGTCACGATCTCGCCCGACGGCGCTGTCGACCTCGGGCAGATGCGGCGGCTCCTGGAGCAGCATCCCGAGATCCTCCGCAAAGGACCGTACGGCGTGCTCTGGGCGACCCTGGAGTACGTGACCCGCGGATACCGTGGCGTCCTGGATGGCATCGAGCACGACATCGACCAGATCGAGGAGGAGCTGTTCGGCGAGGATGCCGGCGTCTCACGGCGCATCTTCGCCCTTCAGCGCGAGGTGATCGACCTCCACCACGCGACATCCCCCCTCGAGGACATGCTCGAGCGGCTGCAGCGGATCGTGAGCGCGCACCTGCACACCGACGAGGTGCCCGCCTTCCACGAGATCGCCGACCGCGCCCGCTACGTCGACGCGCGCGTCGCCGCGTTCCGCACCACCCTCGACGCCGCGCTGACGGTGCATGCGACGATCGTCGACCAGCGGCGCAACGACGCGATGCAGCGGATGACCGAGCAGAGCATCCAGCAGAACGATCAGGTGAAGAAGATCTCGTCCTGGGCTGCGATCGGCTTCGCTCCGACGCTCGTCGCCGGGATCTACGGCATGAACTTCGCCCACATGCCCGAGCTCTCCTGGGTCTGGGGCTACCCGTTCGCGATCGGCCTGATGGCCGCGGTGAGCGCGGGCCTGTACGTCGTCTTCAAGAAGAACGACTGGCTGTAGCCCGCGCCCTCCGGAGGGGGGCGGGGCCGTCAGTGCGTGTCTTCGGCCTCGACCTCGGTGCGGTCGCCCGACCACAGCGTGTGGAAGGTGCCCTCCTTGTCGATGCGCTTGTAGGTGTGCGCGCCGAAGAAGTCACGCTGGCCCTGGATGAGCGCGGCGGGGAGGCGCTTCGCGCGGAGCCCGTCGTAGTAGGCGAGCGAGGAGGAGAACGCGGGAGCGGGGATCCCGGCGGTGGCCGCCGTTCCGACGATGTGACGCCATGCCTCCTGCGCCCGGCCCAGGGCGTCGACGAAGTAGGGCGCCGTCAGGAGCACCTGCAGGTCCGGCTCGGCGGCGTAGGCGTCGGCGATGCGGTTGAGGAACTGGGCGCGGATGATGCAGCCCGCGCGCCAGATCTTGCTGATCGCGCCGAGGTCGATGGTCCAGCCGTACTGGGCGGCGCCCGCGCGGATCTCATCGAAGCCCTGCGAGTAGGCGACGATCTTCGACGCGTAGAGCGCCAAGCGCACCTGCTCGACGAACGCGTCCGGGTCCTCGACGGTGAACGCGTCCTCGGCGGGGCCGGGAAGGCCGCCCGAGACGGCGCGCTGCTCGCGGTGGCTCGAGAGCGACCGGGCGAACGTCGCCTCCGCGATGCCGGAGACCGGCACGCCGAGGTCGAGCGCCGTCTGGACCGTCCAGGCGCCGGTGCCCTTGGCGCCGGCGGAGTCGAGGATCACGTCCACGAGGGGCTTGCCGGTCGCGGCATCCACCTGGCGGAGGACCTCCGCGGTGATCTCGATCAGGTAGGACTCGAGCTCGCCGGTGTTCCACTCGGCGAAGATGTCGGCGATCTCCGCGGGGGTCTTCCCCGTGCCGCGCCGGATGAGGTCGTAGGCCTCGGCGATGAGCTGCATGTCGGCGTACTCGATGCCGTTGTGCACCATCTTCACGAAGTGGCCCGCGCCGTCGTGCCCGACGTGTGTGACGCAGGGCTCGCCGTCGGGGGCGACGGCGGCGATGGAGCGGAGGATCGGGCCGAGCGTCGTCCACGCCTCGTCCGGGCCGCCGGGCATGAGCGAGGGCCCGTGGAGCGCGCCCTCCTCGCCGCCCGAGACGCCCATGCCGACGAAGTTGAACCCGCGCTCGCGCACGGCCTTCTCGCGGCGGATGGTGTCGGTGAAGAGGGAGTTGCCGCCGTCGATGATGATGTCGCCGGGCTCGAAGACCTCCATGAGCGACTCGATCACGGCATCCGTGGGGGCGCCGGCCTTGACCATGATGAGCGCCGTGCGGGGCGTCTGGAGGGCGGCGGCGAACTCCTCGTAGCTGAAGGTCGCGACGAAGCCCGCCTCGGGGTGCTCGGCGACCAGCTCGTCGGTCTTGGACCGCGAGCGGTTGTAGACGGCGACGGTGTTGCCCTCGCGGGAGGCGAGGTTGCGCGCGAGGTTGGACCCCATCACGGCGAGTCCGACGACTCCGATGTTGGCAGTGGGCTGGACGTCGGTCTCGGGCACGGAGAGCTCCTTCGATGCGGGTCGGGGATTCATGATTCAGCGTAGTCGCCGACACCCTCGCGCGCGCTCGCGTGACGATCGGCGGTGAGACGTCGGGTGACGGACAGGTCGCGATCCCCGAGCCCGGCATCCACGATCTCGTCGAAGATGCCGCGCAGAGCGGGGAGCAGGGCCGGGTGGATGCCGGTCGCGCTCGCCACGTCGGCGGCGAAGCGGAGGTCTTTGACCATGTACTTGGCGGCGCCGGACGGGGAGTCGTCGCCGGCGACGAGGCGCTCCTTGCGGCTGGACAGGAGGTTCGAGCCGGCGTACCCGCGGCCGAGGAGCGTCCACATCGTGTCGAGGTCGATGCCGGAGCGGGCGGCGAGTTCGCTCGCCTCGCCGAGCGCCGTGATGGTCGCGGCCACGACGAGCTGGTTGCAGGCCTTGGCGACCTCGCCCGCACCGAGCGGACCGAGGTGGACCGGCGTGCCGCACGGCGCGAGCAGCGCGGACGCGCGCGCCGCGGCATCCGCGTCGCCACCGATCATGATCGAGAGCGTTCCCGCCGTCGCCCCGTCGACGCCGCCCGAGACGGGGCAGTCGACGACCAGGATCCGTCGGTCTCCGCCCGCCCCGTCGGCGAGGCGCGCGGCGAGATCGCGCACACCGGTGGGGGAGGACGTCGACCCGATCAGCAGCAGCAGATCGCCCCTGCCCGCGAGGAGCCCGTCGGGGCCCTCGAGCGCGGCGTCGAGCTCGGGGAGGTCGGGAAGCATGACGAGGATCGCGTCGCTCTGCGCCGCCAGTTCGCGGGGAGACGCGGCCCACGTCGCGCCGGCGGCCACGAGGTCCGGCCGTGGAGAGCGGGCGTGCACGACGAGATCTCCGCGTGCAGCGAGGAGGTTCCGCGCCATCGGCTCGCCCATCGCGCCCAGGCCGAGGACGCCGAGGCGTTCGGCCGCGTCGGCGGTTCCGTGCGAGCCGGAAAGCGTCTCGGCACCGCGGGCGAGAATGGTCTCATCGTCGAGAGGGGAGCTCATGGCGGACAGTGTAGCGCACGTTCAAAATCAAGAACACTGTTCAACCGGTTGGACAGTTGCTAGACTGACGCCGACAATCTTCCCCGCATGACCATCCCACCCAAAGGAGGGCCCCGGATGTCGGAACAGTCCACCGGCCTGCGTGTCGTCGCCGCCGTGCCCCTGCGCGAAGAACTCTGCGCGCTGATCGAAACCCTCGAGCCGCGCGTGACGGTCGTCCGCGACCCCGCGCTCACGAAGCCGATGCGGGGGCCGGCCGACTGGGCGGGCGATCCCGGCTTCGTGCGGACGCCTGCGCAGCAGGCCGCCTTCGACGAGATGGTCGACTCCGCGGACGCCCTGTTCGGGATCCCCGACGTCGAGCCCGCGGCCCTCGCGCGCACCGTGGCCGCGAATCCGGCGCTGCGCTGGGTGATGACGACCGCCGCCGGCGGCGGCGCTCAGGTGCGCGCGGCGGACCTCCCGCGCGCCGCCCTCGATCGCATCGTTTTCACCACGAGCGCGGGCGTCCACGGCGGCCCCCTCGCGGAGTTCGCCGTCTTCGGTGTGATGGCGGGCGCGAAGGACCTTCCGCGGCTCGCCGCCGACCAGGACGCCCGCACGTGGCCGGACCGCTGGGAGATGCGCCAGCTCGACGAGATGACGGTGCTCATCGTCGGCCTCGGCGGCATCGGCGCGGCCTGCGCGCAGCGATTCCACGCGCTGGGTGCACGCGTCTGGGGGACCACGCGATCGGGCGAGCCGGTCGAGGGCGTCGACCGGCTCGTGCCGCTGGGCGAGCTGACGGATGCCGTGGCCGAGGTGGATGCGATCGTCATCACCCTTCCGGGCACCGATCAGACCCACCACCTCATCGATGCCTCCGTCCTCCGCGCGGCCCGTCCGGGCCTCATCCTCGCGAGCGTCGGGCGCGGGACCGTCATCGACGAAGCGGCGCTCCTCGACGCCCTCGACGACGGGCAGGTCGCGTTCGCGGCGCTCGATGTCTTCGAGGTCGAGCCGCTGCCGTCGTCGTCGCCGCTGTGGGAGCACCCGCACGTGCTCGTCAGTCCGCACACGGCGGCGCTCAGCGATCGCGAGGAGGAGCGCATCGCGCGGCGGTTCGCGGAAGACGCGACGCGGCTGCTCGACGGCGCCCCGATGCGCGCGGTTGTCGATACGGTCGAGTTCTACTGACCCATCCGCCCGCCGCGCGCGGGCACGCCGAGGAGGATCCATGGCGGACGACGACGCCGACCGTATCGGCCGTGACCCGGCCCCCGCCGTGACCCGCAGCATCCGCCTGCTGGAAGTGCTGGCGGATGCCGCGCATCCTCTGACCCTCACCGAGCTCGCGACGGCTCTCGGGCTGGCGAAGTCCTCGACGGCCAACCTGTGCCTCGCCCTCGAGGCCGCGCGCATGGTCGAGAGAGTGCCGCAGGGTTACCGACTCGGTCTGCGGACGGCGGAACTGGGCGGCGCGTTCGCCGCCCAGTTCAACCAGGTGCGCGAGTTCTACGCCGTGTGCGACGCCTCGGAGGTGCTGAGCGGGGAGCTCGTCCAGGTCGCCCTCCTCGACGGGTCGGACGCCCTGTACATCGCCCGGCACGAGGGAGCGCGCTCCCTCCGCATCGGCACGCCGCTCGGGTCGCGCCTTCCGGCGGCGCTGAGCGCCACAGGCCGTGCGCTGCTGTCCACCCTCGGCGACGACGCCGTGACCGCGCTCCTCGGGGAGGACGCGGCGTTCCCCGCGTTGACCGAGAACAGCCCCCGCACGCTCGACGCCCTGCGCGAGCGCCTCGACGCCGCGCGTCGGCGGGGCTGGGCGCTGGATGCCGAGGAGTCGTTCGCCGGTGTGGTGGGCGTCGCCGTGCCCCTGGAGGGCTGGGCGCCCGGCGACCCGCAGCTCGCCCTCGGCGTCGGCATCCCCGCCTCCGAGGCCAGCGAGGAGCGCGTCGCGCTGGTCGGGGAGGCGCTGCGGGCCGCCGCGCGTCAGCTCACTAATCCGTTCAGCGCCGCGGCGCGGAAAGGCTGACGACAGCCGCCGACGGCGTGCCGCGCCTCGCCGCGGCGGGAACGTCCGACGACATCTCCCCAAAATCTTCTGTTCAAGATATTGAACTGAGGCCAGCAGGTTGGTATCGTGGTCGATATCAGACGCCACCCGTGGCGTCCGGGCCGATCGAAGGAGATGGCTGTGACCAGCACCCACACGGACGTGGACGTCAAGATGGACGATCCCGACTACGCCGCCAACCTGCGCCGCGCGACGCTCGCATCGAGCATCGGCAGTGCGCTCGAGTACTTCGACTTCGCCCTGTACGGGCTCTCGACGGCGCTGATCTTCAACGTTCTGTTCTTCGACCAGTCGAACCCCGCGATGGCGAGCGTCGCGGCATTCGCCACCTTCGGCGTGGGATTCCTCGCGCGCCCGTTCGGCGGTCTCTTCTTCGGCACGCTCGGCGACCGACTGGGCCGCAAGTGGGTCCTCGTCATCACCATCCTCCTGATGGGCGGGGCGTCCACGGCGATCGGCCTCCTGCCGACCTACGCGCAGATCGGCATCTGGGCGCCCATCCTGCTGGTGCTCATGCGGCTGCTCCAGGGCTTCGGCGCCGGCGCCGAGCAGGCCGGCGCGACCGTCCTCATGGCCGAATACGCCCCGACCAAGCGGCGCGGGTTCTTCTCGGCGCTGCCGTTCATCGGCATCCAGGCCGGCACGCTGCTCGCGGCCGTCGTGTTCAGCCTCATCACCCTGCTGCCGCAGGATCAGCTGCTCACGTGGGGCTGGCGCGTGCCGTTCCTCTGCTCGTTCGCACTCATCCTCGTCGCCCTGTTCATCCGCATGCGCCTGCGCGAGACCCCGACCTTCGTCGAGCTCGAGAAGAGCGAGCAGGTCACCGATCACCCGATCCGCGAGATCTTCGGACACGGCCTGCCCGGCGTCATCGTCGGCATCGGACTGCGGATGGCCGAGAACGGCGGCTCGTACATGTTCAACACGCTCGCGCTCTCCTTCTTCGTCGCCGTCGCCGGCCAGAGCGCGGACAAGAGCCTGCTCACGTGGGGTGTCACGCTCGGTTCCCTCATCGGCATCTTCTCCGTCCCGCTCACCGGAGCGCTCTCCGACCGGATGGGTCGGCGCACGGTCTATCGCATGGGGTCCGTCTTCCTCCTCGACTACTCCTTCCCGGCGTGGTGGCTGCTGACCCTCGGCAACCACGCGATCGCGATCGCCGTGATCGCGGTGGGCATCGGCTTCGGCGTCAACGTCATGCTCGGCCCGCAGTGCGCGATGCTCCCCGAGATGTTCGGCAACCGTCACCGCTACCTCGGCGTCGCCATGGCCCGCGAGATCTCGGCCGTCCTCGCCGGCGGCCTGGCGGGGGTGCTCGGTGCGTACATCATCGCGGTGAGCGGAGCGAACTGGCTGCTCCTCGCGATCTACATGGCCACCCTCGCGCTCATCACCACCGCGGCCACCTTCCTCGTCCCCGAGACGCTGCGTCGCGACCTCACCCGCACCGACGACGCCATCAAGGTGTCCCGTGGCGAGGCCGGCGAAGGCGTCTACTCGACGACCGTCACCGTCCGCACGATCGAGCCGTGACGGAGGCGGGATCATGCTGATCGGTCGGGTGCGCACCGCCTCGGGGGAGACCTCCTGGGTGCGTCGGGACGGGGAGCGGATGGTCGGGATCGAGGACCCGTACGCGGCGCTGGCCGCGCAGCGACTGCCGCGGGACCTCTCCGGTGCGCCGGAGACGGTGGGCGAGGTCCTCACGCCGTGCAGCCCGCTCGTGGTCGTCGGGATCGCGCAGAACGGTCCGGCGCACGCCGATCCGGTGCAGGCGTGGTTGAAGAGCCCGCGCAGCGTCGTCGCGAGCGGCACGACCGTGGCCCTGCGGCGCGATGCCGGGCAGACGGTCGCCGAGGGGGAGATCGCGATCGTCATCGGGCGCGACACCACGGGCCTCACCGCGGAGACGGCGGGGGACTACGTCCTCGGGGTCACCGCTGTCGACGACCTGTCGAGCCCCGAGCGCGCCGAGCGCGACCCCCGCAACTTCGAGAGCAAGTCCGGCGCGGGGTACACGCCGCTCGGGCCGTGGATCGACACCGACGCCGACATCGGCGACGTGGAGCTGCGAGTGCGGGTGGACGGTGAGGTCGTCGCCCGCACCGATGCCGCGTCGTTGCCCGTGCCGATCGCGGAGTGTCTCGCGTACGTCGCCTCATGGACGACCCTCGGGCCCGGCGACGTGGTCATGACCGGCGCCCCGTTCAGCAGCGCCCCGATCCGCCCGGGGCAGAGCGTCGAGGTGGAGGTCGGCGTCGTCCGGCTCTCCACGCCGACGCGGTGACGCCGATGCGCTCAGAGACCGTGCATCTCCCCGGAGACGAGGGTCAGATGCTCGCGCGCCGACGCCTCCGCCGCCGCCCCGTCGCGTGCGGAGATCGCGCGGGCCGTGGCGAGGTGCGCTTCGAGGGTCCCCACGCGGGGGATGCCGGGGGTCAGGCCCCGCAGCGCCCGGCCCCGCAGGATCTCGGTGATCGGCGAGGCCAGGTTCGCGAAGAGCGGGTTTCCGCCGGCGCTGAGCAGGAGCGAGTGGTAGGCGATGTCCGCGTCGAGGTACTCCGGCGAATCGCCGTGCCCCGCCGCGCCGAGATCGCTCAGCCGCTGAGCCCACCGCAGGAGGAGTGCCCGGTCATCGTCGTTCCCGCGTTCGGCGGCCAGCCGCGCGGCGACCGGCTCGACGGCGACGCGCAGCTCGGTGAGCTCGATGAGGAGGTCGCGGCGACGCGGTCCGTCGAGCGTCCATTCGATGACGGTCGCGTCCAGACTGTCCCACTCGGCGCGGGGACGGACGACGAGTCCCACCCGTCGCCGGGAGGAGAGCAGTCCGTGGGCTTCGAGCACGCGCACCGCCTCCCGTACGACGGTCCGCGATGCGGAGAACTCCGCCTCCAGGCCTGCGACGGTCATCCCCGATCCGGGTTCCAGGTCGCCGCCGGCGATGCGACGCCCGAGGGTCTCCACGATGTGCGCGTGCGACGCGACCGCGGGGGTGGGGGGCATCATCGTCCTTCGGTCGGGCTGCGAGGTTCTCCAGGCTACCGTCCTGATGCCGCCGGGGCGGCTCGCCTGAGTCGGAAAAGTATGACTAATCCCTTGTCAAAAGTAGTACTTATGTGACACCGTGTTGTCCTGTCGTGGGGAATGGCCCCCGCGCATGGACGATTCATCGGAGAACCCCCATGGAAGACTGGACACAGACCCTCGGCGCGGTGCCGCTGCTGCTCATCGCAGCCGGCGCGATCGCGCTGATCCTCATCCTCATCATCTGGGCCCGCATCCACGCGTTCCTGGTGCTGGTGCTCGTCTCGCTCCTCACGGCGATCGTCGCGGGCATCCCCGTCGACGGCATCGGCAAGGTCCTGATCGACAGCTTCAGCGGCACCGTCGGGACGGTGGCGCTGCTGGTCGGACTCGGTGCGATGCTCGGCGCCCTCGTCGAATCCTCGGGCGGCGCACGGGTCCTCGCCGAGAAGATGGTCTCCATCTTCGGAGAGAAGCGGGCCGCTCTCGCCCTCGGTGTCGCCTCCCTCATCATGGGATTCCCGATGTTCTTCGATGCGGGCCTGATCGTCATGCTCCCGATCATCTTCGCGGTGGGTCGCCGCATCGGCGGCAAGCACATGCTGCTCTACGGCATCACCGCCGCCGGCGCCTTCTCGGTGATGCACGTCTTCGTCCCGCCGCACCCGGGCCCCATCACGGCGTCCGAGACCTTCGGCGCGAACCTGGGGCTCGTCCTGCTCATCGGACTCGTCGTGGCGCTGCCGACCTGGTACCTGACCGGATACCTGTGGGCGAAGTTCGTCGACAAGCGCATCCCCCTGCCGATCGCCGATCTCTTCCGTACGGACGACGTGCAGCCGACCAACCCGCCCTCGGCGGGCACGGTGATCGGCGTCCTGGCCATCCCGCTCGTCCTGATCCTCCTCAACACCGGCGCGTCCGCCCTGGTGTCCACCGGCACGCTCGACGGCTCCGCCGTCTGGGTGCAGTCTCTGCGTCTCATCGGCACCAGCCAGATCGCCCTGCTCATCGCGGTGTTCGTCGCGCTGTTCGTCCTCGGAACGCGCCGCGGCGAGCACGGGTCCGCGCTCGAGAAGATCGTCGACTCCGCGCTGGGTCCGATCTGCTCGGTCGTTCTCATCACCGGCGCGGGCGGCATGTTCGGCGGGGTGCTGCGCGCCTCGGGCATCGGCGATGCGCTCTCCGACTCGCTTTCCGCGATCGGCATCCCGGTGATCTTCGCCGCGTACCTCATCGCCCTCGTCCTGCGCGTCGCGCAGGGGTCGGCGACGGTCGCGCTCGTCACCGCCGCGGGCCTCGTCGCGCCCGCCGTGGCTGCGGCCGGCTTCAGCCCCCTGCAGACCGCCTGCGTCGTCCTCGCGACCGCGGCCGGCTCGGTCTTCGCCGGTCACGTCAACGACTCGGGATTCTGGCTCGTCGGCCGGTTGATGGGGATGGACGTCAAGACCACCCTCAAGACCTGGACCGTCCAGCAGGCCCTCGAGTCCGTCGTCGGTTTCGTCCTCGTCCTCGTCGTCTTCGGAGTGGTGTCCCTTGTCTGAGCTCTTCGACCTGTCCGGCCGTCTCGCCCTCGTCACGGGCTCCTCGCGCGGGCTCGGCCAGAGCCTCGCCCTCGGGCTCGCCGCCGCGGGCGCGCGGCTCATCGTGCACGGGCGGGACGCCGCCACCGTCGAGGCGAGCGCCGCCCTCCTCGAAGAGCGGACCGGATCGCGCCCCGCCACCGTCGTGTTCGACGTGACGGATGCCGCCGCGGTCGAGGCGCAGGTCGGCGCGCTCATCGAGCGGGTCGGCGTCCCCGACATCCTCGTGAACAACGCCGGCATCCAGCGACGTGCGCCGATCGCGGAGTTCGCGGTCTCCGACTGGGACGACGTCATCGCGACGAACCTGTCGAGCGTGTTCTACGTCTCCCGCTTCGTGGCCCCGGCCATGACCGAGCGAGGATCGGGGAAGATCATCAACATCGCGTCGGTGCAGTCCGCGCTGGCCCGGCAGACGATCGCGCCGTACTCCGCGAGCAAGGGGGGCGTCGCACAGCTCAGCCGCGGGATGGCCGCGGATCTCGCGCGCCACGGCATCCAGGTCAACACCCTCTCACCCGGCTACTTCGCCACCGAGATGAATGCAGCGCTCGTCGCCGACGAGGCCTTCACCGCGTGGGTGACCCAGCGCACGCCTGCCGGTCGCTGGGGCGACGTCGAGGAGCTGCGCGGGCCCCTCGTCTTCCTCGCCTCGGCCGCGAGCGACTTCGTCAGCGGTCAGAACCTGTTCGTCGACGGCGGGATGACCTCCGTCGTCTGACGGTCGCCGACCGCCACGCATCGACACGTACCGACAAGGAGACAGCGCATGGATGCCGTCGTCATCACCGGAAAGCTCGGCCTCTCGGTCGAGGACCGTCCCGTGCCCGAGCCCGGCGACGGGCAGGTGCGCCTGCGCGTCGGGTACGTGGGGATCTGCGGGTCGGACCTGCACTATTACTTCGACGGGGCGAACGGTGCGTTCGTCGTCGCCGAGCCCTTGACCCCCGGGCACGAGATGTCCGGGTGGGTCGACCTCGACCCGTCGGGCGATCTCGCTCCCGGGACGCCGGTCACGGTCCATCCCGCGCGGTTCGGGACGGCCCTCGCCGAGATCCCCGACGCGCCGCACCTGTGGCCGGGCGGCTCGTATCTCGGCAGCGCCTCGACGACGCCGCACACCCAGGGCGCGATGAGCGGGTTGCTCCTCGTCGAGCGCGACATGGTCCGCCCGCTGCCGGCCGGTCTCCCGGTGCGTCGTGCGGTGCTCGCCGAGCCGCTCGCGGTCGCCCTCCACGGCGCCGGCCGGGCCGGCTCCCTCGCGGACGCCAGGGTGCTGGTGTGCGGTGCCGGGCCCATCGGCCTCCTCGCCGCCGTCGCCGCGCGTGCCCGGGGCGCCGCGACCGTCGCGGTCACCGACCTCCTGCCCGAGCCGCTGGCCCGGGCGCGCGCGCTCGGCGCCGACGAGACGCTGCAGGCCGGGGTGGACGAGGTCGCCGCCGAAGCCTACGACGTCGTGCTGGAGTGCTCGGGCGCGGCTCCGGCCGTCTCCACGGCGATCTCCGCGGTACGGCGCCGGGGGACGGTCGTGCAGATCGGCATGCTCCCGGGCGAGGCGCGCCCCGTGAACCTCGCGCCGCTCGTCGCGAAGGAGGCGACGCTCGTCGGTGCGTTCCGCTTCCTCGACGAGGTCGAGGAGGCTCTCGCCCTCCTCACCGCGCGGCCCGACATCGAGACGGTCATCACCCACGAGTTCTCCGCGGCGGATGCCGCGCCCGCCTTCGAGACCGCTCGCCGCTCCGACGAGAGCGGAAAAGTCGTGGTCGCGATGTCGCCCGCACCTGCTGAGGTCGGAGCGGACGCCGCGGACGCGGCGGGCGAGCGCGCCCCGCCGCCGCGGGGCCGGCCGACCGCCCCGCGCGTGGTCGTCATGGGACCGAGCGGCTCGGGGAAGACGGCGATCGGCGCCGCTCTCGCCGTCGACTACGGCCTCGACTTCATCGACGCGGACGACCTGCATCCGGCGTCCAACGTCGCGAAGATGGAGTCGGGCGTCCCGCTCGACGACGAGGATCGGATGCCGTGGCTCGACGTCGTCGGCGCCACCCTCCAGGCTGCGCCGGGACTGATCCTCGCGTGCTCGGCGCTCGCCCGCCGCTACCGCGACCGCATCCGTCTGGCTGCTCCCGACGCGGTGTTCGTGGAGCTGCAGGTGTCCCGCGCCGAGCTGGATCGACGGATGCGCTCGCGCCAGCACTTCATGCCGCCGGCCCTGCTGGCCTCGCAGCTCTCGACGCTCGAGCATCTCGAGGCCGACGAGCACGGGGTCGTCATCGAGAACGACGGCGGCATCATCGAGGTCGCGGGGCGTGCGCGCGCCGCCCTCGACGCGCAGGAGCAGGCCGGCCGTTCGGAGTGACGTGCGGGTGCGGCGGACCCGGGGTGTCGCCCGGTCGGCGCAGCCTCCCGCCCGTACTCTCGACGCATGAGCAGGATCGTCGTCACCGGGCCGCCCGGATCGGGTGCCTCGCTCGTCGCCGCGGCGCTCGCCGCCCGGATGCGCGCGCGCACCGTCGACGGTGACGAGCTGCACCCGCCCCTGTCGCGGCGTCGTCAGCGCGAGGCGGGCGTCGACCGGGAGGCGTGGCTGCGCGCCGTCGTCCTCGTGTTCACGCGGGATTCCTCCGTCGTGATCTCCAGCGGTCTGCTCACCCGCTCGGACCGCGACCGCATCCGCGCCGGCGTGCGCGACGTGATCTTCGTCGAACTCGTCGCGGGGCCCGCGACGGCCGCCCCGAAGCCGCGCCGGTGGCGACGGGAGATCCCCGCCGCGCCGCGTCCGGTGGACCCGCTCGCGGCCGACGAGGCCGGAGTGCGGGTCGCCGACGACGCCGACCTCGGCTCTGTCGTCGAGCGCATCCATACGGCGCTCGCGAGCGCTCAGTCCTTGCGGTAGCCGGAACGGCCCAGCGAGACCATGGCGGCGACCGCGCCGACGGTCGCTCCGAGGGAGAGCAGACCGACGAGCCACATCAGTGCGTGCGACATCCAGCCGTAGTCCATGGGTCCTCCTGAGGTGCGGTAGGGGCGACGTCTTCATCGTAGCCGGGTCGCTGGTAGACTCGTGTCGTACTTCGGCGAGGGATGCCGCGTGCCGGATGTCACGACAGCCGGCGGTGCGCTTCCGTGATCGACGCGGTGATGCCTTGCGGGGCGTTTCCTCACGCGCGTGCGTTCGAGTCGAGACCAGAGCCAGCCAGTCAGGGCGCATCGCCCGCAAGGAGAAGAACATGTCCAACGAGACCGACACCCAGGTCGTCGCCGAGGTGCGCGAGAACTTCGGCAAGGGCTACGCCCGCCGCCTCCGTGCCGCGGGTCAGATCCCCGCCGTCATCTACGGCCACGGCACGGACCCCGTGCACGTGTCCCTGCCGGGCCACCAGGTCTCGCTGCTCATCCGCCGCGCCAACGCGGTCCTCGAGCTCAGCGTCGACGGCGCCCAGCAGCTCACCCTCGTCAAGGATGTCCAGAAGGACCCGGTGCACCAGGTCATCGAGCACATCGACCTCCTCGTCGTGAAGAAGGGCGAGAAGATCCAGGTCGACGTCCCGATCACCGTCGTGGGCGAGCCTTTCGCCGGCACGATCGCGAACCTGGACAACACCACGGTCGCGCTCGAGGTCGAGGCGACGAACATCCCGCAGAACATCGAGGTCGACGTCGAGGGCCTGGAGGACGGCACGCACATCACCGCCGCCGACCTCGTGCTCCCCACCGGTGCCTCGCTCGTCACCGAGGGGGAGACCCTCATCGTGGCGATCAGCGTTCCGGCCACCGATGAGGCGGACGCGATCGAAGCCGCCGACGAGGCCGTCGCCGAGGAGCAGTCCGAGGAAGCCGCCGAAGAGGCCGGCGAGTAAGCTCCGCCCCGTCCGCAGCCCGTCTCCACCGACACCGGAGGAGACGGGCTGCGTCGTCGACAGGCTCGGAAAGAGGGATCGCATGGCACAGACATGGCTGGTCGTCGGACTCGGCAACCCCGGCACCCGCTACGAGAACACGCGCCACAACGTCGGGCAGATGGTCGTCGCGGAACTCGCCGCGCGTCGCGGGGAGACCCTGCGCGCACACAAGGCGAACGCGCGCGCGAGCGAGACGTGGCTGCGCCCGGGCGGCCCGAAGCTCGTCCTCGCCACGCCGAACTCCTTCATGAACGTCTCCGGCGGGCCCGTCTCGCAGCTCGCGCGGTTCTACGACGTGCCGCCCGAGCGGATCGTCCTCGTCCACGACGAGCTCGACATCCCGTTCGACTCGATCAAGCTCAAGACCGGCGGGGGGCACGGCGGACACAACGGCATCCGCGATGTCGCGAAGGCGCTGGGCACCGCGGACTTCCCCCGTGTGCGGGTGGGGATCGGTCGCCCGCCGGGGCGTCAGGATCCCGCCGACTGGGTTCTCGATCCGTTCTCCGCCACCGAGCGCACACAGCTTCCGCTCGTGATCGGGGATGCCGCGGATGCCGTCGAGCAGCTGGTGGACGAGGGCCTGCTCGCCGCGCAGCAGCGACACCACGCGCCGCGCGTCTGAGAAGCATCGGCCGTCCGGGCGTCAGGCGGCTCCGGCGGCGATACCCGCGACCACGACGAGGCCGACGACGACCGCGAACACGAGGGGCCCGACCGCGGCGATGATCACGGCAGCGATGCCCTGGCCACGGCCGCGACGCGTCACGATCGCGGCGATGCCGAGGCCGAGCGCGGTGAGGCCGAGGACGGTGCCCGTCCAGTAGCCGATCTCCGCCCACAGCACGAGGCTGCGCACGGGGCTCAGCAGTGCGAGAAGCTCCTGCTCCGAGAGGTGCTCGAGGCCCGAGGGCGACACGCCGATGGCGTGCCGCATCGCCCCCTCCGCGGCGGCGAAGCCGGTGGCGCCGCTGAGGACGACGGCGAACACGACCGCGACGATCGCGACGACGAGGGCGACGAGCCCGAGCGTTCGCGGCCGCGGCGGCAGGGGAGCAGGCGCGCTGCCGAACGGTGCCCCGTAGACCCAGGGCTGGCCGTTCGGCACGGGTGGAGCGCCCGGGGAGGTCTGCACCCATCCGGTCGGCGGAACCTGCGGAGCAGAGGGAAGTGCGGGAGGCGCCGGGGGCACGGGGCCGCTCGGCACCGAGGGGGGCGTCTGCGGGTCCTGGCTCACACGCTCATCCTAGGCAGTGGGCCAGGACCCCGCCGGTCCCCGGAGCCGTGTCGGTGGGGCGCAATAGACTCGATGGGTGACAGTTTCCGGGATCGCGCGCGCCCTCACGCAGGCTCCGTCCGTGCAGCGTGCCGTGGAGGCCGCGCGTGTGGACACCGACTTCTCGATGGTCGCGGGGCTCGACGCCCCCGTCCTCGCGGCGCTGATGGAGGCGCGTCGCGCCTCGGGGGCCGCGCCGGCGGCGCTGCTGGTGGTGACCCCCACCGGCCGCCGTGCCGAGAGCATCGGGCCCGCGCTGGAGAGTCTCCTGCAGGACGCCACGGTGCGCCACTTCCCGGCGTGGGAGACGCTTCCGCACGAGCGACTGAGCCCCTCCACGGAGACGGTCGGCCGTCGCCTGGCGGTCCTGCGCGACGCCGCCGCATGGGACGGGACGGCGCCGCTGGTCATCACGGCATCCGTCCGTGGCGCCCTGCAGCCCCTCGCGGCGGGGCTCACCGCCGCGGGAACCCTCGAGCTCGCCGTGGGCGCGCGGGGCTACGATCTCGAAGCCGTCGCGCGCCGTCTCGTCGAGCTCGCCTACCTCCGGGTCGACATGGTGTCCCGCCGCGGCGAGTTCGCGGTGCGCGGCGGCATCCTCGATGTGTTCCCGCCGGTCGCCGACCACCCGTATCGGGTGGAGTTCTTTGGCGACGAGGTCGATCAGATCCGTGCGTTCTCGGTGGCCGACCAGCGCTCGCTCCCGGGCGACGTGCCCGCGGTGACCCTCCTGCCCGCCCGCGAACTGCTGCTCACGCCCGAAGTGCGGGAACGCGCGGCCGCGCTGCGCGACAAATTCCCCGGGCTCGCGGCGATGATCGAGAAGATGAGCGAGGGCATCCCCGTCGAGGGCATGGAATCGCTCCTCCCGGCCGTCGCCGACGCGGTGATGCCGCTCATCGACTACCTGCCGCGCGGCACCGCCGTCGCCCTGATCGATCCCGAGCGCGCCGTCACGCGGGCGATGACACTCGGCGACACCAACCGCGAGTTCCTCGAGGCGGCCTGGAGCGCCGCGGTCGCCGGCGCGGACACTCCCGTCGATCTCGGAGCCGGGGACTTCCTGACCCTGCCCGACCTCGAAGCCGCGACGCGTGCGCACGGCGGCGTGTGGTGGTCGTTCAGCGGATTCGATTCGGGGGAGTGGGATGCCGCGGAGGAGGGACTGCAGAGCAGCGACATCGTCCGCGTTCCCGCACGCGCCGTCCCCTCCTTCCAGGGCAACGTCGACGGCGCCACGGCTCATGTGGGCGATCTCGTCGCGGACGGGTGGAGCGTCGTCGTCGCGGCATCCGGCGCGGGCCTCGTCGATCGCGCGCGGGACGTGCTGTCCGAGCGCGGCATCGCGGCGCGGACGGCGGAGACCCTCGCGGCGCCGCCCGACCCGGGCGTCGCGGTGGCGGTCCTCGGGGCGCTCGAGAGCGGGTTCGAGCTCGCCGAGGCGAAGCTCGCCGTCCTCACGGAGGCCGAGTTCTACGGACGCACCGCCGGCACGGACGGCCGCGTCGTCAAGAAGCTCGCGTCGCGCCGGAAGAACGTCGTCGACCCGTTGCAGCTGAAGGCCGGGGATGTCGTCGTGCACTCGACCCACGGCATCGGGCGCTTCGTCGAACTCGTCCAGCGCGAGGTCTCCTCGGGCGGGCGCAACGCGGTCAAGACGACGCGCGAATACCTCGTGCTGGAGTACGCACCGTCCAAGCGCGGTCACCCGGGGGACAAGCTCTACGTCCCCACCGATCAGCTCGATCTCCTGAGCAAATACGTCGGCGGCGAGGCCCCCGCCCTGTCCAAGATGGGTGGCAGCGACTGGTCCGCGGCCAAGGGCAAGGCGCGCAAGGCCGTTCGCGACATCGCCGTCGAGCTCGTCAAGCTCTATTCGGCGCGGATGTCCGCGAAGGGGTACGCGTTCGGCCCCGACACACCGTGGCAGCGCGAGCTCGAGGAGGCGTTCCCGTTCGCGGAGACCCCCGACCAGCTGCAGACGGTCGACGAGATCAAAGCCGACATGGAGCGGCCCATCCCGATGGACCGGCTCCTCTCGGGCGATGTCGGCTTCGGGAAGACCGAGGTGGCGGTCCGCGCCGCGTTCAAGGCGATCCAGGACGGCAAGCAGGTCGCGATGCTGGTGCCCACGACGCTTCTCGTGAAGCAGCACCTCGAAACCTTCCAGGAGCGCTTCGCCGGGTTCCCGGTGAAGGTGCGTCCGCTCTCGCGCTTCCAGACGGACAAAGAGGCGCGCGACACCCTCGCCGGGATCACCGACGGCACGGTGGACATGGTCATCGGCACGCACCGCATCCTCACCGAGAAGGTGATCTTCAAGGACCTGGGCCTCATGATCATCGACGAGGAGCAGCGCTTCGGCGTCGAGCACAAGGATGCCCTGAAGAAGCTCAAGACGAACGTCGACATCCTCGCGATGAGCGCCACGCCGATCCCGCGGACGCTCGAGATGGCGGTCACCGGCATCCGCGAGATGTCGACGCTCGCGACCCCGCCGGAGGACCGGCATCCGATCCTCTCCTACGTCGGGGCGCGCAGCGACAAGCAGATCGCCGCCGCGATCCGCCGCGAGCTCCTGCGCGAGGGGCAGGTGTTCTACGTGCACAATCGCGTCCAGTCGATCCAGCGGGTCGCGGCGCACCTCGCGGAGCTCGTCCCGGAGGCGCGGATCGCGGTCGCCCACGGGCAGCTGGGGGAGCATGCGCTGGAGGAGATCGTCGACGGCTTCTGGGAGCGCAAGTACGACGTGCTCGTCTCGACCACCATCATCGAGACCGGGCTCGACATCTCGAACGCCAACACCATCATCATCGACCGTGCCGACAAGTACGGGCTCAGCCAGCTCCACCAGCTCCGGGGTCGCGTCGGACGTGGCCGCGAGCGCGCCTACGCCTACTTCCTCTACGACGAGCTCAAGCCCCTCTCGGAGACGGCGGCCGATCGACTCGAGACGATCGCGGTGAACAACGACCTCGGATCGGGCATGCAGGTCGCGCTCAAGGACCTCGAGATCCGCGGCGCCGGCAACCTCCTGGGTGCGGAGCAGGCCGGCCACATCGCCGGGGTCGGCTTCGACCTGTATCTGCGCATGATCGGCGAGGCCGTCGCGACCTTCCGCGGCGACGAGGTCGAGGGCCCGGCGGAGCTGCGACTCGAACTGCCCGTCGAGGCGCGCATCCCGGACAGCTACATCGACAGCGAGCGGCTGCGCCTCGAGGCGTACCAGAAGCTGTCGGCGGCGGCATCCCTCACCGCCCGTGACGACGCGCTGGATCTCGTCCGCGAGGAGCTCGAAGACCGCTACGGGACGGCGCCCGCCGACGTCGACGGACTGTTCCGCATCGCGCACCTGCGCCGCCGTGCCGCCCAGGCGCAGCTGTCCGACGTCGTCGCGATGGGTCCGAACCTCCGGGTCGTCCCCGCGCCCGCCTCGGACTCGCTGCGGGTGCGTCTGCAGCGCCTGTACCCCAAGTCGAAGGTGCTCTCCGGCGGCGAGGCGATGATCGTTCCGCTGCCCAACGCGGGCGGCGAGCCGCTCCCGGACGTCGATCTGATCGCCTGGGTCGCGCAGCTGCTCGATCAGCTCTACCCGCTGCCGCAGCCCGTCGACGCGTAGGGACGGGGTGCGTCCGAGGCGCCCTCGATGTCGGGGCCCCTCGTCATGATGGCGGGGAACAGGCGGGCGGCGGCGCCGCGGCGCCCGCCCACGTCGTGCCGCTGGATCGTCGCTCCATGTCGAGGCGAGCCGCACGCCGTTCTGACCCCGAGGCGCTCGATGCGCCGTCGGTGCCTGCGTCGATGCGCGGGCGCGCTCGACCTGAGAGACGGCGGGGGCCTACGCTGGCGACGGAGGTCCACATGCGGTTCGAGCACCTCGGGGCCCAGCCCCGCATCCACCCCGACGCCGTCGTCTCACCGACGGCGGTCGTCTCGGGCGACGTCACGATCGGCGCGGGATGCCAGGTGCTGCACGGCGCCGTCATCACCGCGGAGGGCGGTCCGATCACCCTCGGGGAGTACGTGATCGTCATGGAGAACGCGCTGATCCGCGCGAGCGCCACCCACCCCGTGCACATCGGATCGCACGTGCTCGTGGGCCCGACGGCGAGCCTGTCGGGCGCGGTCGTCGACGACGAGGTGTTCCTCGCGACGGGGGTGCGCGTGTTCAACGGCGCACGCATCGGCACGCGCTCCGAAGTGCGCATCGGCGCCATCGTGCACCTGCGCACCGTGCTGCCGCCCGATTCCGTCGTGCCGATCGGGTGGGTCGCCGTGGGCGATCCGGCGCGCGTCCTCTCGCCGGATCGCCATGAGGAGATCTGGGAGCTGCAGAAGGAGCTCGACTTCCCCGGCTACGTCTTCGGTCTCGACCGGGAGACACCCGACCTGATGATCCAGCTCACCGAGCGCTACGGCGCCGCGCTCGCCCGGCATCGGGACGACCGCCGCCTGGACTGAGCCGGACGCGGCGCTCACCTGCCCCAGAACTCCACTTCGCTGATGGCGGTATCGGCGACCGCCTGGGAGCCGCCCATGCTCGATGTCGAGCGGATCGTCAGGGTGACCGTGGCGGTGCGCCCCGGCAACGGGCGGAGCCGCTGGAACGTGGCCACCTCGTCGAGGGGCAGATCGGCCAGTACCGCGGTTCTGTTGCCGGCGTCGGTCGTGACATCGAGCTGTCGTACGCGACCGTTGAGCTCGTAGCGCGCCGCATTTTGCGCATATCCGTTCACGACGCACACCATCTGGATGTCCGGGCGATCGTCGAACGAGAACCGCAGCCACTCGCCGACGCCGTAGCCCGGCGCCGCTTCGACCCAGGCCGTTCCCGAATTCGTGTCGATCGCGTTGGATGCCGGATACGCGCCGTCGGCGTCGGAGTAGACCGTGTTGCCGCGCGTCTCCACGCCGGACGGCGTGATCAGCGCGAGATCCTTCGGGTCGTCGCACGTGGGCTCGCGGAAGAGGTCCCGCAGCCACCCCGACATCATCGCGACCAGGAACACCACCATCAGCGGGGCGACGATGCCGGCGAATGCCCCCTGCACAAGGGCGCGACCGAGCCACGGCTCTCGAGCACCGCTGCCCTTCGCGGCCATCTCATCCCCCCAGATCAGACCATCGCTGCACACCACAATGGCGCGCCGTGCGATCAGGCGCAAGGATCAGGCGAAGGGCGGTTCGGGAGGCTCGGCGAGTCTGCCGCGTCGAGCGCGAGGAGCCGGCGTTCCTCAGGTCTGCGGGCTCACCCCGTGTTCTGCAGCCCCGCCGAGACGCCCGACACCGAGAGCAGCAGCAGCCGCTGCCACTGCGGCAGATCGGCCTCCGCCACCTCGCCTGAGCGCAGGGCCCGAAGCGCGCGCATCTGCAGCAGCGAGAGCGCGTCGACGTAGGGGCTGCGCATCTTCACCGCGCGCTGGAGCACGGGCTTGTTCGCGAGCAGGCCGTCGCCGCCGGCGATCCGGATGACCCAGTCCTGCGTGAGGCGCATCTCATCGATGACGA
Organism: Microbacterium flavum; assembly: GCF_018717645.1. Taxonomy (GTDB): domain Bacteria; phylum Actinomycetota; class Actinomycetes; order Actinomycetales; family Microbacteriaceae; genus Microbacterium; species Microbacterium flavum. The sequence continues at coordinate 61,653 of NZ_JAFLHG010000003.1, forward strand.
GATCGGCGAGGTCGTCGCGGTCGCCGAGGTCGAGGTAACGTCGCGCGATGCGCACATCGGCCTTCGCGAGGCTCATCCCGACGTTGTCGATCACCGTGCGGAAGAGCGGCCATTCGTCGTAGGCGCGACGCAGGACCTCGGCGTCGCCGACCGCCGCGAGTGCCGTGCCGAGGCCGAACCAGCCGGCGAGGTTGATGCGGGCCTGGGACCAGGCGAACACCCACGGGATGGCGCGGAGGTCTTCGAGGGACTCCACCGACAGCCCGCGGCGCGCGGGGCGCGAGCCGAGCGCGAGGAGCCCGATCTCCTCCATGGGCGTGACGGTCGCGAACCACTGCGCGAATCCCTCCGCCTTCACGAGCGAGAAGAAGCGCTCGCGTGAGGCGACGTCCATCGTGGCCGCGACGTCCGCGTAGCGGTCGGCCGCGTCGCTGTTGCGCTTCTCGATCGACGGCGCGGAGGCCAGGAGCACCGCCGCGGCGACCTGATCGATGTGCCGCATCGCGATGCTCGGGTCGCCGTAGCGGGCGAAGATGACCTCGCCCTGCTCGGTGAGCTTGAAGCGCCCGTCGACGGAATGCGGCGGCTGGGCCAGGATCGCGGAGTTGGCGGGGCCGCCGCCGCGGCCGAGCGCTCCGCCACGCCCGTGGAAGAGGGTCAGCGCGATGCCGGCATCCTGCGCCCACGCGGCGATCTTCGCCTGCGCCTCGTAGAGGGCGAGGTTCGCGGCGACGGGTCCGACGTCCTTCGAGGAGTCGGAGTACCCGAGCATGACCTCGAGGCGGCGGTCCGTGGCATCCAGCCTGCTCGCGAAGTCGGGGTGCGTGACGATCTCGGCCATGATCCCGGGGGCGGCCTGCAGATCGGCGAACGTCTCGAACAGGGGGATGACATCGAGAACGGGCGGCGTTCCGCCGGGGCCCACCGCGTGGCGCGCGAGGGCGTGGACGGTCGCGAGATCGTCGGCCGACTGGGTGAAGGACACGATGTAGCGGCCCGCGGCATCCGGACCGTACCGGTGCTGGATCTGCGCGATCGTGCGGAAGACCTCGAGCACCTCTTCGGCCTGCGTGCTGAGCGCGTCGCCCGCCTCGCATTCGGCGAGGACCTTCGCGTGCACGGCGGAGTGCTGGCGAACCTCGAGCTCGGCGAGGTGGAACCCGAAGGTCTCGACCTGCCAGATCAGCTGCTGGAGGTGCCCGTACGCCTGGCGCGGGGCGCTCGCCGCGACGAGGGAGTCCTGCACGATCCGGAGGTCCTCGAGCAGCTCGCGCGGCTCGCGGTACCCGAGGTCGGCGTCGCGGCGTCGGGTGGCGACGATGCGGCGGGTGAGGAGGAGGAGTGCCCGCTTGTGCGGTTCGTGCGCGGCACGCTTCGTCGCATCGGCGGCGCCGTCCTCGTCCGCAGCTGCGAGGCGCTGCAGGAGCGCGGTCAGTCCGGCGCTCGGAGGCGTCGTGTCCTCCGCGAGCGTCAGGGTGTTCGCGATCCGACCGGCGGAGTTGGCGAGGCCGAGGAGCACGTGCTCCGCCGCGATGCCCGCCGCCTTCTTGGTCACCGATGCCGTGACGAACGGGTTGCCGTCGCGGTCGCCGCCGACCCAGGTGCCGAGGCGGACGAAGGGGCGGATGACGGGCGCGCGGCTGCCCGCGGCCGGACCCTGCAGGGCGTCGTCGACGCGACGGTAGACGTGCGGCACGGCGGTGTAGAGCGTCTCGTCGAAGACGGCCATGATCGCGCGCACCTCGTCGACGGGGGTCGGCTTCTCGGCGCGCAGCGGCGCGGTGCGCCAGAGCGTGTCGACCTCCTCGAGCATGCGGCGCTCGGCGCGGCGCTCGTCCGCGCCTCCCGCGAGCGCGGCGTCGTGCTCGCCCAGGAGCGCGACGAGGCGCCGGATGCTCGTCGACACGGCGCGGCGGCGTGCCTCGGTGGGGTGTGCGGTGAAGACGGGGTGGAAGCGGAGATCGCGCAGCCGACGAAGGGCGGTGTCGTCGCCGACCTCGGCGGACAGGCGCACGAAGGCGGCGGCGACCGAGTCGACCGCGTCCTCCTTGTCGGGGCGGCCGTCGCGCTCGCGCAGCACGCGCACGCGCTGGTGCTCCTCGGCGAGGTTGACGAGGTGGAAATAGACGGTGAAGGCGCGGGCGACTTCGTCCGCGCGCGCGATCGAGAACGAGTCCGCGATCTCGGCGGCCCGTTCGAACGCCTCGGCGGATTCGTCGGTGTAGGCGGCGATCGTCGCCTGGCGCAGCCGCTCGACGTCGTCGTACAGGCCGGGGGAGCCGCTCTCGCGCAGGACACGGCCGAGGAGGGCTCCGAGCATGCGCACGTCGGCGCGCATGCGTTCGGGGAGCTCCTGCTCGGCCTCGTAGCGTCCGACGAGGTCGATGGCTTCGGTGCGGGTCAGTTCGCGCATCCCTCCACGCTAACGCCCGGGTGTTTCCGTTATGTCACGCGTTACGATGGGTGGTGGTGTGCCGGGAAGTCTGGTCGGCGTCCTCGTCCGCGACCCGTCGGCGTCCCGTCGCGAACCCGCGGCGTCCGCCGCACAACCAGAAGGCAGATGCATGAGCCTGCTCCGTTCCGACCGCTTCCCCGCCGTCGTCCTCCTCTCCGCCGCCGCTGTCGGCCTCCTCGTCGCCAACACCCCCGTCGGGGGGGCGGTGGATGCCGCGATGCACGTGCACCTGGGTATCCCGGGCGTGTTCGACCTGTCGATCGAGCACTGGATCAAAGACGGCTTGTTGGCGGTCTTCTTCTTCGTCGTCGCCGTCGAGCTGCAGTTCGAGCTCACGAGCGGCGAGCTCAACTCGGCGCGCAAGGCGGTGCAGCCCGCCATCGCCGCGGCGGGCGGCATCCTCGTGCCGATCGCGGTGTTCCTCCTCTTCGCGGCGGGAACGGACAGCGCGTCCGGTTGGCCGATCCCCACCGCGACCGACATCGCCTTCGCCCTCGGCGTCCTCGCGGTGTTCGGCCGGGGGCTGCCTCCCGCGCTGCGCATCTTCCTGCTCGCGCTCGCGATCCTCGACGACATCGTGGGGATCATCTTCATCGCAGTGCTGTTCACGAGCGGCGTGAACCTGGGGATGCTCGTCGCGGCGGCCGTCGGGGTCGTCGTCTTCGGCCTGCTCAGTCGTCAGCTCGACACGCGCGGCCGGCGCCCGATCGCGGTCGCGCTCGTGATCGTCGCGATCCTCACATGGGCCTTCGTTGCCGTCTCCGGCGTGCACGCGACGATCGCGGGCGTCGCGCTCGGGCTCGCCATGGCGCAGAGCCCCGCCCTGCGGGTGCGGCACGCGCTGGAACCGTGGGTGAATGGGCTCGTGCTGCCGCTCTTCGCGTTCTCGGCGGCGCTCGTCGTGATCCCCTCCGTCTCTCCGAGCGAGCTCCAGCCTGCGTTCTGGGGCGTCGCGGTCGCCCTTCCGCTCGGCAAGATCATCGGCATCTCGCTGTTCGGCTGGCTGGCGCTGCGCATCGGCCGTGAGCGCGGAGCCGCGCCGGCGCTGCCGTTCGCCGATCTCCTGGCCGCCGGGGCGCTCGGAGGAATCGGATTCACGGTGTCGCTGCTCCTCGGCGAGCTCGCGTTCGCGCGCGATGCGCTGCTGCGCGACGAGGCGATCCTCGGCGTTCTCGCGGGTTCCGTCGTCGCCCTGGTCCTCGCGAGCGTCCTCGTGTCCTCGCGCGCACGTCACTATCGGCGCCGCGCACGCGCCGGGCGACCCGCATTCGAGGACGGGCCCCCGTCGGGGGCCGAGCCCGCATGAGCGCCGCCGACGATTCCGGCGCCTCCCGCGACGAGCTGCGGCGGGCGGCCGACACGATGCGCGCCGTCCGCGAGCGGTGCGTCTGGTCGCAGCGGATCACCCACGAGGATCTCGTGCCCTACCTCGTCGAGGAGTCCGCCGAGCTGATCGACGCCGTCGAAGTCGGAAGTCGCGCGGACCTCCGGGAGGAGCTCGGCGACCTCCTCTGGCAGGTGCTCTTCCACGCGGCCGTCGCTGCGGAGGACCCGGACGACCCCTTCACGATCGATGACGTCGCGGCGGGCCTCGCGGACAAGATGGTGCGGCGGCATCCGCATGTGTTCGGCGATGCCGTCGCGACCACCCCCGACGAGGTGCTCGTGCACTGGAACGCGGCGAAGGCGGCCGAGAAGCACAGCCGTCGCTCGGTGCTGGACGGCGTCTCGCCCCACATGCCCTCCCTCGCCCTCGCGCAGAAGCTCCTCGGCAAGGCCGCCCAGGTCGGCGTGACCCGCCCGGCCGCCGCCCTCCCGCTCCCCGCCCCCGCCGCCCCCGCCCCGCCCCTGACCGCGAGACACCACGGGGGCGCCGAGACACCGGATGTGGACCCGCGTCTCGGCGCGGAAACGGCGTCTCGCGGCGAGGCGGAGGACGAGCTCGGCGACGCGCTGCTCGCGCTGGTCGCGACGGCCCGCGAGCGCGGGTGGGATGCCGAGCGGGCGCTCCGCGGCGCGATCCGGCGGCTCGAGGGCGACGTCCGCGCGGCGGAGGCGCCGGCCCCGCCGGGCGACCTGGAACAATAGTCCTGTGGCATCCGTGAACCCGCCGCGCGGCATGCGCGACTTCCTCCCCGCCGACAAGGCCCGCCGCGAGCGCGTGCTCGCCGTCATCCGCGACCGCTACCGCGCGCACGGGTTCGACGAGATCGAAACGCCCGTCATGGAGGACTACGCGCGGCTGCACGCCGGCATCGGCGGCGACAACGAGAAGCTCGCGTTCAACGTCCTGAAGCGGGGGCTGGATGCCGCGGCGCTCCGGTCCGCCGCAGACGAGGAGGCCATCGACACCCGGGCGCTCGCCGATCTGGGGCTGCGGTACGACCTCACCGTCCCGCTCGCACGGTTCTACGCCACGCACCGCGCGGAGCTGCCGAGCGTCTTCCGGTCGATCCAGATGGCGCCCGTCTGGCGCGCCGAGCGGCCCCAGAAGGGGCGGTACCGCCAGTTCGTGCAGTGCGACATCGACATCATCGGCGATGCGGGCCCCCGCGCCGAGGCGGAGCTCCTCGTCGCGAGCCTCGACACCCTCGATGCGCTGGGACTGTCCGGCGGCACGATCCGCATCAACGACCGCCGCGTCCTGGACTGGATGCTCGGGCACTTCGGCTTCTCCGAGGCGGAGCGGCCCGGGGTGCTGATCACGATCGACAAGCTCGACAAGATCGGCTCGGAGGGGGTCGCCGCGGAACTCCGCGATCGCGGCGCGACAGCCGAGGCGGTGGATGCCTTTGCGGCGTTCCTGCGGCGGCCGCAGACGCTCGAGTTCCGCCCCTACGGCGAGGCGCAGATCCGCAAGGCCCTGCCGGACGGGGCTCCCGACGACGTCGTCGAGGGACTCGTGGCGATCGGCGCGGCGGTGGGCGCGACGCGTGCGGCGGCGGATGCCGTCTCCGGCGTCCCGCTCGTCTTCGATCCCTTCCTGGTGCGCGGGATGGGGTACTACACCGGGACCATCTTCGAGCTCGCCCACCCGAGCGTGGACTACTCGCTCGGCGGCGGGGGCCGCTACGACGGCATGATCGGACGTTTCCTCGGCCAGGACGTTCCGGCGGTCGGCTTCTCGTTCGGGTTCGAGCGGCTCGTCGACCTCCTCGAGGCATCCCCGGGCGACGGCGCGGCGGCGCTCGTCCTCGTCCACGAGCGCGACGTGCCGATCGGCGAGCTCGTCGTCCTGAAATCGACACTGATCGCGGAAGGCGCCCGCGTGCGCCTCGAGCAGCGGACGAAGAACCTCAAGGCCCTGCTCGAGCGCGCGGCCGCCGACGGATACACGTCGTTCGCGACCGTCGCGGCGGGTCAATCGCGGGGCGACCTCGAGGTCAAGCCGCTGTCCTGAGCCGCAGCGCCCGGTGGGCGATGCCGGCGGCGACGACGAGGATGCCCACGGCGACGCTCTGCCAGGGGAGTGTGAGCGCCAGCACGAGGCATCCGGCCGCGCCGAGCACCTGCAGAGGGCGCGGGTACCGGCGGGCGCCGGGGCCTTGCTTCCACGCGGCGACGTTCGCGACGAGGTAGTACAGGAGCACGCCGAACGACGAGAAGCCGATCGCCCCGCGCAGGTCGGCGACGGCGATGAGCGCGATCACGACGATCCCGAGTGCGAGCTCCGCGCGGTGGGGCACGTGTCGGCGCGGATGCACGGCCGCGAGCGCCGTCGGCAGGTCGCCCTCGCGGGCCATCGCGAAGGTCGTGCGCCCGACGCCGGCGATGAGGGCGAGGAGCGCGCCGAGGGACGCGACCGCCGCACCCACGCGCACCACCGGCGGCGCCCACGACCACCCGGCGGAGGCCGCGGCCGCGAGCGGCTCGGTGGAGGCCGCGGCTGCGGCCGGGCCGAGCGCGGAGAGCACCGTGACGGCGACGATCGCGTAGACGAGCACCGCGATCGCGAAGGTGAGCACGATCGCGCGGGGGATGGTGCGCCGCGGATCGCGGACCTCTTCGCCGAGCGTCGCGACGCGCGCGTACCCGGCGAACGCGAAGAACAGCAGCCCCGCCGACTGCAGGATGCCGTACAGGTCCCGTCCACCGGAGGCCGCGTCCGCGAGGGGCTCTGCCGCGGCGTGCGGCGCGGCGAGCCCCGCGGCCACCGCGACGGCGAGGCAGAGCAGGACGATGACGACGATCACGCGTGTCAGCTGCGCTGTGCGGGTGACGCCGAGGAGGTTCGTCGCGGTCAGCGCGACCACCGCGGCGATCGCGACGGGCCGCTCCGCTCCGGCCGGCGCCGCGTAGGCGGCGAAGGTCATCGCCATCGCTGCGCAGCTCGCGGTCTTGCCGACCACGAAGCCCCAGCCGGCGACGAAGCCCCACCACGGCCCGAGCTCGGCGCGCCCGTAGGCGTACGTGCCTCCCGCCACCGGGTGCGCTGCGGCGAGCTGGGCGGACGCGGTGGCGTTGCAGAAGGCCACGACCGCGGCGATCGCGAGCCCGACGAGCAGAGCGCTGCCCGCCGCCGCTGCGGCGGGCGCCCATACGGCGAACACCCCCGCTCCGATCATCGACCCGAGCCCGAGCGCGACGGCGTCGCCGAGTCCGAGACGGCGCGCGAGCCCGGGCGTGGTCATGCGCCGCACTGTAGTCCGTCGCCGTAGCCGCGTGGTGAACGGGGAGCGGCGGTGGCCGGTCACCCGACGTTCACCCGCGCACGGTGGACTGGCCCGCATGGAGCCGCAGTCGCGCCGTTCTCGCCCGGGTCGCCCGGGTCGCCCCCATCGCCGGAATCGCGCGGATCACCCGCATCGTCCGGCGGCGGGAGGCGAGCGCCGGCTGGCGCATCTCGCCGTGCGCCGCCTCGGCATCCTCGGCATCGCGGCGTCGGCTGCCGTCCTCGGCGGCGTCGCGGCGCGGGAGCTGCTGACCCGGCAGGCCGCGGTCGCACGGCGGCGCATCGGCAAGCCGCTCGGCGAGGTCGCGGTGGCGGCAGACCGGATCTGGCGGCCGCGGCTCGGCGGACGCCCCGTCGAGCTCCTCCTCGCGGGCGACTCGATCGCCGCGGGGCTCGGTGCGGAGCGTCCCAAGGACGTCCTCGGCGCGCGGATCGCGAAGGGGGTCGCCGCGTTCCTGCGTCGCCCCGTGCAGCTCCGGATCGTCGCCGCGGTCGGGGCCGAGTCGCGCGACCTCGTCCGTCAGCTCGACCGTCTGCCCGCGGGGTACACGCCGGATGTCGCGGTGATCATCGTGGGCGGCAATGACGTGACCCACCGCACGCCGGTGCTCACGGCGGCGGCTCAGCTGCAGGATGCCGTGACCCGGCTGCGCGCGATCGGAGCGGAGGTCGTCGTCGGCACGTGCCCGGACCTCGGGGCGCTCCGGCCGGTGCCGCAGCCGCTCCGGAGCATCGGCGGGCAGGCATCCCGTCAGCTCGCCCGCGCCCAGTCGACGGCCGCGAGCCGGGCGGGCGCCCGGGTCGTCTCGCTCCGTCGCGCGGTGGGCCACCTGTTCGTCGCGAACCCCGACGACATGTTCAGCCTCGACCGGTTCCATCCGAGCGCCCTGGGCTATCGGCGCACGGCCGAGGCGCTCGTTCCCGAGGTGGTCGCCGCCCTCGCGGTGGCGGCAGGCGAACCCCGTGGTCGGACTGTGGCACCCGGCGCGGTGATGCGTCAGGATGCTGTCATGAGCCTGCACGTGCGCACGAGCCTCCCGAAGAACGGTCCCGCGACCGCCATCGAACTCACCGACGCACAGGTCGCCGAGCTCGGCGGGGGGAGGACGGCGCCGGTACGCGTGCGCATCGGCGCGCGCGAAGCACGGCTGCGTCTCACCGTGATGGGCGGCAAGAACCTCATCGGGATGTCGAAGGCGGCGCGCGCACAGCTCGGCGTCGAGATCGGCGACACCGTCGATGCGCAGATCGAGCTGGATGACGCTCCACGCGAGATCGAGGTGCCGGGCGACCTCGCCACCGCGCTCGAGGACGCGGGTGCCCGCGGCACGTTCGACGCGCTCGCGCCGTCGCGCCGCAAGGAGCACGTGCGGGCGGTCACCGAGGCGAAGACGGCCGAGACCCGCGCGCGCCGCGTGGCCGCCGTCATGGACGCGCTCCGCGCGTAGGCGGCCCCAGGGGGCGGTGGGGCGGCGTTCGTCCGGCGCGGCACACGGAAGCCCGAGGCGGATTCGTGGCGTCCACGCCAGGTGAGCGCCACCGGGTCGCAGGGGCAACTGTTCTAGTTGTCATAGAATGGATGCCAGGAGGACCCATGCTGATCCGCACCGATCCATCGCGCAGCGCGCCGCTGTACACGCAGATCGCGGCATCCGTCCGCGCAGACGCCGTCGCAGGCCGCGTCCATCCCGGGGATCGGCTCCCGTCGGCGCGGGAGGTGGCGAACGCCCTCGACGTCAACCTGCACACGGTTCTGCACGCCTATCAGCAGCTGCGCGACGAGGGTCTGGTGCAGATGCACCGCGGGCGCGGAGCGATCGTGACCGACCTCGCTGCCCGGCTCGCCGGACTGCAGCACGACATCACCGCGCTCGCCGCCCACGCCCGTGACAGCGGTCTTTCGCCGGACGCCCTTGCGGCGCTCGTCCGGCACGCGGCCGAACTCCACCCCGCCGATCCGAACCCGGCCGACATCGCGGCCGACAACTTGGCCGTCGACCTCAAGGAGATGTCCCCGTGACCACGCGTGCCCCCTCGGCCGTCCGCCGATTCGTGATCGTCGCCGTGCTCCTCCCCGCCGTGATCACCGCGCTGTCCGTTCTGGTGCAGCTCTGGGTCACGCCATCCTCGCCCGATCCGATCGCGATCCACTGGGGCGTCTCCGGGCTGGCCGACGGGTTCGGTCCCGTGTGGGTGGCGCCGGTGACCACGGCCGTCGTGGGGATCGGTGTGCCGCTCCTGCTCTCGGCATCCGCGCTCAACGGGCTGCGCCGTGGCGACCGGGGCGCCGCATATCGATTCATGGGGGCGCTCGCGGCGGCGATGTCGGTGTTCATCGGCACCCTCGTCGCGGGCTCCGTTCTCATCCAGCGCGGCCTCAGCGACGCCGCCGAGGCGCCCTCGATCCTTCCGTCGCTTCTCCTGAGCGGGGTCCTCGGCGTGGCCCTCGGCGTCGTGGCGTGGTTCGTCCAACCGGCCGAACACGCGTCCAGAGGCGCGGTCGAGGTCGTGGCGGCGCTCGACCCGCCCCTGGGCGCGGACGAGCGCGCAGTCTGGCTGCGCACCGTGCGTCTGGGTCGCTCCGGACTCATCGTCCTCGCGAGCGCGCTGCTGATCCTGATCCTGGTCGCAGTCATCACGCTCGCGGTGAGCGGCAGCGCGGCGGCGACGGTCATCACCGTGATCGTCGTCGTGCTGATGGCCGCGACGATCGCCGCCACGTCCGTGTTCCACGTGCGGGTCGACGCCGACGGACTCACGGTCACCTCAGCGACCGGTTTTCCGCGCGTCCACGTGCCACTGGAGGACATCCAGCGGGTCGAGGTCGTGGAGGTCGTCCCGATGGCGGAGTTCGGCGGCTGGGGGCTGCGCTGGGCGCCCGGCGGCGGCTTCGGCGTCGTGATGCGGTCAGGTTCCGGTATCCGCGTCCATCGGGCCGGCGGACGGGTGTTCACGGTCACGGTCGATGACGCCGAGAGCGGCGCCGCGCTCCTGGAGGCGCTCCGCGTCCGCAAGGCCTGACCCGAAGCCGCCCCGGGCCGCGTTCATCCGGCGCGGCCCGCGGAAGCCCCGCGGCGAATCCCCGCGTTCGCACCATCTGAGCGCCGCGCACGCGCCCGCACCGCAGCGCACCACACGCGCCCGTTGACGCGGCGGCGCGCCGCGGGTTGGGTGGACCTATGGACGAGTTCGACCCCGACACCGCGCGCGCTGTCGATCGCTACCTGGTCGACACTCTCGTCGGCGCGGATGCCGTGCTGGATGCCGCCGTCGCGGCGCAGCACGCCGGAGGCCTCCCCGACATCGAGGTCGCCCCGACCGGCGGGAAGCTCCTGCACCTGCTCGCGAAGGCGATCGGGGCGCGCCGCGTGCTGGAGGTCGGGACCCTCGGCGGCTATTCGACGATCTGGCTCGCGCGCGGCCTCCCGAGCGAGGGGCAGGTCGTCACGATCGAGGCGGAGCCCGCCAACGCCGCGATCGCGCGCGCGAACATCGACCGGGCCGGGGTGGGGGAGCGGGTCGAGATCCGCGTCGGCCGCGGCGAGGACGTGCTGCCGACCCTCGCCGGGGGCGACCCCTTCGACCTCGTCTTCATCGACGCGGACAAGGAGTCGAACACGCTCTACCTCGACTGGGCGGCGCGGCTCGGGCGCTCGGGCGCCCTCGTCGTCCTCGATAACGTGGTCCGCGCCGGACGCATCGTCGACCAGACCGACGACACCAGTCAGGTCGCCGGGGTGCGCGCAGGGCTGGAGATGCTCCGCAGCGACCCGCGGTTCGACGCGACGGCGCTGCAGACGTGGGATGCCAAGGGGTGGGACGGCGTCGCGATCGCCGTCCTCGTCGGCGACCCGGGCAGCTGATCCGATCAGTTGATCCGGCCGCGCCCCCTGTGTCCTCGGCATCCGCATCACTATGCTCGGAAGCGGACCGACGACGCTCCGAGATCCACCTTCCACAAACAAGGAGTCCCCTGTGGCACTGATCGAGGCTGTAGGCGCACGCGAGATCCTCGACTCGCGTGGCAACCCGACCGTCGAAGTGGAGGTGCTCCTCGACGACGGAATCGTCCAGCGGGCAGCCGTCCCCTCCGGCGCGTCCACCGGCGCGTTCGAGGCGTACGAGCTGCGTGACGGCGACAAGAGCCGCTACGGCGGCAAGGGCGTCCTGAAGGCCGTGAACGCCGTCATCGACGAGCTCGGCCCGGCGATCGAGGGCGTCGACGCGAGCGAGCAGCGCGTCATCGACGAGATCCTCATCGCGACCGACGGCACGGAGAACAAGTCGCGCTGCGGTGCGAACGCCATCCTCGGCGTGAGCCTCGCTGTGGCGAAGGCCGCGGCGGACGCCGCCGACCTGCCCCTGTTCCGCTACCTCGGCGGTCCGAACGCGCACGTCCTGCCCGTGCCGCTGTTCAACGTCATCAACGGCGGCGAGCACGCCGACAACGGCATCGACTTCCAGGAGTACTTCCTGGCCCCGATCGGCGCCGAGACCTACGCCGAGTCGCTCCGCTGGGGCACCGAGGTCTACCACGTCCTCAAGGGCGAGCTGAAGGCCGCCGGCTTCAACACCGGCCTCGGCGACGAGGGCGGGTTCGCACCCGACCTGCCCAGCAACCGCGAGGGTCTCGACTTCCTCATCAAGGCGATCGAGAAGGCCGGCTTCACGCCCGGCAAGGACATCGGCGTCGGACTCGACGTCGCCGCCACGGAGTTCTTCAAGGACGGCGTCTACACCGTCGAGGGCAAGGCGTGGTCGGCCGAGAAGCTCACCGACTACTTCGCCGACCTCGTCGCGAACTACCCGGTCGTCACGATCGAGGATGCCCTCGCCGAGGACGACTGGGACGCGTGGAAGCACCTCACCGACGCGATCGGCGACAAGGTCCAGCTCGTGGGCGACGACCTGTTCGTCACGAACCCGGTCCGCCTCCAGAAGGGCATCGACCTCGGCATCGCCAACGCGCTGCTCGTCAAGGTCAACCAGATCGGCACGCTGTCCGAGACGCTGGACGCCATCGCGCTGGCGACCCAGAACGGGTACCGCTCGATGCTGTCGCACCGTTCCGGCGAGACCGAGGACACGACGATCGCCGACCTCGCGGTCGCGGTCAACGCGGGCCAGATCAAGACCGGCGCGCCCGCTCGCAGCGAGCGGGTCGCGAAGTACAATCAGCTTCTGCGCATCGAGGAGGAGCTCGGCGACGCCGCGGTCTTCGCGGGCCGCGCCGCGTTCCCCCGTTTCAAGGGCTGACGCGCACAGACGCTGAACGAGAGGGGGGAGCCGTGGCACGGATGACGGCTCCCCCCTCTCGCGTCTCCGCGCCGCCCGCATCCGTGCACTCCGCGCGTCGGGTGGACGTGCGCGAGTGGGCCGGCGGGCTCCGGTTCTCGGCATTCACGGGGATCATGCTGGGCCTCGTCGTCCTCGCCGTGTTCGTGCTCGCACCCGCCGTGAGCACGTACGTCTCCCAGCGCCAGCAGATCGCCGCGCTCCAGCAGTCGGTGACGCTGACCTCCGACGAGGTCGCCGCGCTCACCCAGCAGAAGGAGCGCTGGGCAGACCCTGCCTACGTCACCTCGGAGGCGCGGGCGCGGCTGTACTACAAGCATCCCGGCGAGACGGTGTACCTCGTCGACGACGACCTCCCGGCCTCCTCGATCCCGCCGGACCAGCTGCCCGTCAGCGACGACGTCACCGAGACGCGATCGGACTGGATGTCGCAGCTCGTGCGGTCGGTCGCCTGGGCGGGCTTGGCTCAGACCGCCGTCGGGCCGGATGACGGCACAGGCACAGGCTGACGAGCTCGGACGGGTCGGCGGCGCGTCATCCGGCCCAGCGTGCCGTCAGGCGACCCCGGTACCCTGGATGATGTGCCGCACCCGACTCTCAGCCCCGCGACCGACACCGACCTCGCCGTGATGCGCGAGCAGCTCGGACGGCCGATGCGCGGCGTCGTCGGCATCGCGGCGCGCTGCGTGTGCGGCAACCCGACCGTCGTCGCGACCGAGCCGCGCCTTCCCGAGTCAGCGGGCGGCGCGCCGTTCCCGACCTTCTACTACCTGACGCACCCCGGTGCGACGGCAGCCATGTCGGCGCTCGAAGCCGGACAGGTCATGCCGGAGTACGCGGCCCTTCTCGCCACGGACGAGACCGTCGCGCGGGCGTACGCGGCGGCGCACGAGGCGTACCTCTCCGACCGTTCCGTCTACGGGGAGGTCCCGGAGATCGCAGGGATCTCGGCGGGCGGCATGCCGACCCGGGTGAAGTGCCTGCATGCCCTCGCCGGGCACGCCCTCGCCGCAGGCCCGGGCGTGAACCCGATCGGCGACCTCGCCCTCGCACGCGGCGGCTGGTCGCCCGAGCGCTGCACCTGCGCGACCCCCGGCGCCGGCCTCGCCCGCCAGGACGAGGCGCGTCCGGAAGCGGCGCGGGACTCGGTGTGAGGATGCGGCGGCTGATGACCCGACGCGTCGGCGCCGTCCGGCGCGCCGCGCTGGCCGCCGTCGTCGCGGGGCTCCTCATCGGCGCAGGAGCGGTCCCCGCTGCCGCGCAGTCGGGTCCGCTCCTCGGGGGAGCGGCCGTGCCGATGGTGGATCCGACGCCCGCACCCGGCGCCGACCCGGCTCGGGCCGCGGAGTACTGGCTCGACGAGTACGGCGTGCGGAGCGCATGGGCGACGACGCGCGGCAAGGGGCAGACGATCGCGATCATCGACACCGGCATCGGCCGAAACCCGGTCGAATTCGCCGGCGCAGTGACCGGCGGAGCGGACTTCTCCGGACTGGGCGCGTCCGACGGCCGCAAGCCCGTCGGTGCCGTCGACGGCAACCACGGCAGCTGGGTGGCCTCGCTCGCGGCGGCGCGGGGGACCGGCGCCGACACCGGGATGATCGGCGTGGCGCCCGAGGCCAGCCTCCTCTCGATATCGATCGGTTTCGGCGCCTCGGCATCCGTGCCCTTCGTCCAGCAGGTCGCTGACGCGATCCGCTGGGCGGTGGACAACGGCGCCGACATCATCAACCTGTCCTTCACGACCAACACCCTCAGCTGGGATCCGCTGTGGGACGACGCGTTCCTCTACGCCTTCGATCACGACGTCGTGGTCGTCGTCGCGGCGGGGAACAAAGGCAGCGGCACCGACGAGGTCGGCGCTCCCGCAACGATCCCCGGGGTCCTCACCGTCGGCGGGGTGAACCGCGCGGGCGTCGCGAGCGACCAGGCGTCGACGCAGGGCATCACGATCGGCATCTCCGCGCCCAGCGAGGAGCTGCTCGGCGTGTCGGCCGATGGTCAGCTCGTGCAGTGGAACGGGACGAGCGGCGCCGCGCCGATCGTCGCCGGCATCGCCGCCCTCGTGCGGGCGGCCCACCCGGACCTCGACGCGAACAACGTCATCAATCGGATCGTGCGGACGGCGCGGTCCACGCCGCAGTCGACCGCGAATCCGCAGCTGTACGGCAACGGGCTCGTGGATGCCGGGGCGGCCGTCACTGCGAGCGTCGCCTCGGTCGACAAGAACCCGATGGGCGACCTCGCCGAATGGGTGCGGCTCTTCCGGCGGGCCGAGCCGGGACCTCGGCCGCAGCCCACGTCCTCCCCGGTGACGATCCCCGAGCTGCCTGCGGCGGAGGCCGCACCCGTCGTGTCGCCGCTCCTGCCGACCGCCGACACCCTGCGGTACGGGACGGTGCCGCTCGCCGGGCTCACCCTGGCCGCTATACTGGTGGCGCTCGGTGTCACTGCTGCTGCCCGGCGCATCAGATCGGAGCGGGCTCAGCGCGCTTCGAGCCGTTGATTCAAGGAGTCCTGCCACCTGTGAGCAACACAGCCAGCACCGCAACTCGCGTGCCCAAGATCCTCGTCGTCGGGGGCGGCTACGCCGGCTTCTACACCGCGTGGAAGCTCGAGAAGCACCTGCGCAAGGGGGAGGCGGAGGTCACCCTCGTCGACCCGCTGCCCTACATGACCTATCAGCCCTTCCTCCCCGAGGTCGCGGCCGGTGAGATCGAGGCCCGTCACGCGGTCGTCGGCCTGCGCCGTCACCTGAAGAAGACGCGCGTGGTCACCGCCAAGATCACGGGCATCGACCACGCGAACCGCTCCGCGACGGTCACGCCCGCGATCGGCGACCCCTGGCAGGAGTCCTACGACCAGATCGTCGTGACCGCCGGCGCCGTCTCGCGCACCTTCCCGATCCCGGGCATCGCCGACAACGCGATCGGGCTCAAGACGATCGAGGAGGCCGTCGCCGTCCGCGACCGCATCCTCACGAACTTCGATCTCGCCGCGAACCTTCCCGCCGGACCCGAGCGCGATCGCCTCCTGACCGTCGTCGTCGTCGGCGGTGGCTTCGCCGGCATCGAGGTGTTCGCCGAGATGCGAGCGCTCGCATCCTCGCTCCTGAAGAACTACCCGCAGCTGCGCTTCGAGGACACGCACTTCCACCTCATCGAGGCGATGGGCCGCATCATGCCCGAGGTGTCGCTGAAGACGAGCGAGTGGGTGCTGAAGGATCTCGCCAAGCGCGGTGCCAACGTGCACCTGGACACGCAGGTCAAGGGTGCGGTCGACGGGAACGTCGAGCTCTCCACCGGGGAGACCATCCCCTCCGGTCTCATCGTCTGGACCGCCGGTGTCATGGCGAACCCGACCGTCGTTCGCGGCAGCGACCTGCCCGTCGAGGAGCGCGGTCGCATCCGTGCGCGCGCCGATCTGCGCGTCGGCAGCGCCGAGGAGATCATCGACGGCGCCTGGGCTGCCGGTGACGTCGCAGCGGTGCCCGACCTCACGGGCAAGGGCGTCGGCGGCTACTGCGTGCCCAACGCACAGCACGCGGTGCGTCAGGCGAAGCTCCTCGCGAAGAACCTGGTCGGCGTCCTGCGCGGCGAGGTGCCGCGCGAGTACATCCACCACAACCTGGGCGCCGTTGCCGGCCTCGGTCTGTACAACGGTGTCTTCCAGTCCGGGAACATCGCGCTCAAGGGCTTCATCGCCTGGTGCGCGCACCGCGGCTACCACGGCATGGCCATGCCGTCGTGGGAGCGCAAGTGGCGCGTGATCGGCGACTGGTGGCACAACTTCTGGCTGAACCGCGACAACGTGTCGCTGGAGACGGTCCAGAACCCGCGTTACGTCTTCGAGGAGTTCGCCGCGCGCCCGCGTCCGGCCGCTCCCGCCGAGGCGCCCGCGGCGCCGGCTGCGCCCGTATCCCCCGCCATCGATCCGAAGTCGGTCGTCGGCGAGGACGCCCCGGTCGCCGGGGAGAAGGCGGGCGAGTCGGTGGACGCCGAGGCTGCCGCACCCGAGAAGAAGGCTCCCGCGAAGAAGAAGGCCGCGGCCAAGGCCTGAGCGGTTGCCGCGCGACTGAGCGAACCCCCGTCCCCGATCGTCGGGCGGGGGTTCGTCGTCCTGTCGGCGACGGCTCGACGGTAGCCTGAACGAAGGCCCCCGTAGCCCAATGGCAGAGGCAGGCGACTTAAAATCGCTGCAGTGTCGGTTCGAGTCCGACCGGGGGTACGACCGACTCCGCGGCCGTCGATCTGGATCCGCCGTCCGTCGTCGTCACCGCCGCCCCGCGCCCCTGTCCCCGGGGCGGGGGATGATGGTGGGGTGACCACGCCACGGAGCCCGGAGCCTCGCTCTCGCGCGACGCGCGGGCGGAGCAGGGGAGGTCTGCGCGCCCGCCTCCTGGTGCCGCTGTCGGGCGATCCCGAGGGGACTCCGCCGTGGGTCCTCCGGCTCGAGCGCGGCGACGATCGCGGGCTGTTCGAGGAGGACGGTGCGGCGTGGACGGTGCACGCCGGCATCCCGACGCTCGTCGCCGGCATCCGCGCTCTGCTCCTGCAGGCGCTCCACCCCGGAGCCATGGCCGGCGTCCACGATTGGTCGCGCTACCGCGAGGACCCGCTCGGACGCCTCTCCGGGACGGTCCGCTGGGTCATCTCGCTGACCTTCGGATCGCGGGAGCAGGTCGAGGTCGAACTCGGCCGCGTGGGACGCTTCCACTCCTCGGTGCGCGGGGAGTACGCCGCCGCCGACGGCGAGAGGCGCACCTACACGGCCGAGGATGCCGAGCTCGTCGAGTGGGTGCACCTCGCCTTCACGGATGCCTTCCTCACCGCGCACGAACGCTGGGGCGGCGCGATCCCCGGCGGTGCCGATGCCTATGTCTCGGAGTGGGCGACTGCGGGCCGACTGATGGGCGTCTCGGACCCTCCGCGGACGGCTGCGGAGCTGCACGCGCGCCAGCATCGCTTCCTCGCCGACGGGACGCTCCAGGGCGGCGAGCGGGTCGACGACGTCGTCCGCTTCCTCCGCGCGGTACCGGTCGAGGGCGTCGCCCTGCGGACCGGCTACCGCATCCTCTTCGCCGGAGCGGTGGCGACCATTCCGCGCGAGTACCGCCGCCTGCTGGGTGTGCGCCGCACGTGGCTGCCCGCCGTCGCCGCGACCCGGCTCGTCCTGCGCATCGCCGAGCGCGGGCTCGGAGCCGGGCCGCGCGCGCACGACATGGCCCGCCTCCGCCTGCGCAGACTGGATGCCGCGGCGGGGCCGACTCCCTGAGTCGCACCGACCCCTGACCCGCCCCCGGCCGAGAGCCACGCCGACCCCTGACCCCCCTGGCCGTCCCATGGAGCGGCCGGGCTACGGACGATGTCGCGTCGAGCGCTCGTTGCCCCGTCTGTAGTCACCGGTCACCCGCGCCATGACCTGCTGCGGGTCTCGACGGGCGATGTCGGTGAGGAACCTCGCCGCGGCCTCGCCGCGGAGGGTCGCTGCGAGCCGCCCGTGGTGACGCACCTCGACGCGCTCACCGTACCGCGCGTACTCGAACCCCGCCGCGTCTCCTGCCATGAGACCAGCATGCCCTGCCGGGGTGAGCCGCACGGCCGGCCGTCCGCGCGCTGGCGGCGCGCACCCGCGCGGGGCAGACTGGATCGCACCCTCCCGCGCGCCTGCGCGAGAGCGATGTGAGGAGAGGACCCGCCATGGGCCACGACAAGAACGACGAACTGCGCGACGAGCACGCGAGCCAGGAGGAGCACCGCCAGGGCCGCCGCGACGAGGCGTTCGCCGAGGGTGACGGCGCGGTCGATGACGCCGGTTCGCAGGACGAACGCCGCAAAGAGGGTCTCGACCGGTACTGACGGTCCCGACACCGGCGGTGCCGGAGTGAGGGCGAACCCGTTCAGCTCGCCGCGGACGGACCGGACGGCGTCGGCTCGGGGAGCAGGCGGAGTCCTCCGGTACTGCTGGCGGCCTGGCTCAGCTCCTCGAGCCACTCCCGGTTGAGCGCGCGGGAGCGCGGCCCGTCATAGCTGAAGTAGAGCGACGAGCTCTTCGAGATCCACACCGCGCCATGGTGGCCCGGGTCCGGCGAGCTGTCGTCGCCGTCGACCTCGGGCTCGTCGTCCCAGCTGAAGCTGAAGCTCTCATTCCGACGGATCTTGGTGATGATGACGGCCTGGAGGTGCGAAAGGCCCCAGTCGTCGATTCGGATGGCCGGTGCCACCCCGTAGATCATGTGTCCCATGGACGGCCCCCCTTCGATCGGTCGCGGCGTCCGCCACGATCCTACGGGGTCGATTTCCTCCGCGCGGGCGGGTTCGCGGGGGATAGCACATCGTCGTCCGAGGCGGAACGGGGTGCGATTGCGGGCGAGAAGTGGGTAAGCAGGTCTCATGGACAGGATCAGCTACGCGGGAGAGTCGCTCCTGACCGGAACGGGGATCGCCCGTGCCCTGTTCGACTACGCGCAGGCGCTTGCCGAGGTCGGCTCGTCCGGCTCCATCGAGATCCCCACCATCGACGCGAACGGCCACCGCGGGACGTCCGCGCTGCTCGTCGGGCCCTCGAGCCAGATCGTGAGCACGTCGATCGCCACCGACCTCGACGAGGTCGAGGATCCCGCTCTGGTCTCCCGGCTCACCGAACTCGCGGCGGGGCTCCGGGCGCAGGGCGGGCCGGCGCAGCATCCGCACGTCGAGGACGTGCCCCCGGGCGTCCTGCCCGCCGAGTACGGGATCTAGGCGCGACGGTGGGCCGCGTCATCTACGAGGACGTCGTTCGCGCCGAGTTCGACGACCGCCTCCTCGCCCACCTGCAGATCGTGATCGGCAACAAGCTGCGCCGCGACGAGCCGTTCTATTTCTCCTGGCGCGACGGCGCGTCGGAGGGACACGGCCGCACCTCGATCTGGGTGCACCCCGGCGCGAGCCTCGTCTTCAAGTACCTCGGCGGACGCCCCGCGAGCATCAACCCGGCGTGGCTCGATGCCCTGATGCGCGCAGCCAACGCGCCGGGAGGCCTCTACATCCTGCCGGAGCCCGCGGCGACGGGAGCCCCCGCGGACCCCGACGAGGCCTGAGCCGCCGGTCCGAACCGCGACGTCCTCCGACGCGCTCTAGGCTGGTGCCACCCGTGCGAAGGAGCCCGCCCATGAGCCTCGACCTGCTCGCCGCGCCGTCGACCACGACGACCGAGCCCTGGCGCGACACAGCCGCGTACTGGCGGGCACGCACCGATGCGGTGGCGGGCGTCTCCGGGCCTGTGGCATGCATCGACGTCGACGCCCTGCGGTACAACGCGCTCGATCTCGTCGTCCGCTCCGGCGGTGTCCCGATCCGCGTCGCGAGCAAGTCGATCCGCGTGCGCGAGGTGCTGGATGCCACGCTCGCGCTGCCGGGCTACCGCGGCATCCTCGCCTTCACGCTGCCCGAAGCGCTGTGGCTGGCCGAGACCCACGACGACATCGTGCTCGGCTACCCGAGCGTCGACCGCTCCGCGCTCGCGGCTCTCGCCGCCGACCCGGAGAAGGCAGCGCGCATCACCCTCATGGTCGACGATCTCGCGCAGCTCGACCTCGTCGACGCCGTCACCGCGCCCGGAGCCCGACCGGAACTGCGCGTCGCGATCGATGCGGATGCCTCCTGGCGATCGCCCGTGCTCGGGCACATCGGCGTGCGCCGCTCGCCCGTCCACGAGCCGGCGGAGGTCACCCGCCTCGCCCGGGCGATCGCGACCCGACCCGGCTTCCGCCTGGTCGGACTCATGATGTACGAGGCGCAGATCGCCGGTCAGCCGGACCGCACCGGAGCGCCGGAGGACACCGTCATCCGCTGGATGCAGCGGCGCTCGATCGAGGAGCTGCGCGAGCGGCGCGGCGCGATCGTCGCCACCGTCCGCGAGGTCGCCGACCTCGAGTTCGTCAACGGCGGCGGGACGGGCTCGCTCGAGTCGACCGCCGCAGACCCGGCGGTCACGGAGACGACGGCGGGGAGCGGACTGCTCGCCGGGCACCTCTTCGACCTGTACCGCGGCTTCTCCCTCGCTCCCGCGGCGGCGTTCGCGCTCGAGGTCGTCCGGCGCCCCACGCCCGACATCGTCACGGTGCTCGGCGGCGGATGGATCGCGTCGGGCCCCGCCGTCGCCTCGCGCCAGCCCTCCCCGGTGTGGCCCGCGGGGCTGCGCACCCTCGGCCGCGAAGGCGCGGGGGAGGTGCAGACCCCCCTGCAGGGTCCTGCGGCGCGGGCGCTCTCCCTCGGCGATCGGGTGTGGTTCCGCCATGCGAAGAGCGGCGAACTCGCCGAGCGTGTCGATCGGTACCGCCTCACGAGCGGTGACCGGCTCGTCGGGGAGGCGCCGACCTACCGCGGCGAAGGGAAGAGCTTCCTGTGACCCGACCCGCCGGAACCTGGCAGAACTGGGCGCGCTCGGAGCGCGTCCGCCCCCTCACCGTCGAATACCCCTCCACGATCGAAGCCGTCCGCCGCGCGGTGCGCTCCGCAGCCGCCCGAGGGCGACCGATCAAGGCCGTCGGCACGGGGCACAGCTTCAGCGGTATCGCCGTGGCGCCGGGCACCCTCCTCGAACTCACCGAGCTGTCGGGGCTCGTGTCGGTCGATCGGGAACGGCAGCGGGCGCGCCTTCTGGCCGGGACGCGCCTGCACCGCATCCCCGCGCTCCTCGCGCCGCACGGGCTGGCGATGACGAACCTCGGCGACATCGATCGCCAGTCGATCTCGGGCGCCATCTCGACGGGCACCCACGGCACCGGTTCGCTGTTCGGCGGCATCCCGACCCAGATCGTCGGCGTCACCCTCGTGACCGCGGACGGCGAGCTGCTCACCGTCGACGCGGACCACGAGCCGGAGCTCCTGCCCGCCGTGGCGCTCGGACTGGGCGCGCTCGGCATCCTCGTCGACGTGACGATCCAGTGCGTTCCGGCCTTCACTCTGCACGCGATCGAGCGGCCCGAACCGCTCGAGGCGGTCGTCGACGGGGTCATCGAGCGCGCAGCGGATGTCGATCACTTCGAGTTCTACTGGTTCCCGCACACCGACGTCGCCCTCACCAAGACGAACACCCGCCGGCCGGCCGATGAGGCCGTCGCGCCGCTCGGCCGGGTCTCCAAGATCGTCGATGACATCGTCGTCGGCAACGTCGTGCACCAGGCGGTCTGCAGCGCGGGCCGCACCGCCCCCGCGCTCATCCCCGGCATCAACCGCCTCTCCGCCAAGGTCTGGGGCGACCGCGCGTTCTCGGACCAGTCCCACCGCGTGTTCACGACCAGTCGCGGCGTCCGGTTCCGTGAGATGGAGTACGCCGTCCCCGTCGAGAACCTCGCCGCGGCCTTCCGCGGCATCCAGCAGGTCATCGCGCAACGCGACTGGCGGGTGGAGTTCCCGATCGAGGTGCGCACCGCGGCTGCGGACGACCTCTGGATGTCGACGGCATCGGGCCGCGCAAGCGGCTACCTGGCGGTCCACCGGTACTGGAAGACCGACCCGACCGCGTACTTCGCCGCCGTCGAAGAGGTCATGCTCGCCCACGGCGGCAGGCCGCACTGGGGCAAGATGCACACGCAGGATGCCGCGTCCCTGCGGGAGCGCTATCCGCGCTTCGACGACTTCGTCGCCCTCCGCGACCGGCTCGACCCGGACCGCCTCTTCCGCAATCCCTATCTCCAGCGCGTCCTCGGTGAGTAACGGCTGAGAACCCGGCCGCGCGCACGATGGCGTGGCCTGCGCCGCGGATAGGATGAGCACAGAATCGAGGGGAGCCCTATGGACATGGCCTGGCTGATCCCAGTGCTCATCATCGTCGCGCTGGTCGTGATCGTCGGTGTGTACCTCTGGGCGACGTACAACTCGCTCGTCGCGCTGAACGTCCGTGTCGACGAGGCGTGGAGCGACATCACGGTGCAGCTCAAGCGACGCGCGGATCTCCTGCCCAACCTCATCGAGACGGTCAAAGGCTATGCGGCGCACGAGAAGGCGGTCTTCGAGAACGTCACACGCGCTCGCGCCGAGACCCTCTCCGCCTCGTCGCCCGCCGACGCAGGCGTCGCCGAGGGACACATGCAGCAGGCGCTGAAATCCCTGTTCGCCGTCGCAGAGGCGTATCCGCAGCTGCAGGCGAGCCAGAACTTCCTCCAGCTGCAGCAGTCGGTCGTCGACACCGAGGACAAGATCCAGGCATCCCGCCGGTTCTACAACGGCGGTGTCCGCGAGCTGAACACGAAGATCAAGGTCTTCCCGAACAACATGTTCGCGCGCAGCCTCGGGTTCCACGAGCGCGAGTTCTTCGAGGTGACCGGGGGCGCCGCCATCGCCGAACCCCCGCGGATCCAGTTTTGAGCGACGAGAAGCCTCGTACTTCACTGCGGGACGCGATCCGCACCAAGACGGTGCGGGGTGAGATCGAGGAGACGCTGCCGCACGGCCTGCGTGTGATCACCGCCTACGCATGGCGCTTCGTCGTGATCGCGCTGGCGGCCGGCATCCTCATCTGGCTGGTCATCCAGCTGAAGCTCCTCGTCGTCCCGCTCTTCGTCGCGATCCTCGTGACGGCGCTCCTGTGGCCCGCGTTCACCTGGATGCTGCGCCGAGGGGTCCCGCGATGGCTCGCGATCGTCGTATCGGTGGTCGGGACGTTCGCCATCGTGGGCGGGCTCCTGTGGCTCGCGATCTGGCAGATCACCCGGGAGTGGTCGGATGTGCGGGAACGGACCCTGCAGTCGATCGGCCAGTTCCGTGACTACCTCATCGACGGGCCGCTCCATCTGACCGCGCAGCAGATCGACGCCCTGCTGCTGCAGGCATGGACCTTCCTGCAGCAGCAGGTGGACCTCCTGTGGTCGGGCGCCCTCGTCATCGGCTCCACGGTCGGCCACGTCGCCACCGGCGCCGTGCTGGCGCTGTTCATCCTCCTGTGCACCCTCGCCGACGGCGCCGGAATCTGGCGCTGGGTCGTGCGGCTCTTCCCGCGGCGCGCGCGCACCGACGTGGACGGTGCCGGGCGCGCCGGGTGGGCCACGGTCGTCACCTACGCCCGCACCCAGCTGCTCGTCGCGACGATCGACGCGATCGGCATCGGCCTCGGCGCGTTCCTGCTCGGGGTGCCGCTCGCCATCCCCATCGGCGTGCTCGTCTTCCTCGGTGCGTTCGTCCCGTTCGTCGGTGCGATCGTGACCGGCAGCCTCGCGGTCTTCCTCGCCCTCGTCTACAACGGCCCGTGGATCGCGCTGTGGATGGTCATCGTCGTTCTGGGTGTGCAGCAGCTCGAGGGCCACGTGCTCCAGCCGCTGCTCATGGGCTCGGCCGTGAAGGTCCATCCGCTCGCCGTCGTCCTCGTGGTCGCAGGCGGTGCGATGATCGCCGGGATCCCGGGCGCCCTGTTCGCGGTGCCGCTGGCCGCCTTCGTGAACGTCGTCGCGGTCTACCTCTCGGGCCGGAACGCGACCGGCTCACCACCGGACCCGGGCGACCTCGCGTCGCCAGAACTCATCTGGAGCACCGTTCCCCGCAGCAGGAGGAAGCCCGCGTGACCACCCCCATCACTTCTGCGATCCCGACACTCGCCGAGTTCGAGGATGCCGCCGCCGTCCTCCGCGATGTCGTCGTGCGGACGCCGTTCGACATCTCCGAGCATCTCAGCGACGTGCTCGGAGCTCCCGTGCACCTCAAGCTCGAGAATCTCCAGCGCACCGGCTCGTTCAAGATCCGCGGGGCGACCTACCGGCTCTCCCGCCTCACGGCCGAGGAGCGCGCGCGAGGCGTCGTCGCCGCATCCGCCGGCAACCACGCGCAGGGGGTCGCCCTCGCGGCGCAGAAGCTGGGCATCGCCGCGACCATCTTCATGCCGCTCGGCGTGCCGGTGCCGAAGCTGCTCGCGACGCGCGGATACGGCGCCGAGGTCGTCCTCGAGGGCGCGACCGTGGAGACGCCGCTGCGGCTGGCCGCCGAGTTCGCCGAGCGCACCGGTGCGGTGCTCATCCATCCGTTCGATCACCGCGACATCGTGATCGGGCAGGGAACCCTCGGCCTGGAGCTGTGGGACGCCGTGCCGGACCTCGACACCGTCATCGTCGGCATCGGCGGGGGAGGCCTCATCGCCGGCGTCGCCGCCGCCGTCAAGGCGCGCGCGGCGGCCGCGGGACGCACCGTGCGGGTCATCGGCGTGCAGGCTGAGAACTCCGCCGCGTACCCGTCGTCGCTCGCGGCGGGGGAGCCTCTCACGGTCGCGACGACGCCCACGATCGCTGACGGCATCGCCGTCGCCCGCCCCGGCGACCTCACGTTCGCGGTGATCCGCGAGCTCGTCGACGAGGTCGTGACGGTCAGCGACGACGACATCGCGCGCGCCCTGCTCATCCTTCTCGAGCGCGCGAAGCAGGTCGTCGAGCCCGCAGGGGCCGTCGGCGTGGCGGCGATCCTCTCCGGCAAGGTGGAGGCATCCGGCCCCACCGCGGTCGTGCTCTCGGGCGGCAACATCGATCCCCTCTTGCTGCAGCGGGTGGTCGCGCACGGGCTCGCGGCATCCGGACGCTACATGACGCTGCAGATCCCGCTGCCCGACCGACCCGGACAGCTGGCGCGGGTCTCCGAGCTCCTCGCCGTCGCGGGAGCGAACGTCACCGAGGTCCTGCACACGCGTCACGGACAGGGGCTGCAGATCAGCGAAGTGGTGCTGCAGCTGAGCGTCGAGACCCGAGGCGCCGAGCACCGCGCGCGCGTGATCGAGATCCTCACCTCGGCCGGCTTCACCCCGCGCGTCGTCGAGGACTGAGCGCCCTCGCGTTCGGCGGCGGCGCCGCGTTGTTCCGGGCTGCCGCCGGTCGCACTCATCGCCCGCGTGCGGCGACACCTCGGACGTCGTGGCCGGCGTGCCGGCTGAGCTCCGGACGCCCGGAGCGACCGAGACTCGAACCGATCGGGCTCGGGTCACTGACCGTGGTAGGTCTCCACCTTCACGATCTCGACGGAGATGTCGCGACCGTTCGGGGCGGTGTACGAGGTCTTCTCGCCCTCGGCGAGTCCGAGGATCGCCGCTCCCAGGGGGGACGCCTCGCTGTACACGTCGAGCTCGGAGCCCGCCGCGATCTCCCGGCTGCCGAGGAGGAAGACCTCTTCGCCGCCGGCGACGATCGCGGTGACGACGGTGCCGCCCTTGACCGTGCCATCCGACTCGGGGGCCTCGCCGACCACGGCATCCTTCAGCAGCGCCTGCAGCGTGCGGATGCGGGCCTCCTGCTTGCCCTGCTCGTCCTTGGCCGCGTGGTATCCGCCGTTCTCCTTGAGATCGCCCTCTTCACGGGCGGCCTCGATGCGCGACGCGATCTCCGTGCGCCCCGTCGTGGACAGGTGCTCGAGCTCTGCGGCGAGCCGGTCGTAGGCATCCTGCGTGAGGAAGGTGTCCGTGTTCTCAGCCACGTCTTCTCCTAGGTCTCCAGATGGCGGGGTGGGGGATGGGCTCCCGCGGGGGGTAAACCGAACGCCCCGGCCGGCAGCCGGGGCGCGTGTGTCGGAACAGCCTACGGGATCCAGCAGGAGGTCACCAAACCTGTGGTGGCCTCGGCGACGGTCGGGATCCGCTCGGAGAAGCTGCGGCTATGGGCGCTGTCGGCCGGGTACTCGACGACGCGCCAGCCCACGATGCCGTGCTCGACATCCTGGGCCTCGAGTGCACAGGTGACGGCCTCGTCACGGCGGAGCGTGACCTGGAACTGGAGGGTGACCGAGTGCGCGTCGTCGATCTGGAAGCCGATGGTGTCGATGTCGACGGAGTCCATCGACTGGGCGACGGTGTTCCACCCGAAGTACCCCACGAGCGCCACCGCGACCGCTCCCACGGCGACCCAGGCCCAGCGCCGGCCACCGCGCGATCGTCCATAGCGGTCGTCGAGCTCGGCACGCACCTCGGGTGAGGGCGGTGTCGGCGTCGTCGTGGTCATGTCGCGTCCCGGTGGAGGGGGGAGGGGTTTTAGGCTGGGTTCCAGGCTACGCGCTGCGCGCGCGGCCACCGAACCGAAGCCCCACGGCCGAGACCCGATGAACCGAGGAACGATGCACATTCCCCCCGCCGCACAGAACCCGATCGGCGCCGGCGAGGTCCTCGCTTCCGGCGGCGGGTGGTCAGCGGGGCTCGCGACGCCGTCGCCCTCGATGACCGTCGATCCCGATGTCGTCACGCCCGGCTTCATCGGGTTCGTCGCGATCGCCCTCATCGCGATCGTCGTGGTGTTCCTGATCATCGACATGCTCCGCCGCATCCGCCGTGCCGGCTACCGCGCCGACATCAA
Organism: Microbacterium flavum; assembly: GCF_018717645.1. Classification (GTDB taxonomy): domain Bacteria; phylum Actinomycetota; class Actinomycetes; order Actinomycetales; family Microbacteriaceae; genus Microbacterium; species Microbacterium flavum. The sequence goes on from NZ_JAFLHG010000003.1 coordinate 88,368, forward strand.
CGAGCAGCTGGATGCCGAGGCCGAGGCCGAGCTGAACCGGCGCGAGGACGAAGCGGCGGCCGCGCCGGTCACCGATCACGATGCGTCGGATGACACCGACGCGGACGGTCCGGCCGCGCGCTGAGGCCCGCTCAGCCCGCGGCGCCCAGCGAGGGGACGACCGGGTCGAGGGCGATCAGCAGGCACGCGGTCCAGTGGCAGAGGAACGCGAGCACCGTGCAGACGTGGAAGATCTCGTGGAAGCCGAAGTGTCCGGGCCACGGGTTGGGCTTCTTGAGCGCGTAGCAGACGGCGCCGCCCGTGTAGAGGAGCCCGCCGACGATGACGAGCACCATCATGGCGGCGTTCGCCTGGAAGAGGTCGACCATGTACAGCACGGCCGCCCAGCCCAGCAGCAGATACAGCGCGACGTAGAGCCAGCGCGGTGCACCCATCCAGAAGACGCGGAAGAGGATGCCGAGAAGCGTCCCCGACCAGACGAGGATCAGCAGCAGCGCGCCCTTCTGCGGCGCCAGCGCGAGCACCGCGAGCGGGGTGTAGGTTCCCGCGATCAGCAGCATGATGTTCGCGTGGTCGATCCGCTTGAGGACGGCCTTGGTCTTCGGATCCCAGTCGAAGCGGTGGTAGAGCGCCGAGTTGCCGAACAGCAGCACAGAGGTCGCCATGAAGACCGCCGAGGCCCACTTGGCCGCCGCGCCGTCGGCCAGCACGATGAGCACGATGCCGGCGGCGATCGCGACGGGGAAGGTCGCGGCGTGGATCCAGCCGCGCCACGTCGGTTTGAGCTCGACCTGCGCGCTGACGGCTGCCGCCTCCACGAGGGGCAGCTGGGGCATCTCGACGCCCTCATCGGGAACGTGTTCGGGCACGCTCCGAGACTACGCGCGCGCGTATGCCCGGCTCCACATACGGGTACGACGCGCCGTGCGGAGTAGCGTAGGGGCGTGACTGCGCACAGAGCCGGCGAGGGCAGAGGACTCCTGTATCGCCTGTACAGCTCTCGGCTGCGCCGCATGCTCACTCCCGAGTCGGTGCCCCACCACGTCGCGATGATGATCGACGGCAACCGGCGGTGGGCGCGTCAGGCCGGACTTCCCTCCGTGGCGCACGGGCACCGCGCCGGAGCGGCGAAGATGCACGAGTTCCTGCGCTGGTGCGACGACCTCGGCATCCGCGTGGTCTCGCTCTACCTGCTCTCCAACGACAACCTCCGCAAGCGCGATTCGCGCGAGCTCTCCGACCTCATCGAGATCATCGCCGAGCTCGCCGACGAACTCTCCCACGAACCCGGGTGGCGCGTGCAGATCGTGGGCCGCTCCGATGCGCTGCCGCCCGAGCTCGCCCGGGTGCTGCAGACCGCGCAGGAGCGGACGGCCGGCAACACCGGCCTGCACGTCAACCTCGCCGTCGGCTACGGAGGGCGCGGGGAGATCGTGGATGCCGTGCGCAGCATCATCGCCCAGCACGATGAGCGCGGCGGGTCGCTCGAAGAGCTGGCCGCGAGTCTGACTCCCGAGCAGATCGGCGAGCACCTGTACACCGGGGGCCAGGCCGATCCCGACCTCGTCATCCGCACCTCGGGGGAGCAGCGACTGAGCGACTTCCTGCTCTGGCAGTCCGCCCACTCGGAGTTCTACTTCGTCGAGGCGCTGGGTCCGGACCTGCGCGAAGTCGACTTCCTGCGGGCGATCCGCGACTTCGCGACGCGGGACCGTCGCTTCGGGAGCTGATCCAGGCGGTCGTGGGACTGCGTGTCAGAATGGAGCCCGTGAGCGAACTGGAGCCCTTGATCTCGTCGTTCGACCTCGCGGCGGGATACCTCGACTGGGCGCGCTTCGGTCCGCTCTCTCCGGCGGTGCGTGCAGAGCTGCACGCCGATGCGGAGCTTCTCGGGACCGGCCGTGCGGCGGGAACGGAGATGGTCGCTGCCCGCGTCGAGGAGGCACGTGAGCTGGTGGCGCAGCTCCTCGGCCTGCCCACCGACGAGGTGGTGCTGCAGCCCTCGACGACGCATGGGCTCGCACAGGCGATGTTCGGCCTCGAGGGCACGGTCATCGTGCCCGCTCGGGACTTCCCCTCAGTGCGTGTCACCGCCCATCGCGCGGCGGACGCCCGGGGCGTCCTGACCGTGCGCGAGATCGACCCGGCGGACGGCATCGTGACGGCGGAGGCTGTCGCCGACGCCCTCGACGACAGCGTCACGGCCGTCGCTCTGAGCCTTGTCGACTTCCGCACCGGCGCCCTCGCGGATCTCGCCGCCCTGCGCGACGCGGTCGGCGACCGCCTGCTCATCATCGACGCGATCCAGGCGTTCGGCGTCGTGGACCCCGACTGGACGCTCGCCGACGTCATCACCGGCAACGGCTACAAGTGGCTGCGCGCCGGGCGCGGCACGGGGTTCGCCCGCTTCTCCCCGGCGGCGCGCGCACGCATCGCGCCCGTCCTCTCCGGGATCTCCGGGATGGTGGGTGATGCCTCGGTCCTCGGCATCCCGTCCGCGCGGGACGGAGCCGCGGCGTATTCGGTGGCGCCGTCCGACCCGCTCGCCGCGGCGCGCCTCGCCACCTCGGTCCGCGAGATCCTCGATGCCGGGGTCGCGGATGTCGCCGCCGAGGTGCGCGCCCGCGCAGCGGATGTCATCGCTCTCGCCGACCGCTACGACATCCCCGTGATCACGCCCCGGGACGCGCACGCCGGCATCATCGCCCTCGCGCCGCGGGATCCCTCCGCCCTCGCCGCGGCGCTCGCGAACCACGGCGTCACGGTGACCGCCCGCGGGACGACGGTGCGGGTGTCGGCTCACGTCGGCACGGGCGCCGACACCCTGCACCTCCTCGGCGACGCCTTCGCCGACGCGGCGACCTCGGGGCGCGTCGTCGCGGCGGAGTACGGCCGGGACAGCGTCGAGGCTGACCTGCCCGCGATCATCACGATCGACCTCCCCGACGACGACCCGGCACAGCTCGCGGACGCGGTGTTCGAGGAGGTCGCGCACGCCGAGATCGAGGAGCCCGAGGTCGCGCACGCCGAGTTCGCCGAGTCCGAGGTCGCGCACGCCGAGCTCGACGAGGCCGAGGTCGAGCACGCCGTCATCGACGAGGCCGATGAACACGACCGCGCCGGCGACGAGCGCCGCGATGAGATCGTGATCACCGTCGTCGACGAGAGTTAACGCGCCCGCAACCTTCCGGCGGCGTGTCGGTTTCGCCGTGGCATCCGGGGTCGACGTACGGTCGACACATCGGGCAAGGTGCCCGGTCGAGTCGGCCTTCCACTGACTCGTGGCTCACGGCCGACTCGAGATTCCGGGTGGTGACACACCCGGGACGGGAGCGGGTTGTGACCACACGAGTTCCACTTCAGCAGCAGGGCATCGACGAGGCCGCGGAGGTGGAACAGGATCTGCGCACCTACGTCCTGGACACCTCGGTGCTGCTGAGCGACCCGCGGGCCTTCTTCCGCTTCGCCGAGCACTCCGTCGTCGTCCCGGTGGTCGTCATCACCGAACTCGAAGGCAAGCGCCACGACCCCGAGCTGGGCTATTTCGCCCGCCAGGCGCTGCGCCACCTCGACGAGCTGCGCGTCGAGCACGGCCGTCTCGACTTCCCCGTGCCGGTGGGCGCGGGAGGGACGCTCCGCGTCGAGCTCGCCAACACGGATGCCTCGGTGCTCCCGCAGGGCATGCGCCTGAGCGACAACGACACGCGCATCCTCGCGGTCGCGATGCATCTCGCCCAGGACGGACAAGAGGTCACCGTCGTCTCGAAGGACCTGCCGATGCGGGTCAAGGCGGCATCCCTCGGCATCCACGCGGAGGAGTATCTCGCCGAGCAGGCCGTGGACAGCGGGTGGACCGGAATCGCCGACCTGAACGTGTCCGGCGACGACATCAGCGACCTCTACGAGTCGGAGGTGGCCTCCAGCGATGCCGTGCGCGGCCTTCCGGTGAACACCGGCCTCATCATCCACTCCGAGCGCGGCTCCGCCCTGGGCCGGGTCACCAGCGACGGCGCCTACCGCCTCGTGCGCGGCGACCGCGACGTGTTCGGCCTGCACGGGCGCTCCGCGGAACAGCGGATCGCGATCGACCTGCTGCTGGATCCCGAGGTCGGCATCGTCTCGCTCGGTGGCCGGGCGGGCACCGGCAAGTCCGCCCTCGCACTCTGCGCAGGCCTGGAGGCGGTCCTCGAGCGGCAGCAGCAGAAGAAGGTCATCGTCTTCCGCCCCCTGTTCGCCGTCGGCGGGCAGGAGCTCGGGTACCTGCCGGGCGACCAGGCAGAGAAGATGAACCCGTGGGGGCAGGCGGTCTTCGACACGCTCGGCTCGGTCGTCTCGGGCAACGTGCTCGAGGAGGTCGTGGCGCGCGGGCTTCTCGAGGTGATGCCGCTGACGCACATCCGCGGCCGGTCGCTGCACGACGCGTTCGTGATCGTCGATGAGGCGCAGTCCCTCGAGAGGAACGTGCTGCTCACGGTCCTCAGCCGGATGGGGCAGAACTCGCGCGTCATCCTGACGCACGATGTGGGCCAGCGCGACAACCTGCGGGTCGGTCGCCACGACGGCATCGCCTCGGTCATCGAGACCCTCAAGGGCCACGACCTGTTCGGGCACGTCACCCTGACCCGCTCCGAGCGCTCCGCGATCGCCGCCCTCGTCACCGACCTGCTGGAGCAGGGCGAGCTCAGCTGACGCGAGCCCCGGCATCCTCCCCGCCGAGTGTCCACGACACGCGGAGGCGGGGGATGCCGGGCCCGCGTGTTCTGGACACTCGGCGAAGGGCGATCGGCGAAGGGCGAAGGGCGGCGGGACGGGACGGGGCGGCCGGCAGCCGGGCCGGGGATGCGCTACTCCCAGCGGTAGCCCTCGCCGCGGACCGTGACGATGTGGTCGCTGCCGATCTTTCCGCGCAGGTAGCGCACGTAGACGTCGACGACGTTCGAGCCCGGGTCGAAGTCCATGCCCCAGATGCGGCTCAGCAGCTGCTCGCGGGTGAGCACCGTGTTCGGATGCCGGAGGAACTGCTCCGCGAGGGCGAACTCGCGCGCGGAGAGGTCGATCTCGCGCCCGGCGACCATCGTCCGGCGGGCGAGGAGATCGACGGTGACGTCGCCGTGCGTGAGGACCATGGAGATGGCACCGGTGCGCTCGCGCAGCCGTGAGCGGACCCGGGCGAGGAGTTCGGCGACGGAGAACGGCTTCGGGACGTAGTCGCTCGCGCCCGCGTCGAGACCCTGGATCGTGTCCGAGGTCCCCGACCGGGCGGTCAGCATGATCACGGGCATCCGGCCGCCCTGCCCGCGCAGGGATCGCAGCACCTCGAACCCGTCCATCGACGGCAGGCCGACATCGAGGATGACGAGGTCCACGTCGCCCGCGAGGGCGATGTCCAGCGCCGCCTGGCCGTCGTCGGCGGTCACCGTCTCGAACCCCTCGGCGCGGAGGGCGCGGGTGACGAGCGAGACGATGTGCGGTTCGTCGTCGACCACGAGGATGCGGGTCATCCGGAGGCCTCTCGTTGGATCACGACGTCGCCGGCGCGCACCGGCATCGGAAGGGAGGCGCGCGTCCCGAGCGGGATCTCGACCGTGAGGGTGGCGCCGCCGCGCGGAGTGTCCGTCACGATGCAGCGGCCGCCATGGGCTCTGGCGATCGTGTCGACGATCGCCAGCCCCAGGCCCGAGCCACCCACCGTGCGCTTGCCCGCGCCGCGGTCGAAGCGTCGGAAGACGCGGTGGCGCATCGCGTGCGGGATGCCGGGCCCGTGATCGCGCACCCACAGCTGCGCGCCGGACGGATGCACGGCGCTGCCGATCTCGATCGCGGTGCCCGGCGGCGTGTATTTCGCCGCGTTGTCCGCGAGCTGCAGCCAGGCCTGGAGGAGCCGGTCGCGGTCGCCGCGGATGAGGCCCGCGGCGCTCTGCTCGACGCTCCAGGTGTGGCCGGGGATGACGGCGACGAGTTCCGCGACCCGCTGCGTCAGCACGGCGAGGTCGACGTCGGTGATCGTGAAGTTGTCGGCTTCGACCGCGGCGAGCAGGTCGATGTCGCCGATGAGGCGGGTCATGCGGTCGAGTTCGGCGATTCCGAGGGCACGCGTCGCGGCGACATCCGTCGGATCCTGCGGATCCATGATCTCGAGGTGGCCGCGGACGATCGTGATCGGTGTCTTCAGCTCGTGGCGGACATCGTCCAGGAGCCGGCGCTGGGCGTCGAAGGAGATGTCGGCGACGTCGGCCGGCCCGGGCGGGGGGACGAGCACCGTCCACCCCACGACGCCCGTGACGACGGTGGTCGCGACTGCGCCGATGCCGTAGACGGCGACGGCGCCCCAGGAGACGTCGGACGATGACAGGGTCAGCACGCCGAGGACGGCCAGTGCCGTCACCGCGAAACCGGCGCCGACGATCGTCAGCAGGAGGCTGAGCGTTCGGGAGCGACGGTGCGGCGCGGCCGGCGAGCGGTTCACCCTGTCATTATGGACCCGCGCATCCGACCCGCGGGATCGCGCATCCAGGGCCGGTCAGCCCGGGTGGGTCATCGAGAGCAGATCGAGCTTCTCGTCGAGCTGCGCTTCGGTGAGGTCCCCCCGCTCGACGTAGCCGAGATCGATGACCGCCTCGCGCACCGTGATGCCCTTCGCCACGGCGTGCTTGGCGATCTTGGCGGCCGCCTCGTAGCCGATCAGCTTGTTGAGCGGGGTCACGATCGACGGGGACATCCCGGCGAACGCGGCGGCCCGCTCTCGGTTGGCCTCGAGGCCGTCGACCGTCTTGTCGGCGAGGACCCGCATCGCGTTGGAGAGGAGGCGGATCGACTCGAGCAGCGCCGTGCCCATGACGGGGATCGCGACGTTGAGCTCGAACGAGCCGGAAGCCCCCGCCCACGCGACCGTCGCATCGTTGCCGATCACGCGGGCGCACACCATGAGCGTCGCCTCGGGGACGACGGGGTTGACCTTGCCGGGCATGATCGAGGAGCCCGGCTGAAGGTCGGGGATGTGGAGCTCGCCGAGACCCGTGTTGGGGCCCGACCCCATCCAGCGGATGTCGTTGTTGATCTTGGTGAGCGAGACGGCGATGGTGCGAAGAGCCCCGGATGCCTCGACGAGGCCGTCACGGTTCGCCTGCGCCTCGAAGTGGTCCTTCGCCTCGGTGATCGGGAGCTCGGTCTCGGCTGCGAGCAGCTCGATGACCTTCTGCGGGAAGCCGGCGGGCGTGTTGATGCCGGTGCCGACGGCGGTGCCGCCGAGGGGCACCTCACCGACGTGCGGGATGACGGCCTGGACGCGCTCGATGCCGAGACGGATCTGGCGCGCATAGCCGCCGAACTCCTGGCCGAGGGTGACGGGCGTCGCGTCCATGAGGTGCGTGCGGCCCGACTTCACGGCATCCTTCCACAGCTCCGCCTTGGCCTCGAGGGCGACGGCGAGATGGTCCAGCGCGGGGATCAGGTCGTCGATGAGCGCCTGCGTGACGGCGATGTGCACCGACGTCGGGAAGACGTCGTTGGAGGACTGAGAGGCGTTCACATGGTCGTTCGGGTGCACCGACGCGCCGAGCTTCCGCGTGGCGAGAGTCGCGAGGACCTCGTTCATGTTCATGTTCGACGAGGTGCCCGACCCCGTCTGGTAGGTGTCGACGGGGAACTGGTCGTCGTAGCCGCCCGCGATGACGTCGTCGGCCGCGGCGGCGATCGCATCGGCGATGCCGCCGTCGAGGGTGCCGAGCGCCTTGTTCGCGAGGGCGGCGGCCTTCTTGATCCGTGCGAGCGCGGCGATCTGCGCGGACTCGAGCCCCGAGCCGGAGATCGGGAAGTTCTCCACGGCGCGCTGGGTCTGCGCGGCGTAGAGCGCGTTCTTCGGAACGCGGACCTCGCCCATCGTGTCGTGCTCGATGCGGTATTCGGTGGTGTCGGTCATGTCACGTCCTCGTGTCTGGGGAAGAAATCTGGGGGAGAAAATCAGGGGGGGAAGTCCGAAAGTGCGGGCCGAAGGGCTCAGCCGTCGATGCCGACGCTCACGTGGGGCACGGCGGTGCCCTCGCTCAGGCGGTAGTTCGCGCCCACGATGCCGAGGCGTCCCTCGTCCACCGCGTCGGCGATGAGCCGGGAGGAGGCGAGGAGGTCGTCGATGGTGTTGCGCAGATGCACGATGCCGACATCTTCGGCATCCAGCTGCCGCGGGTCGACGCCGCCGCTCTCGCGCAGGACGGTCCGCGCCGCAGGAACGATCTTCGCGATGAGGCGCCAGATGTTCGAGGGGAGCTCGGGGCTCTCGAGGGCCGTCGAGTCGATCGCGGCGCGCACGGCGCCGCACGCGTCGTGCGCGAGCACGATGATGAGGGGTACCTCGAGAGCGGCGACGGCGTACTCGAGGCTCGCGATCGCCGAGTCCGACGCCACCTGACCGGCGTTGCGGACCACGAAGAGGTCGCCGAGGCCCTGGTCGAAGATGATCTCCGCGGCCAGACGCGAGTCGGCGCAGCCGAAGAGGGCGGCGCGCGGCGTCTGCGCTGCCGCGAGCACATGCCGCCGTTCCACATCCTGATTGGGATGGTGCGGCTCTCCCGCGACGAAGCGCGCATTGCCCGCGCGCATGTCCTCCCACACCTCGTCGGGCGTCTCGCGCGGAGTGGCGGTGGCGGTCACGGTGTCTCCTCCCGCAGAGCGCGGATCTGGTCGGCGATGCCCTCGGCGGCGATCGCGGCGGTCGCGGCGTCGGTGGCGCCGTAGACGAGGACGGTGTCCGTGCCGGCATCCGTCGACAGTCCGTAGGAGACCGAGTCGGTGCGCCCGGCCGACGGGATGCGGTACTCGTCCCAGGTGATGCCGGCGATCGTCACCGATCCCGTCGGCGCGTACCCGCCCAGTTCGCGTGCCGCCCACCCGTCGGGGGCGTCGATGGCCTGCGCGACGCGCACGAACCCCGATGGCGGGGCGTACACGACCCGCCACATGTCGCCCTCGAGGCGGGCGGAGTTGGCGCGCCAGTCGGCGGGCACGACCGGGACGATGACGGTGTGGCCCACTGAGGAGGAGACGGTCGCGGCGGCGGCGGCGGCGACATCGACCGGCTCGGGTTCGGCGAGTGTGCCGCGGGGCACGCCGATCGCGATGATCGCGACGACGGCGACGGTGATCAGGAGTGCCGCGATGAGGTTGCGGAAGGTCTTGCTGGAGCGGTACGCGGCCGACGACGCGGCCTTGCGGTCGGCCGTCTCCTGCGGGGTCTCGGGGCGCCCGAGCTCCGCGACGATGCGAGGGCCGGATGCCATCACGCGCCCGCGTCCGTCGGTCGGGCCGCGTCCAGCAGACGCTTGGCGCCGACGAGCCACTCCTCGCAGCGCGCCGCGAGTGCCTCTCCGCGGGTCCAGAGCGTCAGCGACTCCTCGAGCGTCGGAGCGCCCTGCTCGAGCTCGGCGACGACCCGCACGAGCTCGTCACGGGCCTGCTCGAACGACAGGCCCGCCACATCGGAAGTGGCGTCGGCAGTCATGGCATCCATCCTAGAGCGGCGCGAGGGGTCCCTTGAGCCTGCCGGGAGGCTCAGGAGGGGTGTCGGAACGGGCTCAGGCGCCCTGTTCGGCGACAGGTCCCTCGGAACGCGCGGCGAAGGACCCCTCCGCCACCGTGACGACGACGGCCGCCCCGGCGGGGGCCTGCGCCGCGTCGCGGACGATGACCCCGCCGGTCGTATGGGCGATCGCGTACCCGCGGGAGAGCGTCGCGCCGGGGGAGAGGGCGCGCAGCGACGCCTGCAGCTGGGCGAGCCGGCGCTCTCCCTCGTGCACGCGCCGGGTCACGACGTCGCACCCGCGCGCCGTCAGGGCGAACAGTTCGTGCGAGCGGGCGACCAGCATGCCTTCCGGGGCACGGAGGACGGGCCGGCTGCGCAGCTGGTCGAGCTGCGAGATGTCGTGCGAGATGCGCTGGGTCAGACGCGTGCGTGCGCGGCTGCGCAGCTGCTGGACGATCGCGCGCTGCTCGGCGACGTCGGGGACGACGCGCTTGGCGGCATCGGTCGGCGTCGAGGCGCGGAGATCGGCGACGTCATCGAGGAGCGGATGGTCGTTCTCGTGCCCGATGGCCGACACGACGGGCGTCGTCGCGGCGGCCACGGCGCGCAGCAGCTTCTCGTCGCTGAAGCCGAGAAGGGTCTGCGGATCGCCGCCGCCGCGGGCGATGACGATGACATCGACCTCCGGGTCGGCATCGAGGGTGCGCAGCGCGGCGATCGTCTCCGGCACGCACCGATCCCCCTGGACCGCGGCATGGATCGTCCGGAACCGGACGTGCGGCCAGCGGAGCTCGGCGTTGCGGTGCACGTCGCGCTCCGCGTCGCTGCGCTCGCCGGTGATCAGGCCGATGACGTGGGGGAGGAACGGCAGACGCCTCTTGCGGGCGGGATCGAACAGGCCCTCCGCGCGCAGCTGGGCGCGCAGGCGCTCGAGCCGCTCGAGCTGGTCGCCGAGGCCCGTGTGCCGCATCGCGGAGACCGTGAAGGTGAAGTCCCCCGACTTCACGAAGTAGTCGCTCTTCACGCACGCGACGACGCGATCGCCGAGCTTCAGGTCGTCGGGGAGGCGCTGGAGCGTCGAGGACCAGAGCCGGAAGGAGATCAGCGCCTCGCCCGAGGCATCCTTCAGCCGGCCGAAGACATGCCCGCCGCGCAGATTCCAGCCGGTGATCTCGCCCTCGACCCACACCGAGCCCCAGTTCGCCACGAAGCCGCGGATGGTCTCGTTCAGGCGCGAGATCGAGGTCGGGGTCTCGGGCGAGGAGTCGCGAGGATGGACGGAATCGGGTGGCGGAGCTGTGCCCGGAGCCGGTTCGAACGTCGTCATCGCTGCCTCTCCTGCGCACCGGATGCCTCATGCCGGGCCTTCACCCAGCGAGTGCTCTCTAGAATCAGGAGGGTGAGCAGCACAGCCGTCCGCCTTCCGTCACCCCGCATCCCGGGTCCGCGTGGGCGGCTTCAGGATAACCCGGTCGCCGGGTCCAAGAAGGTCCTGCTGGCCTCGCCGCGCGGTTACTGCGCCGGTGTGGATCGCGCCGTCATCGCCGTCGAGAAGGCGCTGGAGCGCTTCGGCGCACCCGTCTACGTGCGCAAGCAGATCGTCCACAACATCCACGTCGTCACGGAGCTCGAGAGCAAAGGCGCGATCTTCGTCGACGAGGTCGACGAAGTGCCCGAGGGGGCGCACGTGGTCTTCAGTGCGCACGGGGTTTCGCCCGCGGTGGTGGGTGCCGCTGCCGACCGGGGTCTCCAGGCGATCGACGCGACCTGCCCGCTCGTGACGAAGGTGCACCGCGAGGCGGTGCGCTTCGCCAAGAGCGACTTCGAGATCCTCCTGATCGGCCATGAGGGCCATGAGGAGGTCGAGGGCACCGCCGGTGAGGCGCCCGACCACGTCACCGTCGTCAACTCGCCCGATGACGCCGACACCGTCGTGGTGAAGGATCCCTCGAAGGTCGTGTGGCTGTCGCAGACGACCCTGTCGGTCGACGAGACGATGGAGACCGTGCGCCGACTGCGCGAGCGCTTCCCTCACCTGCAGGATCCGCCCTCCGACGACATCTGCTACGCCACGCAGAACCGCCAGGTCGCGATCAAGAAGGTCGCGGTGGATGCCGATCTCGTGATCGTCGTGGGCTCGGCGAACTCCTCGAATTCGGTGCGCCTGGTCGAAGTCGCCCTCGAGTACGGCGCGAAGGCCGCGTATCGCGTCGACTACGCGCACGAGATCGAGCAGTCCTGGCTCGACGGCGTCGAGACCGTGGGCGTCACGAGCGGCGCATCCGTGCCGGAGATCCTCGTCCAGGAGGTGCTCGAGGAGCTCTCCGGAGCGGGTTACCGCGACGTGGAGCAGGTCCGCACCGCCGAGGAGGACCTCCTGTTCTCGCTCCCCAAGGAGCTGCGGCAGGATGCCGAGGGCAAGCGCGACGGTCGGGCGCTGGGGGGACGGACCCGGCCGTGACCGAGCCCGAGGGCCCTCGCTCCGGACCTGCGCCGCAGTACGGCGAGTACGCAAGCGCGGAGGAGCAGCGAGCGGCGATCCGCACGCCGGCTCCCTCTCCGGCGTCGCCGTCGGATGCCGCCGCTTCCGCCACCGCATCCCCTTCCGCCCTCCCGACGGGGACCCGCCCTCCCGCGCGACCCATGCGGCCGACGACGCGCGCCGCGCAGCCCTCGCGGCGCGCGGATCGGCTGATCACCCTCCTTCTGCTCGTCTATGGGCTCGTGACCGTCGTGAGCACGGTGACGCAGCTCTGGCACTTCGCCGACTTCGCCGAGCTCTGGATGCGTTTCGCGGGAATCGACGCCGAGTTCACCAACATCGCGCAGGGTGATCTCTGGGGGCGGATCGGCGCGGGCATCCTCATTCTCGGCTGGCTCGCCACGGCGCTCCTGTCGGGCTGGATGATCGCCCGAAGCAGGCTCGCCTGGTGGATCCCTCTCGTCGGCGCGATCGTGACCTACGCGGTGCTGACGGTGTGTCTCATGGTTCCGCTCGCCAACGACCCGGCCATCGCCGCGCACCTCGTGCGCTGAGTGCGCGGCCGCCCCGGCGGCGCGCACGGCCCTCCGCTCGAGGCATCCTGCACCGACGAAAACCGCACCTGGCCCGGAGCCCACGACGTGCGTGGCTCCGAGGCGGGTGCGGTCTCGAGCGCGAGGCGTCAGGCGCTGATCGAGTGACCTGCCGAGCCGAGCTGGTGCGTCGCCTCGACGACGCGGGCGGCCATCGCCGACTCGGCGATCTTGCCCCAGGCGCGCGGGTCGTAGGCCTTCTTGTTGCCCACCTCGCCGTCGACCTTGAGGACGCCGTCGTAGTTCTGGAACATGAAGCCGGCGACCGAGCGGGTGAAGGCGTACTGCGTGTCGGTGTCGATGTTCATCTTGATGACACCGTTGGCCACGGCGAGCGCGATCTCCTCCGGGGTCGAACCGCTGCCGCCGTGGAAGACGAGGTCGAGCGGCTTGGCATCGGTGCCGAAGCGCTCGGCGATGCCCGCCTGGATCTCACCGAGCAGCTCGGGGCGCAGCTTGACTCCACCGGGCTTGTACACGCCGTGCACGTTGCCGAAGGTGAGGGCGGCGATGTAGCGACCCTGCTCGCCGAGACCGAGCGCCTCGACGAACTTCGAGACGTCGGCGGTCGTGGTGTACAGGGCCTCGTTCGAGCCCTCGTGCGCGACGCCGTCTTCCTCGCCGCCGACGACACCGATCTCGACCTCGAGGATCGCGTTGATGTTCTTCATGCGGGGGAGGAGCTCCTTGGCGATCTCGATGTTCTCATCGAGCGGCACGGCCGAACCGTCCCACATGTGGGACTGGAAGATCGGGCCCCGTCCCGCCTTGACCTCTTCCTCGGATGCCGCGATGAGCGGCAGCACGAAGTCCTCGAGGGCGGGCTTGGGGCAGTGGTCGGTGTGCAGGGCGACCGTGATCGGGTAGTTCTTGGCGACCTCGGTCGCGAACTTCGCGAAGGCGATCGCGCCGGTCGCGCGTCCCTTCACCGTGTGGCCGGCGAAGTAGTCGGCGCCACCCGTGGTCACCTGGATGATCCCGTCCGAACCGGCTTCCGTGAGGCCCTGCAGGACGGCGTTGATCGACTGCGAGCTGGCGGCGTTGATCGCGGGGAACGCGTATCCGCCCGCCTTCGCCTTGTCCAGCATCTCGGCGTATTGCTCGGGGGTTGCGACGGGCATTTCCACTCCTCAGGTATGCGGATGTCTCCGGGACCACTCTAGCGAAGGGCTCCGGCGCGCCGGAGGACCTCCACCGGGCAAAACGCGCTCGAGATCTCCCCTCGCGGGTGCACTGTGCGCGGAGACGTCAGGCGGGCGTCAACGCCGTCCCGTGCGCGAGCACCCCGTCGACCAGCGTCACGACGGCGTGCATCCGCGGCAGGTGCACGAGGTCGTGGGTGACGAGGAGCGTCGAGGTGTCGAGGTCGTCGGTCAGCCGGAGGATCAGCTCGATGATGCTCGCGCCGCGTTCCTGATCGAGGGCACTGGTTGGCTCGTCGACGAGCAGCACGCTCGGATCGTTCATGAGCGCACGCGCGATGTTGACCCGCTGGCGCTGCCCGCCCGAGAGCTGGTGCGGGCGCTTGTCACCGTGACCGGCGAGCCCCACGGCATCCAGCAGTTCGTCGGCCCGCGCCGTCGCCGCGTCGCGCCGACGACGGCTGCCGTGAGCGCCCAGCTCGTTCATGACCGCGAGCTGCTCCCGCGCCGTCAGCGCAGGCAGCAGGTTCGACTGCTGGAAGACGATGCCGATCTCGTCGCGGCGCAGCCGTGCCGCCTCTGCGGGGGCGAGCGCGGTGGCATCCAGGTCACCGATCAGCACGCGGCCGGCCTCGGGACGGATGAGGGTCGCGGCGACGGCGAGCAGGGTCGACTTCCCGGACCCGCTCGGACCGGTGATGGCGGTCACCGTGCCGGGTCGCGCCGACAGCGACACGTCGTCGAGGGCGGTGAGGCGGCGATCGCCGTCGGGGAAGGTGAGGGTGAGGGATTCGAGGCGGATCATCGGTTGCTCCCGAGTGCGGTGAGGGGGTCGGCAGAGGTGACGGAACGGAGCGCGAAGGCGGCTCCGGCGAGGCCGAGCGCGATCATGATCGCGCCCGGGAGGACGGTGGTGAGGGGGCTGAGCAGGAAAGGCAGGGCGGCTCCGGCCAGAGCGCCGAAGGCGACGACGACCGCGAGACCCAGGCCGATTCCGGCCAGGAGCACGATGAGCGCCTGTCCGAGGGCATCCCGCACGAGGGACCGGGTGCTCGCGCCGAGCGCCTTGAGCACGGCGACGTCTCCCTTGCGCTGCATCGTCCACACGGTGAAGAAGGCGCCGATCACGAGCCCGGAGATGCCGAAGAGCAGGGCGACCATCAGCAGCAGGGACCCGATCTCGGAGCGGAACGCACTCAGCGCCGTGAGCGATGCCAGCGGCGTCTCGGACACCGTCCGGGCGTTCGCGTCGACGGCGCCCCACTCGGGCGATCCCGACACGGCGAGCACGGTGGCGTATGCGTCGGGGGTGCCGGTGGCGGCGGCGGATGCCTGCCAGTCGCTGAGCGTCATTCGGACGACGGGCGTGTGGCTGTACCACGCGTCGCCGCCCACACCGCCGACCGTGTAGTCGGCGCCCGCGATGCGGACGGTGTCGCCGACGCTCACGCCGAGGTCGGATGCCGCCGGCGTCGAGAGCGTGAGGGTGCCGTCGGCGACGGGCGCCTGCGCGTCGAAGCCGGGTTCGACGCCGAAGACCGCGACCGCGATGCGCCTGTCGCCGGCCTCGGCGCGGGTCTGGCTGATGCCGATGGGCTCCGCGGAGGCGACGCCCGCGGACTGCTCCCACAGAGAGCGCTGGTCGGAGGTGATCGCCGAGTCCGCGAAGCTCACGCCGGCGTCGGTGGTGGGTTCGGAGAACACGAGGCGGTCGCCGGGCAGGCCGAGAATCCCCGAGACGTTCTGCGTGGCGAGCCCGCCGGTGAGCCCGCTCAGAAAGCCGACGAGAATCGTGATCAGCGCGACGACGGCGCCGATCAGGATGAAGCGACCTCGTGCGAAGCGGAGGTCGCGCAGAGCGACGAACATGGGTGTCCTTTCCTGCCACCCGGTGGTGACGTCATCCACTCTTCCGCGGGGCGCGTGCGGGGTCATCGGCCGGGAGCACAGCGGTGGGCGACCGAGAGGAGGGGCGGCGGATCGTCCTTTCGGACGATGCCGTCCCGCGCCCGGAGTCGTAGCATTCAGGCCATGGCCCATACCTCGCTCACGCCCGTCTTCGTGGGCCTGCGGGTGGGGCTGCACGCGGTCGTGGTCGCCCTGACGCTCCTCGTCGTCGTCCGGGCGGTGGTCGTCCCCGCCGGGGCGAGCGGGCTCACGATCGGCGTCGCGGTGCTGCTGCTCGTCACCTACGCCGCGGGGGCGGCCGTGCCGGGGGCCAACGGTCGCGGTGGAGGTCGTTCGGCCGGTGCCCCCGTCGGGCGCCCGTGGGTGTTCGTGTGGCTGGCGGTGCTCAGTCTCGAGTGGGTCCTGCTCGTCTGGCTCACCCCCGACGCCGCCTACCTCGTCTTCCCTCTCTTCTTCCTCTACCTGCACCTGCTCGGCCGGGCCGGAGGTCCGGTCGCGATCGTCGCGGCGACCGCCGTCGCGGTGGTGGCCCTGGGTCTCCACGGGGGATGGTCCGTGGGCGGCGTCGTCGGACCCGTCGTCGGCGCGGGCGTCGCACTGCTCATCGGCCTCGGGTACCAGGCGCTCGCCCGCGAGGCTCAGGCCCGCGAGGATCTGATGCGAGAGCTGCTGGCCACGCGCGACCGGCTTGCCGCGACCGAGCACGAGTCGGGCGTGCTCGCCGAGCGCGCGCGTCTTGCGCGGGAGATCCACGACACCCTCGCGCAGGGGCTGTCGAGCATCCAGATGCTGCTCCACGCCGCGGAGCGGGCGGACCCCGATCGTCCCGGTGTCGAGCACATCCGGCTGGCCCGCGAGACCGCCGCGGCGAACCTCGCCGACGCGCGGCGCTTCATCCGAGAGCTCACGCCGCCCGACCTCGAGGATCGTGGTCTCGGCGGGGCGCTGCGACGCCTCGCCGCGGGGCAGTGGCAGGCGCAGGGGCTTCGCGTCTCCGTGCGGGTGTCGGATGCCGTGGAGCTGCCGATGCATGTGCAGACCGCGCTCCTGAGGATCGCGCAGGGCGCGGTCGCGAACGTCATCCAGCACGCGCAGACCGATACGGCCACCATCACACTGGCCGTCGGCGGGGACGGACTGGAGTTCCGCGTCGTCGACGACGGCGTCGGTTTCGACGCGCGGGAGGTCGTCGCTCGCGACACGTCGGACTCGTTCGGTCTTCAGGCGGCCCGTGAACGGGTGGACCAGCTCGGAGGCATCCTGACCGTCGACTCCGCGCCGGGGCGGGGCACCACGGTGCGCGTCGAGCTGGCCGAGAGGATCCTCGTATGATCCGTCTCGTCGTCGCCGACGACCACCCCATCGTGCGCGCGGGCATCGCCGCGCTCTTCGGGCCGGAAGCCGACATCGTGGTGGTCGCGGAGGCGGACACTGCCGAGGCCGCGCTCGCCGCCACCGGGGAGCAGAACCCCGACGTCGTCCTGATGGACCTGCAGTTCGGGGGAGCATCGATCGGCGGGGCGGAGGCGACGCGCCGGATCCGCGCGCTCGACGCGGCTCCCTACGTGCTGATCCTCACCAACTACGACTCGGACGCCGACATCCTGGGGGCGGTCGAAGCCGGGGCGAGCGGGTACCTCCTCAAGGATGCCCCGCCGCACGAGCTCATCGCGGCCGTCCGTGCGGCTGCGGCGGGTGAGAGCGCCCTGGCGCCGGTCATCGCGTCGAGGCTGCTCGATCGGATGCGCACGCCGCAGGCGAGCCTCAGCGTCCGCGAGATCGAGGTGCTCGACCTCGTCGCCGCCGGCCGCGCGAACACCGAGGTGGCCGCCGACCTGTTCGTCAGCGAGACGACGGTGAAATCGCACCTCGCCCACATCTTCACCAAGCTCGGGGTGAGCTCGCGGACCGCCGCCGTCTCCGAGGCGCGACGACGCGGCATCCTGCGCTGACTTGCCCGGCCGGCAAGAATGCGCATTCCTTCCCCGCCTCCTCGGCGGGAATCCTCGCGGGCGCGCTGCGGGGGACGTAGTCTCAGAGCATGGTGAGCCTGACCGCGGACATGAGTCCCCTGCATCCCGACCGGAACCTCGCGCTCGAGCTGGTGCGCGCGACGGAGGCGGCGGCGATCCGCTCCGTGCCGTTCATCGGACGCGGGCAGAAGGAGCTTGCCGACGGCGCCGCCGTCGACGCGATGCGCGCGTTCTTGTCGACCGTCAACTTCGACGGCGTGATCGTCATCGGCGAGGGCGAGAAGGACAACGCTCCGATGCTCTACAACGGGGAGCACGTCGGCACCGGCCGCGGGCCGCAGTGCGATATCGCCGTCGACCCCATCGACGGCACGACCCTCACCGCCGAGGGGCGCAACAACGCCCTGTCGGTGCTGGCGGTCTCTGACCGCGGAACGATGCTGGATGCCTCGAGCGTCTTCTACATGGACAAGATCGTCACCGGCCCCGCGGGCATCGGCGTCGTCGACATCCGCCTCCCGGTCGCGGAGAACATCACCCGCCTCGCGAAGGCGTTGGGAAAGCCCGTCGACGAGCTCGTCGTCTCCGTGCTGAACCGCCCCCGCCACGCGCGCCTCATCGAGGAGATCCGCGAGGCCGGCGCCGGGACCCGCCTCATGAGCGACGGCGACGTCGCCGGCGGCATCAACGCGGCGCGCTACAACGCGCGCACCGACATGTGCATCGGCATCGGCGGGTCGCCCGAGGGCGTGGCGACGACGTGCGCGATCAAGGCGCTCGGAGGTCACATCCAAGGGCGTCTGTGGCCGCGCGACGACGAGGAGAAGCAGAAGGGGCTCGATGCCGGCCTCAAGCTCGACGGCTACGTGTACGAGGCCGATGAGATGGTCCGAGGGCGCAACACGATCTTCGTCGCGACCGGCGTCACCAACGGCGAGCTCGTCGACGGCGTGCGACGCGCAGGCCCCGACTACGTCATCACCGAGAGCATCGTCCTTCGCGGGGTGTCCGGAACGCTTCGCCGCATCAACTCGGAGCACCTCGCCTCGAAGTGGCTGTGACGGGAGATCCGTCTGAGGCGGGGAGCTGAGGGTAGCGGTTCGGTAACCCTCTGGGAAAGATCTGGCCGATGATCCCCGGAGGACGTGCGCCCTCTGGCACAATGGGACACGGTCACCGGCGACCTGCACGTCCACGTCATTTCCCGGGGGTTCACATATGTCCGCAGCAGCCAGCAATCCGAGGACCGGTCAGATCCAGGCGCAGATCGACCTCTCCCGGAGGCCGGACGTCCTGCTGCGTCGACGCACCCCCGAGGGCCACCAGGTCAGCGGATGGTGGATGGTGGGAGCCTTCGCGGGTGTCTCGCTGGCCGTCGTCGGCCTCATGAACTTCTTCCCCGGCGCCTGAGCGACCCCGTCAGAGTCGCTCGCGCAGTTCGCCCACGTCGGCGCTCAGTCGCTCCGTGCCGGCGCTCAGACGCTCCGTGAGTTCGGGAGCGGTGAACGGCCGCGGGCGCTTCTCGATGACCGCGGGCGCGGCCACGGCGTCCAGCTTGGTGTCATCGATGCCGGGGAAGCGGCGCGCACTGACGAGCACGCGTGATTCCAACGAGCCGGTGAACCGGTTGTAGCTGTCGACCGTCCGCTCGATCGCGCGGCGGAGGTCCTCGGCGTGGCCAGCGAGCCCGCCGAGACGCTCGTACAGCTCGGTGCCGAGGGCGAACAGGCGTCGCGCCTCGGTCGAGACGTCCTGCTGCGTCCACGTGTAGGCGACCGTCTTGAGCACCGCCCACAGGTTGACGGGCGACGCCAGGGCGACGCGGTGGCCGAACGCGTAGTCGAGGAGGCTCGGATCCTCCTCGAGTGCGGCGGCGAGGAGCGACTCGCTGGGGATGAAGCAGACGACGAACTCCGGGCTCGACTCCAGCCCCGCCCAGTAGGTCTTCTTCGCGAGCGCGTCGATGTGCGCACGGACGGCCTTGACGTGCTTCTGCAGCAGCTGCGCGCGGCGGGCGCCCTCCTCGCCCTGCGCCGTGACGGGGATCGCGGAGGCCTCGAGGTACGCGTCGAGCGGAACCTTCGCGTCCACCGCGAGCCCCTTGCCTCCGGGCAGTCGGACCACCATGTCGGGGCGCCCCGCTCCGGCATCGGACGTGAGGGATGCCTGGATGTCGTAGTCGACGTAGCGAGTGAGCCCGGCGGACTCGACGACGCGGCGGAGCTGCGTCTCGCCCCACACCCCGCGAGTCGCGTTCGAGCGGAGAGCACCCGCGAGCGACTCGGTCGTCGCCCGCAGCGCCTCGTCCGACTCGTGCGCCCGGCGCAGCTGCTCGGCGAGCGAGCCGTACTGCGCCTGGCGTTCCCGTTCGAGTTCATCGACCTTGCGCTGCATCGTCTGCAGGCTCTCCTGCACCGGGGAGAGGGCGCGCAGCACGACCTGCTCCCGGCGCTCGCGTTCCTGCTGCGCCGCCTGATCGGTGCGCACCTGCAGGCCGAGCTCGCGCGTCAGGGCGCGCTGCTGCTCGAGCTGGTCACCGAGGGAGCGCTGCGCGGCCTCGGCGGCGACGGCGCGCGCCGTGAGGGCGGTGCGCTCTCGCGCCGCCCGTTCCGCCACCCGGGCGGACGCGGCGAACCAGCCGGTGAGGAGCCCGGCGAACAGGCAGATCACGGCGAGGGCGGTGACGATCACGGCATCCATGGGTTCAGGATGCCCCGGGCCTCCGACATCGCCACGCGGGCGCACGGGGGCGTCGCGTTCGGAGGACTCAGCGCACGGCGGACGGCGCCGCGACCCGGTCGGAGACCGGGAGCTGCGGCACGCGGACGCCGAGGAGCATCGCCAGCTCGAGGATGTCGCCTGCGCCGGCGCGGCCGGCGGCGTCGATCATGATGTGCGCGCAGGCGAGCGCGTCGGCGGCGGCGTCGTGGTGCGCGAAGTCGAGGAATCCTGCGGCGGCCGCGACGAGGGGCAGCCGGTAGGAGGCGAGGTCGTACGTCTTGCGGGAGACCTGGAGGCTGCATGCGTAGCGGTACGGCGGGCAGGAGGCATCCGTCGCCTCGCAGGCGCGGCGGAGCACGCCCATGTCGAACCCCGCGTTGTGCGCGACGAGGACGTCGTCGCCGACGAAGGCCTGCAGGTCGGCGAGCTGCTCGACCCAGGTCGCCGCGTGCGCGACGTCCTCCGCGCGGATGCCGTGGATGCCGGTGTTCAGCTCGAAGAAGGCGTCATGGCCCGGCGGCGGTTTGATCAGCCAGCCAGCGCTCGCGACGACGTGGCCGTCCCGGACCCGGGCGAGGCCGACGGCGCACGCGGATGCGCTCGAGGAGTTCGCCGTCTCGAAGTCGATCGCGGTGAAATCCAGTGCCACGCCCCCACTCTCGCCCGCCGCTGCTCCGCTCCGGCTCAGGCGCGCCGACGGGACGTGTCAACCGGTCCGGACATCGGGGAGGGGCGACCCTGCTGCGGTCGTCCCTCCCCGGTGTCCCGCGCGCGGCGCGGCCCTGTTCGTCAATAGGTCATGACGATGCGACCGTCGATCTTGCCCTTCTCCATCTCGTCGAAGATCTCGTTGACCTCGTCGAGGGAGCGGGTGGTGACGGTGGGGTGGATCTCGCCGCGGGCGTAGAAGTCGAGCGCCTCGATCATGTCCTGGCGCGTCCCGACGATCGATCCGCGGATCGTGATGGCCCGCAGCACGATGTCGAAGATGTCAGCGTCGAAGGTGCCCGGCGGGAGCCCGTTGAAGACGATCGTCGCACCGCGGCGGACGACGGCGAGAGCCTGATCGAACGCCCGCGGGTGCACCGCCGTCACCAGGACGCCGTGGGTGCCGCCCGTGGCCGCCTGGATGGCTTCGCCGGGTTCGGCCTTCAGCGCGTTGACCGTCACTTCGGCGCCGTGCGTGCGGGCGAGCTCGAGCTTCGCGTCGTCGACGTCGACCGCGGCGACGCGCATGCCCATCGCGCGGGCGTACTGCACCGCGATGTGGCCGAGCCCGCCGATGCCCGAGATGGTCACCCACTCGCCGGGACGCACCCCGGTCATCTTGAGGCCCTTGTAGACGGTGACCCCCGCGCACAGGACGGGGGCGACCTCGAACGGATCGGCGCCCTCGGGGATCCGTGCGGCGAAGCGCTCGTCGACGAGCATGTACTGGCCGAAGCTGCCGTCGACGGAGTACCCGCCGTTCTGCTGCTGTTCGCAGAGGGTCTCCCAGCCGGTGCGGCAGTACTGGCAGGTTCCGCAGGCGGACCAGAGCCAGGCGTTGCCGACCTTCTGGCCGACCTCGAGCGTCGTGACGCCCTCGCCGAGGGCGACGACCTCGCCGTAGCCCTCGTGACCGGGGATGAGGTGCTCCTTGGGTGCGACCGGCCAGTCGCCGCGCGCGGCGTGCAGATCGGTGTGACAGACCCCGCTCGCGATCACGCGGACGAGGGCCTGACCGGGACCGGGGGTCGGGATGGCCACATCCTCGACGACCAGGGGCTTTCCGGGGGCCACCACGACGGCTGCGCGCATCGTCGTGTGAGACGCGTCGGCATGCTGATCTGTCTGGTGGGAGGCGGGGGTGGGGGCGAGCGTCGTCATCGACATCACTTCCTTGTGTTCGACCGGTGCGGCAGCCGCCGCGAGGTGGCATCGACGGTACGGCCGCGCCCGTTGCATCCTGTTGCGCCGGACGCCCGGAGGGCGCGCGCGGAGTGCCGGCTGAGCGCCGATGGGGCGCCGGCGGGACGCCGGATCGGTGCCGAAAGCAGGCTCGATCGGCCTTCGCGGGGCAGGAGGAGTGCCGTTGAGCCGATCCGGCCTGCTTTCGCGACGGCGGTGGGGACCGAGGCAGGCGTATCGTCGCGGTCATGGCGACTCGTGAGGACATGGCCCGGAGTTTCGGCGCAGCGGCGCAGGCATACGAGGAGGGTCGGCCGGACTACCCGGCCGAGGCGGTGGCGTGGATGCTGGAGGATGCCGGCCCGCGGCCCCGCGTGGCCGATGTGGGGGCCGGCACGGGCAAGCTCACCCGGGTCGTCGCGCGCCTCGCGGGCGACGTGATCGCCGTCGAGCCGGATGCCGCGATGCTCGATCGCCTCCGCGGCGCCGTGCCCGGAGTCGAGACCTTGATCGGCACAGCCGAGCAGATGACACTGCCGGACGAGTCGCTCGACGCGGTGGTGCTCGGGCAGGCGTGGCACTGGGTCGACCCCGCGGCAGGATCGCGCGAGATCGGCCGGGTTCTGAAGCCCGGCGGCGTGCTCGGGCTCATCTGGAACATCCGCGACGAGGAGGCGCCGTGGGTCGCGCGTCTCACCGAGATCATGAAGGGCAGCCACGCCGAAGAGCTCCTCGCCGACGGCGGGCCGCTCGTCGCCCAGCCGTTCGACAGCCTCGAGCGGCGCACGTGGAGCTGGTCGCGCGCGGTGACCCGGGCGACGCTGACCGCGATGGTGCTGTCGCGCAGCTACATCATCACCGCGCCCGCCGCTGAGCGTGGCCGCATCGAGCGCGACATCGCGGCCCTGTTCGACGAGATCGGCGCCGTCGGAGAGGCATCTGTCGATCTGCCGTATCTGACCCACGCGTTCCGGACTCGCAAGGCGGTCTGATGCGCACGCTCACCGTCTGCAACTTCACCACGGTCGACGGCGTCTATGAAGACGACGACCACGACATCGCGTCGCTGTTCGAGCACTGGCATCCCGACTACCGCGGCGCCGATTCGTTCGACTTCCACACCACCGCGCTCATGCGCGCGTCCGACACGCTGCTGCTGTCGGGCAAGCGCTCGACGCTCGGGAATCTGGGCTATTGGGCGGGGGTGCGCGGCGATCCGGATGCCACGCGGATCCGTCGCGAGTTCGCCGAGCTGATCCGCACGATGGAGAAGGTCGTCGTCTCCGACACGATCACCGCAGCCGATCTCGCCCCCTATGAGAATGTTCGCATCGTGCCCGTCGCGGAGAGCCGCGCGGAGGTCGCACGCCTGAAGAAGCAGGAAGGGCGGGGCATCCTGATCCTGCTCGGCCGTGTGCTCTGGAACGACCTCATGCACGCGGGGCTCGTCGACGAGCTGCACCTGGTCACGTTCCCCCTGATCGGCGGGGGAGGCGTGCGCCTCTTCGGCGGGCGGCCGCCCGTGGCGCTGAGGCTGCTGGGCACGCATGTCTGGGAGGAGTCGGGCAACGTCCTCATGCGGTGGCGGGTCGACCCGGCACCGGCGGGGAGCTAGGCGTCCGCACGCGCCGGCGAGGGAGCCGCCCCGGCGACATCGGGGCAGCGGTGCCCGCCGCGTAGACTGGACTCCCGTGGCTCTCACTATCGGAATCGTCGGTCTCCCCAACGTCGGCAAGTCGACGCTCTTCAACGCGCTGACCAAGAACGACGTGCTCGCGGCGAACTACCCGTTCGCGACGATCGAGCCCAACGTCGGTGTCGTGAACCTGCCCGATCAGCGGCTCGCGAAGCTCGCCGAGGTGTTCCACTCCGAGCGGATCCTGCCCGCCGCGGTGTCGTTCGTCGACATCGCCGGCATCGTCCGCGGGGCGAGCGAGGGGGAGGGGCTGGGCAACAAGTTCCTCGCCAACATCCGCGAAGCGGATGCCATCGCGCAGGTCGTCCGCGGCTTCGCAGACAGCGACGTGGTCCACGTCGACGGCGACGTCAACCCGCAGAGCGACATGGAGACCATCAACGCGGAGCTGCAGCTGGCCGACCTCGAGACGCTCGAGAAGGCCATCACGCGCTACGAGAAGGAGGTGCGTGGCCGCAAGCTCGATCCGTCGGTCCTCGCCGCCGCCGAGGCTGCGCGCGACGCGCTGCAGCGCGGGGAACTGCTCTCGGCGTCGAAGCTCGATCTCGAGCCCATCAAGGAGCTCGGCCTCCTCACCGCGAAGCCCTTCATCTTCGTGTTCAACGTCGATGAGGCTGTGCTGACGGATGCCGCGCGCAAGGCCGAGCTCGAGGCGCTCGTCGCGCCCGCAAAGGCCGTGTTCCTCGACGCGAAGATCGAGTCGGAGCTCATCGATCTCGACCCCGAGGATGCCGCGGAACTGCTGGCATCCACCGGTCAGGACGAATCGGGACTCGACCAGCTCGCCCGCATCGGGTTCGACACGCTGGGGCTGCAGACGTACCTGACCGCCGGCCCGAAGGAGGCGCGCGCCTGGACCATCGGCAAGGGCTGGAAGGCTCCCGCCGCGGCAGGCGTGATCCACACCGACTTCGAGAAGGGCTTCATCAAGGCCGAGGTCATCGGCTTCGACGACCTCGTCGCGACGGGGTCGGTCGCCGCCGCGCGTGCGGCCGGCAAGGCCCGCCTCGAAGGCAAGGACTACGTCATGCAGGACGGCGACGTGGTGGAGTTCCGCTTCAACGTGTAGCGCGCGTGCTACTTGCCCTCGGCTTCTCGCGAAACCGGCGCCCACTCGGCCCACTGGTCAAGGCGCTGCTCGTAAATGTGCGGAGCGATCTGCGTGGGCTGCTCGCCGAAGAACACCCGCAGTGGCGGGTTCTCCGCGTCGACGATCTTGAGAATGGCGGAACCGAATCCGACCGGCTTGGGACTGGCGTTGTCCTTCCTGCGCGCGGCCATCGCTTCGCGGATCGGTTGGTACTCCGGGAGCGCGTCGGCGAAGGTGGCCGAGGAGCCGGCCCAGTCGGTGTCGAATCCACCAGGCTCGACGAGCGTCACCTTGATCCCGAAGCCTGCGACTTCCTGGGCGAGGGACTCGGTCAGACCCTCAAGCGCCCACTTCGAAGCGTGATAGCCGCCGAGCATCGGGAACGCGGCGATACCGCCGATCGTGGAGATCTGGATGATATGGCCCGAACCCTGTTCGCGGAGGATTGGGAGGACGGCTTGCGTGACGTGCAAGACGCCGAAGAGGTTGGTCTCGAGTTGGTCGCGCAGCTGCCGCTCGGTGATCTCTTCGACGGTGCCGAACAATCCATACCCGGCGTTGTTGATGACGACGTCGAGGCGGCCGAACGTGTCATGCGCCTGCTTGACGGCGGCGAAGACCTCATCGCGATCGGTGACATCGAGCTGGAGCGGAAGGACGGCTCCACCGTACTTGTCGACCAGATCGCTGAGGGTGCTCGTATCGCGGGCGGTCGCCGCGACCTTGTCGCCCCGTTCCAGCGCGGATTCGACGAACGCCCGACCGAATCCTCTGGACGAACCGGTGACAAACCAGACCTTGCTCATTTTGCTCTCCTCGTGACCACAGGCCGTTGCCTGACGGGGATACTCTATGTCCAAAATGACACTTGGTGTCAAATCCGGCGCGAGCGCTATGATGAAAATATGAGTGATGAGTCCCGGGTGCCGATCAGAGAGCGCACTCGCCGTGCGGTCATGACCGAGCTGACCGCAGTCGCTCAGGATCTCTTCGTCGCACAGGGCTACGACCGAACGACGGTAGACGAGATCGCGAGTGCCTCAGGGATGTCGAAGCGCACGTTCTTCCGTTATTTCCCGTCGAAGGACGATCTCGTCATCGGCAAGTACGACCTCTTCGCCGACCGTATGGCGGAGGCTTTCGACGCCCGCCCCGCCGACGAACCGGTGTGGGAATCATTGCGACGGCTCTTCGACATCACACTCGACTACATCGAGGACGATCGCCAGCGTGCCCGCAGCGAGGCGATGGACGAGATCGTCCGAAGCACCCCCCAGTTGCACGCCCGATATCTCGAAAAGATGCAGCGCGTCCAGGCGCTGCTTACGGAGCGGGTGGCGCGCCGGCTACTCGGTGAAGAGCACACAACCACCGACCCGCGGCCAGCTGCCCTCGTCGGTGCAGCGTTCGCGTCGATGCAGGCAGCCCGCCAAGCCTGGTTTGCCTCTGACCGGTCCGCTCCATTCAGTAGCTACATCGACGACGCGATGTCGGCCGTCGAACTCGTCTCGCCGACGCGAGGCGTCACGCGCGACGTCCCGTAGCCCGGCTCCCCGCGCCGGTCGCGCCTCGACAGGTGGACGGCGACGTCGTGGAGTTCCGCTTCAACGTCTGAGGCCACCGGTCGTCGAGCGGGAGGTTGCGCCGTGCGTCAGCGCGCCGCGGCGAACTCGTCGATCGCTTGGGCGGTGAGTTCCATCTCGATGGCGCCTCCATGCCCCTCGGTGTCGACGATCCTCAGCCGGCTTCCTTCCCACGCCCGATGGAGTCGCCACGGAATGACCGCGGGCCCGCTCACGTCCAGGCGTCCGTGGACGAGGACTCCGGGGATGGGCGCCAACCTCGGAGCGCGCGCGAGCACCGTGTCCGCGCCGGTCAGGAAGCAATCGTTCGACCAGTAGTGCGTGACGAGGGTGGCGAAGTTCTGCCGAATGCGTGGGTCGGCGTGCCGATCGCCGGGGCGCCACGACGGGTCGAGGGAGATGTGCGCTGACTCCCACGCGTCCCAACGGTCTGCGGCGCCGGACCTCACGGCGGGGTCGGCGTCGCGCAGGAGCTGCGCGTAGTGGTCGACCACGCGGCGGCCCGTCGGAACGTCTCGGCTGAGCGCGTCCCACGCTTCCGGGAAGATCGCGCCGACCGTTTCGGTGATCCAGGTGATCTCGTCCCTCCCCCCGGTCGTGACCGCCGTGAGTACGATTTCGGTGACGCGCGCCGGATGCGCGAGCGCGTACGCGAGGGCGAGTGTCGACCCCCATGACACGCCGTGCAGCAGCCAGACCTCGATCCCGAGATGCTCGCGCAGCGCGTCGATGTCCGCGATGAGAGTCTGCGTGGTGTTCGTGTCGAGGCTGTCGAGGTCGTCGATCGCCCAGGGCGTGCTCCTGCCGGTACCCCGTTGGTCCACCCCGACGATGAGATGTTTCGCGGGATCGAAGCGGCGCCGGTAGCCCCCCTTGCCCAGACTGCCGCCCGGACCACCGTGGAGATAGACCGCGGGTCGGCCGTGCGCGTTTCCGGAGCACTCCCAGTACAGCTCGGCGCCACCCGGGCGCGCCAGCATGCCGGAGGCAAAGGGCTCGATCGGAGGATGCACCCTCAGAGACTATGACCCTCGTGTCGACGTGCGCCTGGTGCGCCGCCCGCGTGCCTCGGAGGGCCGACGACCCTCAACTCGCAGCGAGCGACCCGCGGTCACTCCCGCCGGTCGTAGGTCACCACCCGGACACCGCCTTCCAGGAGGACCTCACCGGCCGGGCGGAAGAGGTGCGGCGTGAACGGGCCGTCGAACAGCGGCACTCCCGAGCCGATCACCGACGGGTTCACCTTGAGGATGAGGCGGTCGATCTCGGGCAGCAGGGCAGCGGCGACCTTCCCGCCCCCGACCAGCCACACGTCCTCCCCGGGCTCACCCTTCAGGGTGCGTACGAACTCTGCGGGATCCGCGGAGACGATCTCGACGCCGGGGTCGGGGCTCTCGGTGAGCGTGCGCGAGAAGACGATGTGCCGCAGATGCGGATAGGCGTTCGTCAGCCCGGCATCCAGCCCGATCTCGTAGGAGTGTCGCCCCTCGACGACGGTGTCGAACGTGAGCGGCGGCCCGTCGATGCCCAGGGCCTCTCGCGCCGGGGCGGGCAGCGTCTCGGGGTGGTTCTCGACGATGAACTGCACGAGATCCGGCGTCACGGGGAAGAACTCCGCTCCGCTCGGATCTCCTCCATCGGGCCCGGCGATGAATCCGTCGAGGGTGGTCGCGACGTAGTAGACGAGTCGGCGCATGGCCTCCTTCCTACCATCCCGCTCGGTGTCGGGACGTCCGCCACAATGGCGTGATGGAGTACGAGCTCGACGATGATCCCGCGCGGATCCAGCCCGACGTGGTGTGGGAATGGCTGTCCACCGAGGCGTATTGGGGTCGCCAGCGCACTCGTGCGGACCTCGATACGCAGATCGCGGGCGCGTGGCGCGTCGTCGGAGCGTACCGCTCGGACACGGGGGAGCAGGTCGGGTTCGCGCGCGCCGTCTCGGATGGTGTCGCGGTCGCCTACCTCGCCGACGTCTTCGTGATCGAGCCGCACCGTGCGAACGCCCTCGGCACGCGCATGGTCCAGCTCATGATCGACGACGGGCCGGGCAGCCACTTCCGGTGGATCCTGTTCACGAGCGACGCCCACGGGCTCTACGAGCGGTTCGGCTTCGCTCCGCCGGATGCCACCGCCATGGTGCGACCCGCGCGGTGAGGACGCGAGGCGTACCCTGAGGCTTGTCCCCAGACGCCGCTCGGAGCGGAAGGAGCGCGGACGATGGCCGGATACGGGCACAGCTCGGTGACGGGCCTGGACGAGCGCACGCTCGGCCGCGTCGACCTGCTCCTGTTCGACGCCGACTACCCCGACGCCTCGGCCGCGCTCGCCGACTCGTGGCGGATCGCGGCGCTCGCATCCGAACCCGCCATGCGCGACGCGCGCGACCGCATCCGGGCGAACGCCGTGCGCGAGGTCAATGAGCGCCGTGACCCGCGCGCGGCCCGCGTCCTGCCGGCGACGTCGTGGCACCGCGGATGCCTCGCCGTCGCCTTCCTGCTCGCCGCCCTCGCCGTCGGGCTCGCCACGACCCTGCGCCCGGGGCTGACGGTGCAGGTGATGCTCCTGCCCGCGGGGCTGTGCGCCGCACTGTCGGTGGCGCTGCTGTGGTGGCTCGAACCGCGGCGCGCGAACGGGTCGCTCTGGGGCACGCGTCTACCGGCCGTGCTCTCGCTGGTCTGCGGACTGCTCTGGCTCTTCTCCGCGGCCGTCGACCTCCTCGCCCGATGGGGGGAGATCGACGGCTACCGCTCGCTCGCCCCGACCGCGGGGCTCACGCTGCTCGTGGCATCCGGCGTCGCCGCGCTCTTCCTCTGGCACCGCGGACGGCGCTCGGACAGATCCGGTGCGCAGTCCGGCACCGCGCGCACGACCGTCGACCTCATCGACTCGCGCGACGAGCCCGAGGTGCTCGACCGGCTCGACGGGTGGTGGGCCATCGCGGGGCCGGCCGCGCTGCTGCGCGACGGAGCCCGCGTGCGGCGGGTGCGCATCGAGGTGCTCGCGCGACTGGCTCTCGCGCGCATCGTGCCCGAACCGCGCGCACGCCTCGCGCGGCTCGAGGATCCGCCGGTGCGGTGGACCGAACGGCGTCGCTGAGCGGGCGGCTCAGCGCCCCTGGCGCTTCTTGTAGGGCTTCGGCTGCCCCTTGACGATCGGCGCGCGACCCTTGCCCTTGGATGCCTTCGCCTTGCCACCCGCGGCGACCTTCGGCGCCGGGGCACTCGCCGGCGCGTCTGCAATCCGCCTCCGCGCCTCGTCGAGCAGCAGTGCGCCCGCCGGCGTCAGCTGGAACCCCGCACCCTGCTTGCTGATCAGGGGGTGGCCGGTCTCGTCGTCGAGTTTCTCGATCGATGTGTAGAGCGCGGCCAGGGGGATGCTGAGCTCCTCCGCCGCGCGGGGGAAGTGCAGGCCGTGGTCGACCAGCGCGACGAACCGCCGCAGGTCGATGATCTTCACGCGCACACCCTTCCGTCGGACTCTCCCAGGGTATCGGCCCGCGCGACACCCCCGTGCCGGGTGTCTGCGGCGCCCCGTAGCATCCCTCCATGCCCATCACACTCGAGAACGTCGGCATCGCGGTGCGCGATCTCGACGCGACCATCGCTTTCTTCACCGACCTGGGACTCAGCCTCGTGGGGCGCGACGAGGTCAGCGGGGAGTGGGCCTCCACCGCGGTGGGGCTCGACGGCAACCACGCCAGGATCGCGGTGCTGCAGACTCCCGACGGCCACGGACAGCTCGAGCTGTTCGAATACATCCACCCCGACGCGATCGAGACCTCGCCGACCCTGCCGAACGAGATCGGGATGCACCGCGTCGCGTTCCAGGTCGACGACATCGAGGCCTCGCTCGCCATCGCCGCCCGGCACGGATGCCTGCCGCTGCGGGGCGTCGCGACGTATCAGGACCTCTACAAGCTGACCTACCTGCGCGGCCCGAGCGGCATCATCGTGATGTTCGCGCAGGACCTCCGGAAGGAGCGCGCGTGATCGACGGCCGCGCGATGTCAAGCCCCTGAACCCCCGGCGCGATCCTGCATAGCCTGTGGCCATACGAGATCGGAGAAACTGTGTCTGGATTCAAATTCTGGCTTGTCGTGGCGGTCGTCGGCGGCGGCGCGTATGTGCTCGGCGCGCGTGCGGGGCGGGCCCGGTACCGCGAGATCAGTGGCGCCGCGAAGCACCTGTGGGACGATCCCTCGCTGCGCAAGGCTCGCGCGCAGTCGCGGAAGCTCGTCGACAAGGCCGCGAAGAAGGCCGCGAAGAAGCTCGGGGTCTGACCGCGCCCGCACGGGTCGGCGGACGTACAATCGGGTCATGGCCACTTCGAACCTTCCCACGCCGACGCTGCAGCCGGTCACCGACCTCGCCGGCGCCGACGAGCTCATCCAGCCCGTCACCGACGAGGGCGCGGGCTGTTGCGGCGGGGGCTGCTGCAGCACCGTCTGACTGAGGCTTCCCGCCGAGCGGGACCCGCCCCGAGACGAGAACGCCGCCCGCGATGACCGCGGGCGGCGTTCTCGTGCGGTTGCCGCAGAGGCGGATGATCAGGCGCTCACGCCGTCTGCCCGGCGTGCTTGCCCTCGGCGATCTCCTCGATCACCTTCGCGTTGAACGCGGGCAGGTCGTCGGGGGTGCGGCTCGTGACGAACCCCTGGTCGACGACGACCTCCTCGTCCACCCATTCGGCGCCGGCATTGCGGAGGTCGGTCTTCAGACTCGGGTAGCTCGTGAGGGTGCGGTCGCGGACGACGTCGGCCTCGACGAGGGTCCACGCGGCGTGACAGATCGCGCCGACGGGCTTGTGCTGAGCGAAGAAGTCCTTCGCGAACGCCACCGACGCGGCATCCGTGCGCAGGTCATCCGCATTCACGACCCCGCCCGGAAGGACGAGCGCGTCGAAGTCCGCGGCATCCGCGTCGGATGAGGCGAGGTCGACGGGCTGCGCGTGTCCGTTCTTGCCCTCGATCGAGCCGGTCGCGGGGGAGACGAGCACGGCCTGCGCGCCGGCCTCCGTCACCGCCTGCCACGGGGAGGTCAGTTCGGAGTCTTCGTATCCGTCCGTCGCGAGGAACGCGACGCGCTTTCCGTTCAGTGATTCGGTCATGCTTCCGACGCTACGTGCGCTCGCCGCAGACCGCCGGGGGCTGGACGAGAGCCGAGCGAGACGCTACGCGGCGGCCTGCGCTCAGTGGGCGCCGGTCATCGGCTGCGACGGGTCGTCGGCGGGCTTGCGGATGAGGAACGCGCTCACGAGCAGCGGCAGCGCGATGATCGCCGCCACGAGGAAGGCGCTGCGCGCACCCGCCGCTCCCGCCGCGGCCGTCTCGGCGCCTTCTGCAAGCGCCGTGCCGGTCCGCGACGCCATGATCGAGATGAGGACGGCGACGCCCGCGGCGCCGGCGACCTGCTGGACGGTGGAGACCGTCGCGCTGCCGTAGGAGTAGTACTTCGGTGTGAGAGACCCGAGCGATGCGGTGAACAGCGGCGTGAACGACATCGCCAGGCCGATCGACAGCACGGTCTGCGTCAGCAGGATGAACCACACCGGCGTCGACTCGGTGAGGGTCGTGAACGTCCACAGCACCGCGATCACGATGATCGTGCCGGGCACGAGCAGCACGCGGGTGCCCCAGCGGTCGTAGATCCGGCCGATGAAGGGCCCGAGGACGCCCATCGCGACGGCGCCCGGGAGGACGATCAGGCCGGACTCGGTCGTCGACAGGCCGAGCGGTCCCTGCAGGTAGAGCGGAAGTGCGGTGATCGTCCCGAAGAAGGCGAGCGACATCACAGCGAAGTGCGCGACGGACAGCGAGAAGTTGCCCGAGCGGAAGATCCGCAGGTCGAGCAGCGCATCGTCGTGACGCTGCAGCACCGTCTGACGCCACAGGAACAGGCCGAGTGCGACGACGCCGATCGAGAGCGCGACCACGAGGGTCGTGTTCGCCGCGTCGGCGGCGGCCTGCGCGGCGGCATCCGCACCGCCGTGCCCGCCCCCGCCGATCTGGCTGAGCCCGAACACGAGTCCGCCGAATCCGAACGCCGACAGGACGACCGACAGCACGTCGATGGGGGCGTGCGTCCGCTCGCCGAGGTTGTGGATCCAGCGGACACCGACGGCG
Source organism: Microbacterium flavum (assembly GCF_018717645.1). GTDB lineage: Bacteria > Actinomycetota > Actinomycetes > Actinomycetales > Microbacteriaceae > Microbacterium > Microbacterium flavum. The sequence goes on from NZ_JAFLHG010000003.1 coordinate 121,084, forward strand.
AGCGTGATGAGTGCGATAGGGAGGACGATCGCGAAGATCCACCGCCAGTTGAGGGTGTCGAGGATCACGCCGGATAGGGTCGGTCCGATGGCCGGCGCGAGCGACATGACGATGCTGACCCGGCCCATCATCCGGCCGCGCAGGTGCGGGGGCACGACGTCCATCAGCGTCGTCATCAGCAGCGGCATCATGATCGCGGTGCCGGATGCCTGGACGACGCGCGCCGCGACGAGGACCTCGAAGCCCGGCGCGAGCAGGGCGATCAGGGTTCCCGCGGAGAAGAGGCCCATGGCCGCGGCGAACATCGCGCGCGTCGTGAAGCGGCGGAGGAGGAACCCGGTCGTCGGGATCACGACCGCCATCGTGAGCATGAACGCGGTCGTCAGCCACTGCGCCTGCACCGCGGTGATGCCGAGGTCGCCGATGAGGTGAGGGATCGCGACGCCCATCGTCGTCTCGTTGAGGATCGCGACGAAGGCGGCGGCCAGCAACAGCCAGATGACCCGGCTCGCGCGGGGGTCCACTCGGTCGGCGCGGGCCGGTGCGGCGACGGGGACGGCGCCGGTGCTCGGCGGGGTGATGCGGGCGTCGGTGCGGGGCATGCGGATCTCCTGTGGATCGTGCGGACGGGGAGCCGTGCCCGGGGCCCGGGACGAACCTCAAGGGTAACCGCCGGGTCGGACACGCTATTCCCCCCTCGGGTGGCACGATCCGGGTATGGCACCGCATCGCACCGCACACCCGCCTCGCCGCCGGCGTCCCCGCCTCGCCGTCCGTGGGCCGGTCACCCTTGCGATCGGGGCGGTCGTGGCCGCCGCCACGATTCCGACGCTGGGCTGGATTTCGGGCCTCCTGGCGGGCTGGACGGCACTCGCGATCGTCAACGTCACGTGGCTGCTCGTCGCTCTATGGCCCATGGATGCCGCGCAGACCCGGGGCCATGCGACCGCGGAGGACCCGGGTCGCGCCGCGGCGCGCGTCATCTCACTGACGGGCAGCCTCGCGAGCCTCGTCGCCGTCGTCCTCGTGCTCGTGCGCGGCCACGCCGACCCCGCGACGGCGGCGCTGTCGGCGGGTGTCGCGATCCTCGCCGTGACCTCGTCGTGGGCGCTCATCCAGGTCGACTACATGCTGCGGTATGCACACCGCTACTATGCGCGGATCGACGCCGGCCGCTCGGGAGGCATCGACTTCAACCAGGAGGAGGACCCCATGTACTCCGACTTCGGGTACTTCTCGGTCGGCCTCGGGATGACCTACCAGGTGTCCGACACGAACCTCTCCGCGAACGAGATCCGCCGGATCGTCGTCGCGCAGACGCTCGTGGCCTACCTCTTCGGCGCCGTGATCCTCGCCAGCGTCGTCAACCTCGTCGCCGGGCTCGGCTGAGTCGCGACGTCCGAGCCGCGACGTCCGAGCCGCGACGTAGAGTGACGCCATGAGTATGGGTGGTCCCGGCGGCGGAGCGATGGGGGGTCGCGGTGTCGCCTTCCGCGGCGTCGACGAGGCCGCGCAGAGGCGGCTGAACGCCGAGGCTCCCGAGATCCCGCACCTCGGCTCCCGGATCCGGGAGATGTTCCGTCCCTACCTGGGGCGCATCGCGTTCACCGCGATCATGGTGATCGCCGGAGCCGCGATCGGCGTGATCCCGCCGCTGATCATCCAGCAGATCTTCGATCAGGCGCTGTTCCCGACGGATGGATCGGGCGTCGACCTCGGCCTCCTCTGGCGCCTCGTCGGCGCGATGGTGGGCCTGTTCCTGCTCTCCGCCGCGCTCGGCGTCGCGCAGACGTGGCTCACCTCGACCGTCGGCAACGAGGTCACCGGTGATCTGCGGGTGCGCCTGTTCGACCACCTCCAGGCCATGGAGCTGGGGTTCTTCACTCGCACCAAGACGGGCGTCATCCAGTCCCGTCTCCAGAACGACGTCGGGGGAGTGTCGGGAGTGCTGACCAACACGGTCACGAGCATCCTCGGCAACGTGGTGACGGTCGTCTCGGCGCTCGTGGCGATGGTCATCATCGACTGGCGGCTGACCCTCATCGCCGTCTTCCTCATGCCGATCCTGATCTTCGTGCAGCGCCGAGTGGGTCAGGTGCGCGCGAGGATCGCGGGCCAGACGCAGGAGTCGCTGTCCGAGCTCACCTCGATCACGCAGGAGACCCTGTCGGTCAGCGGCATCCTGCTCTCGAAGTCGTTCAACCGCCAGCGCACCGAGGGCGCCCGCTACCGCGAGGAGAACACCAACCAGGTACGCCTGCAGGTGCAGCGGGCGATGAGCGGGCAGGGCTTCTTCGCGGTCGTGCAGGTGCTGATGTCCTCCGTGCCGGCGGTCATCTACCTGGTCTCGGGCTACCTCCTGCACGGAGTGGGAGGAAGCGCCGGCGTCGACACGATCACGGCGGGCACGGTGGTCGCCTTCACGACGGTGCAGGCCCGACTGCTCATGCCGCTCATGGCGCTGATGCGGGTCGCGCTCGACCTGCAGACCTCGAAGGCGCTGTTCGCCCGCATCTTCGAGTACCTCGACATGGTGCCGGCGATCCAGGACGCCCCCGACGCGATCACCGTCGCCGAGGCTCCGGGCCCGATCGGACGGGTCGAGTTCGAGGACGTCGTCTTCCGCTACCCCGACGCCGCAGCGGATGCGCGTCCGACCCTGGACGGGGTCTCCTTCGTCGCCGAGCACGGGCAGCACGTCGCGTTCGTCGGGCCCTCGGGTGCGGGCAAGACGACCGTGCTCTACCTGGCGCCTCGGCTCTACGAGGCATCCGAGGGGCGCGTGCTGTTCGCCGGTGCGGATGTGAAGACCCTGACGCAGGAGTCGATCGTCGACCACATCGGGATCGTCTCCCAGGAGACCTACCTCTTCCACGCCACGATCGGCGAGAACCTGCGTTACGCGAAGCCGGATGCGACGGATGCCGAGCTCGAAGCCGCGTGCGCGGCCGCGAACATCCACCACATCATCGCGGGATTCGAACACGGCTATGACACCGTCGTCGGGGAGCGCGGCTACCGGCTCTCCGGTGGGGAGAAGCAGCGCATCGCGATCGCCCGTGTGCTCTTGAAAGACCCGCCCGTGCTGCTGCTGGACGAGGCGACGAGTGCCCTGGACACCGTGTCCGAGCGGGTCGTGCAGGAGGCGCTCGAGGCCGCGGCATCCGGCCGCACGACCCTGTCGATCGCGCACCGCCTGTCCACCGTCATCGGCGCGGACATGATCCACGTCGTCGATGCCGGCCGCATCGTGGAGTCCGGCACGCACGCCGACCTGCTCGCCCGCGGCGGGCTCTACGCCGAGCTCGCGGCGGAGCAGATGGCCGCGGCGCGCATCGAGGGGATGGATGCCGCGATGCCCGCTCCGCTCCCTGACCGCCGCGCCGATCGCGCGCCGGAGGGGTCTGCGGGGGCGGATGCCGCGCAGCTCGTCGCCGACCCGCCGCCCTTCACGGACGGGCCGTCCGCGGAGGCTGCGGACGCCGCGCTGCCCTGGGCACCACGCGAGTAGCGCGGGGGCGACGGGGCCTCAGTCCTCGGTCGGCCAGTTCTCGGAGCCGATGGCGTCCGTGGGCTCCGGAGTCGGCTCGTTCTCCTCGACGAGCGTCGGCGTCGGATTGACGAGCTCTTCGGTCGGCACCTTCTTGAGCTCGTCGATCTCGTCGCGCAGGGCGTCCAGGTCGGGGCCGTCAGGGGTTTCGGGAAGGTTCTCGGAGGTGCCGGACATGGCCTTCACCCTAGCCGTTCGACGGGAGCGCGCGGGGCGACCGACCCGCCGCAGCGGCGCCGCTCACCACAGCACCGCGGCTGAGCGGAGGTCGGCGGTCTGCGGATCGAGGGCGACGCCTTCGTGGTCGGCGCGCGCGACGAGGTCGCGGACGAACGCCCCCACGGCGCGACGGTACGCGGCATCCGCGTGCCCGGTTTCCCCCGCGGCGATGCGGACGAGCGGGGGCGTGTCCATCTCGAGGATGAGCCGGAGCCGCGCCCGCGCGGCGGCGTGCTGATCGGCCGCGTCGAGCACGGCGATCCCCCCGCGGAGAGCCTCGAGGTAGTCGGTGAGCACCGGAAGCGTGTCCTTGCGCTGCGTGATCGACGAGCCGTCGGCGCGTTCCCGCCAGTGCACGACCACGTCCGGAAGGACGTCGATCGCGCGCGCGTGCGTGTAGAGACGCTGCGCGACGATCTGGTCCTCGTACAGGCGCCCCTCGGGGAAGCGGACACCGTGTGCGCGCCAGAGCTCGACGCGGCTGAGCTTGGACCACGCCACGACGTTGCCGGAGACCTCGGGGTGCGCGGAGAGGGTCGTGCCCCGACGCGCGGGGTCGGTCGCCGCGCGGACCCATGGCTGTACCTCACCCGCCGCATAGACGCCGCCCGCGCCCGCGCGCAGGCGCACGTATGCCCCGACGGCGAGGTCGCTGCCGCTCTCGGTGATCGCCGCGACCAGCCGTTCGAGAGCCGTCGGGGTCATCACATCGTCGGCGTCGAGGAAGCCGACGAAGGGGGTCGCGACGCGGTCCAGGCCGGCGTTGCGCGCGCCCCCGAGGCCACGCGGCTCGGCGTGACGGATGAGCGTGAAGCGCGGGTCGGATGCCGCGGCATCGGCGAAGACGTCCGCCGTGGCATCCACCGACCCGTCATCGACGAGGATCGCGCACCACGCCGGGAGCGTCTGCGCCCGCAGCGAGTCGAGGGCCTCCGCGGCGAACTCCGCGACATCCCGACCCGGGACGATCACCGTGACGAGGACCGGGAGGGGCGCGGCGGACGTGCTCATGCGCCCGATCGTACCGCCGCCACCGCCTCGGCGACCGCGTCGGCGACGGGGGAGAGGTCCCCCGCGAGGTGGTGCCCGAGGGTGAAGCGCACCGCGCTCTGCGCGACGGCCGGGTCGATCCCGCAGGCGAGGAGGACGTGCGACGGCTCGTCGCTGCCGGCAGCGCAGGCCGAGCCGCTGGAGGTCACGAGGCCGCGGCGCTCGAGCTCGAGGAGGATCGCCTCGCCGCTCGTGCCGGCGAAGGTGAAGCTCGCGGTCCCGGGGAGGCGGCGGGTCGGATGCCCCGTCAGCCGCGCCGTCCCGACGAGGTCGAGGACCCGCCGGGTGAAGGCGGCGCGGATGGCGCTCACCCGCGCCGCACTGTCCGCCCGCTCGGACTCGGCGAGCTCGAGCGCGGTGGCCATCGCGACCGCCCCGGCGAGATTCTCCGTGCCGCTGCGGCGACCCCTCTCCTGGCCGCCGCCGTGCACGAGCGGCTCGAGCGGCCATCGCGTGCGGACGGCGAGGACGCCGATCCCCTGCGGCGCGCCGATCTTGTGGCCGGCGAGGGAGAGCGCGTCCGCGCCCGTCCCACGCAGGGGCAGCCACCCCGCGGCCTGCACCGCGTCGAGGTGCAGGGGGACCCCGGCGGCGGTGGTGACGGCTGCGAGCGCCGCGGCATCCTGCACGGTTCCGATCTCGTTGTTGGCGTAGCCGATCGAGACGACGGCCGTGTCGGGCCGGAGCGCGGCGGCCACCTCGTCGGGGGAGACCAGCCCGTCCGCGTCGACGCCGACCCGCGTGACGGCGAAGCCGTGCACCCGCTCCAGATACGCGCAGGAGGCGAGGACGGCCTCGTGCTCGATCGTCGTCGTCACGACATGCACGGGTCCTCCCCGCCGGAGGCTCGCGCCGATGGCCAGCCCCTTCACGGCGAGGTTGTCCGCTTCCGTGCCGCCCGAGGTGAAGACGATCTCGTTCGCGCGCACCCCGAGGACGGCCGCGACGCGGGCGCGCGCGTCGGCGAGGGCGGATGCCGCGGCCTCGCCTACGGTGTGGTGGCTCGAGGGATTGCCGAACCGGTCGGTGAGGTACGGGAGCATCGCGTCGCGCACCTCGGGGCGCACGGGGCTTGTGGCGGCGTGGTCGAGGTACCGCATGCCCGGAGCGCTCACTCCTCGAAGCGGACGTCGAGACCGAGGTCGAGAGCGCGCGCCGAATGGGTGAGTGCGCCCACGGAGATGACATCGACGCCGGTTGCGGCGATGGCGCCGACGGTGTCGAGAGACACCCCGCCGGACGCCTCGACGATCGTGCGCCCGGCGATCCTCTCGACGCCGGCGCGGAGGTCATCGAGGGAGAAGTTGTCGAGCATGATCGTCCCCACGCCGCGGGGCCCGGTCCCGGCGGCGAGGACGGCGTCGAGTTGATCGAGGCGGTCGACCTCGACCTCGAGGTGCGTCGTGTGCGGGAGAGCAGCACGCGCCGCCCGGAGCGCCGCGGTGATCGACCCGTGCCGCGCGACCAGCACGGCGAGGTGGTTGTCCTTCGCCATGACGGCGTCGGAGAGGCTGAAGCGGTGGTTGTGCCCGCCGCCCGAGCGCACGGCGTGCCGCTCGAACCGGCGGAGTCCGGGCGTCGTCTTGCGGGTGTCGGCGATCCGGGCGTCCGTGCCGGCCACGGCGTCGACGTAGCGCGCGGTGAGCGTGGCGATCCCCGACATCCGCTGGGTGAAGTTCAGCCCCACGCGTTCGGCCTGCAGGATGCCGCGGGCGGGCCCCACCACCGTTGCGAGGACGCCGCCGCTGATGAAGCGCTCGCCGTCGGCGGCGTGCAGAGTCACCTGGATGCGCGGGTCCGTCAAGGCGAACGCGGCGGCGAACACCTCGCCGCCGCTGAAGACGCCCCCCTCGCGCGCGCGGAGCTCGGCCGTCGCGGTCGACTCCGCCGGGATCAGGGTGTCGCTCGTGAGGTCGCCCCACGGGGCATCCTCGCGGAGCGCGGCGCGGACGACGGTCTCGATGTGGTCGCGGGTCAGCATGCGGCCACCTCCGGCACACCAGAACGCCGGTGATCCGGGGCCCGAGGCGGGGTGTTCGCGGGTTGGGCGTCGCCTTCGTCGGCGACCGGAGGAGTTTCGTCCCGCCGGGCGTGGGCACCGACGGAGATCCGACGGGCGCGGGCGGCGGAGACGAGCGCAGCGGCGACGAGGAGCAGGTTCTCGTCTTCGAACTCCCTCTCGGTCACGGCCTCCCGGGGCTGCGCGCGCCAGCCGCTGATCCGGGCGGCGGCGCGGGCGAGCCCGGCCTCGTCGCGGACGAGACCCGCGTCCTCCCACAGCAGCTCCTGCAGCGCGCCGCGGGTGAAGGGCGGGGCGGCGTCGGCGACGGGCGGCACCGGCGGCTCGGGCGCGGCCCCGCGCGGGAAGGACGCCGCGGCGGGCCACCGTCCGGTGTCGGCATCCGCCGCAAGGGCGTCGCCGGCCCGCGCACCGAACACGGCGCCTTCCAGCAGCGAGTTCGACGCGAGCCGGTTGGCGCCGTGGACGCCGGTCCGGGCCGTCTCCCCGACGGCGTAGAGGCCGGGAAGGCTCGTGCGCCCCTCCAGGTCGGTGCTCACCCCGCCCATCAGGTAGTGTGCGGCGGGGGTCACGGGGATCGGCTCCCGTGCCCAGTCCTCGCCGCGGGCGCGGACGGCGGCGTCGATCGTCGGGAACCGGTCGCGGAGGAACCGGACGGTGCGCTTCGCGCTCGCCGCCGCTCCCTCCGGGCCGAGAGCCGTGGCGTCCAGCAGCACGGGGCGGCCGTCCTGCTCGACCATCACCTCGGCGATCGCCCGCGCGACGACATCGCGCGGAGCGAGTTCCGCATCGGGGTGACGGTCGAGCATGAAGCGTCGGCCCTGCTCGTCGCGGAGCACCGCGCCCTCCCCGCGCACGGCCTCGGAGACGAGGAACGGCGCGGCGTCGCTCCTGCTCGCATCGCCCGGGACCGCGCACACCGCGGGCAGCACCGTCGGGTGGAACTGGACGAACTCCACGTCGGTGACCGCGACTCCCGCGCGGAGGGCGGCCGCGATGCCGTCGCCGGTCGCCACGGGCGGGTTCGTGGTGTGGGCGTAGAGCTGACCGGCCCCTCCGGTCGCCAGGACGATGGCGTCGGCGGGCAGCGTCTCGCGACGTTCGTCTTCGATGAGCAGCTCGACACCCGCCGCACGGCCGGATGCCGCGTCGACGACGAGATCGATGAGGAACGCGTGCTCGATCACTCGGACCTCGCTCTCCCGGAGGCGCGCGACGAGAGCCTTCTCGATCGCGGTCCCGGTGGCATCCCCGCCGGCGTGCAGGATGCGGGGGTAGGAGTGCGCCGCCTCGAGACCCTTGACGAACGCGCCGTCCGATGCCCGGTCGAACGCGACGCCGAGCGCGATCAGCTCGCGGATCCGGCCGGGTCCCTCCTCCGCGAGCACCCGCACGGCCTCGGGGTCGGAGAGGCCGGCGCCGGCCACGAGCGTGTCGCGGATGTGATCCTCGATGCGGTCGTCGTCGAACATGACGCCGGCGATGCCGCCCTGGGCGAAGCGCGTGTTCGCGTGCTCGAGGACGTCCTTCGTCACGAGGGTGACGCGGCATCCGCCCTCCACGGCGTGCAGGGCCACGGTCAGCCCGGCGATCCCGGAGCCCACGACGACGACCCGTGGCGTCGACGGATCCCGTCGCAGGGTCATGGCTTGGCCGCCAGCATCCGCTCGAGCGCCGTGCGGGCGGGATCGGCGACATCGCCGGGGACCTCGATCCGGTTGACGACGTGGCCGGCGACGAGCTCCTCCAGGACCCATGCGAGGTAGCCCGGGTGGATCCGGTACATCGTCGAGCACGGGCACACCACGGGGTCGAGGCAGAAGATCTCGTGCTGCGGATACTGTGCGGCGAGCCGTTGGACGAGGTTGATCTCCGTGCCGATCGCGAAGGTCGTGGGCTCGGTCGCGGCGGCGATCGCCGTGCGGATGTAGTCGGTCGAGCCGGCCTCGTCCGCGGCGTCCACGACCGCCATCGGGCATTCTGGGTGCACGATCACGCGGACGCCCGGGTGATCAGCCCGCGCGGCGGCGATCTGGTCGACCGTGAAGCGGCGGTGCACCGAGCAGAACCCATGCCAGAGGATGACGCGGGCGTCGGTCAGCTCGCTCTGGCTCGATCCGCCGAAGGGCTTCCGCGGGTTCCACATCGGCATCTGCGCGAGCGGCACCCCCATCGCCTTCGCCGTGTTGCGGCCGAGGTGCTGGTCGGGGAAGAAGAGCACGCGACGTCCGCGCGCGAACGCCCACTCGAGCACGGTGCGGGCATTGGACGAGGTGCAGACGATCCCTCCGTTGCGCCCGACGAAGCCCTTGATCGCCGCCGAGGAGTTCATGTAGGTGACCGGGATGACGGGGACGAGGCCGTCCGCGTCCGGCACATCCAGAGGCCCGTAGATCTCCGCGAGCTGCTCCCAGCAGTCCTCGACGTCGTCGATCGATGCCATATCCGCCATGGAGCATCCGGCGGCGAGGTTCGGGAGGATGACCGCCTGGTCGGGGCGGGAGAGGAGGTCCGCCGTTTCGGCCATGAAGTGCACGCCGCAGAAGACGATCGCTTCGGCCTGCGGCTGCGTCAGCGCTGCGTTCGCGAGCTGGAACGAGTCGCCCACGTAGTCGGCGTGGGTCACGACCTCCTCGCGCTGGTAGAAGTGGCCGAGGATGACGACGCGGTCGCCCAGGGTGGTCTTGGCGGCGGTGATCCGCGCGTGCAGTTCGAGCTCGGATGCCTCCCGGTACTCCGCGGGGAGCTCTCCCTGGCGCGGCGCGCCGGTCGGGATCACATCTCCCATGGAGGAGCCGGGGCCGTAGCCCGGGCGTGCGTCGAAGTCCCACGGTCCTGCAGCGAGATCGGTGTTGCAGGTCTCTGAGGTGGAGGCGCCGGTCACGATCGCCTGGATGCCGTGGTCGACGCTCGCGTCGACCGGTCGGGGGTGGATCTGCAGCAGGGTCATGAACGGGCCTCTCGGGAAAGGGCGAACGGGGCAGTCGGGTGGGGGAGCGGACCGCGATCGGCGAGCTCCACGTCCTGGTCGTAGCGGTACAGGCGAGCAGGGCGGTGGCTGCCCGTGCGGAACCTCTCGGTGGGGATGAGCGTCGCGGAGTTCTCGACCTGCCGGCGGAAGTTCGCGGGGTCGAGGTCGCGCGTGAGGATCGCCTCGTAGACCTCGCGCAGCTCGGCGAGGGTGAACAGGTCCGGCAGCAGGCCGTGCGCGATCCGGCTGTACCCGACCTTGTTGCGCAGGCGCCACAGCGCGTACTCGACGATGTGCTCGTGGTCGAAGGCCAGCGGAGGCAGATCCGCGACATCGAACCAGGCGACGTTCTCCGCATCTGCGGGGAGCTTCGCCCCCTCGCGCAGCAGCGCCCAGTACACGATGGACACGACGCGGCCGGGGGAGCGCCCCACGTCGCCGAACACGTAGAGCTGCTCGAGGTAGCTCGGCGCGAGTCCGGTCGTCTCCGCGAGCGTGCGGGATGCCGCGACGTCGAGCTCCTCGGTGCGATCGAGCCATCCGCCGGGGAGGGCCCAGCGCCCCTCATGAGGATCGCGCGTACGGCGGACGAGCGGGAGGACGATCGTGGGACGATCGCCGCGCGCACCGCGCCGCAGGCTGAAGATGACCGTCGAGACGGCGACGCGGATGCCGTCCGTCTCGGGCTCTGTTCGTGTCGACATGACCATAACCTCAGGGCGATCTTAGAGTCATCCGCACCCGAACTGCAAACCCTCGTCCCTGCGCGTCCGCTGAGAGCGGGTACGGCGGTCCGGCCTCGTATCGTTGACGGAGGAGGTTCCGTGCAGGTCGTCGACATCATCGCCCTGGGCATCCTGGTGGTCGCACTGATCGCCGGACTCGCCCGCGGATTCTTCGCGAGCCTCGGCACGGTCGTCGGCATGGTCCTCGGTGCCGTCGCCGCGCTCTGGGGTCTGCCGCTCGTGACCCCGTGGCTCTCGGGGATCCTGCCCGAAGGCGGATGGCGTGCGGCCGCGCTGGCCGCTGCGGCGCTCGTGATCGTCCTCCTGGGCACGGCTGCCGGCGCGGCGGTCGGCCGAGCCATCCGGCGCGGCGTCGACCGCGGCCGGCTCCGCGGCCTGGAACGCTTCTTCGGCGGCGTCCTGAGCCTTTCCGCCACCGGCCTCGCGCTGCTGCTGGTCGCCACCGGGATCGGCGCCGCCGGCATCCCGGGCGTCTCGTCGGCGGTCGCCTCCTCACGGGTCATCGCTGCGCTCGACACGATCACACCGGCTCCGGTCGACGACGCGCTCGCAACGGCCCGCGGACTGCTGCTGTCCGAGGGGATCCCCCGGCTGCAGGCGGTCATCGGCGAGGCCGTGGCCCCGACCTCGCCGCCGGTCACGCTCGATGAGCCCGCGCTGCAGGCGGCCGCGGCCTCGGTCGCGCGCGTGAGCGGAACGGCGTACGCGTGCGGGGTGTCCATGACGGGATCCGGCTTCGTCGCCGCGCCCGGCCTCGTCGTCACGAACGCGCATGTCGTGGCCGGGGTCGACACGCCGATCGTGGAGCTCCCGGGCGGCCGCGCCGGCGAGGGGCGCATCGTTCTGTTCGATCCCGTCGTCGATCTCGCCGTGATCGCCGTCGGAGCCCTGGGCGATGCGCCGCTGACGATCGCCGATCCCGTCCCGGCCGGCACGCAGGCCGTCGTGCAGGGGTACCCGCACGGGGGCCCGTTCACGAGCGGACCCGCCGCGGTGCTCTGGGTGGGGACAGCGCCGGTGCCCGACATCTCCGACAGCACCCTGCACCCGCGCGAGGTCTACCAGCTCGCCGCCGAGGTCCGGCCGGGCAACTCCGGTGGACCGCTGCTCGATGAGAGCGGCGCCGTGGTCGGCGTGGTGTTCGCCCGCGCGGCCGACGATGACACCCGCGGCTTCGCGATGACGACGAACGAGCTGCGTCCGGTGCTCGCGGCCGTGTCGGCCGACTCGCCGCCCGTGGCCTCCGGCGACTGCGCGCGCTGACGCGCGTTCGCCGGCACCCCAGGCGCTATGCTGACAGGGCAACTGAAGACAGGCCGCATGACGCGCGCGGGAGAGCCCCGGCATCCATCCAGAGGAGGGATGCCGAGCACCGAAGGAGCAAGCCTCCCCGCCAATCTCTCAGGTCCGCGTACCGCTCGCGTCCGGCCGCTCTGAAAAGCGATCCCTCGGGATCCGCCGACGGTGAAAGCCCCTCGACGACTCGGTCCCCGAGCGTATCGGGGGGTGAAGCTCTCAGGCCCATGACAGAGGGGGAGTTCACGCCTGCCGGGCCGGCAGGCGCCGACCCGATGCTCCGGGAGAACTCATGTCTGACCTCCGCACCACCGCTCTGCACGATCGCCATGCCGCCCTCGGGGCGTCCTTCACGGACTTCGGCGGATGGTCGATGCCGGTCCGCTACACCTCGGATCTCGCCGAGCACCACGCGGTGCGCCAGGCGGCGGGACTGTTCGACATCTCCCACATGGCCGAGTTCACGCTCACGGGCGCGGGTGCCGGTGCCGTCCTCGACCACGCCCTCGCCGGGCGGATCTCGACCATGAAGATCGGCAAGGCGAAATACTCGCTGCTCCTCGACGAGGCGGGTGGGGTCGTCGACGACGTCATCGTCTACCGCCGGGGCGAGGACGACTTCCTCGTGATCTCCAACGCCGGCAACCGGGCGCTCGTCGCCGCGACCCTCGAGCGATACGCGGGGGATGCCGCGATCACCGACATCTCCGATGACGTCGCCCTCATTGCGGTGCAGGGCCCCCGTGCCCGCGCGATCGTCGAGGCGGCCGACGGCGCCGAGGGGGGCATCGAGGGCGTGACGCCTGCGCTGGAGGACCTCGGCTACTACGCCTGGTCGGCCGGGACCTTCGCGGGCGAGCCCCTCTTCATCGCCCGCACCGGCTACACGGGTGAGGATGGATTCGAGCTGATGGTCCCGAACGCCGTCGCGCCTGCCCTCTGGGACGCGCTGTGGAGCGCCGGCGAACCGCTCGGCCTCGTCCCGGCGGGCCTCGCCGCGCGCGACACGCTGCGCCTGGAAGCGGGGATGCCGCTCCACGGGCACGAGCTGTCACCGGACATCCTCCCCGTTCAGGCGGGTCTCGGACGTGTCGTCGCGATGGACAAGGACGACTTCGTCGGCAAGGCCGCACTCGAGAGCGCCCCCTCGGCGGAGCTGCCCGTGCTCGTCGGCCTGACCGCCGAGGGCCGCCGCGCCGGCCGCGCCGGTTACGCCGTGCTGGATGCCGACGGCGCGCCCGTCGGCGAGATCACGAGCGGAGCGCTCAGCCCGACGCTCGGACATCCCATCGCGATGGCCTTCATCCCGTCGGCGCTCTCCGAGCCCGGCACCCCTCTCTTCATCGATGTGCGGGGAACCCGCATCCCCGCGACCGTGACCGCTCTGCCTTTCTATCGGAGGACCGCATGACCGACCTGACCGCACTCAAGTACACCGACGAGCACGAGTGGGTCGCCCTCGAGGGCGACGTCGCGACCGTCGGGATCACCGACTACGCCGCCGACAAGCTCGGCGACGTCGTCTTCGTCGACCTGCCGTCCGTCGGATCGTCCGTCACGGCGGGCGAGGTCTGCGGCGAGATCGAGTCGACCAAGTCGGTCGGCGAGCTCTACGCCCCGCTCACGGGCGAGATCCTCGAGGTCAACGACGCCGTCGTCGATGACCCGGCATCCGTCAACGGCGACGCGTTCGGTGCATGGCTCGTCAAGATCCGCGTCGAGCCCGCCGATGTGGACGCGCTCATGGACCGCGCGGCCTACGCGCTGCTCACCGGCGGCGAGGCGTGAGCTCCGCCGCCGGCCGGCGCGACGAGGAGTTCCGCGACCGCCACATCGGCACGGACGCCGATGCCCAGGCGATCATGCTGAACGCGCTCGGCTACGGCTCGGTCGACGAGCTCGTCGAGCGAGCGGTCCCGGCATCCATCCACGCCGCGCCGGTGCGCGAGTCTGCGATCCCGTCCGCGGCCACCGAGGCTGAGGCGCTGGCGGAGCTTCGTGGGCTCGCGGATCTCAACCGTCCTGCCCGCTCGCTCATCGGACTCGGCTACTACGACACGATCACCCCCTCGGTGATCGCGCGGAACGTGTTCGAGAACCCCTCCTGGTACACGGCGTACACGCCGTACCAGCCGGAGATCTCGCAGGGGCGTCTGGAGGCGCTCATCAACTTCCAGACGATGGTGACCGACCTCACGGGGCTCGCGACGGCGAACGCGTCCATGCTCGACGAGTCGACCGCGGTCGTGGAGGGCATGCTCGTCGCCCGCCGCGCGTCGCGCTCGAAGAGCAGCGTCTTCCTCGTCGATGCCGACGCCCTGCCGCAGACGAAGGCGCTGCTCGCGCACCGCGCCGCCGCGCTCGGCATCCAGATCCACGAGTTCGACCCCTCGACGATCTCGGGGAGCGACGGTGGCTCGGACGCCGCGGGGCCGGTCCCTGAGCTTGTCGATGGTCCGGTCCCTGAGCTTGTCGAAGGGTTCGGCGCCTTCATCCAGTACCCCGGCGCCTCGGGGCGCGTCTGGGACCCGTCCGAGGTCATCGCCGCGGTGCAGGCTCAGGGCGGCCTCGCGGTCGTCGCGGCGGACCTCCTGGCCCTCACCCTGCTGCGCTCGCCCGGATCGCTCGGCGCCGACATCGTGGTCGGCACGACGCAGCGCTTCGGCGTCCCGATGGGGTTCGGCGGACCGCACGCCGGCTACATGGCCGTCCGCGCGGGCCTCGAGCGCCAGCTCCCCGGGCGCCTCGTCGGCGTGTCGCAGGATGCCGCGGGCAAGCCCGCCTACCGTCTGTCGCTGCAGACGCGTGAGCAGCACATCCGCCGCGAGAAGGCGACGTCGAACATCTGCACCGCGCAGGTGCTGCTCGCCGTCATGGCATCCATGTACGCCGTCTACCACGGGCCTGACGGTCTGCGCCGCATCGCGACCGAGGTCGCCACGAAGGCGCATCTGCTGCGCGACTGGATCGTGGATGCCGGGGCGGATGTTCTCCACGAGCACTTCTTCGACACGATCATCGTGTCGGTGCCGGGCCGGGCCGAGGAGGTCGTGGCGGCTGCGCGTGAGCGCGGGTTCCAGCTGTGGTTCCGAAGCGCGGATTCGGTCGGCGTCTCGGTCGACGAGACGACGACGGCGGCGGAGCTGCACGCGCTCGCCCAGGTGTTCGGCGGGCCGGAGCGGCGCGCGTTCGGGTTCTCGGCGAACCAGGGGACGGGGCTCTTCCCGGAATCCCTGCGCCGCACGGACGAGTTCCTGACGCATCCCGTCTTCCATGCGCACCACTCCGAGACGGCGATGATGCGCTATCTCAAGCAGCTCGCCGACCGCGATTACGCGCTCGACCGGGGGATGATCCCGCTCGGCTCGTGCACGATGAAGCTCAACGCCGCGACCGAGATGGCCGCCGTATCGTGGCCGGAGTTCGCGCGCGTGCACCCCTTCGCCCCGGCGGAGGATGTCGCCGGGTACCTCGTGCTCATCGACCAGCTCGAGTCGTGGCTGGCGGAGATCACCGGGTACGACGCGGTGTCGCTGCAGCCGAACGCCGGGTCGCAGGGCGAGCTGGCGGGCCTGCTCGCGATCCGCGGATACCACCATTCCCGCGGCGATCTCGCGCGCGACGTGTGCCTGATCCCCTCGTCGGCGCACGGCACCAACGCGGCATCCGCCGTGCTGGCCGGCATGCGCGTGGTCGTCGTCGCGTGCGACGAGGCCGGCAACGTCGACCTCGGCGACCTCCGCGCGAAGATCGAGACGCACGCCGACGCGCTCGCGGCGCTCATGATCACCTACCCGTCGACGCACGGGGTGTACGAGCAGGACGTGATGGACATCACCGCCGCGGTGCACGACGCCGGCGGCCAGGTCTACGTCGACGGGGCGAACATGAACGCGCTCGTCGGGTTCGCGCGCTTCGGCGACCTCGGCGGCGACGTCTCGCACCTGAACCTGCACAAGACGTTCGCCATCCCCCACGGCGGCGGCGGCCCGGGGGTCGGACCTGTGGCGGCGAAGGCGCATCTGGCGCCGTTCCTGCCGTCCCACCCGCTCGCCCAGCGTGCGGAGCACGCGGGCGGGTTCGTCTTCGACGGCGGTCCGATCTCGGCGGCGCCCTACGGCTCGGCATCCATTCTGGCGATCTCGTGGGCGTACATCCGGATGATGGGCGCGGCGGGGCTTCGGGATGCCACAGGAGCCGCGGTGCTCTCGGCCAACTACATCGCGGCGCGGCTGCGCGAGCACTACCCCGTGCTGTACGCGGGGGAGGGCGGCCTCGTCGCGCACGAGTGCATCCTCGACCTGCGTCCGCTCAAGGAGGAGACCGGCATCACCGTCGACGACGTCGCCAAGCGACTGATCGACTACGGGTTCCACGCGCCGACGATGTCGTTCCCGGTGGCGGGGACTCTCATGGTCGAGCCGACCGAGTCCGAGGACCTGGGCGAGATCGAGCGCTTCATCGAGGCGATGATCGCGATCCGCGCCGAGGCGTCGCGTGTGCACGCGGGGGAGTGGCCGGCATCCGACAACCCGCTCGTGAACGCGCCGCACACCGCGGAGGCCGTCGTGGTGTCGGAATGGGCGCATCCGTACTCGCGGGAGCTCGCCGTCTACCCCGTGCACACGCTCGTGCGCACGAAGTACTGGCCGCCCGTCCGCCGCATCGACAACGCCTACGGCGACCGCAACCTCGTCTGCGCCTGCCCGCCCATCGAGGCCTTCGCCTGACCCCGCTCGCGCCGCGCTCGCGCGCTCGCGCGCTCTCCGCGCCCCCTGACCGCGAGACACCGACTTCGCGCCGAGACACCGGTGCACAACGGATGCCTCGGTGCAGGGACGGTGTCTCACGGCCCTCGGGCGCGGGGCGCGGCGGGCGGGCCGGCGGGCGGGCGGGGGTCAGGGCGCGCCGCGGAGGGCGGGCGCGAGCGAGCTCAGCAGCCCCAGGTCGGGCGGTCGGAGGATCGGGAGTCCGGCCGAGAGCAGCATTGCGCGCAGCTGCGCCGGTGCGCTCACGTCCGACCACGACCAGTGTTGGACGGTGTCCACCCCGTGGCGCAAGAGACGGGCATCCCGAGCACGACGCGCGCGGAGCGCCTCGCGCGCATCACCGAACGCGCCGCTGTACTTCACGTCGCCGTCGGCTTCTCCGCCGACGAGGCGTCCGCCCCGCCACCACGCGAAGTCGAGCCGATCGTCGTCTCCGGGCTCGGGCCCCCGTACCCAGACCTGCAGTTCGGGGAGAGGGAATCCGAGCGCCTCGATCACGGTCGCGCTGACTGACTCGAGCGGCGACTCCGGGACCGCCGACGCGCGGTCGAAGACCTCGCGTGCGCGACGCCGACCCCGCGAGGACGGATGTGTCTCGCTCATCGCCCGCATCCGTCCGACGGTGAGAGTGGGATCCGCGCGCAGCGCTGCATCCGCGATCGCGCGGCCCACGGCGGGATGCCGCAGACGCGCCATATCGACCGCGATCTCCTCGTACGACGCCACGGGCACGCCGGCGAGATCATCGTGGCGTGGCATCCGCTCGGCGGAGTGGAACCGGATGTCTGCGATCGCGCGCGTCGTCGCCGATCCGGGCGTGACGGCGTGGATGTGCGGTGGTTCGCCGAAGACGGGGAGCCCGCGGAGAACCGCCGCGGACTCCCGGACGAACACCGCGCCCGGGTACACGTGCGCTGCAGCGTGGACGCGGGCGAGGTACCGATCCCAGGGCGCGAGGGATCGCCACACGGATGCCGGTGCGTAGATCCCACGCCGCACGCGCACCAGTTCGCCGCTGCGCACCCCGCGATCGCCGTGCGGGGAGCCGGCCCGATCAAGGAGCGGGACGGGGGACGCGAGGGCCTCGCCGGGAGCGATGAGCAGCGACATCTGCACATCCTCACCGCGCACAGCGCCTGGCCGGGCGCGCTGGGCGACTTCCGTGGACAACTCCCGCCCGCCCGCGCCTGTGGACGAGGTGTGGCCCCGGCCTCCCATCTCCGCGAGACACCGTCTTCGCGCCGAGACGCCGGTGCACAACGGGTGTCTCGGTGCACAGCCGGTGTCTCGCGGCCGGCGGCGGGCGGCCGGCGGGCGGGATGGCGGCCGGCGGGCGTCCCCGCGAACGCGGTCAGAACAGGGCGGGCCACCAGGCGGCGGCGAGCGGGTATCCGACGAACGCGATGACGTCGATGACGGTGTGCGCGATCACGAGGGGCATCACCCGGCCGAAGCGCTGGTAGACCCAGCCGAACACGATGCCCATCGCGACGTTGCCGACGATCGAGCCGAAGCCCTGATACGCGTGATACGCCCCCCGGAGCGCGGCGGTCCCGAGGATGATCGTCCACGTGCCCCACCCGAGGCGGCGCAGCCGGTCGAAGAGGTAGCCGATGAAGATGACCTCTTCGGTGAGTCCCGCGCGCACCGCGGCGAGGAGGAGCAGCGGCACGGTCCACCACGAGGCGTCCAGCGGCGCGGCATCCACCTGCACCGTCACGCCCAGCGCGCGCCCCGCCGCGTAGAGGCCGAGGCCCGGCACGCCGATGACGAGGACGAGCAGGATGCCTGCGCCGGCATCTCTCCCGAAGCGGCGGAAGTCCAGCCCGATCCGCCGGAACGCCGAGCGCCCGGGCTCCCACAGCAGGTAGATCGCGAGCGCGATCGGCGCGAACCCGAAGAAGGCCTGCACGAACTGGTACAGCACGTCCCAGAACTCCTGCGCGTTCGCGCCGGGGTTCAGAGCGGTCGACTGGTCGCCGAGTGATTGCTCGCGCGTGAGCGCCTGCACCAGCTGCAGCACCGAGTACACCGCCGAGCGCCCGACCGAGAGGGCGAGCACGATGGCGATCTCCCACCAGAGCGACATGCGCAGGCGAGGGCCGGATGCCGGGGGCGTCGCCGCGCCGAATGGGTCACGATCGCGGCTCATCTTGTCAGATTGCCACATCATCCCGGACTTGAGTTAAGTGTTTGTAACGCTTTCCCGGGATGATTTGTCGAAGAGTGATCCGTTACTTACAGTTTCCCTATTCCCGCCCCTGCGTTCTCACAGCACGCCGTGGGCGATTCACCCTTGCACAGGAGGACAAGTTGAAGCGCAACAAGATCGCCCTCGCGGGCATCGCGCTGCTCGTCGCAGGAGGACTGGCCCTCGCGGGCTGCTCCGGCAGCGGCAGCGGCACGCCGAGCGCGTCGGGCGGCGACAGCACCGCCGTCATCAAGACGAACGGTTCGGAGCCCCAGAACCCGCTGGTCCCGACGAACACCAACGAGACCGGCGGTGGCAAGATCATCGACGAGATCTTCGCCGGCCTGGTCTACTACGACGCCAAGGGCGAGCCGCAGAACGACGTGGCCGACTCGATCACCGTCGATGACGCGCAGAACCTGACGGTCAAGCTCAAGAAGGGCCAGAAGTTCACGGACGGCACCGAGGTGCAGGCCCACAACTTCATCGACGCGTGGAACTACGGCGCGAAGCTGTCGAACAAGCAGCTCTCGAGCTACTTCTTCGAGGACATCGAGGGCTTCAGCTACGACGAGGACTCCGAGCTCACCGGTCTGAAGGAAGTCGATGACTACACCTTCACGATCGCGCTGAACAAGCCGGCCTCCGACTTCGCGCTCCGCCTCGGCTACTCGGCGTACTTCCCGCTTCCGGACGCGGCCTTCACCGACATGGACGCCTTCGGCGAGAACCCGATCGGCAACGGCCCGTACAAGCTGGCCAGCGACAGCGCGTGGGAGCACAACGTGCAGATCTCGCTCGTGAAGAACGAGGACTACACCGGTGGCCGCGCCGCGAAGAACGCGGGCCTGGACATCGTCTTCTACGCCACGCAGGATGCCGCCTACGCGGACCTCCTCAGCGGCCAGGTCGACGTCATCGACGGTGTTCCGCCGTCCGCGCTCGCGACCTTCCAGTCGGAGCTCGGCGACCGCGCCGTCAACCAGCCGGCGGCGATCTTCCAGTCCTTCACCATCCCCGAGCGCCTCGCGCACTTCTCGGGTGAAGAGGGCAAGCTCCGCCGCCAGGCGATCTCGATGTCGATCAACCGCGAAGAGATCACCAAGGTCGTCTTCCAGGGCACCCGCACTCCCGCCAGCGACTTCACCTCGCCGGTCATCGCGGGCTGGTCCGACAGCCTCACGGGCTCCGAGGTGCTCGCGTACAACGCTGACGAGGCGAAGAAGCTGTGGGCCCAGGCCGACGCCATCTCGCCCTGGTCCGGCTCGTTCCAGATCGCGTACAACTCCGACGGCGGCCACCAGACGTGGGTCGACGCGGTGACCAACTCGATCAAGAACACGCTCGGCATCGACGCGTCCGGCGCTCCCTACGTCGACTTCGCATCGCTGCGCTCGGAGGTCACGGCTCGCACGATCCAGACCGCATTCCGCACCGGCTGGCAGGCCGACTACCCGGGTCTGTACAACTTCCTCGGGCCGCTCTACGCCACCGACGCGGGCTCCAACGACGGCGACTACTCGAACCCCGAGTTCGACAAGCTGCTGTCCGAGGGCATCTCCGCGACCGACGCCGACACCGCCAACGGCGACTTCCAGAAGGCGCAGGAGATCCTCCTGGCCGACCTTCCGGCGACGCCGCTGTGGTACTCGAACGTCACCGGCGGCTACGCCGAGGGCGTGCAGAACGTCGAGTTCGGTTGGAACTCGGTGCCGCTGTACTACCAGATCACCAAGTAATCCCCTCACGCTGCGAGGCGGTGGCCGCGGTCACCGCCTCGCAGTATGTCCACCCCGACCTCGCGCCCGCGTCGATAACGCGGCACGATTCTCTTAGCGGGTGCGCACGACAGCCCGACGCCGTGCGCATGTCGCACCCCACACCTGGAGGGAGAGGGGATGCTCAGTTACATCCTCAGACGCCTGCTGCAGGTGATTCCCGTGTTCTTCGGGGCCACGCTGCTCATCTACTTCATGGTCTTCGCTCTGCCCGGAGACCCGATCCTCGCCCTCTTCGGCGACAAGACCCCGAACCCCGCGGTCATCGCGCAGCTGCGCGCGCAGTACCACCTCGATGAGCCCTTCATCGTCCAGTACTTCTACTACATCGCCGGAATCTTCCAGGGAAACCTGGGCGTGACCTTCTCCGGCCAGTCCGTCAACGACGTGCTCGCCCGGACTCTGCCGGTCACCGGACGCCTCGCGGTCATGGCGATCGCGATCGAGTTCACCCTGGCGATCATCATCGGAACGGTCTCGGCGCTGCGCAAGGGCAAGCTCTTCGACAACACGATGCTGGTGATCGCGCTGATCTTCGTCGCGCTCCCCATCTTCGTGCTCAGCTTCCTGGCCCAGTACTTCCTCGCGATCCAATGGGGATGGTTCAAGCCGACCGTCGGCGCCCAGAACAACTGGGGCGACCTGTGGCTGCCGGCGATCGTCCTCGGCCTCAGCCTGTACGCCACGAGCATGCGCCTCATGCGCTCCTCGGTGATCGACACGCTGAACCAGGACTGGGTGCGCACCGCCTACAGCAAGGGGCTGCCGCGACGACGCGTCGTCCCCGTGCACGTGCTGCGCAACTCGCTCATCCCGGTGATCACGAACTCCGCGACGAACTTCGGCGTCCTGCTGGTCGGTGCGACCGTCACGGAGGGCATCTTCAACGTGCCCGGCGTCGGAAACACGCTGTTCCTGGCGATCCAGAAGCACGAGGGCCCGACCGTCGTCTCCTTCGTGACCGTCTTCGTCATCATCTATGTGCTCGTCAACCTGGTCGTGGACCTGCTCTACGGCCTGCTCGACCCGAGGATCCGCTATGTCAAGTGATCGCAACGACCCCAGGGGCTCCGCGGGGGTGAACCACTACGTCGCGCCTGTCTCGACGAGCACGCTCGTCGTCGACGCGGTGCGTGTCGACGAGAAGCCCAGCAACCTCTGGACCGACGCCTGGCGTGATCTGCGCCGTCGTCCCACGTTCTGGATCAGCCTGCTCGTCGTCGCCATCGTCCTTCTGATGGCGATCTGGCCCACCCTGTTCACGCAGGTGCCGCCCAACTCGAACTGCCAGCTTGCCGACAGCAACGGCGGCCCGGCGGACGGGCATCCGCTCGGGTTCACCTTCCTCGGCTGCGACGTCTGGTCGCGGATGGTGTGGGGCGCGCGGACCTCCCTGTCGGTGGGTCTTCTGGCCACGATCATCGGCACCGTGGTCGGCCTCATCATGGGCGCCTTCGCGGGCTTCTACGGTGGCTGGCTCGACTCGCTGCTCTCGCGCATCGGCGACATCTTCTTCTCGATCCCCTACATCCTCGCGGCGATCGTGGTCATGAGCGTGTTCTCGACGAACCGCAACGTGCTCACCCTCGGCTTCGCGATCGGTGGATTCGCGTGGGCGTCGACGGCGCGCGTCGTGCGCGCCGAGGTGCTGCGCGTGCGCCAGGCCGACTTCGTGACGGCATCCCGAGCCCTCGGGAAGTCACGGTTCGGAACCCTCGTCAGCCACGTCATCCCGAACGCGATCGCACCGCTGCTGGTCATCACGACCATCAGCCTCGCGGCCGCGATCGTCGCCGAGGCCACCCTGTCCTTCCTGGGTGTCGGGCTCGGAGGCAACGTGATGTCGTGGGGTAACGACATCAGCGCCGCGCAGCAGTCGCTGCGCGTGGCTCCCATGGCCCTCATCTACCCGTCGATCCTGCTGACGGTGACGGTGCTGGCCTTCATCCTTCTGGGCGAGCTCATCCGCGACGCCCTCGACCCGAGAGCGAGGGCCCGCCGATGAACGCGACCTCACGCGAACCGCTGCTGAGCGTACGAGACCTGCGCGTCGCCTTCGAGTCGCAGTCGGGCAGCCGCGAAGTGCTGCACGGCGTCAGCTTCGACATCTTCCCCGGCGAGACGCTCGCCATCGTGGGGGAGTCGGGGTCGGGCAAGTCGACGACGGCGTCCGCCCTCATCCAGCTCCTGCCGGGCACGGGCCATGTCACCGCGGGCAGCATCATGCTCGAGGCGGGGGACCTGACCCTCTACAACCAGGCGCAGATGGAGGACATCCGCGGTCGCGAGATCGGCTACGTGCCGCAGGACCCGATGTCCAACCTCAACCCGGTCTGGTCGATCGGCTTCCAGGTGAAGGAGGCCGTGCGCGCGAACGGGATCGCATCGGGCAAGAAGGAGATCGAGGCGCGGGCGGTCGAGGTGCTCAAGCAGGCCGGCCTGGCCGACGCCGAGAAGCGGATGCACCAGTATCCGCACCAGTTCTCCGGCGGCATGCGCCAGCGCGCTCTGATCGGCATCGGCCTCGCGGCCGACCCGAAGCTCCTCATCGCCGACGAGCCGACCTCGGCCCTCGACGTGACGGTGCAGCGGGTGATCCTCGACCACATGGCGGGTCTGACGCGCGAGAAGGGCACCTCGGTGCTCCTGATCACCCACGACCTCGGCCTTGCGGCCGAGCGTGCGGAACGCATCATCGTCATGAAGGACGGCGAGATCGTCGAGGCCGGGCCCAGTCGTCTGATCCTCGAGAACCCCCAGCACCCGTACACGCAGCGTCTCGTCGCCGCGGCCCCCTCGATCGCCTCGCAGCGCATCCAGGCCGTCGTCCAGGACCGGGGGGTGACGTCGGCGGCGGCCATCGCCGATGCCACGCCGACCCTGCGGGTGCGCGACCTGACAAAGGACTACAAGATCCGTCAGGGCGGGTTCCGCAGCGAGCCGTTCCGCGCCGTGGATGCCGTGTCGTTCGACATCCCGCGGGGCAAGACACTCGCCCTCGTGGGCGAGTCCGGGTCGGGCAAGTCCACCGTCGCCAAGATGGTGCTCAAGCTCGAGGACCCGACCTCCGGGGCGATCGAGGTCGACGGCATCGACACCGCGAAGCTCTCTCGGAAGGACACGTTCGCCCTGCGTCGGCGCATGCAGCCGGTCTTCCAGGACCCGTACGGATCGCTCGACCCGATGCGCAACATCGGCAACACGATCGCCGAGCCGCTGGAGATCCACAAGGTCGGCGACGCGAAGTCGCGTCGCGAGCGCGTCCGCGAGCTTCTCGATCAGGTGTCCCTGCCGCAGAGCCTGGCATCCCGGTACGCGAACGAGCTCTCCGGCGGCCAGCGTCAGCGCGTCGCGATCGCGCGCGCGCTCGCGCTCAAGCCCGACATCGTCATCCTCGATGAGGCGGTGTCGGCGCTCGACGTGCTCGTGCAGGACCAGATCCTGAAGCTCCTCGCGGAGCTGCAGTCGGAGCTCGGCCTCACCTACCTGTTCATCACGCACGACCTCGCCGTCGTCCGCGTGGTGGCCGACCTCGTCTGCGTCATGGAGCGCGGCCGGGTCGTCGAGCAGGGCAGCGTCGACGAGATCTTCGCGAACCCCGCGGAGGAGTACACGCAGCGGCTTCTCGACGCCATCCCGGGCGCGTCCATCCCCCTCGGCGGGAGCGCGACGGGAGGGTTCTGAGCATGCCCGCAGATCCCCGACCCTCCGGCGCCACGCCGGAGCGCCGGGTGCTGCGACCGACGTCGGGCACGGTGATCCTCATCGTGTCCGGCGTGGTCGTGCTCGGCCTGCTGGTGGACGCGGCGGTGCGCGCCGGGCTTCTGGAGATGCTCCGGCTCGCGCCATGGCTCCTCCTCGTGCTGTGGGGGGTCTACATCGCCCTCTACGCCCCGCACATCGCCTACGACCGCAGCGGCGTGTTCGTGCAGAACTACCTGCGCCGCACCTGGATCCCGTGGTCTCGGGTCGCCGACATCGCGATGCGCTGGCAGGTGCAGTTCGCCCTGACCGGAGGGGGCAGCGTCGCCGCGTACGGCGGACCGGCGGCCTCGCGACCCGGTCGCAACGATCGGAGACAGCGCTCCGCGGACCGTCCCGTGCCGAGCTGGCTGCGCGACCTCGGCGACCTGCGGGACACGTGGCAGCACGCGGATGACGCCGCGTCGGGGACGGGCGCGCCGGCCCGCTCCTGGGACGTGCCGGCATTGATCGTGCTCGGCGTGCTCGTGGCCGCGGCTGCCGGATCCGTCATCAGCGTGCAGGGCTGAGGGTGCAGGATGGCAACTGTCTCCCGGCTCCGGATGGTCATTTTGCATGGGTGTGACGAAATGTTACGGTCGTGCAAAGAGTCCCGGCCAACGACGGCCGCGGAGTACTGAGCGAGTTATGGTCGACACGTCGCACCTCGCGCGAGGCATCCCCGATGAGCACCGGATCGGTTCTGCGCAGGCGACACTGCGGCGAGACCTCGCCCTCGATGAAAGAGCAATGATGATCCGCCACTCAGTCCGACGTCGCACCACGAGTACGGCGCAATGACGCTCTACGTCATCCGGCGATTCCTGAACTACGCGATCCTGAGTCTGATCGCGACCTGCATGGCGTACGTGCTCGCGAGCATCGCGCTCGATCCCGCGGCACGCTTCTACGGCATCAACCCGCGTCCGCCGCAGTCCTCCATCGACGCGTCCCTGAACGCGATGGGCGTGAACCCGGACGTGCCGATCATCGTCCGGCTGTGGAACTGGCTCGTGAACCTGTTCACCCACTTCTCTATGGGCACGACCGTCGGCGGGGCCCAGGTGACCGCCGAGATCGCCGCGCGCTCCGGCGCCAGCCTCCGTCTCCTGCTCATCGGATCCCTGATCGGCGCGATCCTGGGCGTGCTCCTGGGCGTGTGGGGCGCGGTGCGCCAGTACCGGACGAGCGACCAGATCGTCACCTACTCCTCGTACGTCGTCTTCGCGACCCCGACCTTCGTCATCGGCGTGCTCCTGATGATCCTCGCGACGCAGTTCAACAACCTCGTGGGCTCCCAGGTGATCACGTTCACGGGGGAGTACACGGCCGGGATCTCGGGGAGCTGGTGGGACCTCGCGGTCGACCGTGCCATCCACCTCCTCCTCCCGACCATCGCGCTCGTCCTCATCGGCGCCGCCTCCTTCTCGCGATATCAGCGCAGCGTCATGCTCGACGTCCTCGGCGCCGACTACATCCGCACGGCCCGCGCCAAGGGCCTCCCGCGCACGCAGGCGCTGTTCCGCCACGGCGTGCGCCTCGCGCTGATCCCGATGTCGACGTTCTTCGCCTACAGCTTCGGGACGCTGATCGCAGGCTCGGCGATGCTCGAGATCGTCTTCAGCTGGCGCGGGATGGGGCAGTTCCAGATCGAGGCGATCCAGAAGAACGACATCAACGCGGTCGCCGGGAGTGCGCTGTTCGTCGCCGTGCTCTACCTCATCGCCTCGACGCTGTCCGAAGTGCTCTACGCCGCACTCGACCCGAGAGTGAGGAACTGACATGTCGGTCATGCAGGAGAAGGCCCTCGAAGAGGGCCTCGAAAGCGTCAGCGACGTCACCAAGACGCGGCGACCGCTCTCGCGCGCCGGGCTGGTCTGGCACCGTCTGAGGCGGATGCCTCGGTTCTGGATCGGCGCCTCGGTCGTCGTCCTCGTCATCCTCTGGGCGTTCGTCGGGCCGCTTGTCTACCCGTGGTCGATCAGCGACCGCGACGTCCTGAACATGGGCATGGGCCCCACGATGATCCACTGGTTCGGGACCAACTCGATCGGCCAGGACATCTACGCGCAGACCCTCGCCGGCCTGCAGAAGTCTCTCATCATCGGCCTGGTCGCCGGTCCCACGGCGACGGTCATCGCCGCGACCGTCGGCTCGGCGTCGGGATACATCGGCGGGTGGTTCGATCGCATCGTCCAGTGGATCATCCTGCTGCTGCTCGTGATCCCCGCCTTCTTCCTCTTCATCCTCCTGAGCCCGCTCATCAAGGGCCTGTCCTGGGTCGTGCTGATGTTCTACATCGCGCTGTTCAGCTGGATGATCATGGCGCAGGTGGTGCGCTCGCAGACCCGCTCGCTGCGCAACCGCGACTTCGTGCGCGCGGCTCGCTACATGGGGATGCCGACGCGTACGATCCTGAGCCGCCACATCATCCCCAACATGGCCTCGCTGCTGATCATCGACGCGACCCTCGGCGTCGTCACGGCGATCATGGCGGAGACCTCGCTGAGCTATTTCGGCTTCGGCATCCAGAAGCCCGACGTCTCGCTCGGGACGCTTCTGGCCGACGGCACCGCCGCCGCGGTCACGCGGCCGTGGCTGTTCGTCTTCCCCGCCTTCGTCCTCATCATCCTGCTCTTCGCGATCAGCCTCGTCGGCGATGCTCTGCGCGATGCGATCGACCCGACGTCTGGAATGAACCGTGACTGACGCCCTCCTCACCGCACCCCGCGGCCGCACCGGCGCGCCCCTGCTGTCGGTCCGGGACCTCAGCGTGACCTTCCCCCAGCGCGACGGCTCGCCCGTCCAGGCGGTGCGCGGCATCTCCTACGACGTGTATCCGGGGGAGTTCCTCGGGATCGTCGGCGAATCCGGCTCGGGCAAGTCCGTGTCATCGCTCGCCGTGATGGGCCTCCTGCCGTCGACGGCGGAGATCACCGGCGTGATCGAGTTCGAGGGCCGCTCGCTCCTGGATCTCGACGACAACAAGCTCTCGAAGATCCGCGGCAAGGACCTCGCGATGGTCTTCCAGGACCCGCTCTCCGCGCTCACCCCCGTGTACACCGTGGGAGATCAGATCGCCGAGGCGCTGCGCCTGCACGACTCCCACCTCTCCGCGAACGCCGCCGCGGCGCGGGCCGTGGAGCTGCTGAAGGTCGTCGGCATCCCCGACGCCGAGCGCCGTGCGCGGGCGTTCCCGCACGAGTACTCCGGCGGCATGCGGCAGCGCGCCATGATCGCGATGGCGATCGCCAACGACCCGAAGGTGATCCTCGCCGACGAGCCGACGACGGCGCTCGATGTGACCATCCAGGCGCAGATCCTCGAGGTCCTGGAGACCGCGAAGGAGATCACCGGCGCCTCCATCGTCCTCATCACCCATGACCTCGGTGTCGTCGCGGGTCACGCCGACCGCGTCGGTGTGATGTACGCCGGCAAGCTCGTGGAGATGGGATCCACCGACGAGGTGTTCACCGCTCCGCAGATGCCGTACTCGATCGGCCTCCTGCGCTCCGTCCCGAACATGCTCACGGCCGGCACTCAGCGCCTCGTCCCGCTCGAGGGGCGCCCGCCGTCCCTCGCGAACCTGCCGCAGGGCTGCCCGTTCGCCGCGCGGTGCCCGATCGCCGTCGACGCATGCCGTGAGGTCGAGCCGGTGCTGGTCGCGCACGACCCTGCGACCCCGGCGCACACCGCCGCCTGCATCCGTGCCGGAGAGATCGTCGACGGCACGCTCGTGCGCTCCGAGGTGTTCCCGCGGCCCGACGCACTGCCTGCCGAGGAGCGCGCCGAGACGGGCGGCGAGCCCGTGCTCGACGTCACCGACCTCAAGCGCCACTTCCCGCTCATGCGCGGTGGCGTGTTCCCCCGCCGCGTCGGCACGGTCCGCGCCGTCGACGGGGTCTCCTTCACGCTGCGCCCCGGCCGGACGCTCGGCCTCGTGGGCGAGTCGGGCTGCGGCAAGACGACCACCATCCTCGAGGTGATGGAGATGACCGCGCCGCAGCACGGCTCCATCCGCATCGAGGGCGTCGATGTCGCGGGCGCGAGCAAGAAGCAGATCAAGGGGCTCCGCCGCGACGTCCAGATCGTCTTCCAGGACCCGATGGGCGCCATCGATCCGCGTCTGCCCGTCGGCGAGGTCATCACCGAGCCGCTCTGGGTGCAGGGTGTGCCCAAGTCCGAGCGCGACGCGCGGGTCACCGAGCTGCTCGAGCTCGTCGGTCTCGACCCGGCCATGGCCGACCGGTACCCGCACGAGTTCTCCGGAGGCCAGCGCCAGCGCATCGGCATCGCCCGGGCGCTCTCGACCAACCCGGCCGTCCTCATCCTCGACGAGCCCGTCTCGGCGCTCGACGTGTCGATCCAGGCGGGCGTCATCAACCTCCTCGAGGACCTCCGCGAGAGGCTGGGACTGTCGTACCTCTTCGTCGCGCACGACCTCGCGGTCGTCCGGCAGATCGCCGACGACGTCGCCGTGATGTATCTCGGCGCGATCGTCGAGCAGGGGCCGATCGCCGATGTGTTCCAGAACCCGCGGCATCCGTACACGAAGGCGCTCATCTCGGCCGCCCCGATCCCCGACCCCCGCATCGAACGGGGACGCACCCGCATCCTCCTCAACGGCGATCTGCCGAGCCCGACGCAGGAGATCACCGGATGCCGGTTCCGCACCCGCTGCCCGCTCTACGCGCTCCTCGACGAGGCGGCGCAGGAGCGCTGCCGGACGTCGGATCCCGAACTCCTCGCGCACGGACGCACCCGTGTCGCGTGCCACCATGCGGATCGCTCCGCGCTCGTCGACGAGGCGGCTCTGGCCGCCACGTCCTGACACAGACTCCCGGCGACGGCACCAGGTTCGCCGGGCCCCCCAAGGTAACGAGAGGAAAGATCACATGAGGACACGGAGTGCGAAGGCGCTGGGCGCCATCGCGGTGCTCAGTGCCGCAGCGTTGGTTTTCGCGGGATGTGCGGCCGGTAACACGGCGCCGAACGCGAGCGACAGCCCGTCTGCGGAACTGCCCACGGTGGACTGGGATGCGGCTGCGGCCGGCGATGTGCAGGACGGCGGCACGCTGAACCTCGCGGTCGGCGCCCTCCCCGTCAACTACAACAACTCGCAGATCGACGGCAACGACGTCGACACGAACACGATCCTGTCGTCGACGGCCGGCGGCCCGCTGCGGATCACCACCGACGGTGCGACGGAGGTCAACCCCGACTACGCGTCGTCGGTCGAGCTCGTCAGCGATGACCCGCAGGTCGTCGAGATCAAGCTGAACCCGAAGGCGGTCTGGGAGGACGGCACCCCCATCACGGTGGCCGACTACGAGGCCACGTGGAAGGCCCTCAACGGCTCGAACGCCGACTACCAGGTCGTCTCGACGACCGGGTGGGACCAGATCGGCTCCGTCGAGCAGGGCTCGGACGAGTTCGACGTGAAGATCACGTTCAGCTCGGTCTTCGCCGATTGGCAGTCCCTCCTCGGTGGCGTGCTGCCGGCCGCGGTCGCGAACGACCCGGTCGCCTTCAACACGGGCTACACCGCCAAGGCGCTGCCCTCCTCCGGTCCGTTCGCCATCTCGAAGATCGACCAGACCGGTCAGGTCATCACCCTCACGCCCAACCCGATGTGGTGGGGTGCGAAGCCGAAGCTCGAGACCATCCTGTTCAAGGTCGTCAGCCAGGCCCAGCAGGGGTCGTCGTTCGCCAACAAGGAGATCGACGCGCTGTACATCTCGTCCAACGCCGACCTCTTCGCGACCGCGAAGTCGCGTGAGGACGCGGAGATCCAGGCGACCAACGGTCTCACCTGGACGCACGTGACGATGAACGCCAAGGAAGGACCGCTGTCCGACGTCAACGTCCGCAAGGCCGTCGCGTCGGTCGTCAACCGCGAGCAGATCTCGGCCGCGGCCAACACGCCGGTCGAGGTCCCCGCGGTCACGCAGGGCGACTACATCTTCATGGCCGGCCAGGAGGGCTACCAGGACAAGGCGCTTCCGTACGACACTGCGGCCGGTGAGACCTTCCTGAAGGATGCCGGGTACACGAAGGAGGGCGACAGCTGGATGAAGGACGGCGAGGCGCTCAAGCTCACCGTCACCGTTCCCGCCGACACCGCGACCAACATCCAGCGTGCCGAGCAGGTCCAGGCCGACCTCGGTGACTTCGGCATCCCCGTCGAGCTCACCACCGTTCCCGCCGCGCAGTACTTCAGCGACTACGTGATCCCGGGCAACTTCGAGATGGTCACCTTCTCGTGGCAGGGCACGCCCTTCCCGATCTCCTCCTCGGAGGCGCTGTTCTACCCGCTGGACTCGGGTCAGAACTTCACCGGCACGACTGACGACAAGCTCGGCGACCTGTGGACGAAGGCCAACACGGAGCTCGACCCCGACAAGCGGATCGAGATCGCCAACGAGATCAACGACACCATCTGGTCGTACGTCCCGATGTTCCCGATCGCGCCGCTGCCCAACGTGTGGGCGGTCAAGCAGGGTCTCGTCAACTACGGGGCCGCGATGTTCGGCTACTCGCCCGTCGACTGGACGATCGTCGGCTGGAAGAAGTGAGGTCTGACCGTCCCTGACGGTCCTGCCTTGTAGAATGGGATGTGCTCCGCTCGGGGCGCATCCCATTCTTTCTTCTCTCCCTTCGTTAGGTCACCCATGGCGCACGTCCTCCGTCCGGATCTCCGCAACGTCGCGATCGTCGCGCACGTCGATCACGGCAAGACGACGCTCGTCGACGCCATGCTCCGCCAGACCGGATCCTTCGGCTCGCACGAGCACATGGAGGAGCGCGCGATGGACTCGAACGACCTCGAGCGCGAGAAGGGCATCACGATCCTCGCCAAGAACACGGCGATCACCTACAGCGGTATCCACTCCGACGTCCCGGTGACGATCAACGTCATCGACACCCCCGGCCACGCCGACTTCGGCGGCGAGGTCGAGCGCGGTCTCTCCATGGTCGATGGCGTCGTCCTGCTCGTGGATGCCTCGGAGGGCCCCCTCCCGCAGACGCGCTTCGTGCTGCGCAAGGCGCTCGAGGCGAAGCTCCCCGTCATCCTGCTCGTGAACAAGACTGACCGTCCCGACGCGCGCATCGCCGAGGTCGAGGAGGAGGCTCACGACCTGCTGCTGGGCCTCGCCGGCGACCTCGTCGACGATGTCCCCGACCTCGACGTCGACGCTCTGCTCGATGTCCCGGTCGTCTACGCGTCCGGCCGCGCCGGCGCGGCATCCCGCAACCGCCCGGAGAACGGCACGCTGCCCGACAACGACGACCTCGAGCCGCTGTTCGAGGCGATCCTGGAGCACGTGCCCGCACCGGCGTACGACGACGAGGCGCCGCTGCAGGCGTGGGTCACGAACCTCGACTCGAGCCCGTTCCTCGGCCGCCTCGCGCTCCTGCGCGTCTTCAACGGCACGCTGAAGAAGGGCCAGACGGTCGCGTGGGTCCGCTCCGACGGCACCACGAGCAACGCCCGCATCACCGAGCTGCTGAAGACCCGCGCACTGGAGCGCTACCCGGCCGAAGATGCCGGCCCGGGCGACATCGTCGCCATCGCCGGATTCCCCGACATCACGATCGGCGAGACCATCGCCGACCCCGAAGACGTCCGCCCGCTCCCCGCGATCACGGTCGACGACCCCGCCATCTCGATGACGATCGGCACGAACACCTCGCCCCTCATGGGCAAGGTCAAGGGCCACAAGCTCACGGCGCGCATGGTCAAGGACCGCCTCGACCGCGAGCTCATCGGCAACGTGTCGCTCAAGGTCGTCGACATCGGCCGCCCGGACGCGTGGGAGGTGCAGGGGCGCGGTGAGCTCGCCCTCGCGATCCTCGTCGAGAACATGCGCCGCGAGGGCTTCGAGCTCACCGTCGGCAAGCCGCAGGTCGTGACCAGGCGCGGCGAGGACGGCAAGCTCAAGGAACCCTTCGAGCACCTGACGATCGATGCCCCCGAGGAGCACCTCGGCGCGATCACGCAGCTGATGGCCTCCCGCAAGGGCCGCATGGACAACATGACCAACCACGGCACCGGATGGGTCCGGATGGAGTTCGTCGTCCCGTCCCGCGGTCTCATCGGCTTCCGCAGCGAGTTCCTCACGATCACGCGCGGCACCGGCATCGCGAACGCCATCTCGCACGGGTACGACGACTGGGCCGGCCAGATCACGACGCGCCAGAACGGCTCGATCGTCGCCGACCGCATGGGTGTCGTGACGCCGTTCGCGATGATCGCCCTTCAGGAGCGCATGAGCTTCTTCGTGCAGCCGACCGAAGAGGTCTACGAGGGCATGGTCATCGGCGAGAACTCGCGCGCCGACGACATGGACGTCAACATCACGAAGGAGAAGAAGCTGACGAACATGCGCTCGTCGACCTCCGACTCCTTCGAGTCGATGACGCCGCCGCGCCTGCTCACGCTGGAGGAGTCGCTCGAGTTCGCCCGCGACGACGAATGCGTCGAAGTGACGCCGGAGAAGGTGCGCATCCGCAAGGTCGTGCTGGATGCCACCGAGCGCGGCCGCGCCGCCTCGCGCGCGAAGCGCCAGGACGCGAACGCCTGATCTCTCCCGCCCCTGACGGGCCGCCCGCGATCGGCTCGTCAGGCGCGGAGGATCTTCTCGAGGGGTCTGCCCTTGGCGACCTCGTCCACGAGCTTGTCGAGATAACGGATCCGCTGCATGAGCGGATCCGCGATCTCCTGAACCTTCACGCCGCAGATCGTGCCGGTGATGAGCGCGGCGTGGGGGTTCAGGTGCGCCTGCGCGAAGAAGTCGCGGAACGTGGTGCCGGATGCCAGGTGCGCATCGATCTCGCCCTGTGTGTAGCCGGTCAACCAGCGTGTGACCTCGTCGACGTCACCCTTGGTGCGTCCTTTCCGTTCCACCTTCGCGATGTAGAGGGGATAGACCCGCGCGACGGGCATGCCGAAGAGACGCTCCATGCCCCGCACGCTACTCCTACGCCCGTCTCCTCCGGCGGGCCGCGCCCCGCGGACGAGCAGCCACGGGGTCAGCGCACCTCCGAGATGAGGGTGGCCCTGGTGCCGGGGCGGAGCGCCTCGAAGAGGTGGGGGGCGTCGCCCCGGTAGCGGATGTAATCGCCCGGGCCGAGCTCGACCGGGGCATCGGACGGGCCGGCGAGGGCGGCGCCCGAGACGATGACGACGTGCTCGATCGTGCCCGCCGAGTGCGGCGCCGAGGCGTGGGGTCGGCCCGGCTCTGCGCACACGAGATAGAGATCGCTCCGCGAGTGCGGTGCCCCGGCGGCCAGCAGCAGCGCCTCGTAAGGTGCGTCCGCGGCCCGGATGCCGCCGCCCTGGCCCGCGCGGATCACGGTGGGCGCGTCCTCCGGCTCGTCGACGAAGACGGAGAAGGGCACGCCCAGAGCGGTCGCGATCGCCCACAGGGTCTCGACGCTCGGGTTCGCCGCGCCCGATTCGAGCTGCGACACCGTCGCCTTGCCGACCCCCGCGCGGCGGGCGAGCTCCGCGGCGCTCAGGCCGGCGCGGTCGCGTTCGCGCCGTAGCGCGCGGGAGATCCGGGGTCCGAGAGCGTCCATATCGTTCATTATCACAAACGATCGTTCGGTTTGACGAACGTCCGGGGGATCGCGATGATGAGGTCATGGCCGACGACACCGAACGGAGCGCCGCCGAGCGCCGCGCCTGGCGGGAGGGTCTCGGCGTGGCGCTCGCCACGAGCGCCTACGGCGTGTCCTTCGGAGCGCTGTCGGTGGCCTCCGGTCTGGACGTGTGGCAGACCTGCGTGCTGAGCCTCGTCATGTTCACGGGCGGGTCGCAGTTCGCCTTCATCGGTGTGATCGGCGCCGGGGGCCTCGCCGCGGCGCCGGCGGCGATCGCGTCGGCGGGGCTCCTCGGCGTCCGCAACGTCGCGTACGGGCTGCGGATGGCGCCCCTCATCGGCACCGGTCCGCAGACGCGCATCCTGGCTCCGCACTTCACGATCGACGAGTCCACCGCGGTGGCCCTCGCCCACGCCGAGCCGCGCGCCCGCCGGATCGGCTTCTGGGTCACCGGCATCGGCATCTACCTCGGCTGGAACCTCACGACGCTCCTGGGTGCCCTCCTCGGGGACGTCCTCGGCGACCCGCGCCAGTACGGGCTGGACGCCGCCGCGGCCGCCGCATTCCTCGCTCTGCTCTGGCCGCGTCTGTCGCAGCGGCAGGCGATCGCCGTCGGCGTCGCGGCCGCCGTGGTCGCCGCGGTGCTCACGCCCGTGCTCCTCCCCGGCATCCCGGTGCTCGTCGCCGCGGCTGTCGCCGTGATCGTCGGCTGGACGAACTGGCTCGGGCGGAGGGATGCCGCGTGACCCCGGATCCCTCGCTCTGGACTGCGGTGCTCGCGGCATCCCTCCTCTGCGTCGCGCTCAAGGCGCTGGGCCACGTGATCCCGCCGCGGTGGTTCGCGGCCCCGGCGCCCTCGCGGATCGTCGACCTCCTCACCGTCGCGCTGCTGGGCGCGCTCGTCGCCGTGCAGACTCTCGGCGTCGGGCAGCAGATCGTGATGGATGCCCGGGTCCCCGCCCTCATCGTGGCCGCGGGGCTGCTCGCCGTCCGGGCTCCGTTCCTCGTGGTGGTTGCCTCCGGCGCGCTCGTGGCGGCGCTCCTGCGGATGTGGGGGATCGCCGCCTGAGCCTAGACTCCCCGTGTGGGATTCTCTTGGACGCGCGTGGCCACCTGGGCCGTCGCCCTCGTCATCGGCCTGGTCTACGGCGTCGCCGGCACGATCGGGCAGGCGGCGACGTGGGGAGTGCTCCCGCTCGGCCTCGTGATCGCGATCGTCGGCGTCGCGGCGCTCCTCCTCGCGGTGCGGACGCTCACGTCCGACCGGTGGACGGCGCTGGCGACCGGCCTCGGAGCGATGATCGCGACCCTCGTCTTCTCCGGCAAGGGCCCCGGCGGCTCGATCGTCGTCCCCGCCCCGGCGGGCGGACAGGTGTCCACCGGGATCATCTGGACGATCGCCGTGCCCCTCGTGGCGGCCATCATCGTCGGGTGGCCGAGCCTTCCGAGTGATGCGCGGCGCGGCCCTTCGAGGCGGAGTGTGTCGGACGCGGCGACCGAGGACGACGCCACGAACTAGACTCGGGGTGTGACGTATGTGATCGCCCTGCCGTGCGTGGATGTGAAGGACCGAGCCTGCATCGACGAATGCCCCGTCGACTGCATCTACGAGGGTGAGCGCTCGCTCTACATCCATCCCGATGAGTGCGTGGACTGCGGTGCCTGCGAGCCGGTCTGCCCGGTCGAGGCGATCTACTACGAAGACGACCTGCCCGACGAGTGGCAGGACTACTACACGGCCAACGTGGAGTTCTTCGACGACATCGGCTCGCCCGGCGGCGCCGCCAAGGTCGGCGTCATCGCGAAGGATCACCCCGTCATCTCCGCCCTTCCTCCGCAGGAGCACTGAGCCCCGGTGGCCGTCCGCGACCTCGACGACTACCCCTGGGATGCCGTCGCCCCGTACGCGCGCCGTGCCGCCGAGCATCCCGGCGGCCTCGTCGACCTGTCGATCGGGTCGCCCGTCGACCCCACGCCGGACGTCGTCGCGGAGGCCCTGCGCTCGGCGACCGATGCGCACGCCTACCCGCAGACGGTCGGCACGCCGGCCCTCCGCGAAGCGATCGCCGCCTGGTACGCCCGCCGTCGCGGAGTCCCGGGCCTCGGAGTCGACGACGTGCTGCCCACCGTCGGCTCGAAAGAGCTCGTGGCCCTCCTTCCCCTCCTCCTCGACCTCGGCGCAGGGGATGTCGTCGTCCACCCCCGCGCGGCCTACCCGACCTACGCCGTGGGCGCGAAGCTCGTCGGAGCGACGCCGGTGGCATCCGACGATCCCGCGCAGTGGCCCGAGGGCACGAAGCTCGTCTGGATCAACTCGCCGGGGAACCCGGACGGGCGCGTGCTCGGTGTGGCGGAGCTGCGCGCGGCCGTCGCGCGGGCCCGGGAGCTGGGCGCCGTCATCGCCTCGGACGAGTGCTACGCCGAGCTCGGCTGGGACGGTCCATGGGGGAGTGAGCCGGTTCCGAGCGTCCTCGACCCGCGGGTGACCGACGGGTCCCGCCGTGGCATCCTCTCGGTGTACTCGCTCAGCAAGCAGTCGAACCTCGCGGGGTACCGAGCCGCCTTCCTCGCGGGCGACCGCGAGATCGTCGCGCGCCTCACGACCGCGCGCAAGCACCTCGGGCTCATGCTCCCCGCGCCCGTGCAGGCAGCCATGACCGCAGCTCTCGGCGACGACGCGCACGTCGCAGTGCAGCGGGACCGCTACCGGGCGCGTCGCGGCGTGCTGAAGCCGGCGCTGGAGGCCGCCGGCTTCCGCATCGATCACTCGGAGGGCGGGCTCTACCTGTGGGCGACGGAGGGGGAGGACGCCTGGGTCACGATGGGTCGCCTCGCCGAGCGCGGCATCCTCGCCGGCCCCGGGCACTTCTACGGCGAGCACTTTCCGCAGCATGTCCGCTTCTCTCTGACGGCGACCGACGAACGGATCGCCGCCGCGGCGGAGCGCCTGCGCTGACTGTAGGTTTCCTCCGGTCCATTCGACGATCCTTTGGCGGGGATCGGAGTAGGCCCGCGCGGCCAGTAGGCTGTACAAGACCCCCAGACGACTGCAAGGAGGCTTCGTGAGCGACACGGGCAACCCCCAGACCGCGACCGTCACCGTCGGAGAGCGGACCGCTCAGCTGCCGATTCTCTCGGGCACCGAGGGGGTCCCGAGTGTGGACTTCGCCTCGTTCACGAAGCAGACGGGCCACACCGCCCTGGATTACGGGTTCGTCAACACGGCGGCCACGAAGTCCGCGATCACCTTCATCGACGGTGACGAGGGCATCCTCCGCTACCGCGGCTACCCGATCGAGCAGCTCGCGAAGAACAGCACCTACCTCGAGGTGGCCTGGCTGCTGCTCTACGGCGAGCTGCCCACCGCGGACCAGCTCGCCGAGTGGGACGACAAGATCCGTCATCACACGCTGCTGCACGAGGACCTCAAGCGCTTCTTCTCATCGCTGCCGCACACCGCGCACCCGATGTCGGTGCTGTCGGCGGCGACAGCCGCCCTGTCGACCTACTACGAGGGCCAGTCCGACCCGAACAACCCCGAGCACGTCGAGCTCAACACGATCCGCCTCCTCGCGAAGCTTCCGGTGATCGCGGCCTACGCGCACAAGAAGTCGATCGGCCACGCGTTCCTGTACCCGGACAACTCGCTGAGCTTCGTCGACAACTTCCTGAAGCTGAACTTCGGCAACCTCGCCGAGGTGTACGAGGTCAACCCCGTCACGTCGCGGGCCCTCGAGCGCCTCCTCATCCTGCACGAGGATCACGAGCAGAATGCCTCGACCTCGACCGTGCGCCTCGTCGGCTCGACGGGTGCGAACCAGTTCTCGTCGATCTCCGCGGGCATCAACGCCCTCTACGGTCCCCTCCACGGCGGCGCCAACGAGGCCGTCCTCGACATGCTCGCGCGCATCCGCGATTCGGGTGAGAGCGTGCAGCGCTTCGTCGAGCGCGTGAAGAACAAGGAGGACGGGGTGAAGCTCATGGGCTTCGGGCACCGCGTCTACAAGAACTTCGACCCCCGCGCCAAGCTCGTGAAGGAGTCGGCCGACGAGGTGCTCGCCGAGCTGGGCGTCCATGACCCGCTGCTCGACCTGGCCAAGGAGCTCGAAGAGGTCGCTCTCAGCGACGACTACTTCAAGGAGCGTCGCCTCTACCCGAACGTCGACTTCTACACCGGCGTCATCTACAAGGCGATGGGCTTCCCGACGCGGATGTTCACGCCGCTGTTCGCGATCGGTCGCCTGCCCGGCTGGCTGGCGCACTGGACCGAGATGCAGAACGACCCGCAGACCAAGATCGGCCGTCCCCAGCAGCTGTACGTGGGCGCCCCGGAGCGGAACTACCCCGGCCTCTGACCCCGCCATCCGCCGCATTCGATTCGGAAAACTGCAGCGAATTCGGAGAACACGGCTCGCGGCATCCGATCCTGTGCGTGTTCTCCGGCGGCGATGAGGTCGGGAACGGGTCGACGGCTGCGGCGGGGGTTGTGCCACGCTGAACGGATGAGCGAGAACCTGTGCGCCGGTCCGCGCGGCCGGAGGGTGGTGCTTGAACTGGTGACCGCCCTGCTGTCGGAGGACGCACGGCGCGCGCTGTTCGAGCTGGCATATCAGGCCGATATGGATGCCGGGGCCGCGATCACCCGACTGACGTTCACCGCACCGGGGGATGCCGGCCAGACCGATGGTGCCGGCGACGAGGCGGATGCCGCGCCCGAGTCTGCGACGCTGTCGCAGCTCGCGCAGGCGATCCGCGCCGCCCGGGAGCTCGGGCCGCTCGCTCCCGACGGCGAGGCGCTCGCGGCGGCGCTGCTCCGCGGTGTCGACTCGGCGCGGTACTGGCAGGCGCCGGACGGCATGGACATCGTCGCCGCCGACCCCGATGTGAGGGCGGCGCTGACGGAGGCGGCGGCGTGGCTCGACGCGCACCCCGACGCCGCATGGTGGCGCCGGGACCGGACCGCGTCGCAATGGGCGGTCGAGTTCGACCCCTCCGGCGACGGTGCGCCGTTCGATCCGGCGCCCGCAGCCGCGGGGCGCTGGAGCACGGACGCTGCCGAGGACGAGTCGCGGGCGCGCCGCGAGCGTCCGGCGGACGTGACGGCGGCCTTCAGCGGCGCGTGGTGGTCGCACCCCTGGGGTGCTCCGCACACCACCGGTGAGCTCCCGGAGGGGCTGACCCGCGTGCCCGATGCGCCGGGCCTGCCCGCCGGCATCCCCTACGTGGAAGACGGCTTCGGCTGGACGCGCGCCGTCGCCGTGCCGGTGCGCGGCGCCGGACAGACGTACGAGATCCGCGGTGCCGCGGAGTGGGCGCACCTGTGCGGCGCCTACCCGCGGGAGGTGACCGCGAGCCGCCGCCACGACTGGTATCGCGTGACGGGTCGCGAGGGGCGCTGGCTGCTTCCGGATTGGGGGCGCGTCGCCGAGGACTGGGATGCCGTGCACCTCACCGGCTGGGCCTACCTCACCGCCGCGACGCGCGAGATCGTCGTCGACGCCGAGTACTCGAGCGTCATCGGCGGGTGGGGCCCCGATGAGACGTACTGGCTGACCGGTCTCGTGCGCGAGGTCGAGGGCCCCCGTGTGCACTGGCGCGCGGACGCGCCCGAGGGCCCCTGGCGGCGTGGCCAATGAGCCTGCCTGGCGCACCGGAATCGGAGAACGCGCGCAGAATCGGAGAGTCCGGGCCGCGGCATCCGATTCTGGTGCTGTTCTCCGATTCTGGTGGTGTGCTCCGACGGTGCGATCAGGCGCCGTGCGCGATGACCTCAGCGGCGTAGTCGGGCACGTAGTTCTGCAGCTCGCGCGGTGGACGCTCGTAGCCCCCGGATGCCGGGCGAGGCGGGATCTCGATCGGATCGCGCTCGACCGGTGTGTAGGGGATCTGCGACAGCAGGTGATGGATCATGTTGATCCGGCCGCGGCGCTTGTCCTCGTTGTCGACCTCGAACCACCGCGCCTCGGGGATGTCGGTGTGAACGAACATCGTGTCCTTCGCGCGCGAATAGTCCTCCCACTTGGTGATCGACAGGACGTCGTTGGGGGAGAGCTTCCACCGCCGCATCGGGTCCTCGTTGCGAGAGCGGAACCGCTTCTCCTGCTCGATGTCCGACACGCTGAACCAGTACTTCAGAAGCAGGATGCCGTCTTCGACCAGCATCCGTTCGAAGATGGGCGCCTGATGCAGGAACCGGTGGTACTCCATGTTCGTGCAGTAGCCCATGACGTGCTCGACGCCCGCGCGGTTGTACCAGGAGCGGTCCATCAGGACGATCTCGCCCGCGGCGGGCAGGTGCGCGACGTAGCGCTGGAAGTACCACTGCGACTTCTCGCGCTCGGTGGGCGTCGGGAGGGCCACCACCCGCGCGACGCGCGGATTCAGGTACTGCGAGACCCGGCTGATGGTCGATCCCTTGCCTGCGGCGTCCCGCCCCTCGAAGATCACCACGACCCGTGCGCCCGTGGACTGCACCCACGCCTGCATGTCGACGAGCTGCGCCTGGAGCGCCTTCAGCTCGCGCTCGTAGGCCTTCTTCGGCATCCGCTCGCTCATGCCCCCGAGCGTAGCTTGCCGCTAGGGTGACTCGCAGACGCACGAGCGGAGACGACCATGTGGGCTGCGACGACCGATCCCCTCGGGGCCTTATGGCTCTCCGCCCTCGTGGCGGCCGTCCCGATCCTCGTCTTCCTGATCTCGCTCGTCGTCTTCCGGCTCAAGGGCCTGTGGGCGGGGCTCATCGCCCTCGGCGCGCAGATCGTCGTCGCGCTGTGGGCGTTCGGGATGCCGGCGGAGCACGTCGCCGGCGCCGGGCTCCTCGGGCTCCTCACGGCCCTCTGGCCCATCGCGTACATCATCGTCATGGCGGTCTGGCTCTACAAGATCGCCGTCGAGAGCGGTCGCTTCGATGTCGTGCGCTCGTCCATCGCGGGCATCTCGCCCGACCAGCGCATCCAGGTGCTCCTGATCAGCTTCGCGTTCGGCGGGTTCCTGGAGGGCGCGGCGGGCTTCGGCGTGCCGATCGCGATCTGCGCCGCACTCCTGGTCCAGCTCGGCTTCCGTCCGGTGAAGGCCGCGATGATCTCGCTCGTCGCCAACGCGGGCGCCGGCGCCTACGGGGCGATCGGCATCCCGGTCATCGTGGGGGCCCAGGTCAGCGGCATCGACGTCCACGAGCTCTCGCGCGCGATGGTGCTGATCCTCCAGCCGCTCACGCTGCTGATCCCGTTCCTGCTGGTCGTCATCCTCGACGGATGGCGCGGGCTCCGCGAGACGTGGCCCGCCACCCTCATCGTGACGATCGTGTTCAGCGGCGTCCAGGCCGGTGTGTTGTGGTTCCTCGGCCCGGAGCTCGCGGATCTCGGGGCGGGGCTCGGGGCGATGGTCGCCCTCTTCCTGCTCGGGCGCGTGTGGCAGCCCGCCCGCATCTTCCGCGAGGGCGGCGGGGAGGTGC
Source organism: Microbacterium flavum (assembly GCF_018717645.1). Taxonomy (GTDB): domain Bacteria; phylum Actinomycetota; class Actinomycetes; order Actinomycetales; family Microbacteriaceae; genus Microbacterium; species Microbacterium flavum. The sequence goes on from NZ_JAFLHG010000003.1 coordinate 162,474, forward strand.
CGGTCATCGAACGCCACTCCCCGCGCGAGGTGCTCGTCGCGTGGAGCCCGTTCTACATCCTCACGGCGTTCATCCTGATCTGGAGCCTGCCGGCCTTCAAGGCCCTGTTCGCCCCGGACGGGCCGCTCGCGGCCGCCGTGCTGACGGTGCCGGTGCCGGGGCTCACCGGCGTCATCGCGAACGCGAAGGGCGATGTCGTCGCGGCGGCGTGGGCCTTCACGCCGGTGAACGCGACCGGCACGGCGATCCTGCTCGCCGTTCTCGTGACCTTCTGGACCACGCCCCGCCTGCAGGCCCGGCAGCTCTGGGCGACGCTGCGCGCGACGATCCGCGAGCTCTGGCAGGCGCTCCTGCTGATCACGATCATCCTCGTGCTGGCGAACATCGCGAACTTCTCCGGCGGATCGGTGTCGATGGGAAGCGCCCTGGCCGCGGTCGGACCGGTCTTCCCGTGGATCGCACCGATCATCGGATGGATCGGCGTCTTCCTCACGGGCTCGGTGGTCAACAACAACACGCTGTTCGCTCCGCTGCAGGTCGCGACGGCGGAACGGATCGCGGTCGATCCGGCGCTCCTGGTCGCCGGCAACACGGCGGGAGGGACGACGGCGAAGGTGATCTCGCCGCAGTCGATCGCGATCGCGGCGGGCGCCGTCGGGCTGTCGGGGCGCGAGTCGGAGATCCTGCGCGCCGCGATCGGCTACAGCCTCGGGATGCTCGTGTTCCAGTGCCTGTGGACGGGCATCCTGTCGCTGCTCTCGTCCTGATCCGGGAGGTCCGGCGGGGATTCGTCAGGCGTGGAGGGCCTCGTTGAGGGTCACACCGACGCCCTCGCGGCGGACGGCCTCGATCGCCCCGGAGAGGGAGTTGCGGCGGAAGAGGATGCCGTTCTGACCCGACAGCTGGGCGCCCTTGACGATCGGACGGGAGCCGTCGTGCAGCGGGCTCTCGTTCGGGAGGACGATCTTCGAGCCGGCCGTGACATACAGGCCCGCCTCGACGATGCAGTCGTCGCCGAGGGAGATGCCGATGCCCGCATTCGCGCCCAGGAGGGTCCGCGAGCCGATCGACACGCGGTGCGCGCCCCCGCCGGAGAGCGTCCCCATGATGGACGCGCCGCCGCCGATGTCGGAGCCGTCGCCGACCGTGACCCCCTGGGAGATCCGTCCCTCGACCATCGAGGCGCCGAGGGTGCCGGCGTTGAAGTTCACGAAGCCCTCGTGCATGACGGTCGTCCCCGGCGCGAGGTGGGCGCCGAGACGCACGCGCGAGGCATCCGCGATCCGCACCCCCGCCGGGACGACGTAGTCCGTCAGCCGCGGGAACTTGTCGAGGCCCTGGAGCTGGATGCCGGCGCGCTGCAGCTGCGGGCGCAGGCGGGCGAACGCGTCCGGGTGGACCGGGCCGGCGCCCGTCCAGGCGACGTTCGGCAGGTGCGCGAAGATGCCCGCGAGGTTCACCTCGTTCGGCAGGACGAGCAGGTGCGACAGGGCGTGCAGGCGCAGGTACGCGTCGCTCGTCGCCTGCGGCGGGGCGTCGAGGTCGATCTCCACGATGACGACCTCGACGGTGACGTCGCGCCTCTCGTCGGGTCCGGCCTGGGCGTCGAGGGCCGAGGTGTCCGCATCCTGCGGCGCGCGGCCGACGGCAGGCGAGGGGAACCAGGTGTCCAGGACGGTGCCGTCTGCGGCCGTGGTGGCGAGGCCCGCGCCCCAGATCCAACGCTGTTCGGTCATCGTTCCAGGGTAGTGGCGCGGTGGCGCGACCCCGAACCGAGAGTCGGAGTCGGGCCGGAGGCGCGGGTCGGGTCATCGGGGCGGCTGGCTAGACTCGACGCCATGGCGCGCCTCGACCTCAGCATCGGTTCCGTCGACCTCACGCGAGCGATCTGCGACATCGCGAGCGTCTCGGGGGAGGAGGCGGAGCTCGCCGATGCCATCTACGCGGAGATCGCGCCGCTCGCCCACCTCGACGTCCACCGGGACGGGAACACGATCGTCGCGCGCACGGGCCTCGGGCGGAGCCAGCGGGTCGTGATCGCGGGGCACATCGACACCGTGCCCATCAACGGCAACGTCCCCACCCGCGACGTGACGGTCGACGGCGAGCGATACCTGTGGGGTCGCGGCACGGTGGATATGAAGAGCGGCACCGCCGTTCAGCTGAAGCTCGCCGCCGAGCTCGTCGCCCCCCGGGTCGACATCACGTGGATGTGGTACGACAACGAGGAGGTGGACTCGGACCTCAACGGCCTCACACGCCTCGCCCGTACGCGCCCCGACCTGTTCGCGGGCGACTTCGCGATCCTCGGCGAACCGTCCGACGGACAGGTGGAGGGCGGCTGCAACGGCACGCTCCGCGCCGTCGTCCGCACGCACGGCGTCCGTGCGCACAGCGCGCGCGCGTGGATGGGCGAGAACGCGATCCACCGTGCCGCGCCGATCCTCTCCCGCCTCGCCGAATACCGTCCGCGGGAGATCGCCGTCGACGGCCTCGTCTACCGGGAGGGTCTGAACGCGGTGCGGATCTCGGGCGGCGTCGCCGGCAACGTCATCCCGGACCTCTGCGAGGTCGAGATCAACTTCCGCTTCGCACCGAGCCGCTCCCTGGCCGAAGCGGAGGAGCACGTGCGCCGTGTGCTCGAGGGTTTCGAGGTCGAGGTCGTCGACGGGGCCGCCGGCGCCCGCCCGGGTCTCGACGCGCCGCTCGCGCAGGAGTTCCTCGCCGCGGTGGGTGCGGAGCCCCGCCCGAAGTACGGGTGGACCGACGTCGCCCGCTTCGCCGCGATGGGCGTGCCCGCCGTCAACTACGGCCCGGGGAACCCGAGCCTGGCCCACCACGACGAGGAGCAGGTCTCCTACGCGCAGATCGAAGCCGTCGAGCAGGGCCTGCGTGCGTGGCTGACCGCGTCGTGACCGGCGCCCTCTCGGGCGACCCGATCGGGCCGGCGCCCACCGGCGGGCGCGTGGCGGTCGCGATCGGGGCGCATCGGATGGTGCTGCGCCCCGCCGTCGCGATCGCCGCGATCTACATCGCCGCCCGGATCATCACGACGGTCTTCCTCCTCGTCGGCGCCGAGATCGCGAGCCGCGCCACCGGGACCGCGGCCACGATCGGCTCCCTGTCGATGAGATGGGATGGCCAGTGGTATTGGGTCGTGGGGACGGCCGGGTACCCGAGCGACCTGCCGCTGGATGCCGCGGGGAACGTCACCCAGAACGCCTGGGCCTTCATGCCGCTGTATCCGGCCCTCTCCCGCGCGCTGTCCGTGATCCTCGGAGGGCAGTACCCGCTCGCCGCGATCATCGTCGCGCTCGTCGCGGGCTACCTCGCCTGCCTCGTGCTCTTCCACCTGCTCCGCGCGGGGATCGGCGACCGCGCGGCGCTCTGGGGTGTGGCGTTCGTCGCCGCGGGGCCCCTCGCCGCCCTCTTCCAGATGGGCTACGCCGAGAGCCTCTTCCTCCTCTGGCTGTTCCTCGCTCTCCTCGTCGTCGTCCGACGCCGGTTCGCGTGGCTGTACCTGCTCCTGCCGCTCCTCGGCTTCACCCGCCCCGGCATCCTCGCCTTCGCGCTGATGCTCGGCGCCTATGGGATCGTGCGCTGGGCGCGCCGTCGTGTCGATCCGCTCCCGACGATCGACATCGTCCACATCGTGTGCGCGGGTGCCCTCGCGGTGGTCCTCGGCTTCGCCTGGCAGATGATCGCGGGCTGGGTCACCGGCGACCCGCAGGCGTACCTGGAGACCGAGCTCTCCTGGCGCCGCGGATGGACGGGGGACGACGAGGGCGGGTTCGTCCCCTTCCAGGGATTCGTGCAGGCATCCGCGATCTGGTTCCGGATCTGGGGGCTCCCGGAGTGGGGCGGATACGTCGCGTTGGCGGTCCTCGTGGCGGCGTTCGCGGCGGCGCTGCTGTTCGATCCGCGCGTCCGGCGCCTCGGGATCGAGATCCGCCTGTGGTCGGCCAGCTACGCGCTCTACCTGCTGCTCGTCTTCTTCCCGCAGTCGAGCATCTTCCGGCTGCTCCTCCCGCTCGCCCCGCTCGCCGGAGCGCTCGCCGTGCCGCGGCGCACCGCCTGGCGGGTCGCCGTCCTCGCCGTGTGCGTCCTCCTGCAGTGGTGCTGGATCGATCAGATGCTCGTCCAGGGAACGACGTTCACTCAGATCCCCTGAGGCCGCGATCCCCCGATCCGCATGCCCCGACATCCGGGGCGTGAGCGCGAGTGTCGCGCAGTACCGGTAAACTCTCAGTGTTGTCCGAAGAGCAAAAGGAGTCTGCCATGGCAGCCATGAAGCCGCGTACCGGAGACGGACCTATGGAGGCCGTGAAGGAGGGGCGCCTCATCATCGTGCGCGTTCCCCTCGAAGGTGGTGGCCGTCTGGTCGTCTCCGTCAACGATGACGAGGCGAAGGAACTCCACGGCGTCCTCGGTGGGGTCGTCGGCGCAGCCTGACGCGCGATATCCGTATGCACGGCCGGTCTTCGGACCGGCCGTGCGGCGTTTCCGGGGGGCGTTCCCCGGGGCCTTTCGCCGCTGGTCAGCGTTGGTCGGCCGGAACCGTCGTCAGCTGCAGCAGGCCCTCGCCGACGATCGACAGGGCGCCGAGGACGGCGGGGGAGGACTGCGTCTCCTGGATGAGCGAGCGGTACGCGGTGGTGACCGCGTCGCGGCGCACGGGGTCGGCGACGCCTCCGCCCGCCAGCACACGCGGCACGAGGACGGTGCCGCCCGCGCGCACGAGCCGCAGGCCGTGTTCGACGTATTCGATGACGCCCTCCGGATCGGCATCCACCAGGACGATGTCGTAGGAGGCCTCGTTCATGCGGGGGAGCACGTCGGCGGCTCGGCCCGTGATGAAGCGGGCGCGCGCCGGCGCGATGCGCGCGTCGGTGAACGCGGCGCGGGCGGCGGCGAGGTGCTCCGGCTCCTTGTCGATCGTCGTGAGCGTCGCGCGGGGGGAGCCGTGCAGCATCCACAGGCCCGACACTCCCGCACCGGTGCCGATCTCGACGATGTTGAGGGCCGCGGTGGCGGCTGTGAGCACGGCGATCTGCGCGCCGACGGCGGCGCTGATCGGGTCGGCGCCGATCTCGACGGCCCGCGCGCGGGCGCGCTCGATGGCGTCCGGCTCGATCGTCGCCTCGAGGGCGAATCGACGGATCGCATCTGCTTCAGCCATGAGTGCTCCTTCGTCCTCAGCGTACGGCCGGTTCGGAGCCGCGTCGGGGAGGCGCACGGGTAACCTGGAGTCATGTTCTTCGGCTACGACATGGAGAAGTTCCTCCTCCTGCTCATCGTGGCCGCCCTCCTGCTCGGCCCGGAGCGGCTGCCGCGCTACGCGGAAGGTCTGGCCCGGCTGACCAAGCGCACGCGCGAATGGCTGTCGGGCGCGCGTACGCGCGTCAAGGAGGAGATGGGCGAGGACTTCGACGACGTGCAGTGGAGCCGTCTGGACCCGCGTCAGTACGACCCGCGCCGCATCATCCGCGATGCGCTGCTCGATGACGCCCCCGTGCCGAGCGTACGGGCGGCGGCGGCGGGAGCGGCGGCCGTCGCGACCGCGGCGGTGCCCCTGGCATCCGCCTTCGACCCGGACGCCGTGGTGCCCTACGACACCGAGGCGACCTGATCGCCCGACCGACCGGGGAGGCGCGGCGCGTCAGCGTGGCGTGACGGGGAGCCGGCGCCCGGCGAGGCGGCGCCCGGCCGTGCGCACGAGCGCATCCGCGACGGCGTCGATCGCGCGTGCGGCCGGATCGTCCGGATCGCGGACGACGACGGGCACGCCCTCGTCGCCGCCGCGGCGGAGCCCGACGCTGAGCGGGACCGATCCGAGCAGTGGCACGATGCTCTCCGCTGCGGCGCCTGCGCGGGAGAGCGCCTGCGCGACGGCCTCGCCGCCTCCGGAGCCGAACAGGTCGAGCACGGAGCCGTCCGGGAGCGTCATCGCGGCCATGTTCTCGACGACGCCGATGACGCGCTGGCCCGTCTGCCCGGCGACGAGCCCGCTGCGGACGGCGACGTCGGATGCCGCCGTCTGCGGCGTCGTGACGACGAGGACCTCCGCGTGGGGGAGGAGCTGCCCCACCGAGATCGCGATGTCGCCGGTCCCGGGCGGCATGTCGAGGAGAAGGATGTCGAGGTCGCCGAAGAACACGTCCGTGAGGAACTGCTGCACCGTGCGGTGGAGCATGGGCCCCCGCCAGGCGACCGCCGCCGCCGGCTGATCCCGCGGGAGGAACATCCCGATCGAGATCGTCTTCACGCCGTACGCGACGGGCGGCAGCATGAGGTCGTCGATGCGGGTCGGCTGCGGGGGGAGCCCGTCCGCCTCCGTGAGACCGAGGAGCGCGGGGATCGAGAAACCATGGACGTCGGCGTCGATGAGACCGACGGACAGGCCCCGTTCGGCGAGCGCGACGGCGAGGTTCGCGGTGAGGGTCGACTTGCCGACCCCACCCTTGCCGCTCGTGACCGCGATGATGCGGGTGAGGGTGTCGGGGCCGAAGGGCATGGTGCGGGTCCGCCCGCCGCGGAGCCGCTCGGTGAGGGCGGCGCGCTCGGCCTGTGACATCACCCCGAGGACGACCTCGACCTCGTCGATCCCGTCGACGGATGCCGCCGCGTCCCGTACCTCGCGTTCGATCCGATCCGACGCCGGGCAGCCGACGATCGTGAGAGCGATCTCGATGCGGGCCTGCGCCCCGTCGACCGAGACGTCGCGGACCATGTCGAGCTCTGCGAGCGGGCGGCGCAGCTCGGGGTCGCTCACCGCGCCCACGGCGGCGCCGACGGCGTCCTGGAGGCTCACGATGATCAAGCCGGCTCGGCGGCGGCGCGCGCCGGGGAGGCCTCGGCGCCGCGCTCTCCGGGGCGGTCTCCGGCGTGCTCGTCGAGGTGTTCGAGCAGGGCTTTGAGCTCCTGACGCAGCACGTCGCGGGTGACGACCTGGTCCGAGACGTGAGTCAGGGCCATCCGGAGTGCGACGACCTCGCGCGCCAGGTACTCGGTGTCGGCGAGGTTCCGCTCCGCGCGCTGGCGGTCCTGCTCGATCTGCACGCGGTCGCGGTCGTCCTGCCGGTTCTGGGCGAGCAGGATCAGCGGGGCGGCGTAGGACGCCTGCAGCGAGAGCACGAGCGTCAGCACCGTGAAGCCGTACGTCTGCGAGTCGAAACGCCACGCGTCGGGGGCGAGGGTGTTCCAGCTGATCCACGCGACGCAGAAGAGGCTGAGGATGAGGAGGAACGCCGGCGTGCCCATGGCGCGGGCGATCCACTCGGTGAAGCGACCGAAACGGTCGCGCGAAGGCTGCGGCGCGCGCGGCGTGCGGGTGAGCACCCCGCCCCGGCCGCGCGGGTCCTCGAGGTTCGCCCGCGACGCGCGAGACGCCCGCGCCATCATCGCCGCGCCCCGCCCTCGACCGGCATCGCGTCGTCACCGTCGTGGGAGCGCCAGTCCTCGGGCAGGAGGTAGTCCAGGACGTCGTCGACGCTGACCGCGCCGACAAGGCGGTGCGCCTGGTCGACGACGGGGAGCGAGACGAGGTTGTAGCTCGCGAGCATGCGGGCCACCTCTGCGGCGGAGGCGGTGGCCGGCACCGCGTCCGCCGTGTCGTCGATGATCGCGCCGAGGCGCTCGTGCGGCGGGTAGCGGAGCATCCGCTGGAAGTGCACCGTCCCCAGGAGCCGGCCCGTGGGCGTCTCGTACGGCGGCAGGGTCACGAAGACGGCCGCGGCCAGTGCGGGGTGCAGTTCGTGCCGCCGGATGAGGGCGAGCGCCTCCGCGACGGTGGCATCCGCCGACAGCACGATCGGCTCCGGCGTCATGAGTCCGCCCGCCGTGTCGGGCCCGTACTTCAGGAGGGCGCGGACGTCCTCGGCCTCTTCGGGCTCCATGAGCTCGAGGAGCTCTTCACGCTGCTCCTCGGGGAGCTGGGCGAGGACGTCGGCCGCGTCGTCGGGCTCCATCTGGTCGAGGATGTCGGCGGCGCGCTCCTCGCCGAGGGCCTCGAGGATGTGCACCTGGTCGTCCTCGGGCATCTCCTCCAGGGCATCGGCGAGCCGATCGTCGCTGAGCTCCTCGGCGACTTCAAGGAGGCGCTCGTCGGGAAGGTCGAGAAGGGTGTTGGCGAGGTCGGCGGCCTTCAGCTCGGAGTAGGTGGCGACGAGCTGCTCCGCCGACTGCGCCTCACCCGGGACCTGCTGCTCGCGGACGTCCTGCCAGTCGGCGAACGTCGTCGACCCCTTCGCGAACGGGGATGCGGAGGTCTTCGGCTTGCGGAGGAACAGCTGGCCGATGTCCCACTCGCCGAGGCGGTTGCGCTCGATGGCGACGTCCTCGATGACGGCCTCGCCGGACCCGTCGGCGAAGTACACCCGGCGGCCGAGGAGCTCGGTCATGACCCGCACCTCGCCGCCGCGCTGCTGGAAGCGGCGGACGTTGATGAGACCGGTCGTGATGACCTGGCCGGTCTGGATGGAGGTGACCCGCCCGATGGACAGGAAGACGTGCCGCCGCCCGGGGATCTCGACCACGAGCCCGACGACACGCGGCGGATCGTCTTTGCGGTAGATGACGACGACATCCCGGACCTTGCCGAGCCTGTCGCCGGAGGGGTCGAAGACGGTGCAGCCGACCAGGCGTGCCACGAAAACCCTCTGCGTACTCACCACACCAGCGTAGTCCGCCTCTCCGAGCCGACGCGGCGGCGGGACAGGGACGCCGCGTGACAAGATGGAGCGATGAGCATGTTGGGCGGAACCCCGGTCGAGCACGGCGAGAAGATCGCCGACTTCGCGACGTACCAGGGTGCCCAGCAGGCCGTGTCCCAGCTCATCCAGTCCGACATCCCCGCCCGCGACATCCAGATCGTCGGGCACGGGCTGCGCTCGATCGAGACGGTGACCGGCAAGCTCGGGTACGCGGCCGCCGCGCGATCGGGAGCGATCAACGGCATCCTGCTGGGCCTGCTCTTCTCCGCCATCTTCGTGCTCGGCACGCCCGGGGCGGCGATCCAGCTGTTCATCGGGGTCATGTTCGTCGGCATCGCGATCGGGATGCTCCTGAGCCTCGTCTCCTACGCCCTCCTGCGCCGCCGCCGGGACTACACGTCGGTCACGCAGGTGCTGGCCGACCGCTACGAGGTCACCGTGCTCCCGTCGAGCATCCACCGTGCGCGCGAGGTCGTCGGTCGCACCAGCGCCCCCGTCGCACCGGCACCGGCTCCGGTCGATCTGTCCACGCCGCCGCAGTACGGCGAGCGGGTGGACCCGGCACCGTCCCCGGCCGCTCCGCCCGCACCCGGGCCGGAGCTGCCGCAGCCCGGTGGACCCGATGCCGGCGGCACTCCCCGCGCGTGACCCGGCCGTGACCCGGCTGGCCGTCCCTCTCCCGCGGGGGGAGGCGACGGTCACTCTCGCGTGGGAGGAGCCCGCGGCGGATGCCGGAGGCGTGGTCGTGCTCGCACACGGTGCGGGCGCGGGAATGGACCATCCCTTCCTCGTCGGGTTCGCCGGTGCGCTGCGCGCCGCAGGCTTCGCAACCGTGCGCTTCTCCTTCCCGTACGCCGAGGCGGGGCGCCGGATGCCGGGGCCGGCCGCCCACGCCGTCGCGACGTGGGCCGCCGTCGCGACGGAGGTCGCCCGCGTGCGGCCGCAGGACGCCTGGGTTGCGGCGGGCAAGTCCTATGGCGGCCGGATGGCGTCGCTGGCCGCGGCCGACGGCCTCATCGCCCCTGCCGGGCTCGTCTACCTCGGCTACCCGTTCCACCCGCCGGGCGTGCCCGGGCGGACCCGGGGCGAGCACCTCGCCCGGGTGCCCGCGCCGCAGCTGTTCGTCGAGGGCGGCGCCGACCCGTTCATCCAGCCGACGGACGACTTCACGGCCGCCGTGGCGACGAGCCCGGACGCCGAGATCGTCTGGATCCCCGGAGGGGGCCACTCGTTCGAGGTCGCCGGCGCCCGTCGGGCGCCCGAAGAGGTGGGCGGCGACGTCGCGGCATCCGTGCTCCCGTGGCTGCGAGCCCGGATCTGACCGCTGCCGCGCCGCCGACCACCCGCTCTCGTGTCAGGACGCGAGCCGCGCGATCCAGGCCTCGATCTCATCGGCGGTGCGCGGGATCGCGGCGGAGAGGTTCTCCACGCCGTCCGCGGTCACGAGCACGTCATCTTCGATCCGGACGCCGATGCCCCGATACTCCTCCGGGACGGTGAGGTCGTCGATCTGGAAGTACAGACCGGGCTCGATCGTGAAGACCATCCCCGGCTCCAGGATGCCGTCGTAGTACATCTCCCGGCGCGCCTGCGCGCAGTCGTGGACGTCGATGCCGAGGTGGTGGCTCGTGCCGTGGACCATGTACCGGCGGTGCTGACCTCCTCGGTCGGCGTCGAGCGCCTCGTCGGCGGTCACCGGCAGGAGTCCCCACTCGGCCGTGCGCCGGGCGATGACCGCCATCGCCGCCTCGTGGATCGCGCGGAAGCGCACGCCCGGCTTCGCGACGGCGAACGCGGCATCCGCCGCCTCGCGCACCGTCTCGTAGACCTTGCGCTGCACGTCGGTGAACGTGCCCGAGACCGGGAGGGTGCGGGTGATGTCGGCGGTGTAGAGGCTGTCGACCTCGACGCCGGCATCGATCAGGATGAGGTCACCGGGGACGACGGCGCCGTCGTTGCGCGTCCAGTGCAGATAGCAGGCGTGCGGGCCGGAGGCTGCGATGGTGTCGTACCCCTCGCCGTTCCCTTCGACGCGTGCACGGTGGTGGAAGATCCCCTCGACCGCGCGCTCGCCTCGGGGGGTGTCGATGATCCGCGGGAGGTCCGCGACGATGTCGTCGAACCCGCGCGCGGTGACCTCGACCGCGAGTCGCATCTGCGCGATCTCGTACTCGTCCTTGACGAGCCGCAGCTCCGATACGACGCGCGTGAGCTCCTCGTGCTCGTCGAGTACGAGGTCCCCCTCGCGGGGCTCGAACGCATCGAGGTGCGCCGTCGCGACGCCGAGATCGGAGGCGACGCCCGCGAGAGAGGGACGGGGGCCGATCCAGAACTCGCCGATCGCCGCATCCGCGTAGAACTCGGGTGTCGTGCGGTCCGCGCGCTCGCGGAGATACAGGGTGGCGTCGTGGCCCTCCGCCCCGGTGGGCTCGAACACGAGCACGGAGTCGGGCACCGCATCGCTGGCCCACCCGGTCAGGTGCGCGAAGGCGGAGTGCGCGCGGAACGGGTAGTCGGTGTCGTTCGACCGCTGCTTGTACGAGCCTGCGGGCACGACGAGGCGGGCGCCCGGGAATGCGGCCGACAGGGCATCGCGACGACGGGCGGCGAACGGTGCCTGGTCGCGCGCCGGGGGCGCCTGGTCGGGGCGGTCCGCCCACCCGGTCGAGATGGTGTCGAGGAACCCCTGCGGGAACGGCTGCTTGCGGTTCAGGTTCTCTGCGGGCGCCTCGAGGGAAGGGGCCTCCGGTGCGATCGTGTCGCTCTCGTTCGTGCTCATGACTCCAGTCTCCCACTCCGCCGGTGCGGGGGAGTGGGCGATCAGGGCGAGGCCGGCTCGAGCTGCACGACGAGCGGGCGGTGGTCGCTGCCGCTGTCATCGAGCGAGGTGAGGACGACGGAGCCGGTGGCGACCCAGGCATCCGTCGTCAGGACGTGGTCGATGGGCGTCCCGACGAGCGGAGGCCAGGCCGTCGACCACGTGCCCGCCCCTCCGGTGCCGGTCGCGACCGCGGCATCCCGGCAGTGGCCGAGGTCGGCCCCGTCCACCCCGAGCCGTGACATGTGATCGACGGTCGCGTTGAAGTCGCCGGCCATGATGACGTCGCCGTCGCCGCACTGGTCGGCCAGCCATTCCAGGTCGCTGCGCCAGTCGTCCATGAAGCTCTGGCGCGGCGCCACGGCGTGCACCGCGATGACGACGGGGCCCTCGCCGTCGACGGGCATCGCGACGACGGTCGGCACCTGAGACGTGTTCGTGGCGCCGTCCGCGTCGGACTCGACGACCGAGTAGCCGCCGAGGTCGGGGGAGATGAGCAGAGTGGTCGAGTTGGACGCCCAGTCGGGGTAGTCCTCCCGCTCGCCGAAGTCCTCGTGGTGCGCCCACATCGGCGATCCCATCTCGCGCATCGCGATCGCGACCGCCTCGCCGGTCTCGATCGTCGTCTCGGGGAGGGCGACGATCTGCGCCTGCATCGCCACCGCGGTCTGGGCGATCAGATCCGCATCCGTCGCGTTGCCCGCGGTGTTCCACGTCATCACGCGGATCGAGGCGTCCGTCTGCTCGGGAAGGGTGCCCGGGCCCGTGCCGCGGGTGAGCAGGATGGCACCGTTCGCGACGCCTCCGAGCAGGGCCACGATCGCCAGCGAGGCGGCGAAGGCGCGGACGGGCCGGGCGAGGCACAGCAGCAGCGCGAGGACGAAGACCGCGCCGAAGGCGAGGATGACGGGAAACCGCAGCGAGACGATCTGCGCGAACGGGAACGTGCGCTCGAGTCGGAAGAACTGCGGCCACGTGACGATCGCGGCCGCGATCGCGGCGAGCGCGGTGACAAGGAGTCCGAGCAGGCGCAGCACGGATCGACTCTACGTGCGAAGCCTGGGAGTTGCGGGAGCGGAGGCTACCCTCGAAGCATGGCCAGGAGATTCCGCGGACCGAGCGATCTGCATCTGCACTCGGACCACTCCGACGGCACCGAGCCGCCGGCGCAGGTCGTGGCATCCTGCCATGCGGCCGGGCTCCGGACCATCGCGCTCACCGACCACGACACGTCGTCGGGGTGGGCGGAGGCCGCCGAGAGCGCGACGTCCCTGGGCATGACGTTCCTCCCGGGGATGGAGCTGTCCGCGCGGTACGAATGGCGGAGTGTGCACGTCCTCGCCTACCTGTTCGACCCGGATGCCGCGGCCCTGCGCGCCCTCACCGACCGCATCCGCTCCTCGCGACTGACGCGGGCGCGCGAGATGGCGGGCCGCATCGCTCGGGACTACGACTTCGACTGGGCGGACGTGCTGGATCAGACCGCCGTCGGCGCCACGGTCGGCCGCCCGCACCTCGCCGACGCGCTCGTCGCGAAGGGGCACGTCGCCGACCGCGGCGAGGCGTTCGCCGGCATCCTCAGCCCGGGAAGCGACTATTACGTCTCGCTCTACGCTCCGGATCCGGTGACGGCCGTCGCCGCGATCACGGATGCCGGCGGGGTGCCGATCATCGCCCACCCGGCGGGGCGGGGCGGGCTTCTGCCGGGGGCCGTCATCGACGCGATGCTCGCGGCCGGCCTCGCGGGGTTCGAGCTCGGCCACCGGGAGAACCACGAGCCCGCTCTCGGGACGCTCCGCGCTCTCGTGCGCGAGCGGGACCTCATCGCGACCGGCTCGAGCGACTACCACGGACTGGGGAAGCCGAATCAGCCGGGGGAGCATACGACGAGCGATGAGATGGTGCAGCGCATCATCGACCGGGGAAGCGGAAGCGCCCCCGTCTACGCCTGAGAGGCGGGGACGAGGGCGCTGCGCGGGGGGAGTCGGGTCAGGCGAGGGCCTTCGCCTTCAGCGCCTCGAACTCGGCAGGCGTGATCGTCCCCGCATCGAGCAGGGACTTGGCCTGCGCGATCTGGTCGGACGGATTCGTCCCGGCGACGTGCTTGATGTAATCGTCCTGCGCGGTCTGGTACTGCTTGACCGCCGATGCCTGGCGCTCACCCATGCCGCGACCGCGCGCGATGAGGTAGACGAGCGCCGTGACGATCGGGAAGAAGATCAGGAAGAAGAGCCACACGGCCTTCCACCCGCCGGCGAGGTTCCGGTCGCGGAAGATGTCGCCGATGATCGAGAAGAGCGCCATCAGGTAGGCGACGAAGATGAAAACGGCGAGGAACCACCAGACGAGGTCCCAGAATGAACCCCAGAAGCCGTGGTACTCGACCACGGCGTCCTCGATGAATCGCATGATGTGCCTTTCGATGACGCGGATGCGGCGGATGCCGTCGCGTCCAGCGTAGGGCTCGCGGGGCCACTAGCGTGTTCGGGTGCAGCAACCCACCCGGCTCGAGCGCCGCATCGACGACGTCGCCCACCGGCTGCTGCGGGGCGCGCCTGTCCGTGGGGCGCGGGCGAGCGCAGTGGAGGTCGGCGTCTTCCTGCTCAAGCAGGCGTGGGCGTGCGTCTTCGGTGCGGCGCTGCTCCTGGTCATCGTGGCGGCTCGGCTGTGGTGGCCCGATGACGCACCCCTGGCGCGCAACGACGCGCTCACGATCAGCGCCGTTCTGATCCAGGCCGCGATGCTCGCCTTCCGTCTCGAGACGGGGCGGGAGCTGTGGGTGATCGTCCTGTTCCATCTCACGGGTACCGCGATGGAGCTGTTCAAGACGGACGTCGGGTCGTGGTCCTACGCGGCGGAGGGCGTCCTGCGCATCGGCGGCGTCCCGCTCTTCAGCGGGTTCATGTACGCGGCCGTCGGGTCGTACATGGTGCGGGTGTACCGACTGTTCGATCTGACGTTCGCGCGCTACCCGCGTCGCTGGATCACCGCGGCCGTCGCGGCGGCGATCTACGCGAACTTCTTCACCCACCACGTCCTGTGGGATGCGCGGTGGGTGCTCCTGGCCCTCGTGATCGTGCTCTGGCTTCCGACCGTGATGCACGCCCGTGTCTGGCGGCGGACGATCCGGCTGCCGCTCCTGCTCGTCTACGCGGGCGTCGCGACGTTCATCTACCTCGCGGAGAACATCGCGACGTGGGCAGGCGCGTGGCTGTACCCGGACCAGCTGGACGGGTGGCACCCCGTGTCAGCCACGAAGCTCGTGTCCTGGTTCCTTCTGATGATCGTGTCGGTCGTGCTCGTCACGTTCGTCTACCCGCCGCGCGCGCCCGGCCTGTCCCCGACGCGCCCGGCCGTCAGCCCGAGCCGCCACCCGGGGGACGGTCTGCGTGAGGGCGGCCCGGACGCGGCGTAGCGGCTCGCGAAGGCCTCAGACCCCGGCGGCAGCGGCGGGGGTGCCGCCGGGGCCGCCGCGGCGGCGACGACGGCGACGGGCCGGTGCGGGCTTGCCGTCGTGGTGCTCCTTGCCGGCGCCGTCGTGGGTCCCGGCCCCATCGGTGCCCCGGTCGGCGTCGGCGGATGCCGTGGCATCCGACGCTGCCGCATCGGCCGGCGCGCCCTCGGCGAAGGTGGACCCGACGGGGGTGTCGGCCGAGCGACGCCGGCGGCGACGGCGGGTGCCGCCCTCATCCGTGCCTTCGGCGGCGGCATCGGCCGCCCGCTCGGGCCGGGCGGTGCGCTGCGTGCGCACCGTGTCGGTCTTCGGCGCCTTGCCGATCCGGCCCTTCGTGCCGGCGGGGATGTCGAGATCCTCGAACAGGTGCGGGCTCGAGGAGTAGGTCTCCATGGGCTCGGGCTGGCCGAAGTCGAGGGCGCGGTTGATGAGTGCCCACTTGTGCAGGTCGTCCCAGTCGACGAACGTCACGGCGATGCCGGTCTTGCCGGCGCGGCCGGTGCGTCCGACGCGGTGGAGGTAGGTCTTCTCGTCGTCGGGGATCGTGTGGTTGATCACGTGGGTGACGTCGTCGACGTCGATGCCGCGCGCGGCGACGTCGGTGGCGATGAGCACGTCCTTCTTTCCGGCCTTGAAGCCGGCCATCGAGCGCTCGCGCGCCTCCTGGCTCATGTCGCCGTGGACGGCGCCCGCGTTGAAGCCGCGGTCGTTCAGCTCGTCGACGAGCTTCTGCGCCGCGCGCTTGGTGCGGGTGAAGACGACCGTCTTGCCGCGGCCCTCGGCCTGCAGGATGCGGGCGATGACCTCGTCCTTGTCCAGCGAGTGGGCGCGGTAGACGAGGTGCTTGATGTTCGCCTGCGTGAGGCCCTCGTCGGGATCGGTCGCGCGGATGTGGATCGGGTTCGACATGAACCGACGCGCGAGGGCGACGATCGGGCCGGGCATCGTCGCGGAGTAGAGCATCGTGTGCCGCACCTGCGACACCTTCTGGAAGATCTTCTCGATGTCGGGGAGGAAGCCGAGGTCGAGCATCTTGTCGGCCTCGTCCAGCACGACCTCCGTCGCGTGCGACAGGTCGAGCAGGCGCTGGTTGTTCAGGTCGATGAGGCGGCCCGGCGTGCCGACGACGATCTGCGCACCGGCCTTCAGCTGGTCGATCTGGCCCTCGTACGCCTTTCCGCCGTAGATGGCGACGACGCTCGTGGAGCGGTTCGAGGTGAGCATGTCCATGTCCTCGTAGACCTGGACGGCGAGCTCGCGCGTGGGAACGACGATGAGCGCCTTGACGCCCGGAGCCGGGTCGAGGCCGAGGCGCTGGACCACGGGGATGCCGAAACCGAATGTCTTGCCCGTGCCGGTCTTGGCCTGGCCGATGATGTCCTGGCCGGGAAGGCCGAGGGGGATCGTCTGCTCCTGGATGGGGAAGGCATCCACGATGCCTTTGGAAGCGAGCGCTTCGACGATGTCGGCGTCGACGCCCATATCTGCGAATGTCGTCACGATACGTGCCTGTCTGGCGGTGAGAGGCCGCCGGGTGAGGGAGTCCACGCCCTTCACTCAGCCACAGGCGCGGTGGTCCCGATCCGTCGCCGGGACCCGACCAGCCTAGCGGAGCCCGTCCGGATCGCTCGCGGGGCACGCGGACGCCTAGGCTGTAGCCGTGGTGACCTGGCCCTGGAAGCGTGATCGCGCTGCCCCCCGCACGCTGAAGGTGCGCTCCCGGGGCGACTTCGGCGACGTCAACCGCGTCGACTTCGAGGAGCTCGCGCCCTCGATCGACACGTTCCTCGGGCAGGCGGCGTATCTGCAGCTGGGCTACTTCGAGACGCTCAGCGAGCTCATCGCGCCGACGCCGGAGCTCTCCCACAAGGAGTCGATCTCCCGTGCCGCGGGCGCCGCGCTCTTCAAGCACCAGCAGCTCGTCGGTGTCATCCGCGAGCGCGGCGATGATCCCCTGGACGTCATGCTGCCGTTCCGCGAACCGCTCGACGCGTTCCGGCGTGCGACGCACGGCGCGCGCCACCTCGAGACGATGCTCTCGGTGCACATCACGGCGGGGATGCTCGACGACTTCTACCTGTCCCTGTCCGCGAGCTACGGCGCGACCGGAAACCGCGTCGCCCAGATCCTGCACGCCGACGACGACCGTCAGGCGCTCGTGCAGCTCATCACCGACGCCATCGCCGCTGACGAGCAGTGGCGTGACCTCCTGTCGCTCTGGGGGAGGCGCCTGGTCGGCGACACGCTGCTGATCGCGCGCGGCGCGCTGCGGCCGCAGACGCTCGACGCCGCCGAGGAGAAGCGGGTGGAGCCCGTCTTCACCGACCTGCTGGGCGCGCACTCGCGGCGGATGGCCGCGATGGGCCTCGACGCCTGAGCTGCGGCATCCCGCCCCCGCGTCAGGAGATCCGCAGGCGTACGCGCTCGCGGGCGTCGTGGGTCGCGCGCGAGCGCGTGAGGATCGCCAGGACGACCGGCACGACCGCCAGGGGCGTGAGGATCGAGACGATCCAGATCCAGGGACTCGTCGTCGTGACGCCGGCCCACGTGAAGATCATCCAGGTGAGCCCGCCCACGGCCGCTCCCAGCACCGGCGCGAGAGCCGTCCCCCGCGAGGTGCGCCCCGGCATCAGGAAGTGCAGGACCGCTCCGGCGGTTCCGCCGAAGATGAAGGCGAGGAGGATGTCCACTCTCAGGCCACGAAGCCGACGCGGCGGGACTCCTCGGTGCCCACCTCGACGAAGGCGATCCCGGCCGTGGGGACGATGTAGGTGTTGCCCTTGACATCGGCGAAGCTCACGGCGCTCTGGCCGGACTCCAGTGCCGTGGTGACGGCTGACGAGACGGCATCCGCCGACTGAGCGGATTCGAAGCTGAGCTCGCGAGCGGTGTTCGCGATGCCGATGCGGATCTCCACGATGACTGCCTTCCCGGCCCGGACGACGGGCGCATCTCGACTCTACGACACCGCGCGGGGGGCGAGCCGCGCCGTGGGGGCTCGCCGCGCTCGCTCTGCGCGAACGCGGTGTCCGCAGCGCCGGATAGCGTGGAGGCATGCTGCTCGACCCCGCCCAGAAGGCTGTCGTCTCGCTCCCGGCGGATGCGTCGGGGGTCGTCGTCGGCGCGGCCGGGTCGGGCAAGACGACGGCGATCGTGGAGCGCGTCTCGGCGCTCCTGCAGGGCGGCCTCGCGCCCGAGGACGTGCTCGTCCTCACCCCGACCCGCCAGAGCGCGACGGCCCTCCGCGACCGGCTGGCCCTCGCCGTGCGGATCGCGACGCCGGGGCCGCTCGCACGCTCGGTCGCGGCGTTCGCGTACGGGTTCGTGCGCGCCGACGCCGTTCGGCGGGGCGCCGAGCCGCCACAGCTTCTCACCGGCCCGGACGAGGACCGCATCGTCCAGGACCTTCTCGACGGGGATGCCGAGGACGAGGCCGAGGACGGCGTCCAGGGGCAGCGCCGCTGGCCGAGCTGGCTCGGCGCCGCCGTGCGCGCCACGAGCGGGTTCCGCGCGGAGCTGCGGGCGTTCCTCGCCGAGTGCACGACCCTCGGCATCCCGCCGGCGCGTCTCGCCGAGCTCGGAGACCGGCACGGGCGCGAGGTGTGGGTCGCCCTCGCCTCCTTCGCCGACGACTACCTCGCGGTGCGCGCGCGGATGCGGGGGGCGCACCGCGATGCGGCCGGCCTGGTGCGCGAGGCCGAGGCGCTCCTGCGCGCACAGGCTAGGGGAGAGCCCGGCGGCCTCGACGGGGCGGCGGGCGCACGACCGCGGGTGCTCCTGGTCGACGACGCGCAGGAGCTCACCCTCGGCGGGGTCGAACTGCTCGAGGCCTGCCGCGCCGCGGGCATCGCGGTGCTCGCCTTCGGTGACCCGGACATCGCGTCGGGCTCGTTCCGCGGCGCCCGTCCGGAGAACTTCGCCCGGCTGGCGGCCGGCGGGCCGGTCCACGTGCTCGACGGCGGACACCGGGGGATGCCCGAGCTCCGGGCCCTCGCCGCGGAGATCACCTCGCGGATCGGCGTCGCCGGCGTCGTCGCCCACCGACGCCCGCCTGCCCCGGGCCATGTGAGCCGCCCCGGCCCGGCGTCGACGCTCCTGCCGTCCGAGGACGCCCTGCGCACCTTCGCCCTGCGCTCGTCGGGCGAAGAATACGACACGATCGCGCGTCTGCTCCGCGAGCGTCACGTCCTCGACGGTGTCGCGTGGGAGGAGTGCGCCGTCATCGCCCACGACAGCCGCCAGGTCGCCGCGCTCGAGGCCGAGCTGGCCGCCCGCGATGTCCCCACCACGAGCGGGCAGGGCCGGACCCTCGGCGAGACGCGCGCCGTGCGGGACCTCCTCCTCCTCATCGACATCGCCGCCCGCGCGGAGGTGAGCCCCGACGACGCGCTCGAGGTGCTCCGCAGCGGCGGACTCGATGCGGTCGAGCTGCGGCGCCTGCGCACCGCGCTGCGCCACGAGGCGCTCCGCGTGTCGCAGGATGCCGCCGCCGACGCCCCGGCGGCCGCTCCGCCTCCCACGCCGAGCGCGCGCGAGCTCGTGGCATCCGGACTCGCCCACCCGATCGAATTCGAGCTGATCGATACGCGGGAGGGGCGGCGCGCGGCGCGCATCGCCCGGACGCTCGCCGAGCTCCGCTCGCTCCTTCACGCGGGAGCGACCGCGCACGAGCTGCTCTGGACCGCGTGGGAGCGCTCGGGCTGGGAGCGCTCGTGGCGCGAGGCGGCATCGGGGACCGGACCGCTCGCCGATCGCGCACGACGCGATCTCGGCGCGGTGGTCGCGCTGTTCCAGGCCGCGAAGCGCCACGGCGAACGCGCCGACGGCACCTCCGCGCTCGCCTTCGTGCGCGGCGTGCTGCAATCGGATGTGGCCGAGGACCGTCTCGCGTCTGCGGCGCCCACCGGAGTCGTGCCGGTCCTCACCCCCGCCGCCGCAATCGGCGTCGAGTTCGACACGGTCGTCATCGCGGGCGTGCAGGACGGGGTGTGGCCGAACCTCCGCACCCGCGGCGGACTCTTCGACACGTGGCGCCTCGCCTCGGCCGGCGAGGAGGACCCGCAGGATGCGCGCGACCTGCGGCGCGGCGTGCTGCACGACGAACTGCGCCTCTTCGTCCGGGCGCTCACCCGCGCCCGCACGCGCCTCATCGTGACCGCGGTCGACGACGACGACACCGGGCCCAGCGCGCTGTTCGAGTTCCTGCCCGAGCCCGGGCCTGCGCCCCGGTCGGCGGAGCACCCGCTCTCCCTCCGCGGTCTCGTCGCACTCCACCGTCGTACCCTCACCGATCCGCGCGCGCCCGCGGCCGCCCGGTCGGACGCGGCGCGCCAGCTGGCCCTCCTCGCCGCGGCGGACGTCGCCGGCGCCGACCCCGACCAGTGGTACGGCGTCGCGTCCGCCTCGAGCGACGGACCGCTGTACGACCTGGACGTCGAGGCGGCGCGCGTGTCCCCGTCGAAGCTCGAGGCGATCGGGGAATGCCAGCTCGATTGGGTGATCGGCGACCTCGGCGGGGACAGCGGGAGCGTCGGCGCCGGCCTCGGCACCCTCATCCATGCCGCGCTCGAGCATGCCGACGGCGCCGACGAGGCGGAGCTCTGGGCTGCGGTCGAGTCGCGGTGGGGGGAGCTCGAGTTCGAGGCCGCGTGGATCGAGCGCACCGAACGCACGCGGGCGCGGGACCTCATCCGCCGCCTCAGCCGGTATCTGCGCGATGCCGCGTCTGCCGGGACCACGCTCCTGGGTGCCGAGCCGCATTTCGAGCTGAGCCTCCCGGTGGAGGGCGCCGTGCAGCCCGCCGTCGTGAGCGGCACGATCGACCGCGTCGAGATGACCGCCGAGGGGACGGTGGTCATCGTCGACCTCAAGACCGGGCGGTCGCAGGCGACCGGGCCCGCTGCCGCGGCCCAGAACCCGCAGCTGAGCGCGTACCAGCTCGCCCATGAGCAGGGCGCGATCCCCGCGGCATCCGGTCGCCCGTCCGGCGGCGCGAAGCTGCTCGTCCTGAAGCAGACCCGCACCGCGCCCTATGCGACGCCGGCGCAGCGGCCGTTCGACGAGGAGACCCGTGCCGAGTTCCTGGGCACGATCACGGAGGCGGTGCACGTGATGGGCGGCCGCGCGTTCCTCGCCCCGTATGAGGCGCACTGCCGCGACGACCACACGCACGGCCTCTGCCGCATCCACACGATCGGAGCGGTGAGCGCCTCATGACGATGCCCGACACGATGTCCGCGCTCGCCCTCCTCTCGCCCGAAGCCATCGCGGCGGCGCTCGGGCAGTTCCCGCCCACGCCCGAGCAGTCCGCCGTGATCTCCGCGCCGCTGTCACCGACCCTCGTCGTCGCGGGGGCGGGCAGCGGCAAGACGGAGACGATGTCCGGCCGCGTCGTCTGGGTCGTGGCGAACGGCCTCGTCCGCCGCGACGAGATCCTCGGGCTGACCTTCACCCGGAAGGCCGCGGGCGAGCTCGCCGAGCGCATCCAGCGGCGGCTCGCGCGTCTCGCCGAGTTCGAGCGCAGCGGCCTCCTGCCGCGGCTGGAGGACCTGTACCGCCGCGGCGAGCTCGAGGTGTTCGGTCGCATCGAGCGCGAGAGCCCCGACGCCCGCCACGCCGCGGATGCCCGCCGCGTGGCGCTCGAGCGTCTGGCGGCGGATGCTGCGCTGTCGGATGCCGCGCTGTCCACCCCGTCTGCGGCGCCCGCCGACGCGGACGCGCTGCTGGACCGGCCGACGGTCGCGACCTACAACAGCTTCGCCGACCAGCTCGTGCGTGAGAACGCCGTCCGCATCGGGCGCGATCCCGAGTCCGTCGTGCTGAGCGAGTCGGCCGCATGGCTGCTGATGCGCCGCGTGGTCCACGACGGCGACGACCCCGGCCTCGAGACGATCGATCGCCGACCGTCCACGATCATCGACGCCGCACTCCGGTTCGCCCGCGACGCGGTCGACAACCTCGCCGACCTGGACGACGTCGCTGCCTTCGCCGCGCGTCTCGCGGAGGTGCTCGACCGCCCGTCGCAGCGGGGCAGCGGCCCGCTCGCGCCCGTCCGCGACGCGGTGGCGCCGGTGTCGTGGCTTCCTCAGCTCGCCGTGCTCGCTCGCGCCTACGCGGCGGAGAAGCGCCGTCGCGGCCTCATCGACTTCTCCGATCAGGTCGCCGGCGCGCTGGAGGTGGTCCGCTCCCACCCGTCGGTGGCCGAGGAGCTGCGGCGGCGCTACCGCGTCGTGCTGCTCGACGAGTACCAGGACACCTCGGTCGTCCAGAGCGATCTGCTCGCCGAGGTGTTCCGCGGAGCCGCGGTCATGGCGGTGGGCGATCCGCACCAGTCGATCTACGGATGGCGCGGCGCGAGCGCGGGGAACCTCGGCGCCTTCGCCTCAGCCTTCACAGGCCCGGGCGCCCCGCCGGCGCTGCGGTTCTCGCTCCTGACCAGCTGGCGCAACAGCGAGCGGGTGCTGGATGCCGCGAACGCCGTCCTCGCCCCCCTCGCCTCCCGCACGCCGGTCGCCGTCGGGGAGCTCACGCCGCGTCCCGACGCTCCCGAGGGCCTCGTCGAGATCGCGTATGAGAACGACGTGGATGCCGAGGCGGAGCGCGTCGCGCAGTGGTTCGCCGCGGTGCGCGGCGACCGCGCGGCTCACGGACGCGAGACGACGGGCGCGATCCTGTTCCGGGCGAAGAAGCACATGCTGCGCTTCGCCGAGGCGCTCGGGCGGGCCGGCATCCCGCACCGGATCCTCGGGCTCGGCGGACTGCTCTCCACCCCCGAGGTCGTCGACGTGGTCGCGGCGATCCGCGTGATCAGCGATCCGCGGTCCGGCTCCGCGCTCATCCGCCTCCTCGAAGGTCCCCGGTTCGCCGTGGGACTCGCGGACCTCCGCGCCCTCGCGACGCTCGCTCGGCGGCTCGGCCGCTCCGACTCCGCGCTGCAGGCTCTCGACGCCGAGGTGGTCGCGCAGCTGCGCCGTTCCGGAGACGAGAGCGCCTCCCTCATCGACGCTCTCGACTTCCTCGGGCGGCAGAGCGATGACCACGGCTGGCTCGACTCGTTCACCCCGGCGGGGCGCGCGCGGCTGCGTGAGGCATCCGCCGTCTTCGCGGGGCTGCGCCGCGCCGCATCGCTGCCGATCCCGGAGCTCGTCCGCCTCATCGAGGCCGAGCTGCGCCTCGACATCGAACTCGCCGCGAACGAGAGCCGAGGGCCCGCGCGGATCGCCGGGGACCAGCTGCGGGCGTTCGTCGACGAGCTGCAGGGCTTCCTCGCGACGGACGACAGCGGGTCGCTCACGGCCCTGCTCGCCTGGCTCGACCGGGCCGAGCGTGCCGACGAATTCGCGCCGCGCACCGAGCCGCCCGAGGATGACGTGGTGCAGCTGCTCACGATCCACGGATCGAAGGGGCTGGAGTGGGATGCCGTCGCGGTCGTCCGCTGCGTCGTGGAAGAGCTCCCCGCGAAGCCGCGCGACGGGCTCGGGTGGCTGCGCTTCGGCACGCTGCCCTACCCGTTCCGTGGAGACCGGGATTGGCTGCCCCGGCTCGCGTGGGGGAGTGCGGAGGCCCCCACCCAGCAGGATCTGCGCGCCGCGCTGGAGGTCTTCGCGCAGGAGCTGAAGGACCGGCAGCTCGACGAGGAGCGGCGCCTCGCCTACGTCGCGGTCACCCGGGCGCGCGATCGCCTCCTCGTGACGGGGTCGGCCTGGTCGGGTACGAAGACCGCCCGGAGGCCCAGCCCCTTCCTGTCGGAGATCGCGGACGCGCAGGGCACCGCGATCGATGCCCCGGAGGATCCCGGCGAGAACCCGTTCCTCGATCGGCGCCGCCTCCTCGCGTGGCCGATCGATCCGCTCGGCGCGCGGCGGGCTGCCGTCCTCGGCGCGGCGGAGCGTGTCCGCGCGGCACAGGCCGAGCCGCCGGCATCGCCGTCGCGTGACGCCCGCCTCCTCCTCGCCGAGCGCGCGGAACGCTCCCGACGCGTTGCCGGGACGGCGCCGACGCGCCTGGCGGCGTCGCGCTACAAGGATTTCGTGGCGGACTACGACGGGGCGGTCGCAGCGCTGGCCCTCCCGATGCCCGAACGGCCGTACCGCCAGACGCGCCTCGGCACCCTCTTCCACGCGTGGGTCGAGCAGCGGTCCGGGCTCACGGGATCGGGTGATGTCGTCGACGGCGCGCTGTGGGAGGCGGACCCGGACGACGGCGACGCGGGCTCGGGGTTCGCCGCTGCCGACGAGGCCGCCCTGGCGGGGTTGAAGGAGCGCTTCCTCGCCTCCGAGTGGGCGACCCTCCAGCCTCTCGAGGTCGAGGTGGAGATCGACGTCGTGCTGGAGGACCTTCTGCCCGATGGGCGCCCGCACATCGCGATCTGCAAGCTCGACGCCGTCTACCGTCGTGGCGAGCGCATCGAGATCGTCGACTGGAAGACGGGGCGTCCCCCGCGCACGGATGCCGAGCGGAGCGAGCGGCTCCTCCAGCTCCAGCTGTACCGCCGCGCGTACCACGCGCGTTCCGGCATCCCCGAGAGCGAGATCGACGTCGCCCTGTTCTACGTCGCGGACGGGCTCATCGTCCGGGGCTGAGAGGATCGCCCCGCCTCATCGCCTCAGGCGGTGCCGGTCCACCGGCGCAGCGCATTGCGCGCCGCCTCGTCCGGGTCGTCGTCGCGCGCGTCGTCGGCTTCGGTCGAGGCACCCGCGGCATCGCCGCCGATGGGGCCGCTGTCCTCTGCGGCCAGACCGGTCCACCCGGACAGCTCGATCGGCGCGGTGGCGTCCGGGTCGGCCGCCCCACCGCGGGCGGCCTCCTCCTCGAGGAAGCTCGCCAGGGTGTCGGCGTCGAAGGTATCGGTGTGCATCGACGTGTCCACGGGGCCGCTGAGACCCGCGGGGACGCGCGCGCTGGCCGCGATCGCGTCGTCGACCGTCACGGCCTCGTGCGCGACGGCCGGCTGGTCGCGGACGTTCTCGTCGAGGGAGGTGAGAAGCGAGACGGCGTCGGCGACGAGCTCGGCCGACCCTGCGGCGTGGGCGTGCACGAGCCAGTTCGCGAACTCGAGCTCGGCGTACAGGCGCGCGCGCTCGGCGAGCTGGGGGTCGGGTGCGCGATGGGAGGCGCGGGAGTACGCGTCGAACACATCGGCCACCGCCTCGGGGGCCGACGCGGTCCAGCGCAGATCGACGGCGGGATCGCCCACCCCGATCCCGCCCCAGGAGAGGAGGCCCGTCACGACGGGCACGCCGTCCGCGTCATCCTCGAAGACGAAGGATGCCGGGTCGACGCCGCCGAGGACGATCGTCGTCTCGAAGCGCCACAGCGGGTCGGAGGCGAGCGCCGTGCTCCAGCGCCGCAGCAGCCCGAACGGCAGCTCGCCGGTCGCCTCGGCGCGGTCGAGGAGCCGCTCGGCATCCGCACGCACCTCGGTCGAGGTGCGCATCGGCAGGCCGGCGTCGCGGACGACCGTCACCGGGAGATCGTGCACCTGCGCGGTCGCCGCGCCGAGCGCGGTCGCGATGCCGCGCCCCGCCGGGACATGCGCCGCGTCGACGCGATAGCCGGGCAGCAGCGTCTGCACGAGCGTGTGCCGCCCGTCCACCGAGGTCTCGCCCAGGACGTCCGGCGCCCCGAAGGGCAGCACGGCGCGGACGCCCGCCGTGAGCGCGGTGAGCGCGCGGGCCTCGGCGCGCAGGTCGTCCTCGGCCTCGCCGTCGACGGGAACGCGCACCACGACGCGGCGGCCGTCCTCGAGCTCGGCGATCGCGCTGTCGTAGCGTCCGGACGCGCCTTCGCTCAGGATGCTGACGCCGGTCACCACGACGCGGGGCAGGGCTGAGGTCACCGACGCGGCTAAAGTGAGAGGGGAGCGTGCCATGCCCCCAGGGTAGGTGTGCGCCGGCCTGTCCGCCCGCGCGCCACGCCCGGCAAGAGAGGTACAGGATGACCGGTGTCGACACCCCGCCGCCCCCCGCCCTGGCGCGCGCCGGGATCGACCGCGCCGCTGCGGAGCGCGAGGAGCCCGGTCTCATCGCGCGCCTCACCGCCGATCCTGGGACGCACGTCGTCGCGGTGAGCGTCGATCGTGCTCTCGTCGCAGCATCCGGCGACCGCCTCGCCCGTGTGCCGGCGGCCGCGGTGCCCGCCGATGCGATTCGCGCCTTCCTCGGCCGCGACGCCGACGGCGCCGCGGTCCTTCTCGCTGTCATCGACGCCGAGGAGGAGGCCGCCCTCGCGCCGGCCGTTCCGGGTGCTCAGTGGGCCGCGCTCCGGGTCGTCGGCGGCGACCTCGACCCCGTCGAGGCCGGGCTCATGGTCGAAGCCGTCGCCCTGGGCCGCTGGCACGTGGATGCCCCGTTCTGCTCCGCCTGCGGCACGCGCACCGACGTGCGCTCGGGCGGATGGGCGCGGCAGTGCCCCGCCTGCGGGCGCGACCACTTCCCGCGGACCGACCCCGCCGTCATCGTCGCCGTCGCGTCCGCCGACGGCGAGCGGCTGCTGCTCGGCCGGAATGCCCTCTGGGCCGGGCGCAACATGTACTCGACGTTCGCGGGCTTCGTCGAGGCCGGTGAGTCGCTCGAGGCCACGATCGTCCGAGAGGTCGCCGAGGAGGCGGGCGTGACCATCGTCGCGAGCAGCTACCGCGGTTCTCAGGCGTGGCCGTACCCCCGCTCGCTCATGCTCGGCTTCCACGCGCGGGCGGAGGAGGGCGCGGTCGCCGCGCCGGACGGCGTCGAGATCGTCGATGCCCGGTGGTTCTCGCGCGACGAGCTGCGAACCGCACTCCGCGACGCCGATGCGGTGGAGTTCACCCTTCCCGGCACCGCATCGATCGCGCGTCTTCTCATCGAGGACTGGGCGGCGATGCACCGGTGAGCGACGACGCGCTCTCCGGCCTCGACGAGCAGCAGCGTGCGGCGGCCTCGCTCCTGCGCGGCCCCGTCTGCGTGCTCGCGGGCGCCGGCACCGGCAAGACCCGCGTCATCACCCACCGCATCGCGCACGGCGTCGACACCGGCGCGTACTCGCCGGGCCGCGTCATGGCGGTCACCTTCACCGCGAAGGCGGCGGGGGAGATGCGCGGGCGGCTGCGCGCGCTGGGCGTCGAGGGCGTCGCCGCGCGCACCTTCCACGCGACCGCCCTCGCGCAGCTGAACTTCTTCTGGCCGCAGCTGGCAGGCGACACCGCCCCGTCGATCGTCGACAAGAAGGTGCGTGTGCTCGGCCAGGCCGCCGACGGGCTGGGTCTGCACCTCGATGCCGCGACCCTGCGCGACGTCGCGAGCCGCATCGAATGGCGGAAGGTCGCGATGCGCACGATCGATCAGGATGCCGTGGCACACCCGCAGGGGCTCGGGACCCTCGACGCCGGCAAGGTCGCCGACCTCATGCGCGCGTACGAGAAGATCAAGGACGAGCGCCGGCAGCTCGACTTCGAGGACGTCCTCCTCGCCTGCGCGGGCATGCTCGAGTCCGAGCCGCGCGTCGCGGCGGCCGTCCATGAGCAGTATCGGCACCTGACGGTCGACGAGTTCCAGGATGTGTCCCCCGTGCAGCACCGGCTCCTCGAGCTGTGGCTCGGAGAGCGGCGCGACATCTGCGTCGTGGGGGACGCCAGCCAGACGATCTACTCGTTCGCCGGCGCAGACCCGCGCTACCTGCTCGAGTTCGGGCAGCGGTACGAAGACGCCCAGATCGTGCGCCTCGAGCGCAACTACCGCTCCGACCCCGCGATCCTCGGCGTCGCCAACGCGCTCATGCGCGGCCGCCCCGGCGCGCTCGCGCTCTCCTCGCCGCGCCTGTCCGGCCCCGCGCCCACCGTGACCTCATACGACGACGACGCCGCCGAGGCGGGCGGGGTCGCCGCGGCGATCGCCGCCCAGATCGAAGCGGGGATCTCCCCGCACGCGATCGCCGTGCTCTATCGTGCGAACGCCCAGTCCGCGCCGCTGCTCGCGGCCCTCGCCGCGCGCGGGATCCCCTCGTCGGTCCTCGGCGGACGCCGCTTCTTCGACCTCCCCGAGGTGCGGCAGGCCGTCATGGCCCTGCGTGCCGCGACGGTCGCGCCCATCGAGACCTCCTTCCTCGCGACCGTGCGCGACATCCTGCGCGGCCTCGGGCTCAGCGACGATCCGCCACCGGCGGGCGGGGCGCTGCGCGATGCCTGGGAGGCGCGCGCCGCGGTGCTGCGCCTCGCCGAGGAGGCGCCCGCGGGGACGACTCTCCGGGCGTTCACCGACGAGCTCATGGCGCGGGGCCGTGCGCAGCACGAGCCGGCGCTGCGCACCGTCACTCTCGCGACGCTGCACGCGGCCAAGGGCTTGGAGTGGGACCACGTGCATCTCATCGGGATGAGCGAGGGACTCCTGCCGATCTCCTACGCGACGGGGTTCGACGCCATCGACGAGGAGCGCCGGCTGGCCTACGTCGGCGTCACGCGGGCCGCGCGATCCCTGTCGCTGTCGTGGGCGCGGAGCGGGGGAACGGCCGGGCGGCCTCGGCCCCGGGAGCGCTCGCGCTTCCTCCAGGAGATCGGTCCAGGGGCGAGAGACACAGACACCGCACGTGCGGCCGGTGCACGTGCCACGTCCGCCGGGCGTCCGCGGAGCTGATCGTCACCGAGAGCGACGCGCGGGGGTCGGTCCCCGGCGCGCCGCGGAGGAGCCGTGCCGCCAGGAGGGCCGCCTCGAGCAGGATCGCGGTATCGGTGCGGATGCGTTCGCGACCGAGGAGCTGCGCGGCCAGGAGAGGCCATTGCTCGTCCGCCTCGGTGCGCCGCGCGTGCCGGCAGGACAGGCATGCTGTCGCCCCGGGGACGACGACCGGCCCGACCTCGGCGCGGTCTCCCGCCACCTCGATCGGGAGATGGGTGATGTCCGCGGCCATGAGCGCGGCGGCCTGACGCGGGTCGAGCAGGCGATCGGCCACCACGATGAGCGGGAGGGTCGGGTCGGGATCCTCCGGAGCCCAGCGGACGGTGCGCACGGGATCGACCCCCGCCGCGCTCCACCCGCGGGCGAGGGCGTCCGCCTCCGCGAACGCGATGTCGATCGGCAGCTGCACCTGCACGGCCAGGCGCGGCGGTGCCACGGGGACGAGCGCCGGGGCGATCTGCGCGACGAAGGCCTCGGCATCCGCCGGGGCGGCGCCCAGGCTTCGCGCGAGCGGGGCGAGCATGGCGTCGGGAATGCCGTCTCCGAGCGCATGGAGGAGGCGCTCCTGCCACGGCGTCACGTCCTCGAGCCGCACCTCGCCGTCCACGCCGAGCTGGAGGGAGGACGGGGTGCGCCAGAGCGGCGGGCGGGACGGCGCGAGTCGGAGCATGCGCCGATCCTGCCGCCCCGCGCGGGCGGGCGGGTCAACTGTCCACAGGGGGACCGGTCAGACCGGTCGCGGGTCCTCCCGGTCGTCCGGGCCGTCCCGGCCGTCCCCGGGCGCCTCGCCCGGGGTGTCCCCCTCGGCCGCCTGCGCGAGCAGCTCGTCCAGAGCGTCGTCGAAGGCGTCGCGCGGAGGCGCTTCGCCGGCGGCCCGGGCACGCAGCCGCGCCACGAGAGCCTGCGGGTCGTCGATGTCCTCGGCGGTCGGCATGAGGTCGGGGTAGTCCCACAGGCCGTCGCGCTCGGCGCTGCCCACGGCATCCGTCACCGCGCGCCACATCGCCGCGGCTTCCCGCAGGCGCCGGGGGCGCAGCTCCAGGCCCACGAGCGAGGCCATCGCCTGCTCTGCGGGGCCCCCCACAGCGCGGCGGCGGCGGACGGCTTCGGCGATCTTCGCGGACTCGGGAAGGCGCGCGGTGGCATCGGCGGTGACGACATCCACCCAGCCCTCGATCGTCGCGAGGAGGTTCTCCAGGCGCCCGAGGGCCGCCTCCTGCGTCTCGGTGCGCTGGGGGAGGAGCGCCCCCGATTCGATGAGGGCGCGCAGCTCCTCCGGCTGGGAGGGGTCGAAGCGCGCCGCGAGATCCTCGAACGCCGACGTGTCGACGTGGATGCCGCGGGCGAACTCCGTCACCTGCGAGATCACGTGCAGTCGCAGCCACCGCGCGTGGCGGAACAGGCGCGCGTGGGCGAGCTCGCGGGTGGCGAGATAGAGGGCGAGCTGGTCGTCGGTGACATCGAGGTCGCGGCCGAAGTCGGCGAAGTTCTGCGGCAGGATCGCCGCGACCCCGTCGGGCATGACCGGGATCCCGACGTCGCCTCCGGAGACCACTTCGAGGGAGAGCCGTCCGATCACCCCGCCGAGCTGGGCGGCGAAGAGGGACCCGCCGATGCGACGCATGAACGCCCCGGCGCCCGCGACGAGCTGGCGCATCTCCTCGGGCGTCTGCTCGCCGATCGCGGCGGTCAGGGCCCCCGCGATCGAGTCCGCGACGGGCTCGGCGAGTTCCTGCCAGACCGGGAGGGTCTGCTCCACCCAGTCGCCGCGGGTGATCGCAACCGGCGGTGCGGACAGCTCGGAGATCGTCGTCGCCTCGCTCAGCCAGAGGGTCGCGAGAGCGAACGCCTGGTCGAACTCCGTGCGCTCGGATGCCGCGATGCTCAGGCCGTCCTTGTTCGACAGGTGCAGCGCCTGCGTCTTCGCGGCGCTCCAGTCGATGCCGTCGCCGGCGCCGGGCTGCGCGAAGGCGGCCTGCATCTGAGCCATCATCTGCTGGAGCATCGCGGGGTCGATGCCCATTCGTGAGAGGCCCTCGAGCTGTGCCGGGTCGATCCCGCCCGCGCCGCCCCCGCCGAGGAGATTCCGCAGCAGCTCCTGGAAGTCCTGCGGGTCGAAGCCGTCGGAGGGGTCGAAGCGATCGGGGGTGTCGTCGTCAGCCATGTCAGGCGCCTTTCAGCAGGCTCGTCGGGTCCCGTTCTACGCTAGTCGCACGGCTTCCGCCGCGGCGCGATCCGCGCCCTCGGACGAGACGTCGTCTGTACGCCGATCGCGAACGACCGGCCGGAAAGGGCTGCAGTGGCACTCTTCGACGAGCGGGTCAGGATCGTCCCTGCGCCCCGCCGCCGCGCGTCCCGGACGACATCGATCGGGATCTGGTCGCTCACCGTCGCGATCTTCGCGCTCCTGGCGCTGACCCTCCTCCCCACCTCGTTCGTGATCCAGCAGCCCGGACCCGTGTTCAACACGCTCGGCTCGGTGCAGAACGCCGACGGCAAGGAGGTGCCGCTCATCTCGGTCGACGGGGCGCAGACCTACCCCACCTCCGGAGCGCTGGACCTCCTGACCGTCCAGGTCGTCGGATCGCGTGAGCGGACACCGTCGTGGTTCGAGCTCGCGCTCGCCTGGTTCGACCGCTCGCGGGCGGTTCTCCCGATCGACGAGGTGTTCCCGCAGGGCCAGTCGACCGAGCAGCGCAACCAGGAGAGCGCGGTGATGATGGTCGACTCGCAGAAGGAGGCCACCGCCGCGGCCCTCACGCACCTCGGCTACGACGTGAAGCCCATGGTGCGGGTGTATTCGCTCACCGATGATTCCGCCGCCACCGGCATCCTGCAAAAGGACGATGTCATCCGCGCCGCGAACGGGCAGCCGGTCACGGACACCGACGCCCTGCGTGCCATCATCAACGCCGGCGGCGGTGCCCCGGTGACCCTCACGGTCGACCGCGCGGGCTCCTCGCTCACCGAGACCGTGACTCCGAAGAAGGTCGAGTCCGGCGGCCAGACCCTCTGGCTCATCGGCGTGTCGACCCTCCACGACTACGACTTCCCGATCGATGTCACGATCCAGCTCGACAACGTCGGCGGCCCCTCCGCCGGCATGATGTTCGCGCTCGGCATGATCGACACCCTCACCGAAGGCGACCTGAACGGCGGGCAGCAGGTGGCCGGCACCGGGACGATCGATTCGGCGGGCACCGTCGGCCCGATCGGGGGCATCCGGCAGAAGATGTTCGGGGCGGTGGATGCCGGGGCGCGGTGGTTCCTCGCGCCGGAGGCGAACTGCGACGAGGTCGTCGGCCATGTGCCGGATGGCCTGCGCGTCTTCTCGGTCGGCACGCTCGATGACTCCCTCACGGCGCTCCAGACCATCCGCGAGGGCGGCGACCTCGACGCCCTGCCCACCTGCGGATCGTAGGATGGACTCGTGACCACGACCTCTGCGCCGAATCAGGCCACGCCCAGTCCGTTCCGCCGCGCCATCGGCATCACCCTCGCGGTGATCGCCGTCATCGTCGTCGGGTTCTTCATCTTCGCGAGTCTCTACGCGGACTGGCTCTGGTTCGACCAGCTCGGGTTCAGCAGCGTCCTGGTGACCCAGTGGGTCGGCAGGGTCGTGATGTTCGTCGTCGGGTTCCTCCTGATGGCGGTGCCGGTGGCCGTGGCGATCCAGCTCGCCTACCGCCTGCGTCCGGTCTACGCCCGGCTGTCCTCGCAGCTCGACCACTATCAGGAGGTCGTCGAGCCCCTGCGCCGCCTCGCGATGTGGGGAATCCCGGTGTTCTTCGGCTTCTTCGCCGGATTCGCCGCCGCCGCGCAGTGGGAGACGGTGTGGCTGTGGGCGAACGGCGTCGACACGGGCACGGCCGACCCGCAGTTCCAGATGGACACGGGCTTCTATCTGTTCTCGCTCCCGTTCCTCTCCGCCGCGCTCGGCTTCGCCTCGGCGATCCTGCTCGTCTGCCTGGGCGTCACGGCGCTCGTCTCCTACCTGTACGGGTCCGTGCGCGTCGGCCAGCGGGAGCTCCGCATCTCCAAGGCGGCCCGCGTCCAGCTCGCCGTGATCGCCGGTCTCTACCTCCTGGTGCAGGGCGCGAGCCTCTGGCTCGACCGGTTCAAGACCCTCGTCAAGCCCGCCGACCGGATCACGGGAGCGGGCTACGTCGACGTCCACGCGGTGATCCCCGGCCTGACGATCCTCTCGATCGCCGCCGCCCTCGTCGCGGTGCTGTTCTTCGTCACGGCGGTGATCGGACGGTGGCGCTTCCCGCTGATCGGCACCGCGCTACTCATCGTCTCGTCCCTCGTCGTCGGCGTCGCCTACCCGGCCCTGGTGAACCAGTTCCAGGTCGTCCCGAACCAGGAGACGCTCGAGAGCCCGTACTACCAGCGCAACATCGACGCGACCAAGGCCGCCTACGGCATCGACGGGCTCGACAAGAGCGACTTCAAGGCCGTGACGGATGCCGAGCCCGGGCAGCTGCGTGCGGACGCCGACACGACGGCATCCATCCGCATCATGGACCCCGCGATCATCTCGCCGACCGTGCGCCAGCTCGAGCAGTACCGCTCGTACTACCAGTTCACCGATCCGCTCGACGTCGATCGCTACCAGATCGACGGCAAGAGCCAGGACGCCGTTGTCTCCGTGCGCGAGCTCAACCTCGATCAGCTCGGCGCGGCTGCCAGCTGGTACAACACGACGCTCGTCTACACCCACGGCTACGGCATGGTCGCGGCCAAGGGCAACGAGCGCACGACGGACGGCAACCCGGTCTTCCTGGAGCGCGGCATCCCCACGGCGGGAGCGCTGACGGACGGCCAGTACGAGCCGCGGATCTACTTCGGAGAGAAGTCGCCGACGTACTCGATCGTCGGCGGTCCCGAGGGCGGGCCGGACATCGAGCTGGACTACCCGCGCGGCACGGACGGCGCAGCGCAGACCAAGACGACCTTCACGGGCAACGGCGGGCCGAGCGTCGGCAACCTCTTCAACCGGATGCTCTACGCGCTGAAGTTCCAGTCGACCGATATCCTCTTCTCCGACGCGATCAACGACAACTCGCAGATCCTCTACGACCGTGACCCGATCGACCGCGTGCAGAAGGTGGCGCCCTACCTCGAGCTCGACAACGACCCGTACCCCTCGGTCGTCGACGGCCGCATCGTCTGGATCGTCGACGGCTACACGCTGAGCGCCAACTACCCGTACTCGTCGATCGTCAGCCTCCGCGACGCGATCAGCGACACGACGAACACGACCCCGCGGGTCGCGCTCGATGACGTCAACTACATCCGCAACTCGGTCAAGGCGACCGTCGACGCCTACTCGGGCGAGGTCACGCTCTACGCCTGGGATGACACCGACCCGCTGCTGCAGGCCTGGCAGAAGGTGTACCCGTCGACGCTCAAGCCCGTCTCCGAGATGTCCGGCGACCTCATGAGCCACGTGCGCTACCCGACCGACCTCTTCAAGGTGCAGCGCGCGATGCTCGGCACCTACCACGTGGATGACGCGGCATCCTTCTACGCCCGCGACAACGCGTGGAAGACGCCGGATGACCCGACCCAGAAGGAACCGGTCCTCCAGCCGCCGTACTACCTGACCATGAAGATGCCGGGTCAGGACGACCCGGCGTTCTCGATGTTCACCTCCTTCATCCCGGCGTCCGAGGGCGACGGGGCGCGGAACGTGCTCATGGGCTACCTCGCCGTCGACTCCGATGCCGGCGCTCAGGCGGGTGCGAAGGCCGCCGACTACGGCAAGCTCCGCATGCTGGAGATCAGCGCGGACGTGAGCGTGCCCGGTCCCGGTCAGGTGCAGAACTCCTTCAACGCCGAGCCGAGCGTCTCCTCGTTCATCAACATCCTCCAACAGGGCCAGTCCCAGGTGCTCAACGGCAACCTGCTGACCCTCCCCGTCGGAGGCGGACTGCTCTATGTGCAGCCGGTGTTCGTCCAGGCATCCAGCGGCACGAAGCTGCCCACGCTGCAGAAGATCCTCGTCGCGTTCGGTGACAACATCGCGTTCGAAGACACGCTGCAGGAGGCTCTGGACAGCCTCTTCGGCGGCGACTCGGGTGCGAACACGGGCGACGGCGATGTCACCCCGACGCCGAGCCCCAGCGCCTCCGGCGACGGCTCCGGCGAGACCGGCGGCACGGGCGGCGGCACGGGCACGGACGTGGCGTTCCAGGCGGCGCTGAAGGATGCGCAGCAGGCGATGCTGGACCGCGACGCAGCGCTGAAGTCGGGCGACCTGACGAAGTTCGCCGAGGCGGACGCCCGCCTCACCGCGGCTGTGCAGAAGCTGCTGGCGCTGAGCGGCAACTGATCGCACGGATCGGCGCGCAGCCCGTCGTCCCCTCGAACCGCGTCAGCGGTCGGGGGGACGTCTGCGTCAGCGGATCGCCGCGAACCAGATGAGCAGCAGCGTCACCGCGAACCCGCTGAACTGATTGAGCCAGAGGAAGCGGTCCCAGCCGCGCGTCGCGGCGGATGCCGTCTCGTCCGTCACGGCGCGGAAGGGCCACACGGTCGCGAGGTACGGCAGGGCGAGCAGGGCGGCGAGGGGCCCCGGCCAGGTGACCCCGAGCAGCGCGACTCCCGCGAGTGCATAGGCGACGAGGGCGAACCAGACGGTCCGGCGCGCTCCGAACGCGGTCGCGATGGACGCGATCCCCCCCTCCCGGTCGGCGACGACGTCCTGGACCGCCCCGAAGGCATGGGAGGCCACGCCCCAGAGGCCGAAGGCGACGATGATGAGCACGAGGGACGGCGTCCAGGTCGCGCCCGCGAGGACGAGCGCGTAGACGGCGGGCGAGAAGAAATGGATGCTGCTGGTCAGTGAGTCCGCGAGGGGCCGCTCCTTGAGACGCAGCGGCGGGGCCGAATAGAACACGACGAAGAAGAGGCTGCCGGCCAGCACCGCCCACGACGCGGGTGTGGATGCCCCCAGGATGACCAGCGCGACGACGAACGGAAGACAGGACAGCCCCGCGGCCCACAGCGTCACCCGGTGGAACCGACGGTCGAGCACGGCGCCGTGGGCTCCGCCCTTGCGCGGGTTGCGCAGGTCGGACTCGTAGTCGAAGACGTCGTTGATCCCGTACATCGCGAGGTTGTACGGCACGAGGAAGAAGAGCGTGCCGACGACGAGCACGAGGTCCACGCGGCCCGTCGTCAGCAGGTAGGCCGCCGCGAACGGATAGGCGGTGTTGATCCAGCTCACCGGCCGGGAGGCGAGGAGGAGCTGGCGGATCACGCGTCCTCACCGACCGCGGCGCCGGGGTGGCCGGGTGCGCTCCGGGGAGCGAAGAGGGAGCGCAGCGCCGGCACGAGGAAGGCGGCGGCGAGGGGGTAGGAGAAGTCCTCGAGGGGGGCGAGGCCGATGCGGATGCCGCTGATGAGATGCTCCGGATAGGTGAACAGGTCGGCCGCGATCATCGCGTTGTCGAAGATCGCGGTGAGGACGAGCAGCACGAGAGCGGTGAGGGCGGAGGCGCGCATGCGCGCTCCGAAGCCGGGGCGGATCGCGCTGGCGGCGGTGACGATCGCCGCGAGGACGAGGAACGGGAGCACGAGCAGCGCGTAGGTCACGGCGTCGGTCTCCCGCCATCGGCTGTGGGTGCCCTCCGGCGCCCGAGGATGCGCAGGACCGCGGCGTGGACGACGAGCGCCAGGTAGCAGAGGAAGGCGAGGAAGACCGGCTCCTCGACGGGGAGATGCGGCGCGAGGTCGATGCCGAGGAGGAGCGGGGAGTCACCGCGGACGAAGACTCCGCTCGCGATGCCCGC
The DNA here is from genome assembly GCF_018717645.1 of Microbacterium flavum. Taxonomy (GTDB): domain Bacteria; phylum Actinomycetota; class Actinomycetes; order Actinomycetales; family Microbacteriaceae; genus Microbacterium; species Microbacterium flavum. The sequence goes on from NZ_JAFLHG010000003.1 coordinate 198,902, forward strand.
GGCATCCCACCCCACGAAGAACGCGGTGCCCGCCACCACCGCGAGGGCCGACGTGACGGGAGCGGACCAGAGCGCCAGGCGGAACCGGGCGTCGAGCGCGGTGATGCCCGCGATCGAGATCAGCAGGAAGAGCAGATACAGGCCGGGCATGCTCACGCCCCTCCGGAACCCTCGGCAGCGGGCTCGGAAAGCCGCGCGGCGCCGCGCTCACCGCGCAGTCTCTTGACCACGAGCTCGGCGGAGATGAGGCACATCGGCAGGCCGATCCCGGGGAGGACCGAGGTGCCCGCGTAGAGCAGGTCGTCGACCTTCGCCGACGCGCCGCGCGGACGGAAGACGGCGCTCTGGCGGAGGGTGTGCGCGAGGCCCAGCGCCCCGCCGCGCCACGCGCCGAGATCGCGCTCGAAGTCGGCCGGGGTGATCGTGCGGCGCACCCGGATCCGCGAGGCGAGATCGTCGATGCCGCACCACTGCGAGATCTGCGCGATGACGCGGTCGGCGGCGCGCTCGATCAGCTCGTCACCCGCGCCGTCCTCGCCTCCGTGGCCGAGTTCGGGGGCGGCGGCCATGGGCACGAGGACGAAGAGGTTCTCGCCGCCCTGCGGCGCCACCGTGGAGTCGGTCGCCGACGGTCGGCAGATGTAGACCGATGCCGGATCCGGAATACGACCCGGCGAGCCGAAGACGTCGGCGAAGTTGCGCTGCCAGTCACGGGCGAACAGGAGGGTGTGGTGCGCGAGCTGGGGGAGCTCGCCGTCCACCCCGAGGAGGATCAGCAGCGCACCGGGGCCGGGGTTCCGGCGCGACCACCACCGGTTGGAGTAGGTGCGCTCCGCCGGTCCGAGCAGGGTCTGCTCGGTGTGATGGAGGTCGGCGGTGGAGACGACGAGGTCCGCCCGGTGCTCGGTGCCGTCGGCCAGGCGCACTCCGCGGGCGTGGCGATCCTCGACGATGACGTGGGCGACGCGAGCGCCCGTGCGCAGCTCAACACCCTGCGCGGCGGCGAGTCGCGCGACGGCCGCGATCAGCTCGGTGAATCCACCCCGGGGGTAGCGCACGCCGTCATCGAGGTCGAGGTGACTCATGAGGTGGTACAGCGCCGGAGCGGTGTCGGGTGACGCGCCGAGGAAGACGGCGGGGTAGCCGAGGATCTGGCGGAGCACCGGATCGCTGAACGAGCGGGCCACGTGGTCCTCGAGTGAGCGCGTGAGGAGGGGGAGGAGGCGGGGCAGCTGCCGGGTGACGGCGGGGTCGAGGAGCCCGGTGTACGAGGCGTAGGTGTCGTAGAGGAAGCGGTCCACGGCCAGGTCGTAGGCCTCGCGCGCCGAGTCGAGGTAGGCGTCGAGCGCCGCCCCGGCGCCCGGTTCGCGCCCCTCGAACAGCGCGCGCGCCCGGTCGCGGCCGGAGGGGACGTCCACGGGGTCCGAGGGACCCGCGCCCTCCGGTTCGGGGTACACGCGATACGCGGGCTCGAGCGGGACGAGGTCGAGCTCCTGCTCCGCGCTCGTGCCGAGGAGGCGGAAGAAGTGGTCGAACACCTCCGGCATGAGATACCAGCTGGGGCCTGTGTCGAAGCGGTATCCGTCGCGCTCCCACGACCCGGCGCGCCCGCCGAGCTGATCGCGCGCCTCGAACAGCGTCACGGTCCACCCGTCGCGGGCGAGCAGCGCCGCGGTGGCGAGTCCCGCGATGCCGCCGCCGACGACGGCGGCGGTCCCCGGCTGCCGGCTCACGACCGGCTCCGATGCGGGGGCAGGCCGACGAGGGCCTTCGCCGCGATCGTCGCCTTGACCGGCGCGGGCACCGACACGCGCGCGCCGCCATCGTCCTCGCGCAGGCGATGCGCGAGCTCGGCGAACAGTCCGTGCGCCGTCGTGACCGCCCGACGGCAATCGGCCGGAAGCTGACCGATCGCGGCAGCGGCGACATCAAGGTCGGCGTCGATCCGGTCGAGGACGGTCGCTCGCGTGACCGGGGCGGCACCCGTGTCGCCGTCGATCCCCAGGTAGTCGCGGCCGAGCCGCCCCCGGTCGTCGGCGAGATCGCGGAGGAAGTTCACGTCCTGGAAGGCGGCTCCGAGCCGCCGCGCCCCCTCGACGAGAGCGGGAGCGGGATCGATCGGCGTCCGCCGCCCGGCGTTGACGAAGACCTGCAGGCACATGAGTCCCACGACCTCAGCCGAGCCGTAGACGTACTCCTCGTGGGAGGCGGCGTCGTGCCGGGTCGTGTCGAGATCCGTGCGCATCGACGCGAAGAACGGGCGGATCAGGTCGCTCCCGATCCCGCACTCGCGCGCCGCGAGCGCGAAGGCGTGCACGATCAGGTTGGTGCTGAACCCGCGCTCGATGGCGGTGAAGGTCTCGGCCTCGAACTCGTCGAGGAGGGTGCGCTGCTCGGGTGCGGGCACACCCTCGTGCGCGGCGGCGCCGTCGACGATCTCGTCGGCGACGCGCACGAGCGCGTAGACGCTTCGCACGTGGGTGCGGACGCGGGGCCCCAGCAGCCGCGTCGCGAGGGCGAAGGAGGTGGAGTAGACGGCGATGACGGATGCCGCGGCATCCTGCGCGCACCGGTCGTAGAGGGTGAGGCCGGTCACGGGATGCGCCGCTCGATCGCGGACCCGATGTCGTCGAGGAGGCTCGCCGCGGCGACGGGGAGCCGACCGCCCGCGGCGTGGGTGCGCGCTCGATCGAGCCCCTCGTGCACGAGGGCGACGACGTGCTCGCGGGCGCCGCTGCGCTCGAGCTCGCGCTGCGCGCGCCGCACGGCGATCGGGCCGGTGTGCGCGACGGCGAGGGCGGAGCTGATCTCCGGCCACGCGCCGGACCGGCGCGCGAGGCCGATCAGCGGGGTGCGCTTGGCCTCGCGCAGGTCGGCGCCCGGATCGCGGCCGGCCTGGCGGCGCGTGCCGAACGTGCCGATGAGATCGTCGACGAGCTGGAAGGCGAGCCCGAGGTCCGCCGCGGCGGCGGCGAGATCGGCCTGAGCCTCCGGCGTGGCCCCCGCGAGGACCGCCCCGGCGACGAGGGGGGCCTCGAACGAGTAGACGGCGGTCTTGTCGTGGGCGGCACCCAGCAGTTCGTCCGTCTCGGGGACCTCCGCGCGGGCGGCGTTCTCGACGTCGGCGAGTTCACCGGCCGCCGACACGAGCACCGCGTCGTCGAGGATGGCGAACAGCCGTGTGCGGGCGTCCGCGTCGATGTCCGCGGTGGCGACGAGCCGGCTCGCCTCGAACAGCAGCAGGTCGCCCGCGAGGACGGCGGCGGCGTCGCCGACGACGGCGACGTCCTCGCCGCGCGCGCCATAGGCGCGCGCCCGCGTACGGAAACGGCCCGAGACGTTCGGGGCGCCGCGCCGCTCGAGGTCGCCGTCGATCAGGTCGTCGTGGACGACGAAAGCGGTGTGCAGAAGCTCGAAGGCCGCCGCGACCCGCCAGAGGGCCGCATCCGGCTCCCCGCCGAAGGCGCGGAAGGCGGCGACGACGAGGGCGGGGCGTAGGCGCTTGCCGTCGGCGCCGGCGGCGGCGGCTGCCTCGGCGAGCGCCCGGGGTCCGTCGCCGAGCGGGACACTGCGACGGGTGAGACGGTCCAGCGCGGCGCCGATCTCGGTGTCGACGAACACCCGGTCGTCCGCGGCGAGCGTGATCACGGCGCCGACCCGACGTGCACGCTGTCGAAGACGTGCATCTGCTCGGCCTGCAGCACCAGCCAGGGGCTGAACGCCCAGGGGGTCGCGCGGAGCGAGATCGCGAGGTCCTGCGGATCGACCCAGCGTGCCTCCACCACCTCGCTCGGGTTCAGGCGCGGCTCGTCATCGACGTACGCCGTGTACACGGGGCAGATCTCGTTCTCGACGATGCCGCTGGCATCCGTCGCCCGGTAGCGGAACAGGGGGAGGACGAGCTGGATGTCACGGAGGACGAGCCCGAGCTCGTGCTCGGCGTGGCGGCGGACGGCGGAGATGACGGGCTCAGCGGGTCGAGGATGCCCGCAGAACGAGTTGGTCCACACCCCCGGCCACGTCTTCTTCTCCAGCGCCCGCCGCGTGAGGAGCGTCTGCCCTGCGGCGTTGTACACGTGGCAGGAGAAGGCGAGATGCAGCGCGGTGTCCACGCCGTGCACGCTCGATTTGGGGGCTGTTCCGATCTCTCGGCCGTCGTCGTCGACGAGGACGACGACGTCGACCGGGGTATCGCTCGGGGGCACGTTTTCTCCTGTTGCTAGTTTATCTAGCGATTTTCAGCGATACTACCGGGGGGAGAGGGAGGTGTCCATACGGTGGACGGAGCGTGGAGGCCGCAGTCGCCGCGGGATGAGCTCGTGCTCGCCGCGATGGAATCCGTGCGCGCCTTCGGCGAATCCATGGACCGGATGCACGGCGGCGTGCGGGACGACATGGACATGAATGCGACGGATGTCGCGGCCCTGCGGATGCTCGTCGTGCGCGAGCGCCGGGGGGAGTGGGTGTCGCCGCATGAGATCGCCGCGCAGCTGTCGATCTCTACGGCGTCCACGACGAAACTCCTCGACCGTCTGTCGGAGCGTGGCCATGTGGAGCGACGCCCGCACCCGCACGACGGTCGCGGGCGGATCGTGGTGCTCACCGACCTCGCGCGGCAGGAGTTCTCCACGCACTTCGGCCACCGGATGCGCACGATGCGCGCAGCGATGGAGGATTTCGATGACGACGAGCTGCGCGCGGTCATCCGGTTCATGGACCAGGTGGGCACGTCGCTCACCGACTGAGTCGCCCAGCGGACCGCGTTCGGAAGGCCCCGGGACGGCAGAACGCCCGGCCTCCGAGGAGACCGGGCGTTCTGTTTTTTGTTGCGGGGACAGGATTTGAACCTGCGACCTCTGGGTTATGAGCCCAGCGAGCTACCGAGCTGCTCCACCCCGCGGCACGAGTCACAAGCCTAGCACGGGTTTCGGGGGCCGCGCGCACGTTGCACCGATCCGGCGGTGCGGGGGAGGATGAACCGGTGACCTTCGACGCCTCCGACGATCAGGACGACCGGGTCGACGGGCGCGATGAGACGGCGAACGAGCGCGCGGACCGCAACTGGAGCGAGCTGCTGCAAGAGCTGCGCGTCCTGCAGACCGGCACCCAGATCCTGACCGGCTTCCTCCTCGCCGTCGCCTTCCAGCCCGCATTCGCGGAGCTCGGCACCGGCGCGCGGATGCTGTACCTCTTCCTCGTCGTCATCGCCGTCCTCAGCGCGATCGTCGCCCTCTCGCCCGTGGCCCTGCATCGCATGCTCTTCGCGCGGCGCGAGAAGACGGTCGTCGTCGCCTTCGGCCATGCGGCACTCGTGACGGCGCTGGTGACGGTGTCGCTTCTGCTGATCGGCGTGGTTGCCTTCGTCTTCGAGGTCGTCGTCGGCGAAGCCGGGGCGTGGAGCGCGGCGATCGCCGCCGCGTCGGCTGTCCTCATCCTCTGGGTCGTGATCCCGATCGTCCTGCGCAGGAACGGAGTCTCCCGATGACCGATGCCGAGAACACTGCGGACGCCTCGGATGCCGTCGGCGTCGCCGTCGGGCAGTTCGCGCCCACGACCGACACGGACCGGAACCTCGAGGTCATCGCGGAGCTCGCCGGTCGCGCCGCCGCCCGCGGCGCGGACGTCGTCCTCTTCCCCGAATACGCGAGCTACTTCGTCGACCCGTTCGATGAGTCGCTGGCCGCGCACGCGCAGCCGCTGGACGGGCCGTTCACGCGCGCGCTGCGCCACCTCGCGGCCGACCTCGGCATCGTCGTGGTGGCGGGTCTGGTCGAGGGGGCCGCCGGCTCCCGCGTGCGCAATGCCGTCGTCGCGGTCGGCGCCGACGGCATCCTCGCGGTCTCCCGCAAGCTGCACCTGTACGACGCGTTCGGCCAGCACGAGTCGGACTGGGTGGAGCCGGGCGTGATCGGCGACCCCGAGACGTTCGTGCACCGCGGCATCCGCTTCGCGCTCATGACCTGCTACGACCTGCGCTTCCCCGAGGTCGCGCGGGTGCTCGCCGACACGGGCGCGCACGTCGTCCTGACGGCGGCGGAGTGGGTGCGCGGGCCGCTCAAGGAGCACCACTGGCGCACGCTCCTGCACGCGCGCGCGATCGAGAACACGCTGTACGTCGCCGGCGCTGACCATCCGCCGCCCCTCGGGGTGGGGGCCTCCGTCGTCGTCGACCCGCAGGGCGTGGAGATCGCCGGGGTCGGCACGACGACCGACGTCGCCGTCGGGTTCGTCGACACCGCCACCGTCGATCGGGTGCGCCGGGTCAACCCGGCCCTGGCGCTCCGACGTTTCCGCGTCGTCGCCGGGGGCTGAGCCCGCGGCGTCAGGCGAGCCCGCGCAGCCGAGCGGAAGCCTCGGCGATCACGTCCACGCGCTTGCAGGCGGCGAATCGCACGAGACCGGCGTACTCGGACCGGTGCTCCGGCGAGGCGAATGCCGTGACGGGGATGCCCACGACCCCGGCCCGCTCGGGCAGCACGCGGCAGAACTCCGCGGCATCCTGACCGGCGGCGAGGAACGGGCCGGCGTCGGTGATCGTGAAGTACGAACCCGCGGGCGTGGACACCGAGAATCCGGCGGCGCGCAGCCCCTCGCCGAGCAGATCGCGCTTGGCGGCGAGCGTGTCCGCGATCCCCGCGAAGAAGGCGTCGGGGAGAGCGAGACCGACGGCGACGGCGCTTTGGAACGGGGTGCCGTTGACGTAGGTGAGGAACTGCTTCACCGCGAGCACGGCATCCACGAGCGCGGCCGGGCCGGAGACCCAGCCGATCTTCCAGCCCGTGGTCGAGAAGGTCTTGCCCGCCGACGAGATGGTGAGGGTCCGCGCAGCGGCACCGGGGAGCGTCGAGATCGGCACGTGCGGCGCGTCGAAGACGAGATGCTCGTACACCTCGTCGGTCACGATGATCGCGCCGTGACGCTCGGCGAGCCGGACGATCTCGGCGCGGACCTCGGCGGTGAAGACCGCGCCGGTCGGGTTGTGCGGGTCGTTGACGAGGATGAGGCGGGTCTGGTCGGTGACGGCTCGGGCGAGCTCGTCGAGATCCGGCTGGAAGTCGGGGAAGCGCAGCGGCACGGTGCGAAGGCGCGCTCCGGAGAGAGCGGCCAGAGCGGCGTACGCGTCGTAGAGCGGCTCGAAGACGACGATCTCATCGTCCGGGGAGGCGGTGAGGGCGAGGATCGTCGCGGCCAGCGCCTCGGTCGCACCGGCGGTGACGAGGATGTCGCGGTCCGGGTCGAGCTCGAGCCCGTAGAAGCGTTCCTGATGGGCGGCGATCGCCTGCAGGAGCACGGGAACGCCGCGGCCGGGGGCGTACTGGTTGGCGCCGCCCCGGATGGCCGCGATCGCGGCATCCCGCACCTCGTCGGGCCCGTCCTCGTCGGGGAACCCCTGGCCGAGGTTGATCGCACCGGTCCGCGTCGCGAGGGCGGTCATCTCGGCGAAGATCGTGGGGGCGGGCTCTCCCGCCGGGCCGAGGAGTCCGGCGCCTGCTGCGGTGCGGCGCCAGGCGCCTGGTATCTCTCGCACGGTGCACACGTTACATGCCCCCACCTGCCGCGAGGGGAACGGGATGCATAGGCTCATGGGGGCGGTGGCATAAGCAATCCACAGCATCGGGCGTCATGCTGAAGGTGTCTTGGGAAGTAAGGAACCACTGATGAGCGAAAACACCCCCACGCCGAACGACCCGCAGCCCCAAAGCGCGGCCGCGGCCCAGAGCGCCTCCGAAGCGCAGAGCGCCTCCGAGGTCCGTGCCGCGGACGCGACGCATCCGCCGCTGCCTCCGCAGGCCGCGGCCGATGCCGCGCAGGCCGCGCCCGCGGTGCCGACGTCTGCGCCGGCGCCGACGGCGAACGCCTTCGGCCAGCAGCCCGCTGCGCACGGCGGACCGCAGTCCGCTCCGCACGGCGCGCCGCAGGGCGCCCCGTACGGCGCCCCCTACGGTGCGCAGCAGCCCTACACGGCGCCCCAGGCGCGGATGCCCGAGCACCAGACGGCGGCCTACGGCACACAGCCCTACGGCTACGGCACCGCCCCATACGGCACCGTGCCCACCGCTCCGGGCGAGGCTCCGACGGCATCCGCTCCCTCCGCTCCGTCCGCCAAGGTCGGCGCGGGCAAGATCGTCGGGATCATGGTCGCCGCCGCCCTCGTCGGCGGCGCGGCAGGCATCGGCGGCGCCGCTGCGGGAGCCTCGATCTTCCCCTCGTCGCAGAGCGTCGTCACCTCCAGCCCGCAGAACGTCACGGTCAACGACACCGGCTCGGTGAACCAGACCACCGCGATCGCCGCGAAGGTGGTCCCCTCGGTGGTGACGATCTCCGCGAGCGCCGGGTCGTCCGGGGGCACCGGCTCCGGAGTCATCCTCACGGCGGACGGCTACGTCGTCACGAACACGCACGTGGTCACGCTCGACGGCGAGACCTCCGATGCCGCGCTCACCGTGACGACCTCGGACGGCAAGGTCTACCAGGCGACCGTCGTCGGCACCGACCCGACGTACGATCTGGCCGTCATCAAGCTGAAGGATGCGTCGGGGCTCACCCCGATCGAGTTCGGCGACTCGGGCAAGCTCAACGTCGGCGACCAGACCGTCGCCGTGGGAGCGCCCCTCGGGCTCTCGAACACGGTGACGACGGGCATCGTCTCCGCGCTGAACCGGTCGATCCAGATCGCCTCGTCGGCGGTGCCCGACGGCGGCGACCAGCAGGAGCAGACCCCCGGTCAGGGCGACTCCCCGTTCCAGTTCGACTTCGGCCAGGGTCAGCAGCAGTCGGCGAGCGGCTCGATCTCGATCGCCGTCGTGCAGACGGATGCCGCGATCAACCCGGGCAACTCCGGCGGTGCGCTCGTGAACTCGAAGGGCGAGCTCGTCGGCATCAATGTCGCGATCGCCTCGGCCGGCGGGTCGAGCTCCTCCGGTCAGTCCGGATCGATCGGGGTGGGCTTCTCCATTCCGTCCTCGGTCGTGAAGCGGATCACCGACGAGCTCATCTCGGACGGTGCCGCGACCCATGGTCTCCTCGGGGCGATGGTGGGCAACGCCGCCGCGCAGGAGGGCGCCACGAATGCCGGCGCGTACATCAGCGACGTCACCGGTGGCGGCGCGGCCGCCGCCGCAGGGCTCAAGAAGGGTGACGTCGTGACGAGCTTCAACGGCTTCCCGATCACCGACGCCACCGACCTCACCGCGCAGGTGCGGGCTCTTGCGGGCGGCAGCAGCGCCAGCATCGTCTACATCCGCGACGGGAAGACCGCCTCGGGCGAAGTGACGCTCGGAACGCTCACGCAGTGACATCCGCGTTCTCCGCCTGACAGTCGGCCGCAGGCTCCGGACGCCACCCCGCGATAGGCTCGCGGGGTGGCGTCCTTCTCGTTCGGCGCCGGCAACGCCGGGAAGCTTCTGCGCATCCCGCTGTACGCCCTCGGCCGCATCATCACGGCGGTGACGCCGCGGACCGGCGACCTGTGGGTCTTCGGGTCCGCCGCCGGCCCGGCCGACGGGGCCTGGGCTCTCTGGGAGTACGCGGTGGCGCAGGGGGAGCGGGCCGTGTGGCTCACGGCGAGCGCGGAGGAAGCGGCGATCGCGCAGCGGCGCGGCATCCCCTGGGCGCCGAAGGCGTCGTGGCGGGGTTTCCGGCTCACGGCGCGCGCCGCGGTGATCGTGGTCACCCACGGGTTCGGAGACGTCAACCGGTATGCGGCGACCGGCGGGGTGATCGTGCAGCTGTGGCACGGCATCCCGCTCAAGCGCATCGGTCTGGACGCCGCGGTCACGACGGCGAGCCCTCTGCCTTTCGCCCGCCGTGCGACCGCACACCTCCTGAGGCTGTTGTACCGGCGTACGCAGGCACGGATCGCGGTGCTGCCGGCGGCATCCGAGATCGTCCGCGGCCGCCTGGAGTCGGCCTTCGGGCTGGGCAGTGCGTGCGTCCCGGTGACGGGGGAGCCGCGAACGGACGTCCTCTGGTGCGGCACCGCCGACGAACGCCGTGAGATCGCGGGGGCGCGTCTGCGGGAGATCCTCCCGGGGGTGACGGATGCCGCGCGCCTCATCCTCTACGCCCCGACCTGGCGCGACGGCGCTGCGGACCCCGCCGGCCCGGATGCCGGGGAGGCGACGGCGCTCGCGGCCGTCCTCGAGGAGGCGGATGCCGTCCTGCTCGTACGGGCCCACCACCTCGCCGCGGGAGGCCTCGCCGAAGCAGACCTCGCCGCCGCACGAGGCCCCGCCCGGGGCGGCGGCCGCGTGCGGATGCTCGGTGGCGACCTCGTCGCCGACGTCACGCCGCTCCTCCCGGGGCTCGACGTCCTGGTGACGGACTATTCCTCGCTCGCGTTCGATGCGGCATCGGTCCCCGTGGCGACCGTGTTCTTCGCGCCGGACCTCGCCGAGTACGCCCGCTCCCGCGGTTTCTACGGCACATACGACGACGTCGCCGGGAGCGATGCCGCGTCCGACTGGGCGGGTGTCGTCGCGACCCTCCGCGCACTCCTCACCGAGCCCGGGTTCCGTGACGAACGCCTCGCCCGCGGCCGCGCCCTGAGCGCCCGCGTGCACGCCTTCCGGGACGGGCACAGCACCGAACGGGTCTACCGTGTCATCCGCGACCGCCTGGCCGCATCCCCACCCGAGAGGGCCTCATGACGATCGCCGCACGCCTCGACGACACCGCCGTCCCGGAGCTCGTGCTCACCGGATCCGGACCACGTCCCGATTCCGCCGCCCTCGTCGGTCGACGCGCCCGCGTCGATGCCCGTGTGAGCGGCGACGGCACGACGTGGACGGTGCGATTCCCGCTCGAAGCCGCACGCTGGGGCGGTGCCCCGCGCCCGCTGCCGACCGGCGACTACGCCCTCGAGCTCATCGCCGCCGGGGGAGAGGGCCTCGCCGTCGCCGCGGAGGTGCCCGACACGATGACCGCGACGCTGCGGGCGGGGCTTCACTCCGGCATTCTGCGGGTGCGCCCTCCCATCGATCCGGCCTACGAGACGGGGGAGGGTCAGGCGGCCCTCGAACGGCGCTATGCGACGCGGCCGCAGGGGCTCGAGAACGCCGTGTTCTTCGAGAGCTTCTCCGGGCTGGGCGCGAGCTGCAACCCCCGCGCGATCGATCGGGAGCTCGCCCGTGTCGCGCCCGGGGTCACCCGATACTGGAGCATCGTGGACCTCTCGGTGGAGGTGCCCGAGGGGGCGATCGCCGTCGTCGAGGGCAGCCCGTCCTGGTGGCGGGCGCGGGGGGCCGCGCGCCTCCTCGTCGTCAACGACTGGCTGCGTCGCCGCTACGAGCGTCGCCGTGGTCAGGTCGTTCTGCAGACCTGGCACGGCACCCCCCTCAAGCGCCTCGCGCTGCACCGCCCCGGCTTCGACCCGCGACGCATGCTCGCCGTCGTCCGGGAGAGCCGGCGGTGGGATGTCCTGCTCGCGCAGAACGCGTTCGGCGCGCGGGTCATGAGGAAGGCCTATGCCTTCCTCCGTCGTCCCGTCTGGGTGGAGGGGTATCCCCGCAACGACGCGGTGGTGAGCGCCGCGCCGGGGCCGCTCCGCGCGGCCCTCGGCATCGCCGCGGATGAACGGGTCATCCTCTACGCGCCGACCTGGCGCGACGACCGCGAGGAGATGGTCGACCACCTCGACCCCGCGCGACTCGCCGCCGACACCGGCGCCGTCGTCCTCGTGCGGGGACACTCCCGCACGCTTCTTCCCGGGCGGGACGTCCGCGGCGCGCGGGTGCTCGACGTGACCACCTATCCCGATATGTCGGATCTCCTCGTCGTCGCCGACACCCTCGTCACGGACTACTCGTCCGTGATGTTCGACTTCACCGCGACGGGCAAGCCGATCCATTTCTTCACCCCCGATCTCGAGCACTACCGGGAGGACCTCCGCGGCTTCTACTTCGACCTCGCGGCTCACGCACCGGGGCCGCTGTCGACGACGCAGGACGAGCTGACCGCGACGCTCGCGGACGACAGCATCGCGGCGGAGTACGCGCAGCAGTACGCGCGGTGGCAGTCGCGGTTCAACGCGCGCGACGATGGCCACGCCGCCGAGCGCGTCGTCGCGCGCATCCTCGACCAGGGCTTCGTCGACCGCGCCTGAGACGGCTCAGGGGAGGGGAGTGTTGCGTCTCAGCCGTGACGTGTCGATGTTCTCGCGCGCACCGCGCGCCACCCCGATGAGGAATCCGACGCCCCACGAGAGGTGCATCGAAGGGAGGACGAGGAGCGCCCACGCCCGCTCCCGCACGCCCGGTCCGGCCTGCGCGCTCGCCGCGTAGACGACGACGAGCGCCGCATACGCCGCGAGGGGCAGGTAGAGGACGGATGCCACGACCGATGCCACGCCGTGCACGATTCCCGTCAGCTGCAGGACCGCCGTCACGAGGCCGAGGGCGACGAGCGTCACGAGCGCGGGCGGGGCGAAGAAGCGGAGGGAGTTGCGTCGCCCGTACCGACGGACGAGCTCGCCGCGCCAGGTGCCGGTGGAGCGGAACTGTCGGACGAGGCTCGACCAGCGCTCCCGCGGCCAATATGCGACGGCGAGTGCGGGATCGAACCAGACGCGGTATCCGGCGCGGCGGATGCGCAGGTTGAGCTCCCAGTCCTCGCCGCGGCGGATCGTTTCATCGAAGAGCCCGACCTCGTCGAGGACGGATCGGCGGAGAACGCCGAGGTAGGCCGATTCGGCCGGGCCCGCGGTGCCGCCCGAGTGGTAGGCACCTCCCCCCAGCCCGACGCGCGAGTTGTAGGCCCGGGCGACGGCGCGCTGGAACGGCGTCCGACCCTCGGCGCGCATCACGCCGCCGACATTCGCGGCGCGCTCGCGCGCGAGCGTCGTCATCGCCTGGCGCACGTAGCCGGGTTCGAGGGCGGAGTGCGCGTCGACCCGCACGATCGTCGGAAAGCGGGATGCGGCGATCGCGAGGTTCAGTCCGACCGGGATGTCCGCCGCCGGATTGCGGATGACCCGCACCCGGGGGTCATCCGCCGAGAGGCGCTGCGCGATGGCGTCGGTGGCATCGGTGGAGGGGCCGAGAGCGAGGATGAGCTCCGCCTCACCGTCGACCTCCTGCTGGAGGACGCTGTCCACCGCGGCGCGCAGATAGCGCTCCTCATTGAGGACCGGCATCACGAAACTGACCCCGGCGCCGGGAGGCGGGACGGGGGCATCCTGCTGCCTCGGGGCGACGTCGTGCATCCGTCGATCATGTCATGCGCGTTCGCCGGGGCCCTCGCGGCTCGTCCCCTCGGCACCCCCGGCCGCGTGCGGCCCCACCGAGGGTGCTGACTAGGCTGGGCGGGTGGGAGTGATCACCGAAGGGCGGAAAGCGCTCGCGCTGACGCGTCGTGCCCTCCGCGGCCGGGTCGCGTTGCGCGCGGTCCGCGCCGGCATCGCCCGGCAGGGACCGCTGCCGCCTCGCCGCTTCCGCATCGCCGTGTACTTCGCCGACGGCGAGGTCAACATGTACCAGATCCGGCAGTGGTACGAGCCCCTCGCCCACCTCGCCCGCACGTGGCCCGTCGTGGTCCTCGCCCGCAGCGCGACGGGCGCGCGGGCGCTGCTGGCCGACGGGGCGCTGCCGGTCGCGTTCGTCCCGACGGTGCGCGACCTGGAGGAGGCGGTCGATGCGCAGGACATCCGCGTCGTGCTGTACGTCAACCAGAACACCCGCAACTTCCAGATGTTCCGGTACGGACGCCGCTGGCACGTGTTCATCAACCACGGCGAGTCCGACAAGATGTACATGACCACGAACCAGTTCAAGGCCTACGACGTCGCGCTGATCGCCGGGGACGCCGCGCGCGAACGCCTGCGCCGCGTGCTCTGGGACTACGATCTCGACGCGCGCACCATCATGATCGGCCGCCCTCAGGCCGACTACTACTCGGGATCGCTGCCCTACACGCCGGACGAGCGCACCGTCGTGCTCTACGCCCCCACCTGGGAGGGCGACCGGCCGTCGGCGCACTACGGGTCGATCCGGACTCACGGCGAGGCGCTCGCCGCAGCGGTGCTGGCCTCCCCGGGGCACCGGCTCGTCTATCGTCCGCATCCGCGCTCGGGCGTCGTCGACCCGGAGTACGGCGCGGCGAACGCGCGCATCATCGCCGCGATCACGGCGGCGAACGTCGCCGATCCGCGTGCCCAGCACGTGTTCGACGACGGCCCTGCGCTCGGGTGGCAGCTGGCCGCCGCGGACCTCGCCGTCGTCGACATCTCCGCGATGGTCTACGACCGGCTCGCGGCGGACCGGCCGCTGATGGTGACCCGGCCCGTCGATCCTGAAGCGCTCGTGGACACGCACGGGTACCTGGCGGATGCCGAATGGCTGAGCGCCGAGGCATCCGGACGCTTTCTCGACGAGGCGTCCCGCGTGCTCGCGGATCCGGGTGCCGCGGACGCGCTCGAGCGGTGGGTGCGCCACTACTTCGGCGACACCGCTCCGGGGGCCGCGACCGCGCGCTTCGAGGCGGCGATCGCGTCGCTCATGGCCCGATGGGAAGCGTGGGACGAGGGGTCTGCGGACGCCTGAGCGGACTCAGACGCCGGCCAGGCGCTCGATCGCGGCGAGCGGGATCCCGAGCCAGTCAGGGCGGTAGCGGGCTTCGTAGATCGCCTCGTACACGGCCTTGTCGAGCTCGAGCGCGTCCAGGAGCGCGCCGGCGGGCTCGTCGCCCGTCACTCCGGCATAGCCCGCGAGGAACGCGGCGCGGGCGCTCGACGCCCACGCCGTCGGGTTGCCCTGGACGTCCGCCGGCGCGCCGAGCACGAGTGAGCCCGACACGTAGTCGAACGAGCGGAGCATCCCGGCGATGTCCCGGAGCGCGAGATCCGGCGCGCGACGCTCCTCCATGGGGCGCATGGGCTCACCTTCGAAATCGAGGAGCACCCAGCCGCGGCCGGCGACCTGGAGCACCTGACCCAGGTGATAGTCCCCGTGGATGCGCTGCAGAGCGGGCCACCGGGCGGATGCCGCAGCGTCATAGCGTCGCGTGATGCGCTCCCGATGCGCGGCGAGGGCGGGGACCTCGTCGAGGGCGATCGTGAGCCGGCGGCGCCACGCGCTCTCGAGGGTGGAGCGTGCGGCGGGGCCCGGCTCGGAGACGGGGAACAGCCGCGCGAGGTCGAGGTGGACCTCGGCGGTGGCACGGCCGAGCTCTTCCGCGTCACGACGGAAGTCGGCGCCGGCCGCGGCGGAGCGCAGGGCGACGCGCCAGGCATCCTCGACGCCGGGAAGGAACTCCTGGGCGAACGCCAGCGGGCCGCTCGCCGTGCCGTCGGGCACCGTCCATGCGCTCTCCCACGTGCCGAGGGCGGCGGGGACGTGCGGCGATCCCGCTGCGGCCAAGGCGCTCTGCAGCTCGATGTCGGGGTTGGATCCCGCCTCCAAGCGCCGGTACACCTTGCAGATCACCGGGGGTTCGCCCTCCGGACGATAGATGACCGACGTGTTGGACTGCTCGCCGCGCAGGACCTCGGCATCCCCGGCGGGGAGGCCGATCGCGCGAGCGAGGAGCGTGGTGTAGGCGGGGTCGGTGGGCCCGTCGGTGACGACGCGACCGTCCGGGAGGCTGCCGATGACGCTCGTCCCCGTCGGCGCCGGCGCGGAGCGCAGGACGACCGGCACCTGGTAGACGATCTCGCGCGGTGCGGCATCATCGGCGACCGCGTAGATCCGCACCTCCGCGCCGGCGTCGTCCGCACCCGCCGGGATCTCACCCAGGATGCGCAGCGCCGGCGGCTCGCCGGCCGCGGAGTACCAGCGCTGCCGGGGGAGCCACGTTCGCAGCAGGGGGAGGGCCGTTGCCATGCGTCGAGGGTATCGCCTCGGCATCCTCAGCCCGCGGACGCCCGACCCGCGCCGTCTCCCGCGCGGTCAGTCGCCGTCGCCGTCGCCGTCCGCGTCGACCGCGACCTCGGCGATCGTCGCGGCGGGCACGCCGAAGGCGATGTCGATCGACGAGACGGTGGCGAGGTCGCCCAGGGGAGGTGGAAGGACCTCTCCGGGGACGCGCGCCTCCCACGGCTCGGCGGGGAGACCGGCCCATTCGGTCGGCTCTTCGGGGCGGCTCTGGAAGATTCCCATGCGCTTATTCTGCGCGCCCTCGCGGGGAGCGCACCACGGCCCCGGCGATGCGCTTGGTGCCCGCCCCGATGGACGCGCCCGTGCGGCGGACGACGCCGAACGCCGACGACTCCAATCGTGACGCGCCCGGGCGCGGTTCGAGCTCCGGCGGGTAGATCGTCGGGGGGACGCCGAAGGCGCGTCGCGAGCCGACCACGACCCGTCGCCCGAGAAGGTGGTTGCCGGTGCCGCCGACGGCCGCACCGATGCCGAACGGGAGCGCCTTGCCGAGCACGGATGCGCTCCCGCGCGTCGCGAACTGTCGGATGAACGCCGACTTCAGCCGATCGACGAGCGGCCCGACGGCGGCGCGGGGGAGCGATTTCGTGATGAGCTCGCCCCAATACGTCGAGCGTGCGGCACCGGTGCCGGCGAGCTGCTGACCGAGCTGCCCGACGAGGTCGACGCCCTCCTTGCCGAGCATGAGGGTCAGAACGAGGGCGCGAGCGCGGTCGGGGTTCTCCACGGGGATGCCGTGGAGCTCGGCCAGGGACTGCGCGAACAGTGCGGTGGCATCCAGGAACCCGATCGTCTCGACGCCCGACAGCGCGAGGGTCACCCCGGTGCCGATCCCCGGGACGACCGCGGTCGCGCCGACGGCCGCGCCACCGGTGGTCACGGCCGTGAGGTAGCGCCGCTCGAGCATGCGGACGATCTCCGGCGTCGTGGCGTCGGGATGCCGCAGGCGGATGCTGCGCAGGTGCGCCACGACGGCGGGGCGCTGGATGCGCAGGACGCCGTCGAGGGCTCGGATCACGTGCGGATGCTCCGGGGAGCCCTGCGGGGGCAGCCCGCCGTCCCAGGGGGCGTCGTCGGGCATGGAATGGATGCGGTGGACCTTTGCCATGTCACCCACGATCGTAAGCGCCCCGGCGGCGGGAGGGCGCGGCGGCGCGTCAGACGAACTGGTTCGCCCGCTCGAGGTCTTCGGCGAAGTCGACCTCGACGGCGTAGAGGTCGGAGATGTCCAGCGGCTCCAGGAGGAGGCCGTTCTCCGCGATCGCGAGCTCGAGGCCGCGCTCGAAGTAGTCCTGGTCGGCGACCCGGCCGAGCTGCGCGATGAGCGCCCGCTTGTCGCGGCTCGAGATGTAGTTGATGCCGACGGCCTCGCCGATGCCCGCGGCGACGGTCTTGGAGAGCTCCTTGATGTAGCCCTCCGCCGTCACGGTGTACTTGACCTCTTCGTCGCTGACGCGGGCGGTGTTGACCGCGACGAACGACCGGTCGTCCTCGACCAGCTCGATCGCCCGTCCGAGGACGCGCGGGTCGAAGACGACGTCGCCGTTCATCCACAGCACGCCGCCCTTGCCGGTCGCCTTGAGGGCGCGCAGGAGGCTCTTGGACGTGTTGGTCTGGTCGTAGCGATCGTTGTGGACGTAGTCGACGTCGGGGAACGCGTCGATGACGGTCTCCGCGCGATAGCCGACCACGGTCGTGATCCGTGCGTCGCTGCCGAAGGCGGCGCGGATGTTGTCGTGCTGCTGCTGCATGATGCTGCGACCGTCACTCAGTTCGGTCAGCGGCTTCGGGAGGCTCCGGCCGAGGCGGGATCCCATGCCGGCGGCGAGGATGACGGTCTGAAGAGTCAAAGTAGGTGCTCCTGAAGGTTCTGTTCACTGTCTGTTCGACGTGGGGACACTCCTTCGTGCCGCCCGCCATGGTATCGAAGGCGCCTGGGAGAGCGCAGGAAGTGGCCGGTCCGTTGCCTTTTCGTGATGTTTGCGCTAGCGCCGTCACGGGGTGGAACACGCCCCGCACAGCCGGTTCTCGCTTGCTAGGTTGGTCGAGTGAACGCCTCCCTGCCGCTCCCCGAGAACGACGCCGGCGAGCACGCGTTCCCGGCGCCCCCGCTCCCCGCCCTGAGCGCTGCGGATGCCGCAGCCGCGACACCGATCGCCGCCCCGAGACCCGTGCGGAAGCCGCGCACACGGCCGGGCGCGGTGGCGCGCACGCGCCCCGTCGCGACGCCCCCCGTCACGCCGCCGCCACCCCCGACCGTCTCCGCGGCAGAGGCCGCGGCGCGCCTCGCGAACCCCGGTTCCGAGACCGCGACGGAGGCTGCGCCCGAGCCGAAGATCGAGGTTGACGTCGCCCCCGGTCCCGCCGCCGAGGCAGGGGAGCGGGAAGCCGCCGGGCAGGCGCCCGCGACGAAGCCGAGACCGAAGCGCGCGCCGAAGGCGAGGCCGAAGCCCGTCGTCGAGCCCGAACCCGAGATCCAGGCTGCGGCGGTGGCCGAACCCGAGGTCGAGACCTTCGCCGATTCGGAGCCGGTCGAACCTGAGCCCGAGCTTGTGGTGGAGCCCGAGCTATTGGTGGAGCCTGAGCCTGAGCCTGAGCCTGAGCCTGAGCCTGAGCCTGAGCCTGAGCCTGAGCCTGAGCCTGAGCCTGAGCCTGAGCCTGTGGTGGAGCCCGAGCCCGCACCCGCGGCTGAGCCCGAGCCCGAGCTCGCTGTGGCTGCCGAGGAGGACCCGGATTCCGCGCTGTCGGCGCGTGCGGACATCGGTCTGGACATCGACGTCGACACGGCTGTCCCCGCGCTGCGCCTGCGCGGGATCACGAAGACGTTCGGGCAGACGCGCGCCGTCGACGACGTCGATCTGACGATCCCGGCAGGCACGTTCTACGGAATCGTCGGCCCGAACGGGGCCGGAAAGACCACGACCCTGTCGATCGTCGCGGGCCTGCTGCGCGCGGACGCGGGCAGCGTCGAGGTCGCCGGTGTCGACCTTTCCGCGGACCCCGCGCGTGCGAAGCGCCAGATGGGCATCCTCCCCGATCGCCTGCGCACCTTCGACCGGCTCACCGGCCGTCAGCTGCTGCACTACTACGGCGTGCTGCGCGGGCTCGCGTCATCCGTCGTCGAGTCGCGCACCGCCGACCTCGCCCGTGCCTTCGACCTGTCCGACGCGCTGAGCCGGAAGGTCTCGGACTACTCGACGGGCATGACGAAGAAGCTCATGCTCGCGGGCGCCATGATCCATTCGCCGCGCCTGCTCGTGCTCGACGAGCCCTTCGAATCGGTCGATCCCGTGTCGTCCGCCGTCATCCTCGACATCCTCTCCGCCTACGTCGCGCACGGGGGCACCGTGATCCTCTCCAGCCACGGGATGGACCTCATCGAGCGCGTCTGCGACGGCGTCGCCGTGATCGTCGCGGGCCAGGTGCTCGCCGAGGGCTCGGTCGCCGAGGTGCGGGGCGACCTCACACTCGAGCAGCGCTTCCTCGAACTCGCCGGCGGACCCACCGACGTGGAGGGGCTGGAGTGGTTGCACACGTTCTCCGACTGAGGATCGACCTGCTCATCGGCGCGTTCCGCGGCGATGCGCGACACGTCCTCACCCGCGTCGCGGGGCTCGGACTCCTGGTCGCGGCGCTCGTCGCCATCTTCTTCGGCGCGGCCCGATTGCATCACGCGGATGCCGCGACCGCGCAGGCGGTCACGGTGGTGGTCGGCTCGGCCCTCGCGCTCGGCTTCTTCCTGGGCGCGCTCGTGGGCGGGTTCGACGATCAGCTCGATCCGCGCCGGTTCGCCGTCTTCGGGACCTCGCCGATGCGTGTCGCCGGGGCGACCTTCCTCGCCGGCGTGCTGAGCGTTCCCGTCCTCGGGGTCATCGCGGTCGCGGTCGCGATCGGCGGGCTGTGGCGGGCGCAGGGCGCACCGCTGCCGATCGTCGTCCTCGCGGCGGTGCTGGCTGTTCTCACCTGCATGCTCCTGGCGAAGATCGGGCTCGCGATCGGCGGCCTCCTTCTGCGCGAACGCCGCTCGCGGGAGCTCAGCGGACTGTTCCTCGTGATGATCGTCGTCGTGGCGGTGCCCGTCGCGATCTTCTTTGTCTCGCTCGAATGGGACGGTGCGGTGCCGTCGGCTCTCGCCGAAGCCGTGCGCGTCCTCTCCCTCACACCGCTCGGGGCCGCGTGGGCGATCCCCGGAGGCGCCGTGGCGGGGTCGTCCACGGCGCAGATCGTCGTCGCCGTCCTCACCGTTCTTCTGCTGGGCGCGGCGTGGGTGGCTCTCGTCCGACTCCTGCTGACGACGACGGAGCGCCCGGGAGCAGGGCGGGAACGCGCGGGCCTCGGCTGGTTCGCGCTCACTCCCAGCACACCCGGCGGGGGGATCGCCGCACGCAGCCTCCTCTACTGGCTGCGGGACCCGCGGTACATCGTCAACCTCGTCGTCGTCCCGGTCGGCGCGACGCTCGCGATCGCGCCGCTCCTGCTGGTCGGCGTGCCCATCGAGTACGTCGCGCTCGTGCCCGCCCCGCTCATGGCCCTCTTCTTCGGATGGCTGGCGCACAACGACCTCGCCTACGATTCGACGGCATTGTGGATGCATGTGGCCTCGGCCGTGCGGGGGGCCTCCGACCGGGCGGGGCGGCTCGTGCCGGTCGCTCTCGTGGCCCTCGCCGCCCTCGCGGTGTCGATCCCGCTCCTGGTCTCCCTCCACGGTCGGTGGGTGGTCCTCCCCGCGATGGTCGGCGTGTGCGCGAGCCTCTTCCTGTGCGGGCTGGGCTTGTCCTCGGTGTCGTCGGTGGTCGCGCCGTACGCGGTCTCGCGGCCGGGGGACAGCCCCTTCCAGCAGCCGCAGCGTTCCGGCGGCGGACTGTCTCAGGGGGTCGTCCTGCTCGGTGCGATCGTGTTCAGCGCCCCGGCGCTGTGGCTCGGGTGGCTCACGTTGACCTCGGACGCCGCGCTGGCGTGGGCGACGCTGTGGACGGGCGTCGGCATCGGACTTCTCGTACTCCTCGCCGGCATCCTCACGGGCGGCGCCGTCTTCTCCCGTCGTGGGGGGCGTCTGATGGAGTTCGTCGAGTCCACCTGACGGGCCCGCCTCCCCGCCCCGACCTCCAGGCCACGCCCTAGACTCGGATGTCATGAGCACTCCGGTGGAAGGCCCCGATCAGGGCGGCACGCTGACACTCGACCGCGAACTCGAAGAGCTCCTGCGCGAGGAGAACATCGAGCCCGGTGATCATGAGCGCTTCTCGCACTACGTGAAGAAGGACAAGATCGTCGAGTCGGCCATCACCGGCAAGCCGGTGCGCGCGCTGTGCGGCAAGAAGTGGACGCCGGGTCGCGACCCGGAGAAGTTCCCCGTCTGCCCCACGTGCAAGGAGATCTACGAGTCGCTGATCAGCTGAGCGCTCAGTGCCTCACCGCGCGGCGTCGACGTAGACGGTCGGCAGTGCGGGGTCCGACCGGCTCAGCGCCAGCGCCGTGATGGGCAGCTCCTCGCGCACGCGGGCGTGGTGCGCGCGGGCCTGGGCGACTCCGGCCGGTCCCGCGAAGGCGGGGTCCGCCTCGCCGTGATCGACGAGCGTCACCTGCAGGGGACGTGCGTCCGGGTGCTCGGCGGGGGTGTCGATGCTCTCGAAGCCGTCGGAGACGGCGATCAGCTCGCTCGTGGCGGTCCCGTGCTCGAGGGTGCGGAAGGCGGCCTTGCGCCCGCCCGTGGACGCCTTGTCCGTCGACGCCTTCGCGACCGCGACCCAGCCTCCCGCGGCATCCTGACGCGCCACGAGCTTGTAGACCATGCCGGCGGTGGGAGCGCCCGAACCGGTGACGACGGACGTGCCGACCCCGTAGGCGTCGACGGGAGATGCCGCGAGCGCGGCGATCGCGAACTCGTCGAGGTCGCTCGTGACGGTGATCCGTGTGCCGGTCGCGCCGAGCCGGTCGAGCTGCGCGCGGACCTCGGCCGCGACCGTCGGGAGGTCGCCGGAGTCGATCCGGACCCCGCCGAGCGACGTGCCCGCGACGCGCACCGCGGTCTCGACGCCGGTGCGGATGTCGTACGTGTCGATGAGCAGGGTGGTCTGGGCGCCGAGCGCCTCGACCTGGCTCCGGAACGCCTCCTCCTCCGTATCGTGCAGAAGGGTCCACGCGTGCGCGGCGGTGCCCATCGTGGGGATGCCCCAGGTGCGTCCCGCCTCGAGGTTGCTCGTCGCGCCGAACCCCGCGATGTAGGCCGCACGGGCCGCCGCGACCGCCGAGTGCTCGGCCGCCCGGCGCGACCCCATCTCGGAGAGCGGGCGGTCGCCCGCGGCGATGCTCATACGCGCGGCCGCGTTGGCGATGGCCGAGTCGTGGTTGAGGATCGACAGCGCGATCGTCTCGAGGATGACCGCCTCGGCGAAGGACCCCTCGACCGTGAGGATCGGCGATCCGGGGAAGTACAGCTCGCCTTCGCGGTAGCCGCGGATCGTGCCGGCGAAACGGTATCCCTCGAGGAAGGAGAGCGTCTGGGCGCTGACGACGCCGTTGTCGCGGAGGTAGCGCAGCTCGTCGTCGCCGAAGCGGAAGTCGCGGAGCGCCTCCAGGAGGCGTCCCGTTCCTGCGACGACGCCGAAGCGGCGCGCCCCGGGGAGACGCCGGCCGAACAGCTCGAAGACGCACGGCCGGTCCGCCGTCCCGTCGCGCAGAGCGGCATCGATCATCGTCAGCTCGTAGCGGTCGGTCAGGAGTGCGGTGGACGGTCCCTGAGCCTGTCCCGGTCCCTGAGCCTGTCGAAGGGTCATGCGGTCACTCTATCGACGGCCGGGTAGGCTGGTCGATCGTGGACGACGCGCCGATCGGGATCTTCGACTCCGGAGTCGGCGGGCTCACGGTGGCGCGTGCGGTCTCGCAGCTCCTGCCTCGAGAATCGGTGCTCTACATCGGCGACACGGCGCATTCGCCGTACGGTCCCAAGCCGATCGCGGACGTCCGCCGCTACGGCCTTGAGGTCCTCGACACGCTCGTCGATCAGGGCGTGAAGATGCTCGTGATCGCCTGCAACACGGCATCCGCCGCGATGCTGCGCGACGCGCGCGAGCGTTACGACGTCCCGGTCGTTGAGGTCATCGGGCCCGCCGTCCGCACCGCGATCTCCACGACCCGCAACCGCCGCGTCGGCGTCATCGGCACCGACGGGACGATCGGCTCGGGCGTCTACCAGGACATGCTCGGGGTCAACGCGGACCTGACCGTGGTGGCGCAGGCGTGTCCGCGGTTCGTGGAGTTCGTCGAGGCCGGCGTCACCGATTCGCCCGAGGTGCTGGAAGTCGCGGAGCAGTATCTCGCGCCGCTGCGCCACGCGGGGGTGGACACCCTCGTCCTCGGCTGCACCCATTACCCGTTCCTCGAGGGCGCGATCAGCTACGTCATGGGGGAGGGTGTCTCGCTGGTCTCCAGTGACACCGAGACCGCCAAGGACGTCTACCGGCAGCTCGTCTCGCGCGACCTGCTCGCGGGGCCGGGCGCCGTGGCATCCCACGTCTACGAGGCGACCGGCGACTCCGCCGATGACTTCATCCGACTCGCCGATCGGCTGATGGGGCGCGGCGTCTCCGCCGTCCGCCTCGTGCAGACCGGCGCCATCGACCTTCCGAGGGGAATCCTGTGACCGACATCACCCGCGCCGACGGGCGCTCCACCAGTCAGCTCCGTCCCGTGACCATCGAGCGGGGCTGGAGCGCCCACGCGGAAGGCTCCGCGCTGATCTCCTTCGGGGGCACGAAGGTGCTCTGCACCGCGTCCTTCACGGGCGGTGTGCCGCGGTGGCTCACCGGCAAGGGCAAGGGATGGGTGACCGCGGAGTACGCGATGCTGCCGCGCGCGACGAACAGTCGCAACGACCGCGAATCGATCAAGGGGAAGGTCGGCGGCCGCACGCACGAGATCTCACGCCTGATCGGGCGGGCCCTGCGCGCCGTCGTGGACACGAAGGCTCTCGGCGAGAACACGATCGTCATCGACTGCGACGTGCTGCAGGCCGACGGCGGCACGCGCACCGCTGCGATCACGGGCGCCTACGTCGCCCTCGCGGACGCCATCGAGTGGGGCCGCGCCAAGGGGCTGGTGAAGAAGAACGCGTCCGTGCTGGTCGACTCGGTCGCCGCGATCTCGGTCGGGATCATCGACGGGGAGCCGATGCTCGATCTCGCCTACGTCGAGGATGTCCGCGCCGAGACGGACATGAACGTCGTGGTCACCGGCCGCGGCCTCTTCGTCGAGGTGCAGGGCACGGCGGAGGGGGCACCGTTCGACAAGCGCGAGCTCGATGCGCTGCTGGAGCTCGGCGTCGCCGGCTGCGCTGACCTCCGCACGGCCCAGCTCGCCGCTCTGGATTCCTGATCCCCGGCGTCCGGACTGCGCCTGAGCACCGATCTCCCGACATGACGAACCAGAACTCCTCAGACCCGTCGTCCGATCGCCGGAGAGTGGTCCTCGCGACCCACAATCCGCACAAGGTGGAGGAGTTCGGTCAGATCGTCGCCACCGTCCGACCGGACCTGGAGGTCGTCGGGTACGACGGTCCGGAGCCCGTCGAGGACGGCACCACCTTCGCGGCGAACGCCCTGATCAAGGCCCGCGCCGCGGCGGCGCACACGGGTCTTCCCGCCCTCGCCGACGACTCCGGCATCTGCGTCGACGTCCTCGGCGGCGCCCCGGGGGTGTTCTCGGCGTACTGGGCCGGGCACCGCAAGGATGCCGCCGCGAACCTGGAGCTCCTGCTCGACCAGCTCTCCGACATCGCCGATCCGCATCGCACCGCCCACTTCACCTCGACGATCGCCCTCGTGATCCCCGGCGGCGCGGAGCATGTCGTCGAGGGACTCTGGCCCGGGCGCTTGGCCGGCGCCGCGGCCGGCGGGGGCGGCTTCGGCTACGACCCGATCTTCATCCCCGACGGCCAGTCGCCGGGGGCGGAGCGGACGGCGGGGGAGTTGACCGCGGATGAGAAGAACGCGGATTCGCACCGGGCGCGGGCGTTCCGCGCCCTCGCCCCGCTCCTCGGCGCCCTCTGACGCGTCGCGGCCGTCGAAGCTGAGAATCACACTCATTCCCGACTGGGCGGGGGCCTCCCCTCGAGGCGGCGGAGGGGCATAGCCTCGATGCATGCACGATCATGCGCACGGCGGCGCCGGGGTCTCCGGGGTTCGCGGGCAGGCCAATCACCGCCTGCTCGCGATCTCGCTGACGCTGACGACGCTCGTCATGATCGTCCAGATCGTCGGGGCGGTCCTCACCGGCTCCCTGGCGCTCCTCGCCGACGCGGCGCACATGTTCGCGGATGCCTCGGCGCTCGTCATCGCGCTCATCGCGAGTCTGGTCGCGGCGCGACCCGCTGACGCGCGCAACACGTACGGCTACCAGCGCGCCGAGGTGTTCGGGGCTCTCATCAACGCCGTCCTGCTGATCGTCCTGTGCGTCTGGATCGCAGTCGAGGCCGTGGGACGGCTTCTGCACCCGGCGGATGTCGAGGTGTCGGGCGGGCTCATGCTCGTCGTGGCGATCGTCGGCCTCGTCGCCAATGCGATCTCGATGTGGCTGCTCTCGGCCGCGCAGCGGACCTCGATCAACGTGCGCGGCGCCTACCTCGAAGTCCTCGGAGACCTCATCGGCTCGGCCGTGGTCATCGTCGCCGCGATCGTCATCTGGACGACGGGATGGATGCCGGCTGACGCCGTGGCATCCCTCGTGATCGCGGTCATGATCGTGCCGCGTGCGATTTCGCTCCTGCGCGAAGTGTTCGCGGTGCTGGGGGAGCGCGTCCCCGAGGGCACCGATGTCGCGACGATCCGGGCGCACCTCCTCGACGCCGACGGGGTGGTCGACGCCCACGACATCCACGTGTGGCAGCTCACCCGCGGCGCCCCCGTCTTCACGGCGCACGTCGTCGTCGAACCCGAGGTCCTCGCGGACGGCCGCTCGGCCGCGCTCCTCTCGCGCCTCCAGACGTGCCTCGCGGACCACTTCGATGTCGAGCACTCCACGTTTCAGTTCGAGCCGACGGGACACCGCGAGCGCGACCTCCACTGACGGGAGCGACGGACCTGGCCACTGACCGGGCGAGGTGTGCGACGATGCAGAGGATGACTGCAGCCCCGGACGAGCTCGCACTGCTGCGCGGTCGCGCATACGGCCCGAACGCCGATATCCACGACGATCCGCGGGCCCTGGCGCGGCTGCGGCACCTCGAGGACGAGGAGCGCCGCGCGGCATCCCACGCAGACGCTCCGGTGGAGGTGAGCGACGAGGAAGAAGACGGGACCGGCCCGAACGCCCCGACAGCCGCCGCCCCCGCCGCCGCCGACGTCGCGGCCGACACCACCGCTCCCCGCCGTCCGCCGCGCCGGATTCCGCGCGCATGGCTGATCGTCTGGGCGGCATCGGTCCTCGTCGTTGCCGTCTCCGTCGGGGCGCTCGTCTTCTCGCTGGCGTCCATTCGCCCCGTCTCCGAAGTGACCGGCGCGACCCAGGTCGCCACCCTCGACCAGCCGCTCGACACGACGGGCCTCGACTGGTTCCCCGAGTGGTTCGGGCCGCAGAGCGAGGTCGTGTCCTACGAGTATCTGGGCCTCGTCGTCATGCGGCTCCCCGCGGGGATGTACGCGTCCGAGGTCGAATGCATCAACGTGGCGATCATCTCCCGCTTCACGAACAACGGCTCGTCGGTCGGGTACGACGGCCCGACCTACTACGGCTGCGGCGCGGGACCTTTCCCTCCCACGGCGCCGATGGTCGTCGACGAACGGGCGCCCGACGAGCTGCGCGCCCGGTTCCCCGACGGCACGGCGCTGAGCTTCGTCTTCGACGGGGAGCGCGTCGGCGTGTTCATGGGCGAGCCGACTCCCACGCCGACGCCGACACCTGCGCCGGCGTGACATCCTCCCGCCGGCCGCGCCAGCGCGCGTGGCGGAGGGTCCCCGAGGGGGTGAACTCGGCGAACTCGACCTCGCCGACGAGGTCCGGGCGGACCCAGAGGGCGTCCGATGCGTCGGCATCCGGGACGCCGACGAAGGGGTTCTCCTCGGTGCGGAGGGGTTCGAGCACCGCGGCGAGGCGGGCGAGCTCCCGCTCGCTGAAGCCGGATCCGACGCGGCCGACGTAGCGGAGGCCCGCGGCGGTCGGGATGCCGACCAGGAGCGAGCCGATGGAGCCGGTGCGCCCGCCGCGGCCCGGACGGATCCCGCCGATGACGACGTCCTGCGTCGCGGTGAGCTTGACCTTGAGCCACTCCTCGGACCGGGTTCCGCGCCGGTACGGGGAGCGCGGATCCTTGACGACGACGCCCTCCAGCTGCAGGTCGGATGCCGCCGAGAGTGCGACACGGACGTCGTCCGCGACCGGGGGGAGGACGAGAGGGGCGGTCGCCTGCGCCAACAGATGCTCGAGGATCGCGCGCCGCTCCCGCAGGGGCAGAGCAGTGAGGTCCTCCTCGCCCGCGCGCAGGACGTCGAAGAGGAGGAATTGGACCGGTGTGCGCGCGCTCTCCTGCGCGATCTCGGCGGGCTTCGTCAGGTGCATCCGCGCCTGCAGACGCGTGAAGCTCGGGCGACCGGCGGCATCCATCGCCACGATCTCCCCGTCGAGGACGGCAGGCTCGGCGCCGAGAGCCCCCGCGGCGGCGGTCAGCTCCGGATACCGCGCGGTGATGTCGGTGCCGCTTCTGGCTCGGAGGATCAGGTGCGCACCGTCCCAGGTGCCGATCGCGCGGATGCCGTCCCACTTGAACTCGACCCAGGGATCGCCCCACCGGGTGGCGGCGGCGCTTGCGAGGGCGGGCGTCGACGGCGTCGCGAGCATCGGTGCGTCAGGCGCGCGCCGTTCTCCCGCACGCGACATCCGATGCAGGAGCCACTGCGACTTCTCTCCGGCGCCGGAGGTGCGGATGAGCGCGAAACGGGCGGTTCCGAGCGGGCCGCCGGGCCTCCCGGACGCGGTGAAGATGATCTCGTCGTCGCGCCACTTCTCGGCCGTGTAGACCCCGGTGTCCCAGATCGTCATCGTCCCCGCCCCGTACTGACCGGCGGGGATGGTCCCCGCGAAGTCGAGATAGCGGAGCGGATGCGGCTCGGTCATCACGGCGAGATGGTTGCGCTCGCCGTCGCCGGGAAGGCCGCGCGGGACGGCCCAGCTCTCCAGCACGCCGTCCCGCTCCAGGCGCAGGTCGAAGTGCAGTCGGCGCGCATGGTGCTCCTGGACGACGAAGCGGGCCTGCCCGCTCCTGCCGTCATCCGTCGCCTCAGCCGCGTCCGGGAACGGCTCCGGCGTCGCCCCGACCGTCCGCTTCGCGACGTAGGGGCGCAGCGCGTCGGCGGCACCCGGAGCCAGCGCGCTCAGCAGGTCGCCGTCGTGTTCGAGGCGCTCGAGCACCTCGTCGAAGCGCAGTTGGCGGAGGCCCAGGAGCTCGAGCTCCGCCCACGTGCGCGGCGCGGCGACGGTGGGCTCGGCGCGGCCGCGCAGCGAGTACGGCGCGATGGTGGTCTTCGCGCCGTTGTTCTGGCTCCAGTCCACGAACACGCGCCCGGGGCGCGCGGTCTTCGCCATCGCGCTCACGACGAGGTCGGGGTGGTCGGCTTCGAGCGCACGCGCGAGCTCGTGGGCGAAGGCGGAGATCTCCTCGCTGGTGCGTGCCCCGTCGAGCCGCGCGTAGAGGTGGATGCCCTTCGACCCGCTCGTCACCGGCAAGGGGTCCAGGCCGATGTCGCCGAGGATGTCGCGGGCCCACCGCGCGACCTCCGCGCACTCGGCGAGGCCGACGCCCGGGCCGGGGTCGAGGTCCAGCACGAGCCGGTCCGGGCGGCCCCGCCCGCCGCCGTCGAACCGCCACTGCGGTGTGTGCAGCTCGAGACTCGCGACCTGGGCGAGGTAGACGAGCCCGGCACGGTCGTCGAGCACCGGGTAGTCCTTCGCGCCGGACGAGTGATCGATCGCGTGGCGCGCGAGCCACTCCGGCGCCCCGGCCTCCAGAGCCTTCGCGAAGAAGCGCTCTCCGCCGGTGCCGTCCGGCCACCGGATGCGGGTCACCGGGCGCCCCCGCACGTGCGGCAGGAGCGCGGGCGCGACGCGCGAGTAGTAGTCGATCACCTCGCCCTTCGTGGTGCCGGTGTCCGGATACATCACCTTGTCGAGGTTCGTCAGGCGCAGGCGCCGCCCGTCGACATCGACGAGGTCCCCTCTGGGTCCGGTCCCGGGCGCGGCCATGGCGCAAGGCTAGCGTCACGGGTGTGACCGGTGTTCACTGGGGGGATGAGAGCGATCTGGAAGGGCGCGCTGACCTTCGGCCTTGTGAACGTGCCGGTGAAGGTCTACTCGGCGATCGAGGACCACGACGTCCCGCTGCACCAGGTGCACGCGGCGGACGGGGGCCGCATCCGCTATCAGCGCATCTGCGAGCTGGACGGCGAGGTCGTGCCGTACGCCGACATCGACAAAGCCTTCGATGACGGGGAGCGGACGGTCGTCCTCACCGCCGAGGATCTCGCCGCTCTCCCCGCGGAGAGGTCGCGGGAGATCGAGGTGGTGGAGTTCGTCCCGAGTGACCAGATCGACCTGATGACCCTCGACAAGCCGTATTTCCTCGAGCCCGACTCGTCCTCACCGAAGGCGTATGTGCTGCTGCGCAAGACGCTCGAGCAGACCGAGCGCACCGCGATCGTGCGGTTCTCGCTGCGCCAGAAGACGCGTTTGGCGGCGCTCCGGGTGCGAGGGGACGTGCTCGTGCTCCAGACGCTCCTGTGGGCGGACGAGGTGCGCGTGGCGAGCTTCCCCGCGCTCGACGAGCCGGTGAAGATCTCCGCGAAGGAGCTGGAGCTGTCGGCATCCCTCGTCGAGCAGTTCTCGAGCGACTTCGAGCCGGACGAGTTCGTGGACGAGTATCAGCAGGAGCTGCGGACGCTCATCGACGCGAAGCTCGAGAAGGGCGATGCGCTCGACACCGCGGAGACGTTCGGCGAGAAGACCGAGCAGGATGCCGGCGGCGAGGTCATCGATCTGATGGCCGCCCTCAAGGCGAGCGTCGAGAAGGCGCGCGAGGCTCGCGCCGGCAAGGCATCCTGACCGGCTTCAGGCGTCGCCGGGCTCAGCTCTCGTCGACGGGCAGCGGCTCGATCGTCTCGGCGGGCAGTCCCGCCGCCTGCTCCTTCTTGACCTTGCGGCGCTCGGAGACGTAGTGCCACAGCGTCACGAGGGCGGTGCCGCCGACCGCGGCGAGCAGGATCAGGTCGATGTACGACTCGACGAAGTGTGCGACCGGCGGGATGAACCCGATGAGGTAGCCGAACATCGTGAGACCGAAACCCCACAGCAGGGCGCCGATGAGGTTGTAGAGCGAGTACCTCCGCCACGGCATGTGGCCGACACCCGCGGCGACGGGGGCGAAGGTGCGGACGATCGGGACGAAGCGGGCGAGGATCACCGTGAGGCCGCCGTATTTCGTGAAGAACGCGTTGGTGCGGTCGACGTTCTTCCGGCTGAACAGACCCGATTCCTTGCGCTCGAAGACCGCGGGGCCGCCCTTGTGGCCGATGAGGTAGCCGACTTCACCGCCGACGAACGCCGCCAGGCCGATCAGGAGCGCCACGATCCAGATGTTGACGCCGAACACACCGTTCGGGAAGTCGGGGGTCGAGTGCGAGAGCAGCCCCGAGATCACGAGCAGGGTGTCGCCGGGGAGAAGGAACCCGATGAGCAGGCCCGTCTCGGCAAACACGATGAAGCAGACGACCAGGAGGGCCCAGGGCCCGGCGCCCCCGATGATCGATGCCGGATCCAGCCAGGGGATGAGGGCGAGAGAGTGCAACGAGGTTCCCGTCGGTCGATGAGTGGGCGGGGATGCAGGCCGAGGCCCACGGCGAGACTGCTGGGGAGAGCGTAACGCGCGAGCGCCTACTCACCCTGTGCGGAAGGTGGGACTTGAACCCACACGCCCGAAGGCACAGGAACCTAAATCCTGCGTGTCTGCCGATTTCACCACTCCCGCGCGGGGGTCAGTCTATCGGGGCGGGCTCCCGGGCCTCCGCGCGGGACGGGGCCTCGGCGGGGGTGCTGCGCGGGATGCGCGGCGAGCCGCCGAGCACCCAGTACCCGAGCCCGATGATGAGCGCGCCGCCGACGAGGTTGCCGAGTCCGACCCACAGCAGATTGCCGCCGAAGAGGGCCCATGTCGCATTCGGGTCGCCGGTGAGCAGTCCGATGCCGTAGGTCGTCATGTTGGCGACGACGTGTTCGAAGCCGGAGGAGATGAAGGCGAGGATCGCCGCGAAGATGAGCATGATCTTCGCGACATCCGAGCGCACACGCGCGGCCATCCAGATCGCGAGGCAGACGAGGACGTTGCAGAGGATCCCGCGCACGACCATCTCGATCGGCCCTTCGTGCGCCTTCGCGGCCAGCATGTCGGAGAGCATGGCTCCGCCGGCGGCGTTCGCGCGCAGGACCCCGGAGGCCACGATGAGCCCGGCGAAGACGAGCGCCCCGACGAGGTTCGCCGCGAAGGTCGCGAGGATCGTCGCTGCGGCGCGCCAGGGGCCGACGGTGCGCATGAGCGCACCCTGCGGGAGGACCATCATGGCGCTCGTCACGAGGTCGGCCCCCGCGAAGACCACAAGGGTCAGCGCCACGCCGAAGACGAGGCCGCTCACGAGCTTCGCGAGGCCGTCGCCCGCCGCGACGAGGGGGCCGGCGGTGGACACCATCAGAACGACGCCGATGCCGATGTAGCCGCCCGCCAGCATGCCCGAGAGGAGGAATCGACCGCGGGAGCGCAGGCCGTCCGCTTTGTGGACGGCGGCATCCGCCTGCACGGAGAGGGTCTCCGGAATGGTCAGCATGCAATCGATTGTCCCTGTGGTCAGACCACATGTCAAGGAGGGGTGGTCTCGCCGATCCGCTGCTCGGAGAGCTCGGCGACGTGTCGCTCGTTGGGATCCGCTGTGGATAACTCCCGCGGGAGGCCGGCGGATCTTGTGAGGATGCCGGGATGACGATCGCCGCCCCGTTCACCCCGGCATCCGCCGTGCCCGCGGTGGCGGCGGTCGCCGAGCGCGTGCGCGACCGGCTGAGAGAGGAACAGTCCGATCCGCTGCGCGATCCGGGCCGGGTGCAGGTCATCGCACTCGCCGAGGTACGGCGCCACAACGACTTCGCGCTGGCCCGCGGACTCGAGCCGATCGACGACGAGGGGGCGTGCGTCCGGGATGTGCTCGCCCGGGTCACCGGCTACGGGCCGCTGCAGGCGCTGCTGGATGACCCCGAGGTCGAGGAGATCTGGATCAACGACCCCGCCACGATCTTCGCCGCCCGCGCCGGACGGAGCGAGCGCGTCCCGATCCGCCTGACCGATGACGCCGTCCGCGACCTCGTCGAGCGGATGCTGCACGCGACCGGCCGGCGGGTGGATCTGAGCCAGCCCTTCGTCGATGCCTCGCTCCCCGACGGATCCCGGCTCCACGTGGTGATCCCGGACATCACCAGGACGCACTACGCGGTGAACATCCGGAAGTTCCTCGCGACGCACCGGACGCTCCCCGACCTCGTCGCGGCCGGGGCCCTTCCCGATCACCTCGCCGCCCTCCTGCGTGCGGCGATGGCGGACGGTCGGAGCATCCTGGTCTCGGGTGCCACCCATGCCGGCAAGACCACGCTGCTGGCCGCGCTCCTGGCGTCGTGCCCCGCCGAGCACCGCATCGTGACCGTGGAGGAGACGTTCGAGCTCGCGGTCGTGGCGCCGGACGCGGTCGCCCTCCAGGGACGTCAGCCGAGCCTCGAGGGGACGGGCGCGGTGAGCCTGCGTCGCCTCGTCAAAGAGGCGCTGCGCATGCGGCCGGATCGCCTGGTCGTGGGGGAGGTGCGTGATGCGGAGGCGCTCGACCTGCTCCTGGCGCTCAACACCGGCGTGCCGGGCGCCGCAACCATCCACGCGAACTCCGCGGCCGATGCGCTGCGCCGGCTCGCCTCCCTGCCCCTGCTGGCCGGGCGGAACATCGACGCCGGGTTCGTCGTCCCCGCCATCGCCGCGGGGGTCGATCTCGTCGTGCACTGCCGTCGCGGGTCCGACGGTCACCGCCGCGTGGACGAGGTCGTCGAGGTCACCGGTGAGGTGATCGACGGCGTCGTGGAGATCCGTACCCACTACCGCGCCGCCTCCGCCGAGCGGCGGGCGGCGTCATGACCGTCATCTGGGGTGCGGTGCTCGCCGCGGGGCTGCTGCTCGTCGCCTCCCCCTGGCTCTGGCCTCCCCGCGCCGAGGCCGCACGCCCGACGCGGGACGGTCGCATCGCGCGGCTCCTGCAGGAGGCCGGGTTCGCCCACGCGCCCGTCTCCCGCCCCGCGGCGGTCTCGGCGCTCGCCGCCGCCGTGTGCGCCGCCGCGGCGTGGCTCCTGACGGGGTTGCCGGCGGTGGCCCTGGTGGCAGCGGTCGCGGGGGCCGTCGCGCCGTTCTCGTGGTTGCGCGCCCGCGGTCGGCGGCTGCGCCGCTCCCGTCGTGCACTGTGGTCGGATGTCTGCGACCTGCTCGTCTCGGCGGTCCGCGCCGGCATGTCCCTGCCCGACGCGGTGTGCGCCCTCGCCGTCAGCGGTCCTCCGGCGCTGCGCCCCGCCTTCGAGCGGTTCGCGCAGGACATGTCCGCCTCGGGGCACTTCGACTCCAGTGTGCTCCGGCTGAAGGCGACGCTCGCCGACCCCGTCGCCGACCGGATCGTGGAGACCCTCCGGATGGCGCGGCAGGTCGGCGGGACCGAGCTCACGGCCGTGCTCCGAGCCCTGTCCTCCTCCGTCCGTGCGGACGCTGCGCTCCGTGCCGAAGTCGAGGCGCGCCAGTCGTGGGTGCGCGGCGCGGCGGTCGTCGGCGTCGTCGCCCCCTGGATCGTCCTGGCCCTGCTGTCACTGCGACCCGAGGGAGCGCGGGCCTACGCGACCGGCGCCGGGGTTGTCGTCGTGCTGGTGGGCGCGGTGGTCTCGGTGTTCGCCTATCGCCTCACCATCCGTCTCGGACGCCTCCCGGAGCCCCAGAGGTGGTTCGGATGAGCCCCCTCACCGCGGTGGCGTACGCCGTGCTCCTCGGCACGGGCCTCGCGGCGGGCGTGCTCCTCATGGTGCGGCGCGTGCCGCAGTGGGCCGCACCCTCGCTGACGCGTCGCATCGCCCCGTACGTGCGCGACATCGCCGACCCGGTCGGACTCACACCGCTCCGGCCCACCCCGTCGGGCCTCGGCTGGCGCGGCGCGCGCGACCGCGTGGCCGTCGCCTGGAGTGGCGGCGGCGGTGGTGGCGACGCTCTCGCCCGGCGCCTGCGGCAGGCGGGTCGTGCGCCCGATGTCGTCGCGTTCCGCGCGCGTCAGCTGGGCTGGGGCGTGGGCGGCGTCGTCGTGGGCGGGGCGCTCGCCGTGGCATCCACGCTGCTGGGCCGCGGAGGACCGCTGGTCGTCGCCCTGCCCCTCGTGGTGGGCGTGGCCTCGATCGTCGCGGTCGAGCAGGGTCTCGCGCGCGCTGCGCGGCGCCGATCCGCCCGGATCGAGGAGGAGCTCCCCACCGTCTTGGAGTTCCTCGGCCTGTGCCTGGCCGCCGGCGAGGGCCTGCGCGACGCGCTGCGGCGCGTGGGCGAGGTCGGCTCGGGGGCGCTGACGATCGAGCTGCGCGGCGCAGTCCTCGCCAGCGGCACCGGATCGAACCTGTCGGATGCGCTGCTGGAGGTGGCCCGCACCTGTGACGTCCCCGCGCTCTCGCGCGCCGTCGAGCACCTGGTCGCCGCGATGGATCGGGGCGCACCGCTCGCGCACGTCCTGCAGGAGCAGGCCGTCGATGCCCGCGAGGATGCCAAGCGTGCGCTCCTCGAATCGGCCGGACGCAAGGAGATCCTCATGCTCCTGCCGCTCGTCTTCCTGATCCTCCCGCTCTCGGTGCTCTTCGCCGTGTTCCCGGGGATCGTCCTGCTCAAACTCGGATTCGGATGACCGGCGACGGTCGAAAGGAGGCGGAGATGATCCGCTCGGGATGGGGACGGCTTCGCGCGTCCTGGAAAGACACGGTCGACGACGAGCGGGGAGATGTCCCCGGCTGGGTGCTCGTCACGCTGATGACCGCCGGACTCGTGATCGCGGTGTGGGCGTTGGCGGGGCCTGCGCTCGCCGACCTCTTCAACCAGGCGATCACCCGGGTGTCGGGATTCTGAGCCGGCGATGCGCGGCCTCAGGGAGAGCCTTCGCGACGACGAGGCGGGCTCGGCGCCCGTCGAGTTCGTCCTGGTCGGCACGCTCCTGACGCTTCTCACCCTCGCCGTCGTGCAGCTCGCGCTGGCCGTCTACGTCCGCAACGTCGTGCACGACGCCGCCGTCGAGGGCGCGTACCACGGGGCGCTCGCGGACACGCGCCCCGAAGACGGCGCGAGCCGTACCGAACGGCTCATCGCCTCCGCCGTCGGGGGCGGGCTCGAGGCGGCGGTGACGGCTGCGACCGTCGACTCCGACGCGGGTCCGCAGGTCGAGGTGACGGTGCGGACGACGCTGCCCCTCATCGGTCTCCTCGGCATCCCCGCCGGATTGGAGGTGACGGCGCATGCGCCGCGTGAGAGCTTCGACTGACGCGAGAGCTTCGACTGATCTGCCGGGGGAGGCGGCACGGGGCGACGACGGGTCTGCCGCCTTGGAGTTCATCCTCGTCGGCCTCGTCCTCCTGGTTCCGATCGTGTACCTCGTGGTGGCGCTCGGAGCGATCCAGGGACAAGCCCTCGGGGTCGAGACGGGAGCGCGCCAGCTCGCGCGCACGATCGCCTCGGCGCCGGACACGGCGACCGCCGATCTGCGGGCGGACCGGGTCCTCGACGCGATCGTCCGGGAGTACGGACTGGACCGGGATACCGTCGCCGTCGACATCTCGTGCTCCTCCGCCACGTGCCCGGCGGCCGGCGCCCTCCTCACCGTCACCGTTCGCACCGAAGTCCCGCTGCCTCTCGTCCCCGCCGTCCTCGGACTCGACGACCTCGCGCGCGTTCCGGTCGAAGCGGCGTCCGTGCAGAAGGTCTCGCGCTTCTGGGGTGATGCTCCGTGAGCAGACACCCCGACGACGAAGGCTCCGTGCTGCTGCTGACCCTCGGCTACGCGATCCTCGCGATCGCCATCGTGCTCGTGTGCGTCGATGCGACGAGCCTGTACCTCGCGCAGAAGCGGGCGGATGCCGCCGCCGACGCGGCCGCGCTCGCCGGGGCGGACGGGTTCACCCTGGTCATCGACGGCGGCGCCCCGGTCGCCCAGCTGACGGATGAGCGCGTCGCCGCGCAGGCGGCGGAGCTCCTGGACGCACTCGGGACGGCCAGGCTCGTCTCTGCGTCGACCCCGGATGGGGTCTCGGCCCGCGTGAGCGTCGAAGTCGATTGGCATCCGCCGGTCTTGACGGTCTTCGTCCCCGACGGCTGGACGCTCGGAGCGACCGCGACGAGTCGGACGGCCCTCCGCTGATCGCCGTGACGAGCAGACGTGCCGGCCGCGCTCAGCGCCCGCGGGGCACGAAGCGCGGCACCCAGCGGATGAACGCCGCCGCGCCGAGCAGCCCGACGATGCCCATCGCGCCCGTCGCGAGCGATAGCGAGAACGCCGCCGACAGGCCGGAGACGAGAAGCGGCGCGAACGCGCCCCCGGCATCCGTCAGCGTCCGCCAGGAGCCGAGGAACGGCGCCGGATCGGCGACGGGCGCGACGTCCGCGCCGAGAGTCAGCAGGATGCCGCTCGACAGACCGTTGCCGACGCCGAGCACCGCGGCGAACAGCGCGAACCACATCGCCGCCTGCGGCAGATCGTGGGTGACGGAGAGCGCGAGGAACCCCGCTCCCATGAGGATCATCGCGGGCAGGGCCGCCCACAATCGCCCGAACCGGTCCATGACCTGCCCGCTCGCGTAGAAGAGCGCGAAGTCGATCGCGCCCGAGATTCCGACGACGAGCGCGATGGTCGAGGCATCCAGCCCGATCGACACACCCCAGAGCGGCAGCACGACCTGCCGCGCCGAGCGCACCGCCGACAGCGACGCGGCGGCGAGCCCGAGCCGAGAGAGCACGCCGCGATAGCGCCACATGGTGCGGAACACGCCGACGCGCTCGGCGGTCGGGATCGCCCCGGTCACCGGCTCACCGGTGTCCTCCGCGACGCGCGAGTCGCCGACCGGCGTGAGACGCGTCCGCGCCGGCGCCGCCCGAGCCTCCGGGTCGGGACCGAACATCACCAGCAGCACCGTCGCCAGCAGACACACCGCGAAGAACCAGACCGTCGCGTGCTCGTCGCCGAACACGGCGAGAAGCGCCGCGGCGATGAACGGACCGACGAACATCCCGAGGCGGAACGAACCGCCCAGCAGGGAGAGCGCCCGCGCCCGGAAGGACAGCGGAACACGCGTCGTCATGAACGAATGCCGCGCGAGCCCGAACACCGCGGCGCAGAAGCCGATGACGAAGACGGATGCCGTAAGGAGCGCCAGGTTCGGGGCGAGAGCGAGCCCCGCCACTCCGCCGAGCGCGATCACACCGCCGATCGCCATCGTCACGCGCTCACCCACGCGTGCGACCGACCATCCGGCGGGGATGTTGCCGCACAGCTGTCCGACGACCAGCGCCGAGGCGACGAGCGCCGCCGTCGGGACGTCGGCACCGAGCCGCGACGCGAAGATCGGCAGGAGCGGGATCACGGCTCCCTCGCCGAGCGCGAAGAGCACCGTGGGACCGTAGATCACCGGCGCGAGCGACCAGAGCATCCGCCGGATCGGCTCGGGGGAGGCGGCATCGGTCACGACATCCACGTTAGTCTGGAGTGTCATGCTTGATTTCGATCCTTCCGCCGACATCCAGGCGCTGCGCTCCACGTTCTCCGACATCGCGGCGGTGGTCGACGTCGAGGCGCTCCGCGCCGAGATCGACCGCCTGTCCGAAGAGGCGGGCGCCCCCGATCTGTGGGACGACGTCGAGAAGGCGCAGAAGGTCACGAGCGCCCTCAGTCACCGGCAGTCCGAGCTGAAGCGCGTCACCGACGTCGAGCAGCGCCTCGACGACCTCGACGTGCTGGTCGAGCTCGCCAACGAGATGGACGACGAGGAGACGGCCGCCGAGGCGCGCCGGGAGGTCTCCGACCTGCAGGACGTGATCGGCCAGCTCGAGGTGCAGACCCTCCTCGACGGCGAATACGACGATCGCCCCGCGGTCGTGACGATCCGCTCCGGCGCCGGCGGCGACGACGCCACCGACTTCGCGGAGATGCTGCTGCGGATGTACCTGCGCTGGGCCGAGCGGCACAAGTATTCCGTCAAGGTGATGGACACCTCCTACGCCGAAGGCGCCGGCATCAAGTCCGCGACCTTCGAGATCGACGCTCCGTACGCGTACGGCACCCTGTCGGTCGAGGCCGGGACCCATCGCCTCGCGCGGATCAGCCCCTTCGGCGGCGCCGACAAGCGCCAGACCTCGTTCGCGGCGGTCGAGGTGATCCCCGCGCTCGAAGAGGCCGTCGAGGTCGAGGTGCCCGAGAACGACATCCGGGTCGACGTCTTCCGCTCCTCCGGGCCCGGAGGCCAGTCGGTCAACACGACCGATTCCGCCGTCCGGATCACCCATCTCCCCACCGGCCTCGTCGTCTCGATGCAGAACGAGAAGAGCCAGATCCAGAACCGCGCAGCCGCCATGCGCGTGCTCCAGACGCGCCTGCTCCTCCTCAAGCGCGAGGAGGAAGCCGCGAAGAAGAAGGAACTCGCCGGCACGATCACGGCGAGCTGGGGCGACCAGATGCGCTCGTACTTCCTCTACGGTCAGCAGCTGGTGAAGGACCTCCGCACCGGCTACGAGGTCGGGAACCCTGCCGTCGTCTTCGACGGCGACCTCGACGGCCTCATCGCCGCGGGGATCCGCTGGCGCAAGCGCAAGGACGACGACTGATCCGTCGCCGCGAACGCGGTCGACACGCGGCGAGTGTCGCGCCCGGCATCCGCCGGGTCGCGACGTAGGCTCGACGGGTCATGATCCGGTTCGAGCACGTCACCAAGAAGTACCGCGGGACCAAGAAGCCCGCGATCAGCGATGTCGACTTCGAGGTGCAGCGCGGCGAGTTCGTCTTCCTCGTCGGGGCATCGGGGTCCGGCAAGTCCTCCTGCCTGCGCCTCATCCTGCGCGAGGACACCCCGAGCGACGGCCGCGTCGTCGTGCTCGGCCGCGACCTCCATACGCTGTCCACCCGCAAGGTGCCCTACTTCCGCCGGAACATCGGCGCGGTCTTCCAGGACTTCCGCCTCCTGCCGAACAAGACCGTCTTCCAGAACGTCGCGTTCACGCTGCAGGTGACCGGAGCCTCCCGGGGGTTCATCCAGCAGGCGGTTCCCGAGGCGCTCACCCTCGTCGGACTCGACGGCAAGCAGAAGCGCCTCCCGCACGAACTGTCGGGTGGTGAGCAGCAGCGCGTCGCGATCGCCCGGGCGATCGTCAACCGCCCCCAAATCCTCCTCGCGGACGAACCGACCGGAAACCTCGACCCGGCGACCTCCGTCGACATCATGCAGCTGCTCGCGCGGATCAACGAGGGCGGCACCACGGTCGTCATGGCGACGCACGAGGCCGGCTTCGTGGACCAGATGAAGCGTCGCGTGATCGAACTGCGCGACGGCGTCATGATGCGCGACGACCGCCGGGGCGGGTACGGCGACACCTCGGCGATCCCGCGCCTCGCCCCCCAGGAGGAGAAGGGCGCCGCCGCCACGGCCGCGCTCTCGGCCGTCCTCGAGCTCCAGCGCGAGATCGCGGCGTCCCCGGTCGAACCCGTGCCCTCGGCGGTGAAGGATGCCGCGGCGGAAGCCGTCTCCGCGTCCGCCGTCGCCGCCGCGGTGGCCGTCACGCCGGAGGTCGCTCCGGCCGTCGCCGCGGACATCACCGAACCGCCGGAGAGTCCGCCGCAGTCTCCGACGCACGCCGACGGCCGGCCGCCGACCCGGCCGATCCGGATCGACGCCCCGATCGTCCAGCTCGACGGGCTCGAGCTCGACGACCTCACCGTGGCCGAACGCCTCGGACTGGCATCCGACGAAGACGAAGTGGGGCCGACCTCGTGAGGGTGCGACTGATCCTCGCCGAGGCCCTGTCGGGCCTGCGGCGCAACGCCTCGATGGTGATCTCCGTCGTCCTCGTCACCTTCGTCTCGCTCACCTTCGTCGGTGCGGCGATGCTCATGCAGATGCAGATCGCGAAGATGCAGAGCTACTGGGCGGAGCGTGCGCAGGTCTCCGTCGTGATGTGTCGCGACGACTCGACGGCCACCACGTGCGTGGACGGCGCGGCCACGCCCGAGCAGATCGCGGCGGTGGACGAACGTCTGAAGAGCCCGGCCCTTGCCGACCTCATCCGAGACGTGCGCTTCGAGTCCGGTGACGAGGCCTACCAGAACCTGCTCGATCTCTACGGCGACGAGTACAAGGACTACGTGACTCCCGCACAGCTCGGCGACACGTACTGGGTGGGGCTGATCGACCCCGGGAAGTCCGATGTCATCACCGAGGCGTTCTCCGGGACGGCTGGTGTCGAGGGCGTGAAGAACCAGATGCAGTACCTCGAACCGCTCTTCTCCGCGCTCACCGTCGCGACCTATATCGCCGTCGGCGTGGCCTCCCTCATGCTCATCGCCGCCGTGCTGCTGATCGCGACGACGATCCGCCTCTCCGCCTATGCCCGACGTCGGGAGGTCGGCATCATGCGGCTCGTCGGGGCGTCCAACCGCTTCATCCAGACGCCGTTCATCCTCGAAGGCGTCTTCGCCGCCTTCATCGGATCGCTCCTGGCGGGCGGGGCGATCGTGGCGGGCGTGCATTTCGGGGTGGGCGGGTACCTCAAGGATCGGGTGACGTTCATCACCGACTGGGTGGGGATGGGGGATGCCGCCGTCGTCATCCCCGTGATCATCGTGATCGGCCTCGTGCTGGCCGCGCTCTCCGCGAGCTTCGCCATCCGTCGCTGGCTGCGCGCCTGAGCTCCGTGCTGAGGTAAGCTGACAGGCTGCTGTCAGAACGAGGAGTCACCATGCCCAGGGAACGCGGGGAGAAGGTCGTCGCGACCAACCGTCGCGCGCGCCACGAGTACGCCATCGAGAAGACCTACGAGGCGGGTCTCGTCCTCACCGGAACCGAGGTGAAGTCCCTCCGCGAAGGGCGGGCGAACCTCAGCGACGGCTACGCGTACATCGACGGCGGCCAGGCCTACCTCGACGCGGTGCACATCCCCGAGTATTCGCAGGGGCACTGGACCAACCACTCGTCCAAGCGGACTCGCAAGCTCCTCCTGCACAAGCAGGAGATCATCAAGCTCTCGCACGCGATCAGCGCGGGCGGCTACACCCTGATCCCGCTGAAGCTGTACTTCTCCGACGGCCGGGCGAAGGTGGAGATCGCTGTCGCGAAGGGCAAGCGCGAGTACGAGAAGCGCCAGACGATCCGCGAGCGCGAGGACAAGCGGGAGGCGGAGCGCGCGATGCGCGGTCGCAACCGCCTCGGCGACTGACCCTCTTCCCGCGGCGCGCGGCGTGCGGCGGGCGACGGGGCGGTCGGTCGGGATGCCCACCGCTCGGCACGAACTCCGCAGGATGAGGCGTAGTCCGCATCCCCGGGAGCGATCTGGTGCGGAGTCTGTGTGATCCTGCGGGGGTGGTGATGTGCCTGCGCGGGGGCCGGTACGGGGCCGCTCACGGATGCCGTGGGCGGCAGCGCGCGCCGGAGCGCGTGAGCGTCACTCGGCGCGGAAGCGCGCCTCCACAGCGGCGGTGACCACGATGTCGTCGGGTCGGAAGTCCACCGCGGGCGCTCCACCCACGGCATCCACGGCCATCGCGGCGCGCGCGAACATGCGCGGCGTGGGGGAGTCCGGCCCGTGGCCCCCGCCGAGGA
The DNA here is from genome assembly GCF_018717645.1 of Microbacterium flavum. GTDB lineage: Bacteria > Actinomycetota > Actinomycetes > Actinomycetales > Microbacteriaceae > Microbacterium > Microbacterium flavum. Next base: position 240,688 of record NZ_JAFLHG010000003.1, read on the forward strand.
GGCCCAGATCGGCGACCTCGATCGGGACGACGGTCGCGCGGCCGATCGCCGTGGCATACGCGGTCGCGCGCTCGACCGCGGCGGCCACGGCATCCGTCGCGACCTCGCGCTCGACCCGTGCGCGCGTCTCGGGGGTCAGCCGCCAATCGACGGTGCCGACCTGCAGGCCCTCCGTCGCGGCGATCGTGTTCAGCCAGTCGGAGAGGGCGAGGACGTCGGTGAACGTCGCCGTGAGTTCGACCGCGGCGTGATGCACCGGGTCGAGCTGGCGCCCCTCGCTGTTCCAGGGACGGTCCGCCCAGACCGAGACGCGCTGACTCGACCAGTCCGAGATGCCCCCGGCGGCCTTGCGCGCCGTGAGGTCGGCGCGCACCGGCTCGGCGAGGGCGGCGATGCGCTCCACAACGGCGCCGCGCTCCGGCCCGTCGGCGGTGGCGGCGACGTGGGCGACGGCGAGTTCGGGGATCACACGGGTCTCGCTGTCGCCGCGGACGGTGATGATGACATCGTTCATGGGATAGACTGTAACGCTCGGATGCCGACGGCTCCGCGCTCACAACTCCACAGCGTGACAGTGGCTCACCCTGCCGCAAGGCGCACGGGGCTGATCGGTTTCGACAGCGTCTGTGTAACTGCGGGAAGCGGGCCGAGGATGCAGGGTTATCTCGTAAACGACCTCTGCAAAAACATAGTTGCCGATGCAAAGCGCAACGACTTCGCCCTCGCTGCATAAGCGAGCCCGATAGTCCGTCAGACCGTAGGCGATCCCGCTACGGACCCTGGCGTCATCTAGGGATCTAGCTGTGTGACGGGGCCCCGACGTCACACGGGACTCTTCTGAGGCTGGGCTCGTCGACTTAGGTGTCTGTGACAAAGGTCGGAGCCGAGCAGAACGTCTTCACAGACTGCGCCCGGAGAAGACGCAGTATCTCAGCGTTGGACGGGGGTTCGATTCCCCCCAGCTCCACGACGCCACTGTCACCACGTGGATGACGTGAAGGCCGGCCCCTCTCTCGAGTTTCGAGAGAGGGGCCGGCCTTTCGCGTTCAGCGGAGCGGTCGCTGGATGAGCAGCAGGTTCTGCTTCGTGTCGGAGAGGGTGATCCACCCGTCGCCGAACTCGTACGTCATGCCGTAGCCGTTCTCGTCGACCGTGGGGGCCTGCGAGGCATCCTGGGTGAGGAACACGTTCTCGCCGTCGCTCTCGCGCTTCCAGCCCTGCTGTTCGAGGGACCGCTGGATCGTCGTCGCCTGGTCCCCGGTCAGTGAGGCCCAGCCGAAGAGGAGGAGCGCCCCGGACGGCTTGGCGAAGTCGGCCCAGGTGCACTCGATGCCGTCGTCGAGCGTGACCCCGGCGACCGCGAAGGGGGTCTCCTTGAAGCTCCAGCCCTTCTCGACCAGCTCGGCGTGCAGGTCCGGGATCACGAGCGCGTCGCACGTGACGCCGGGCGCGGTGGCATCCGGGCTGGACGTCGGATCCGTGCCCGCGACCGGCGGCGCGGTCGTCGGCGCGCCGGTGCCGACGGTCGCCGTCGGGTCGGGAGCGGCGCCGCCGCTGCAGCCGGCGAGAAGGAGGGCAGCGAGCGCGAGGGGCGCGAGGGCGGCGAGGCGGCGGGTCATCGGTCCGTTTCGGGGGAGGAGGTCAGCAGAGTGAGGAAGTCGTCGTGCAGGCGCCCGTTCGTCGCGAGCGAGGAGCGGGAGGAGATGCTCTCGACGCCGTCGATGTCGGTGAAGCGGCCACCGGCCTCGAGGATGATGGGGACGAGCGCTGCGATGTCGTACTCCTTCACGCCGAACTCGGCGACGAACTCGAGCCGCCCTTCGGCGAGCAGCATGTACGGCCAGGTGTCGCCGTAGCCGCGGTCGCGCCAGACGGAGCGGCTGAGCCGCAGGAGGTCGCCGGACCGGCCGACCTCATCCCACTGCGCGATCGACTGGAAACTCACGCTCGCCTCCGAGATCGCATCGACCGCGGAGACGCCGAGGCGTCGGACGGTGCCGTCCGGCGTGTTCGTCCAGGCGCCCTGGCCGGACGCCGCCCACCAGCGCCGTCCGAGCGCGGGCTGGCTCGCCACGCCGACGCGCGGCACTCCGTCGATCGCGAGGGCGATGAGGGTCGTCCACATCGGGATGCCCTTGAGGTAGTTCGCGGTGCCGTCGATGGGGTCGATGATCCACTGGCGGTGCGTTTCGCCCGAGGTGCCGTACTCCTCGCCGAGGATGCCGTCCGCGGGCCGCTCGGCGTCGAGGATGCCGCGGAGTGCGCGCTCGGTCGCAAGGTCCGCTTCGGTGACGTGGGAGGAATCGGCTTTCAGCTGCACCTCGAGATCGGCCGCGTCGAAGCGCGCCATCGCGACGGCATCCGCGGCATCCGCAAGTCGCAAAGCGAGCGCGAGGTCGCCCCGCAGGTCGCCGTCGAAGGGCGAAGTCCAGGAGGGCGTGGTGGCGGGGGAGGTCACCTGTCCAGGATACGTGCCGCCGTATGCTCGATTCGCGATGGCGCGCATCGGATGGTAACGTTGACCCTCGGTTCGCCCCTCCGGTTTCCACCGGGATGCGGCGGCCACGGTACGCACCTCTAGCTCAATCGGCAGAGCAATTGACTCTTAATCAATGGGTTCAGGGTTCAAGTCCCTGGGGGTGCACCACAACGAAGAACGACCCCCGATCCCGTGGAGACATCCGGATCGGGGGTCGTTCTCTTCTCGGAGAGTCGCGGCGTGCCCGGGTCGGGCTCTCACATGGCGGTCACTCGGTCTTGCGGAGTGGGGGCACTTCGTAGGCGCGGGAGAGGACAGCGGGGTCGGGCTCGTACATGCGCAGGACGGGGCGGAACTGACCGTTCGGTGCGGGCAGCCAATTCGCACGCGCGGTCGTCGCGGAGGGTTCGGTGTGGCTGATCGTGATGATCAGGGATCCGTCGTCTTCGTAGACGAGGTCGGGCGTGCGATCGCCGATGGAGTACCGGTCGATGGGGTTCTCGACGAGGTAGTAGTCCGGTACGTCGTACATGGTCAGCGACCAGAACGCATTCACGGGGGGCGTCGGGGCGAGGTGCAGCGTGTAGACGTTCTCTCCGGAGAGGGTGTCGCCGTCGGCGTCGACGTAGGTGGCGATGTAGGCCGCTTCGAACGCCTGATTCCCCCAGAGGCCGCCGAGTGCGGCGCCCGCTCGCTGGACGATGCGGCGCTGCGGATCATCGATGGTGAAGTCCGGATCATCGAGAGATCCGACCTCGAAGTAGTCGAGGTTGTAGTCGAAGGAGTGATACGTCAGATTCCACCCGCCGACGATCGCGTTGCCACCACCCGAGGCGAGGATCGCCTCGAGCGCCGCCTTGCCCTTTTCGAAGCCGGCGTGCAGGCTCGGGCTGTCGAGGGGGTCGGAACCGGTCAGGCCGAGGGTCGCGAAGCTCTCCTGCAGGCCACGGTCGCGAGGCGCGGGCGGGAACGCCTGGCTCCACGTCCGATACTTGCTCCAGAATTCCGCGGCGGCATCCGCCTCCGAGGCGGGCTCGTCGAGCCCGACCGGCGAGCGCGCGGGATCGAGGGGGGTCAGCGTCGTGGCATCCTGCAGGGCGTGGACGTTCTCGAGAGGTTCGCCGCTGTCGACCGCCCACCGGCCGACGATCGAGGCGATCCGCGTGGGGACGCGCACGACAGTCGCGCCGGTCGGAGCGTGGCCCGCCCAGTCGTGGGGAACGAGAAGGAACGTTCCCTCGCGTGTTCCGGTGGCGCGGTGGCCGATGTACGCGAAGTTGTTCGTCCACGCGTCGACGAACTGCAGGACGTAGTAGCGCCCGGCGGTATCGGGCACCTCGAGCAGGATCGGTCCGACGCTGAGATCGAGCTGCGCCATCGAGTACACGGTGTCGTTGTTGATGGTCACGAACCGGTCCGCGGGACCTGCCAACGATCGCGCGTGGCTGAACGAGTTCCACGGTGCCGCGGGATTCTTCCCGATTCCGGTGTGGACGTACCGACTGACCTGTTCGAGGTTGAACACGAGCGGGAAGCCGTAGAAGTATGCCTGGGCGGCGAGATCGTCGAGCGGGTCGGTCATCCTCCCAGTGTGGACCACGTCGGCCGATGGCTATCGTAGGTACACGGATTCGGTGGTCGCGGCGAGCGGGCCCGGCAGATCGACGGGAAGGTTCTTATGACGACGACGGTGACGATCGATAACTTCGCCCGTGCGGAGAGCGATGCGATGGTCCTGGGTATGCTGCCGACGATCGGTGGGCTCGGTGTGTTCTTCCACAATCGCGTTCTCGAACCGCTGTCGCGCCAGCCGATCATTCGTCAGAACCGGGACACTCTGTACTCCGCGGCGATCGTCGACCTGCGCGGCGGCGCACGGCTCACGATTCCCGACGTCGGTGACCGCTACGTGTCGGTGATGGTGGTCAACCAGGACCACTACGTCAACCGTGTGTTCCATTCGGCAGGCACCTACGATCTGACCGTCGAGGAGTTCGACACCGACTACGTCGTCGTCGCTGCGCGGATCCTGTTCGATCCGAACGATCCCGCCGATCTGCAGCGAGTCCACGAGCTGCAGGACGGTCTGCTGCTCGAAACCGGAGAGCAGCGGGACTTCTCGCCGGAGCCCTTCGATCCGGAATCGCAGAGGGCGATCCGCACAGCGCTCTTGACGCTGGGAAGCACCATGGGTGGTCTGACGAAGTGCTTCGGGCGCGCGGACGAAGTCGACCCCGTCCGCCACCTCGTGGGAACGGCACTCGGCTGGGGCGGACTGCCCGACGCGGAGGCCTCCTACATCACGATCGAGCCCGGCCTCCCGAGGGGTCGATACACCATGACGTTCGACGACGTACCCGCGGACGCATTCTGGTCACTCAGCGTCTACAACGCGGCCGGCTACTTCGAACCCGGGCCCGAAGAACTCACCAACGTGAACTCCGTCTTCGCGCTCAAGAACCCCGACGGCACCACCACCGTGCACCTCGGCGATTGGGACTCGTCCACACCCAATCGTGTCGACCTTCCCGAAGGGTGGAACTTCATGATCCGCCTGTACCGCCCGAGGCTCGACGAGCTGGCGACATGGGAAGTCCCCATCGTCCACGCCGGGTGAGGTGTCGCCGCTGACTTGAAGCGGAAAGAGGCACCAGAATCGGATGCCACGGGCCGTGGCATCCGATTCTGGTGGCGTTCTGCGGATACTGCGCGGATCAGGCGGCGTCGCCGATGAGGATCGCGGCGGCTTCCTCGGGGGCGTCCGCTTCGTGGGCGTCGATCCGCGCGAGCGCGGGACGACCGAAGAGGATCACCGCGGCGGAGATCACGACGGATGCGGCGGCGAAGTAGAACGGCACCGACGCGCCGGCCGCGTGCCAGAGAGCCGCGGCGATCGGGGGAGCGGCAGCCCCGCCCAGGAACCGCACCGCGGAATACGCCGATGACGCCACCGAGCGCGGGAGATCGGTGGCCTCCATCACCGATTCCGTGAGGATCGTGTTCATGAGCCCGAGGAACAGTCCGCCGACGATGATGCAGGTCACGAGGGCGGCCGGGGTGGCGACCACGAGCCCCGCGACGACGAGGTCGAGTGCGAGCAGCGGCAGGACGATCAGCATCGCGGTGCTCCGCGAGAGACTCCGCAGGAGCAGCGGGGCGACCCAGACGCTCGTGACGGCCAGGGCGACCCCCCAGCCGAAGAACGTCAGGCCGATGCCCATCGCGCCGAAGCCGAGGGGGAACGGGGAGAACGCCAGCAGCACGAAGAAGCCGATGTTGTAGAAGAGCGCGGCGATCGCGAGCACGGCCAGAGCCGGCCGGCCGAGCGCCTTGAAGGGGGCCGACAGGGCGACCGGTGTGCGCTGCTCTCCCGAAGAGCGGACGAGTACGAGCACGGCGACGAACCCGATCGCCATCAGCGCGACGACGCCGAAGAACGGTCCGCGCCAGCTGATCTCGCCCAGGATGCCGCCCAGAAGCGGGCCGATCGCGATGCCGAGCCCGAGGGCGGCCTCGTAGAGGATGATCGCGGCGGAGGACCCGCCCGATGCCGCGCCCACGATCGTCGCGAGGGCGGTCGAGATGAACAGGGCGTTGCCGAGCCCCCACCCGGCGCGGAAGCCGATGACGGCGTCGACGCTGCCCGAGAGGGCGCACAGCAGCGCGAAGACGACGATGAGACCGAGACCGATGAGGAGCGTCGCCTTCGTGCCGATGCGCGAGGAGATCCAGCTCGTGAAGAGCATCGCGAGGCCGGTCACGACGAGGTAGCTCGTGAACAGCAGCTCCGTCTCGACGGGGCTGGCCTGCAGCGACTCGGCGATCGCGGGGAGGATCGGGTCGACCAGGCCGATGCCCATGAACGCGATGACGCAGGCGAACGCGACCGCCCACACCTGCGCGGGCTGGCGCCACACGCTGACCTTCGCCGCGGCGCTCATCGGGCGTCCGCCAGGGCGGGAGCGACCGCGGGAGCGACGAGGCGCGTGCGTGCCTGAACGATGTCGGCGGCCCGGCGGATCGCGGTCCAGTCGTCGTCGTCGAGATCGGCGAAGCGCGGGGCGAGCGCGCGCCCGAGCACCTGCATCCACTCGTCGAGGGCGGCGAGGCCGGCCTCCGTGACGCTCACGACCGTCGCGCGGGAGTCGTGCGCGTCGACGCCGCGCTCGAGGAGCCCCTCGCTCGTCATCTGCGCGACGAGCCGTGTCATCCCCGGCTGTGTCACGCGGCTGAGCGCCGCGAGGTCGCCGATCCGCTGCGGTCCGTACTCGCGGAGCAGGGAGATCGTGCGCCACTGCGCCGCGGGGGCTTCGGTCCGGGTCTCGAGCGACGCGATGCGCGTCAGAGCGTGCGCACCCGTCACGAGCCGGAGGATGTCTTCGTCGTGTTGCATACCCCAAGTATATACCCACGGTATGCAACGCAGACGGGTTATCCGATCGTGACCTGCGAGGGACCGCGTCGCATTTGACACGATCGGCAAACCTGAACAGACTCTCAGTATCTGAATCAGATTTCAGGTCCTCCTTCCAATGGTGAAAGGCACGCACATGCGGGTTACGAAGAAGTCGCTCCCGAAGACAGCACTCGTCGGCGCCGTGGTGGCCACGGCCGCCCTCGCCCTGGCGGCCTGCGCGCCGCAGGCATCCACCGCCGATCCCTCCGACTCCGCCGCCGCGGGCCCCGCGGAGATCACGGTCGGCGTCATCACGAGTGAGACCGGCCCCCTCGCGAGCTACGGCAAGCAGTACCTCGACGGCTTCAAGGCCGGCCTTGAGTGGGCCACGGACGGCTCCGACGAGGTCAACGGCACGAAGATCACGATCGACTACCGCGACGACGCCGGCGACCCAGACACGGCCGTGGGTGCCGCGAAGGACCTCATCGGCTCGGGCGTGAACATCCTCGCCGGCAGCGCGTCCTCGGGCGTCGCGGCCGCCGTGGCCGAGCAGGCCGGGCAGAACAAGGTCCTCTTCATCTCCGGCCCCGCCGCCGCCGACGCCATCACCGGCATCAACGGCTACACGTTCCGCTCCGGTCGCCAGTCGGCGCAGGACGTCGCGACCGCAGGAACCTTCCTCGGCGACATCAAGGGCAAGAAGATCACGGTCCTCGCTCAGAACAACGCGTTCGGCCAGGGCAACGAGGCCGCCGTCAAGGCGATCCTCGGTGGCAAGGGTGCGACCGTGGACAGCGTGCTCGTCGCGGAGGACGTGACCGAGTTCACCCCGTTCGCGCAGCAGGTGCTCGCCGGCAGCCCCGATCTCGTGTTCGTCGCGTGGGCCGGCGCCACCTCCGGCGCGATGTGGCAGGCCATGAGCCAGCAGGGCGTTCTGGATGCCGTCCCCGTCGTCACCGGTCTCGGCGACTCGGCGACGTTCGGCGCCTACGGCGAGGCTTCGGAGAAGATCAGCTTCCTGAACCACTACTTCGCGGGCGCACCCGACAACGAGGTCAACGACAAGATGGTCGCAGCGGTCGAGCAGGCCGGCGGCACCCCCGACCTGTTCACCCCCGACGGCTTCAACGCGGCCATCATGATCGTCCAGGCGATCAAGGAGGGCAAGGGCGACGTCGACGCGATGGTCAGCGCTCTCAAGGGCTACTCGTTCGAAGGCCCCAAGGGCGACCTCACGGTGCGCGCCAGCGACCACGCGCTGATCCAGGACATGTACCAGGTGAAGCTCGTCGCCTCCGGTTCCGGCTTCGCGCCCGAGCTCGTCAAGACCGTCCCGGCCGACGAGGTCGCCCCGGCGGAGAAGCAGTAACACGATGAGCGCTCCTGTCCCGTCCGCGCTGCAGATCTCGGGCCTCGGCCTGCAGATCGGCGGTGCGACCATCCTGAAAGACGTCGACCTCGACATCGCGCCCGGCAGCCTCGTCGGCGTGATCGGTCCCAACGGCGCCGGCAAGACCACGTTGTTCAACGTGATCTCCGGAGTCTCGCGGCCCACATCGGGGACGATCCTGATGAACGGTGAGGACATCACCCGCTCGTCTGTGCCCCAGCGGGCGCGGGCGGGACTGGGGCGCACCTTCCAGACCTCGAGCCTCTTCCCGCGCCTGAGCGTGCTGGAGAACGTGCGGATCGCAGCGCAGGTCTCCCGGGGCGGCAACTACTCGCTCCTGCGCTTCCCGAAGCGGTCGGATGCCGCGACCGAGCACGCACTGGCGCAGCTCGTCAAGGTCGGGCTCACCCACAAGCTCGACACCGCCGCCGGCGACATCTCGCACGGCGACAAGCGCAAGCTCGAGATCGCGGTGCTGCTCGCGACCCAGGCATCCATCGTCCTCCTCGATGAGCCCATGGCGGGCGTCGCCTCGGGGGATGTGGCGGGTCTCGTCGAGAACATCCGCGACCTGCAGCGCGAGACCGGCTGCACCGTCCTCATGGTCGAGCACCACATCGACGTCCTCATGGGCCTCGTCGACAAGGTCGCCGTCATGTACTCGGGGTCGATCATCGCGTACGACCGTCCTCAGCAGATCATGGCCGACCCGCTCGTGCAGAGCGCCTACCTCGGCCGCACGGAAGGAAGCGCCGCATGAGCGTCACCACTGCGCCGCCCATCCTCACCGTCCGGAACCTCTCCGCCTCCATCGCGGGACAGCAGGTCGTCGAGTCGGTGTCGTTCGAGGTGCCCGCCACCGGCATCACCGCCGTCCTCGGCCGCAACGGCGTCGGCAAGACCTCGACGATCCGCGCGATCCTCGGCCTCATCCACCGTCGCGGCGAGGTGACCCTCGCGGGTGAGCGGATCGACGGACTGCCCACCCATCGGATCGTCCAGCGCGGGGTGGGCTACGTGCCGGAGGACCGTGAGGTCTTCGCCGGGCTCACGGTGGCGGAGAACCTCGCCCTCGCCGAGCGCGACAAGAATCCGCGCCGCGAGTTCGTCGCCGAGCTGTTCCCCGACCTCGTCGCGCGACGCGCCCAGGCGGCCGGGACCCTGTCGGGCGGTCAGCAGCAGATGGTCTCCGTGGCCCGCGCGCTCCTCAACGAGAACCAGATCCTCCTGGTCGACGAACCCACGAAGGGCCTGGCCCCGAAGATCGTCGGCGAGGTCGCGGATGCGCTGGAAGAGGCATCCAAGATCGTCCCCATCCTCCTCGTCGAGCAGAACCTCGATGTCGTCCGGCGCCTCGCGCAGGGCGCCGTGGTGATCGCCGGGGGGCGGGTCGTGCACACGGGGTCCGCCCGCGAGATCCTCGACGACGACTCCCTCACCACGCGCCTGCTCGGCGTCAGCGCGGAGGTCCACTCATGAGCAGCATCGTCCTCATCCTCCTCACGGGCGTCGGGCTCGGGGCCCTCTACTTCCTCGTCGCCTCCGGCCTGAGCCTCATCTACGGCCTGATGCACGTGCTCAATTTCGCGCACGGCGCGTTCCTCACTCTCAGCGCCTTCGTGGGCTGGCAGGTCGCGCAGGCGCTCGGCACCGCATCCTGGGGCTCCTTCCTCATCTCGGTGCTCGTCGGCGCGGCGGTGGGCGCGATCTTCGCGACGCTCACCGAGTTGATCCTCATCCGCCCCCTGTACGAACGGCACATCGAACAGGTCCTCGTCACGGTCGGCCTCTCCTTCGCGGCCGTCGCCCTCTTCGAGGGGATCTGGGGAACGGATGCCGTCAACATCGCCGGTCCGCCGTGGCTGAAGGGCACGACCGAGGTCCTCGGCGCGCGCATCCCGAACACGTACTGGGTGCTGATGATCGCGGCGACGCTCGTCCTCGTGGGTCTCGTGCTGTTCCTCAAGAAGACCCGGTACGGCATGATCATCCGCGCCGGCGTGGAGAACCGCTCGATGGTCACCGCCCTGGGCATCGATGTGCGCAAGAGCTTCACGCTCGTCTTCGCCATCGGGGGAGCGGCGGCCGGCATCGGCGGCGTCCTCGCGATGCACTACACGACCTTCGTCTCCGCCCACCTCGGGGCGACCCTGCTCATCTTCGCGTTCATCGTGACGGTGATCGGCGGGCTCGGCTCGCTCACGGGGGCGGCCATCGCATCGGTGATCGTCGCGGTGCTGCAGCAGTTCGCGAACGTCTACCTGAACGGCACGGGCGACTTCATCGTCGTCGTCCTGCTCGCCGTCGTCCTGCTGGTGCGCCCCACCGGCCTCATGGGGAGGAAAGCATGACCGTCACCACCGGGGTCCCCACCCTCGTCCGCGGACGCTCGGGCGCCTACCTCCCCTTCATCGTCGGCGGCGCGCTCGTCGTGCTCATGGCGGTCCTGCCGCTCCTGAACATCCAGATCCCCGGTGTGCTGCCCGGCGCGACCTACACGCCGGGCACCCTCGCGCTCCTCTCGCTGTGCATGGTGTTCGCGGCCCTCGCGCTGTCGTACAACCTGCTCCTCGGCACGGGCGGGATGCTCTCCTTCGGGCACGCGCTCTACTTCGGGGCCGGATCGTACGGTCTCGGGCTGGCCCTCCAGTTCTTCGGCGTGCCGCTCTGGCCGGGTGTCTTCATCGCCCTCCTCGGCGGGATGGTGATCGCCGTGTTCACCGGTGCGATCTCGATGCGGGTCTCCGGCATCCCGTTCGCCATGGTCACGCTCGCCTTCGCGCAGGCGGGTTCCGTCCTCGTCCGGCGCAACCAGCAGGTCACGGGCGGCGAGGAGGGCCTGCGACTGCCGGTCGCGCAGGTGCCGGAGTGGCTCGTCGGGGTCGTCAACACCCGGAACCTCTACTGGTTCACCCTCGTGGTGCTCGTCGTCGTGTACCTCATCGTCCTGTGGGTGGACCGTTCCCGGCTCGGGCATCTCGCGCAGGCGACCCGCGAGAACGAGCTGCGGGTGCAGGTGCTGGGCCTTCGGCCGTACACCGCGAAGCTCATCGTGTTCGTCGTCGCGGCGCTGTGCGCCTCCCTCGCCGGGATCGCGTACATGCTCCTGCAGTCGGGCACGCAACCCTCGAGTGTCGGCGCCGATCTGACGATCACGGTGCTCGTGATGGTCGTCCTCGGTGGCGTCGGGTTCCGCTGGGGTGCGATCGTAGGCGGTGTGCTCTACACGATCCTGGATCAGCGCCTGACCGTGCTCTCCCGCGCGGAGTGGATCCACTCCCTGCCGGACGTTCTGCGCATCCCGCTCTCGGAGCCCCTGTTCATCCTGGGCGTGCTGTTCATCCTCGTGGTGATGTTCCTCCCGGGGGGCATCGCCGGCACGATCGACGCCGCGGTGCGCCGTCGACGGGGTGAGCGGACGCGGTCGCAGCTGCGCCAGATCGACGAGTCGGACGAGCCCGCCGCCGAGCAGGTGGAGGCGCGGGTATGACGCTCGACGGTCCGCACACGATCGGTCGCTGGCTGACCGACCGCGCGGTCGGCTCTCCCCGCCGCACCGCGATCGATGACCGCGGCGTCCGGATCGGCTACGGCGAGCTCGAGGAGCGGGCCGCGGCGCTTGCCGACGCCCTGCGCCGCCGCGGTTACGGCCCGGGAGACCGCATCGCGACCGTCTCGGGCAACTCCATCGACCACGTGGTCGCCTTCTTCGCGTGCGCCAAGACCGGGATCGCGTTCGTGCCGCTGTCCTGGCGTCTCGCACCCCGCGAGCTGGGCGAGGTCCTCGCGCAGTCGGACCCCACCCTGGTCCTCATCGAGGACGAGTACGAGGGCCTCGCCGCAGAGGCACTGCGGCGCGTGCCGCGGCCTCTGCCGGCGTGCGCCCTCGGGACGACGGGCGTCGAGGCATCCGTCCCGGTGCGCGCGGGCGCCCCCGCCCCCCGGCGCGCCGTCCGCGACGACGATCCGCTCCTCGTCATCTACACCTCCGGGAGCGAGGCGGCGCCGAAGGGCGTCGTCCTCACGCACGCGAACTGCTTCTGGAACAACCTGGCCCTCGCGGGCGCGCAGCAGCTGACGAGTGAGGACATCGTCCTCTCGATGCTCCCGCAGTTCCACATCGCCGCGTGGAACTGCCAGCCGCTGCTGGCCTGGTGGGTGGGGGCGACGGTCGTGCTGGAGCGGTCCTTCCAGCCCCAGCGGATCCTGCAGCTGCTCGCCGAGCGGGGCGTGACGGCCATGATGGGCGTGCCCACCCAGTACCGCCTGCTCGCCGACGATCCCGCCTTCGCGCAGGTCGCCGCGGGCCCCTTGCGCCAGGCGCTCGTCGGCGGCGCCACCCTGCCCGCCGACCTCGCGGCGTGCTGGGCCGCCGCCGGCGTGCCGCTGACGCAGGGGTACGGGCTCACGGAGGCCGCCCCGAACGTGCTCTGCCTGCCGGCGTCGGACAGCGGGCTCTTCCCCGGAGCCGTCGGTCGTCCGTATCCCCACGTGGACGTCCGCATCGTCGACACCGCGACAGGCCTCGCGCTCTCCGGCCAGGCGACGGGGGAGCTGTGGGTGCGCGGGCCGAGCGTCTTTGCCGGCTACCTGCACGACGCGGAGGCGACGGCGCGGGTGATGTCCGGCGAGTGGCTGCGCACCGGCGACATCGTCCACCGTGATGCCGCGGGCGTCTACCGGATCGTCGACCGGCTGAAGGACATCTTCATCTCCGGGGGCGAGAACGTCGCGCCCGCCGAGGTCGAGCGGGCGCTGTGCCTGCATCCCGGCATCCTCGAGGCCGCTGTCGTCGGCGTGCCGGACGCGGTGTGGGGCGAGCGCGGCGTCGCGTTCGTCGTCCGCGCCGAGGGGGCGGTGCTCGGCGAGGACGAGGTGCTCGCGCACGCCCGTGCGGAGCTCGCGGGCTACAAGGTGCCGGTGCGGATCGCGTTCGTCCAGTCCTTGCCCCGCTCGACGATCGAGAAGCTCGCCCGCTCGCGGCTGCGCCGTCGCGCCGCCGACCTGATGAAGGAGACCGTCGATGGATGACACCGCATCGCACCTGATCGCGGAGACCGCCGACCCGGCCCCTGCGCTGTCGGCGACCGGCAAGCCGCTCACCAAACGCGGAGAGGCGACGAGGCGGAAGCTCCTCGAAGCCGCCGAGCAGGTCTTCGCGAGCCTCGGCTACCACGAGGCATCCATCGTGAAGATCACCGAGAGGGCCGGCATCGGCCTCGGGACCTTCTACCTCTACTTCGACAGCAAGCAGCAGATCTTCGAAGAGCTCGTCGTCGATCTGAACCGACGTGTGCGCCACTCCATGAGTGAGGCCATGGCGGGGGCATCGGGACGCATCGAGGCCGAGCGCGCCGGCTTCGAGGGCTTCTTCCGCTTCACGGCGGCCCATCCCGCGCTCTACCGCATCGTGCGGGAGGCGGAGTTCGTCTCGCCCGAGATGCTGCGCCTGCACTACACCCGCATCGTCGACGGCTACGAGGCGGGGCTCCGCGCCGCGCAGCGCGACGGGGAGGTCGACGCGGGCCTCGACCCCGAGGTCACGGCGTGGGCCCTGATGGGAGCGGGCGAGCTCATCGGCATGCGCTACCTCCTCTGGGAGCGCGACGAGTCCGGTGCCGCCCCCACCGAGATGCCCGACGCGATCATCGACCACATGACGAGATTCATCCGCAACGCGCTCGACGCGCGCCGCACCCCCGGAGGTGGGAATGACTGAGCAGGACCTGACGGGCCACCGCGCACTCGTGACGGGCGGTGCCAGCGGCATCGGCCTCGCGTGCGCGCAGGAGTTCGCCGCGCGCGGAGCACACGTGATCGTCGCCGACTTCAACGCCGAGGCCGCGAACGAGGCTGCCGGAGCCCTCGGCGGCGAGGCCTGGGTCGTCGACCTGTCGGACACCGCCGCCCAGGAGGATCTGACCCTCGACGTCGACATCCTCGTGAACAACGCCGGCATCCAGACGGTCGCCCCGATCGAGGAGTTCGACCCCGAGCGGTGGCGTTTCATGCATCGGCTCATGGTCGAGTCGCCCTTCCTTCTCATCCGCGCGGCGCTCCCCGGGATGTACGCCCGCGGCTGGGGCCGGGTCATCAACATCTCCAGCGCCCACGGCCTCCGTGCGAGCGCGTTCAAGTCCGCCTACGTCTCGGCCAAGCACGCCCTCGAGGGGCTGTCGAAGGTGACGGCGCTCGAAGGCGGCCCGCACGGCGTGACGAGCAACTGCATCAACCCCGCGTACGTGCGCACCCCTCTCGTCGAGAAGCAGATCACCGATCAGGCGAAGGTCCACGGCATCCCGGAGAGCGAGGTGGTCGAGAAGATCATGCTCACCGAGGGTGTCGTCAAGCGCCTCGTCGAAGCCGACGAGGTCGCCTCGCTGGTCGGATGGCTCGCCTCGCACAAGGCCGGAATGGTGACGGGCGCGAGCTACACCATCGACGGCGGCTGGACCGCACGATGACGCGCGCTCGGCGCGAGGTGCGCGTCCCGGTCGCCGGGGGAGACCTCGCCGTCGGCGTGTGGGACGCCGCGGAGCCCGATGCCCCGACGATCCTGGCGATCCACGGCGTCACCTCCTCCCATCTGGCCTGGGAGAACCTCGCCGACGCTCTCCCGGGAGTGCGCATCATCGCGCCCGACCTCCGCGGACGGGGGCGCAGCAACGAGCTCGTCGGCCCCGCCGGCATGCTCAGCCACGCCGACGACCTCGCGGCGGTCGCCCGCGCGCACGGGCTCGGCCCCACCGTCGTCGTCGCGCACTCGATGGGAGCGTTCGTCGCCGTCGCCTTCGCGGCGCGGCATCCGGACCTCGTCGCGCGACTGCTCCTCGTGGATGGAGGGCTGCCCCTGGGGGCACCCGCCGGCCTCGACGCCGACGAGCTGGTCGGCGCGATCCTCGGTCCGACCGCGGCGCGGCTCAACCTGCGGTTCGCGGATGTCGCGGAGTACCTCGACTTCTGGCGCGACCACCCCGCGTTCGCCGCGGACTGGACGCCCGCGCTCGAGCGCTACCTGGCGTACGACCTCGTGCCCGCGGGAGACGGCGGGCTCCGCCCCGCGACGTCGTACGCGACGACCGTCGAGGACACCGTCGACATGAACACGACGACGACCGTCGTCGACTCGCTCGCCGCGCTGTCGCGACCTGCGCTCCTCATCACCGTGCCGCGCGGGCTGCAGGACGAGGCGCCCGGGCTGTATCCGGACGAGCACCTGCGCGGTCTGCTGGCCGCCTACCCCGACATCGCCCACGAGCGCTGGGAGGGGTTCAACCACTACACCGTCGTCCTCAGTGCCTCCGGCGCCGCGCGGATCGCCGCCGCCGTCGAACGGGAGCTGTCGCTCGCCACAGCGTGAGCACCCCGCCAGCTGCGGTCAGCGCGCCGACGCCGCGACGCGCGTGGACAGCTGGTGCGCGTGCGCGAGGAGGGTGCGGCCCAGCTCGGGGATCCGATCCGGCGTGAAGCGGAACTCGACGCCGGTGAGGCTCAGCGCCCACTGGGGGTGCCCCGACGCGGTGAACACGGCCGCGCCCAGACCGTAGCTGCCCGGGACGATGAGCCCCGGGTTGACGGCGAAGCCCCGGGCATGCGTCTCACGCAGTCGGGCACGCAGCCGCGGCTCCGCATGCGCAGCGCCGTGCCGCTCGGGGAGCTCGGGGTGCCGGTCGAAGTAGGCGTCCACATCGTGGGGCGGGAGGAATGCGAGGATGGCGAGACCCGCCGACGCCACGCCCAAGGGGAATCGCGTCCCCTCCGAGAGGACGAACGACCGGATCGGGAACGCGCCGTCCTCTCGCAGCAGGCAGACGGTCTCGTCGCCTCGGCGCACCGAGAGGAACGCGCTCTCCTCGGTCCGCACGGCCAGAGAGCGCACGATGTCGCGGGCGATCGCGGTGATGTCGTAGCGGGATGCCGCCACCGTGCCCATGAGGTACAGCTCGGGTCCCGGCATCCAGCGCCCGGTGCGCTCGTCCTGGTCGACGAGCCCCTCGTGCCGGAGTGCCGAGAGGAGGCGGTGCGTGGTGGGGCGGGTGAGGTCCGCTCGTCGCGCGAGATCTGCGACGGTCAGTCCGCCGTCTCCCGCGCCGGTGACGAGGCGCAGGAGTGAGGCTGCGCGGGCGATCGCCTGCGCGCCGGGAACGGTCGCAGACGGCGTGTTGTCCATGATGTGGACAATATGCGATCGACAGCCCACATCGCAAACACCGGCGCGCCAACCGGCTCGCGAGGGCGGACGATGGAGGGACACGGACGACGAAGGAGTTCACGTGATCGACAAGACGTACGCGACGGCCGCGGAGGCCGTCGCCGACATCCCCGACGGCGCCTCCCTGGCCGTCGGCGGGTTCGGCCTCTCGGGCAACCCGATCGCCCTCATCGAGGCGCTGCTCGCGCAGGGGACGCAGGACCTCTCCATCGTCTCCAACAACTGCGGCGTGGACGACTGGGGGCTCGGCGTCCTGCTGAACGCCAAGCGGATCCGCAAGATGACCTCGTCCTACGTCGGCGAGAACAAGGAGTTCGAGCGGCAGTTCCTCTCCGGTGAGCTCGAGCTCGAACTCACCCCGCAGGGAACGCTGGCGGAGAAGCTCCGGGCCGGCGGCGCCGGAATCGCCGCGTTCTTCACCCAGACCGGAGTCGGCACGCAGGTCGCCGAGGGCGGGCTGCCGCGGAAGTACGACGGACAGGGCGGCATCGCCGTCGCCTCTCCGCAGAAGGACGTGCGCACCTTCGCCCCGGACGGCACCGCGCGCGAGTACGTCCTCGAAGAGGCGATCGTCACCGACTACGCCCTCGTCCACGCCGCCAAGGGGGATGTGCACGGCAACCTCGTCTTCCACAAGTCGGCGCGGAACTTCAACCCGCTGGCCGCGATGGCCGGCACGGTCTGCATCGCGCAGGTCGAAGAGCTCGTCCCCGCGGGCGGGATCGATCCCGATGACGTGCACCTTCCCGGCATCTACGTCCACCGCATCGTCGAGGTGGGTCCGGACATCGAGAAGCGCATCGAGCGGCGCACCGTCTCGGCCGACCCCTCGACAAGCACGGGGACCGATGCGACGCCCCGCGACATCCCCGAAGGAGCCTGACCATGGCACTCACCCGCACCGAGATGGCCGCACGCGCGGCCGCCGAGCTCGCCGACGGCTCGTACGTCAACCTCGGCATCGGACTTCCCACCCTCGTGCCGAACCACGTGCCCGACGGCGTCACGGTCGTCCTCCAGTCGGAGAACGGCATCCTGGGCGTGGGTCCCTATCCGTCCGAGGAGAACGTCGATCCGGACCTCATCAACGCCGGCAAGGAGACCGTCACGGTTCTGCCGGGCTCGGCGTTCTTCGACTCCGCGCTGAGCTTCGGCATGATCCGCGGCGGCAAGATCGACGCCGCGATCCTCGGGGCGATGCAGGTGTCCCGGACCGGAGACCTGGCGAACTGGATGATCCCCGGCAAGATGGTCAAGGGGCCCGGGGGAGCGATGGACCTCGTCCACGGCGCCGGTACGGTGATCGTCCTGATGGAGCACGTCGCCCGTGACGGCTCGGCGAAGATCGTGGACGCCTGCTCGCTGCCCCTCACCGGCCGCGGCGTCGTCGATCGGATCATCACCGACCTCGCCGTGATCGACGTCACTCCCGCCGGGCTCGTCCTCGTCGAGACGGCGCCCGGGGTCACCGTCGATGAGGTCATCGCCGCGACCGAACCCGACCTCATCCTCTCCGAATCGCTCAAGGAGCTCGCATGACCACCGACGACATCGTCATCGTCGCCGCCGCCCGCACGCCGCAGGGTCGCCTCAAGGGCCAGCTGGCCTCGTTCAGCGCCCCCCAGCTCGGGGGCTTCGCGATCGCGGGCGCCCTCGAGAAGGCCGGGATCCCCGCGGACGCCGTGGACGCCGTCATCATGGGTCAGGTCCTGCCCGCCGGGTCGGGTCAGAACCCCGCCCGCCAGGCGGCCCTGGCCGCAGGACTCGGCTGGGACGTGCCCGCCTCGTCGGTGAACAAGGTGTGCCTGTCGGGCCTCACCGCGATCATCGATGCGAAGCGCATGATCGCCTCGGGCGATGCGACCGTCGTGGTCGCGGGCGGCATGGAGTCGATGACCCGCGCGCCGCACCTGCTCATGGGGTCGCGGGACGGCTACGCCTACGGCTCGATCGAGGTGCTCGACCACATGGCCTACGACGGGTTGACGGATGCCTACGACAAGGAGTCCATGGGGGCCTCCACCGAGCGCCTCAACCCCGCGTTCGGCATCACCCGCGAGGCGCAGGATCACGTCGCCGCGCTCTCCCACGCGCGTGCGGCGGCGGCGCGCGACGCCGGCCTCTTCGCGGCGGAGATCGTCGAGGTCGAGGTGCCCCAGCGCCGTGGCGAGCCGACCCGCGTCGCCCAGGACGAGGGCATCCGCGACACGACGACCGAGGTGACCCTGGCCGGCCTCCGCCCCGCCTTCTCCTCGGACGGCTCGATCACGGCGGGAAACGCCTCGCAGATCTCCGACGGCGCGGCCGCGGTCGTCCTGACGACCCGCGCACACGCGGCTGCCGCCGGATGGCCCGTCCTCGCGGTCGTCGGCGCGGCGGGCCAGGTTGCGGGGCCGGACAACTCCCTGCACGCCCAGCCGGCGCGCGCCATCGCGCAGGCGCTGGATCGCCAGGGCCTCGCGGCATCCGATCTCGATCTCGTCGAGATCAACGAGGCGTTCGGAGCCGTGGTCGCCCACTCCGAGGCCGAGCTCGGACTCACCGAAGACGTCGTCAACATCCACGGCGGCGGGATCGCCCTCGGCCACCCGATCGGGGCCTCCGGAGCGCGTCTGGTCGTCCACGCCGTCCACGAGCTCGTCCGACGGGGCACCGGCACGGCGGCGGTGGGCCTCTGCGGCGGCGGTGGTCAGGGCGAGGCGCTCATCGTCACGCGCTGAGCGCCTCCATCGGCGGGCGGCGCTACCCTGGAGACGTGCCCACCATCGCTCCGATCACCTCCGCCGATGAGCGGGAGTGGCGCGCGCTCTGGGAGGGCTATCTGCGCTTCTACGCGAGCGAGGTTCCCGCCGAGGTGACCGAGATGACCTTCGCCCGCCTCGTCGCCGACGGCGTCCTGCACGGAGCGATGGCCCGTGATGACGACGGCCGAGCGGTCGGGATCGTGCACTGGCTGTTCCACCCCGCGACCTGGCGTCGCGGCGAGTACTGCTACCTCGAGGACCTGTTCGTCGCCCCGGATCTCCGGCGCGGGGGAGTGGGGTCCGCACTGATCGGCCACGTGCGCGATCAGGCTCGTTCCGCCGGTGCCGAGAAGGTCTACTGGCTCACCCAATCGGAGAATTCGACGGCGCGGCGCCTCTATGACGCTGTCGCGACCAGTACCGGATTCGTCCACTACGAGATGGAGATCTGACATGTGCCAGCCGGTGACGTGCGCACGCTGCGGCAAGACGACCTGGGCGGGGTGCGGCGAGCACATCGAGTCCGCCCTCGCCGGGGTGCCGGCGGAGAACCGCTGCACCTGCGCCCGCTGAGCGTGCGCTGACGCCCGCGCGCAGCACGCTCAGCGCTGCAGGCGCTTCTTGAGCAGCTTCTCCTCGTCGCCGTGGATGGGCGAGTCGGTGGCGATCAGATGGCCGCGCGAGGCCCGGTAGGTGTCGATCAGCGTGCCGATGGACAGGGCGAGGGTGATGCCCCAGCTGAGCCATGCGAGGGCCTGTCGCCACGTGAACGGCACGTCTCCGCGCGCGCCGCGCAGAAGCGCGACGCCGCTCGTCACGGCGGAGATGAGCCCGGTCCCGAACAGGTACTTGCGCATACGACCACGTTAGCCTGGAACGACCCCCGCCGAGAGGAGCGCCATGAGCGCGCAGAGCGACCACGCGACGACGCACAGCGATCACGCGACGACGACGGCGGATCTCGTCGTCGTCTCCAACCGACTCCCGGTGGACCGCTCCGCCGAGGACGACGACTGGCGCCGCTCGCCCGGAGGACTGGTCGCCGCCCTCGAACCGGTGCTCCAGCAGAGCGGCGGCGCCTGGGTCGGGTGGCCCGGCCAACCGGGTGCGGAGATCGAGCCGTTCACCTTCGACGGCATGGCGCTCGTTCCCGTCGTCCTCAGCGAAGAGGATGTGGAGCTGTACTACGAGGGCTTCTCGAACGACACCATCTGGCCCCTCTACCACGACGTGATCTCACCGCCGGCCTACCACCGTGAGTGGTGGGACGCGTATGTCCGGGTCAACCGGCGGTTCGCCGAGGCCGCGGCCTCGGTCGCGGCCGAGGGCGCGACGGTGTGGGTGCAGGACTACCAGCTGCAGCTCGTCCCGAGCTTGCTACGAGAGCTTCGGCCCGATGTGACGATCGGCTACTTCCACCACATCCCGTTCCCCGCATACGGCCTCTACGCCCAGCTCCCGTGGCGGAAGCAGGTCCTCTCCGGCCTGCTCGGCGCCGATGTCATCGGCTTCCAGAGGGTGGCGGATGCCGGCAACTTCGCCCGCGCGGTTCGGCGTCAGCTGGGGTATGAGACCAAGGCGGGCTCCATCAAGGTGCCGAGGACCGAGGCGGAGGGCGGCGGCACGCGTACGGCGATCGCGAAGGCCTACCCGATCTCCATCGACGTGGCGGCGTACGACGAGCTCGCCCGGCGCCCGGACGTGCAGGCTCGGGCGAAGGAGATCCGCGAGAGCCTCGGCAATCCGAAGACGGTGCTGTTCGGGGTCGACCGGCTCGACTACACCAAGGGCATCGGTCATCGCCTGAAGGCGTACGGCGAACTGCTCGCCGACGGCCGACTGGACGTCGAGGACGTCACTCTCGTGCAGGTCGCGAGTCCGAGCCGTGAGCGCGTCGCGGCCTACATGCAGCTGCGCGACGAGATCGAGCTCACCGTCGGTCGGATCAACGGCGACTACGACACCGTCGGGCACACGGCGATCCGGTACCTCCATCACTCGTACCCGCGCGAGGAGATGGTGGCGCTCTACCTCGCCGCCGACGTCATGCTCGTCACGGCGCTCCGCGACGGGATGAACCTCGTCGCCAAGGAGTACATCGCCAGTCGCGTCGATGGGGGAGGCGTCCTCATCCTCAGCGAGTTCACCGGGGCGGCCGACGAGCTGACCCAGGCGGTGCGGGTGAACCCGCACGACATCGCCGGTCTGAAGGATGCCATCACGGCCGCGATCGAGATGCCCGAGGCCGAGCGCCGCCGACGCATGAGGGCGCTCCGCCGCCGCGTCCGCGATCACGACGTCTCCGACTGGTCGCGCTCCTTCCTCGGCGACCTGGCGCTCCGCAGCGGCGAGGCGGCCACCTCGTGAGCACGAGCGCGAGCCTCAGCCCCGACGATGCCGTCGCCCGTCTCGCTGACACGCGTCACCTTCTCGTGGCGCTCGATTTCGACGGAACGCTCTCGCCGCTCATCGACGAGCCGATGGATGCGCGGATGCTGCCGGAGTCTCGGGAGGCCCTCGACGCCCTGATCGCGGTTCCGCAGACATCCGTCGCGCTCGTGTCCGGTCGCAGCCTCGGGGACCTACGCATCATCGCCGAGCATCGCGACGATTCGCCGATCCTCCTCGCGGGGTCCCACGGCGCCGAGCACTGGGTGCCCGGAGGGACCGCGGGGGACGGGCCGACCGCGTCGGAGCGGGCCCTTCGGGACCGCCTGCGCGCGGCAGCGGAGGAGCTGGTCGCCGACATCCCGAACGCCTGGATCGAGCCGAAGTCGTACGGCTTCGCCGTCCCCTCACGCGTCGTGGCGGAGGCGGATCGCGCGGACCTGCACGCGCGCGTCGACGCGCTGATGGCGCGCGAGGCACCCACTTGGCGCCGTCGGGAGGGACACCACATCGTCGAGTACGCCTTCCGCGCCGAGGGCAAGGATGCCGCCGTGGCATGGCTGCGGGAGCGCACCGGCGCGAGCGCGGTGCTCTTCGCGGGGGATGACGTGACCGACGAGGACGCGCTGGGTGCACTCCAGCCCGGCGACGTCGGCGTGCACGTCGGGACCGGCTCCACTCACGCGCGGGTCCGTGTGGAGGGCATCCCACAACTCGCCGCGATGCTTGTGCGCCTCGCACACGAGCGCGCCCACCGGCGGGAATAGACTGCGAGAATGCCTTCCCGCGACGACACCAGCGCCACCGTCGACATCAAGCCCCGCTCCCGCGCCGTCACCGACGGCATCGAGGCGACGACCTCCCGCGGCATGCTGCGGGCCGTCGGCATGGGCGACGAGGACTGGGACAAGCCCCAGATCGGCATCGCATCGAGCTGGAACGAGATCACTCCCTGCAACCTCAGCCTCGACCGGCTCGCGCAGGGCGCGAAGGAGGGCGTGCACGCCGGCGGCGGATACCCGCTGCAGTTCGGCACCATCTCCGTCTCGGACGGCATCTCGATGGGCCACGAGGGCATGCACTTCTCGCTCGTCTCCCGCGAGGTCATCGCCGATTCCGTGGAGACGGTGGTCATGGCCGAGCGCCTCGACGGCACCGTGCTCCTCGCCGGCTGCGACAAGTCGATCCCGGGGATGCTCATGGCATCCGCCCGCCTCGACCTGTCGAGCGTCTTCCTCTACGCCGGCTCGATCGCGCCGGGCTGGGTGAAGCTCTCGGACGGCACTGAGAAGGACGTGACGATCATCGACTCGTTCGAGGCCGTCGGCGCGTGTCTGGCGGGCAAGATGAGCGAGGCGGACCTCAAGCGCATCGAGTGCGCGATCGCCCCCGGCGAGGGCGCCTGCGGTGGAATGTACACGGCGAACACCATGGCGTCGGTCGCCGAGGCCCTCGGGCTCTCGCTGCCGGGCTCGGCCGCGCCGCCCTCGGCCGACCGTCGGCGCGACTACTTCGCGCACCGCTCGGGCGAGGCCGTCGTCGAGCTGCTCCGCCAGGGCATCACGACGCGCGACATCCTCACGCCGCAGGCGTTCGAGAACGCGATCGCGCTCGCGATGGCCCTCGGCGGCTCGACGAACGTGGTCCTGCACCTCCTGGCGATCGCGCGCGAGGCGGAGGTGGAGCTCAGCCTCACCGACTTCAACCGCATCGGCGACAAGGTTCCGCACGTGGCCGACATGAAGCCGTTCGGGAAGTACGTCATGAACGACGTCGACCGGCACGGCGGCATCCCGGTCATCATGAAGGCCATGCTCGATGAGGGACTCCTCCACGGCGACGCCCTGACCGTCACCGGCAAAACGCTCGCCGAGAACCTGGAGGCGCTGAACCCGGATCCCGTCGACGGCACGGTGATCCACTCCTTCGACAACCCGATCCACGCGACGGGCGGCATCACGATCCTGCACGGCTCCCTGGCGCCCGAGGGTGCGGTCGTGAAGACCGCGGGCTTCGACGCCTCGGTGTTCGAGGGTCCGGCCCGCGTCTTCGAGCGCGAGCGCGCCGCGATGGACGCACTGGAGGCCGGTGCGATCGACGCGGGGGATGTCATCGTCATCCGCTACGAGGGCCCCAAGGGCGGCCCGGGAATGCGCGAGATGCTCGCGATCACCGCCGCCATCAAGGGCGCGGGGCTCGGAAAAGATGTACTACTGTTGACGGACGGACGATTCTCAGGCGGCACAACCGGCCTGTGCATCGGCCACATAGCACCCGAAGCGGTGGACGCTGGTCCCATCGCCTTCGTGCGCGATGGTGATCTGATACGGGTCGATATCGCGGCTCGCACCCTCGACCTACTCGTCGACGAGGCAGAGCTGAGCTCCCGCCGGGACGGCTGGGAGCCCCTTCCCCCGCGCTATACCCGTGGCGTTCTGGCCAAGTACTCGAAACTCGTGCGCTCCGCTGCGGAGGGCGCGACGACGGGCTAGGCCCGCTTCTTCTTCGCATCCACGATCACCGAGGTCTCCCACATGTCACTCGACACCGCTGCGGCCGTGCCCCGGCCGCCCGCGCGCGGAACATCCGCCGCGTCCCCCTCGATCACCGGCGCGCAGGCCGTCGTGCGCACACTCGACCTCCTCGGCGTCACCGACGTCTTCGGTCTCCCCGGCGGCGCGATCATGCCCGTCTACGACCCGCTCATGGACGATGAGAAGGTCCGTCACATCCTCGTCCGCCACGAGCAGGGCGCCGGTCACGCCGCCGAGGGCTACGCCGCCGCCACGGGGCGCACCGGCGTCGCGATCGCGACGTCCGGCCCGGGAGCGACGAACCTCGTCACCGCGATCGCCGACGCCTACATGGACTCCGTCCCCATCGTCTGCATCACCGGCCAGGTCTTCAGCCACCTGATGGGCACCGACGCCTTCCAGGAGGCCGACATCGTCGGCATCACCATGCCGATCACCAAGCACTCCTTCCTGGTCAAGCGCGCCGAGGAGATCCCCGGTGCGATCGCCGCGGCGTTCGAGATCGCCTCGACGGGGCGACCCGGCCCCGTGCTCGTGGACATCACCAAGGATGCCCAGCAGGCATCCGCGCCGTTCGTCTGGCCGCCCAAGATCGACCTGCCCGGGTACCGTCCGGTGACGAAGGCGCACGGCAAGCAGATCCAGGCTGCCGCCCAGCTGATCGCCACGTCCGCCAAGCCCGTGCTCTACGTCGGCGGCGGCGTCATCCGCGCCGGCGCGTCGGCGGAGCTGCTGGCTTTCGCCGAGGCGACCGGGGCGCCCGTCGTCACGACGCTGATGGCGCGCGGCGCGTTCCCCGACTCGCACACGCAGAACCTCGGCATGCCCGGCATGCACGGCACCGTTCCCGCCGTGCTCGCGCTGCAGGAGTCCGACCTCATCGTGGCGCTCGGAGCGCGGTTCGATGACCGCGTCACCGGCAAGGCGGAGCTGTTCGCCCCGAACGCGAAGATCGTGCACGTCGACATCGACCCCGCGGAGATCTCCAAGATCCGCACGGCCGACGTGCCGATCGTGGGTGACCTCAAAGAGGTGCTCGTCGACCTGGATGCCGCGTTCCACCCGGCGCGCGCAGAGCACACGCCGGACATCTCGGAGTGGTGGTCCTACCTCGACGGACTGCGCCAGGAGTTCCCCCTCGGGTACACCGAGCCCGAGGACGGCCTGCTCGCGCCGCAGTACGTGATCAAGCGCATCGGCGAGCTCTCCGGCCCGGAGGCCGTCTACGCGGCGGGCGTCGGCCAGCACCAGATGTGGGCGGCGCAGTTCATCTCCTACGAGCGGCCGAACTCGTGGCTCAACTCCGGCGGCGCCGGGACGATGGGCTACTCGGTGCCCGCGGCGATGGGCGCGAAGGTCGCCGAACCCGACCGTGTCGTCTGGGCGATCGACGGCGACGGGTGCTTCCAGATGACCAACCAGGAGCTCGCGACCTGCGTCATCAACGAGATCCCGATCAAGGTCGCGATCATCAACAACTCCAGCCTGGGCATGGTGCGCCAGTGGCAGACGCTGTTCTTCGCCGGACGCCATTCCAACACCGACCTGAACACGGGGCACGGCACACGGCGCATCCCCGACTTCGTGAAGCTCGCCGAGGCGTACGGATGCCTCGGCATCCGCGTCGAGAAGGCGGAGGACGTGGATGCGGCCATCGAGCTCGCGCTGAAGACGAACGACCGCCCGGTCGTGATCGACTTCGTCGTCTCGGCCGACGCGATGGTGTGGCCGATGGTGCCGCAGGGCGTCAGCAACAGTTTCGTCCAGTACGCGCGCCAGCACGCGCCGAGCTTCGACCAGGAGGACTGATCATGAGCAAGCACGTTCTGAGCCTCCTGGTCGAGGACAAGCCGGGCCTTCTGACCCGAGTGGCGGGGCTGTTCGCCCGGCGCGGCTTCAACATCGAATCCCTCGCGGTGGGCGTCACCGAGGTGCCGGGACTGTCCCGCATCACGGTCGTCGTCGACGTCGAGGGCCTTCCGCTCGAGCAGGTGACCAAGCAGCTGAACAAGCTCGTGAACGTCATCAAGATCGTCGAGCTCGATTACGCGGCATCCGTCCAGCGCGAGCACATGCTGATCAAGGTGCGCGCCGACAACCAGACGCGCTCGAACGTCTTGGAGGTCGTGAACCTGTTCCGCGCCTCGATCGTCGACTACGCGAGTGACGCGGTGGTCGTCGAGGTGACCGGCGACCGCGGCAAGGTCGACGCGATCCTGCGCGCACTGGAGCCGTTCGGCGTCAAGGAGCTCGCCCAATCCGGCATGGTCGCCATCGGCCGTGGCGGCAAGTCGATCACCGAGCGGGTCCTCCGCAGCTGACGCCACTCCACCCGACTACACCCCGGCGAGTGTCCACGACACGCGGATCCTCGCCCCAGACTCCCCGCGTGTCCTGGACACTCACCTTCCCAATCAAGGAGAAACACACACCATGGCTGAGATCTTCTACGACGCCGACGCCGACCTGTCCATCATCCAGGGCAAGAAGGTCGCGATCGTCGGCTACGGCTCGCAGGGCCACGCCCACGCGCAGAACCTCCGCGACTCCGGCGTCGAGGTCGTCATCGCCCTCAAGGACGGCTCGAAGTCCGCCGCGAAGGCCCAGGAGGACGGCTTCGAGGTCAAGAGCGTCGCCGACGCCACGCAGTGGGCGGACCTGATCATGGTGCTCGCGCCCGATCAGCACCAGCGCGGCATCTACAGCGAGTCGATCGCCCCGAACCTCAGCGAGGGCAAGACGCTCGCGTTCGCGCACGGCTTCAACATCCGCTTCGGCTACATCGACACTCCCGAGGGTGTCGACGTGATCCTGGTCGCCCCGAAGGCTCCGGGTCACACGGTGCGCCGCGAGTTCGTCGCCGGCCGCGGCATCCCCGACATCATCGCCGTCGAGAAGGATGCCTCGGGCACCGCCTGGGCGACCGCGCTCTCGTACGCGAAGGCGATCGGCGGCACGCGCGCCGGCGTCATCAAGACGACCTTCACCGAGGAGACCGAGACCGACCTGTTCGGGGAGCAGGCCGTCCTCTGCGGCGGCATGAGCCACCTCGTCCAGTACGGCTTCGAGACCCTCACCGAGGCGGGCTACCAGCCCGAGATCGCCTACTTCGAGGTGCTCCACGAGCTGAAGCTCATCGTCGACCTGATGTGGGAGGGCGGTATCGCCAAGCAGCGCTGGTCGATCTCCGACACGGCCGAGTACGGCGACTACGTCTCCGGTCCCCGCGTCATCGCCCCGGAGGTCAAGGAGGACATGAAGGCCGTCCTCGCCGACATCCAGTCCGGCGCGTTCGCCAAGCGCTTCATCGACGACCAGGATGCCGGCGCGCCCGAGTTCCTCTCGCTCCGCGAGAAGGAGGCGTCGCACCCGATCGAGAAGACCGGCAAGGAGCTGCGCTCGCTCTTCGCGTGGAAGCAGCAGGACAGCGACTACACCGAAGGTTCGGCCGCACGCTGACGAAGACTCTCGGCGCACCCGCCGAGAACGGCTGTCACAGCCAGAGGGCCCGACCCCACACCAGGGGGTCGGGCCCTCGCCTTTGCTGATCCGGCCCGTCGCCGATCCGGCGCTTTGCTAGCGTGGCGGGTATGACCGTCGCGCTCGAGATCGCCGTCCAGGACCCCGCCGGAGCGCGAGCGGCGATCGCCGCCGGCGCGGATCGCCTCGAGCTGTGCCAGGCGCTTGCGATGGGTGGTCTCACACCCTCGCTGGGCCTCATCGAGGCCGCGGCGGAGGCGGTCGGGGGAGACCGGGTGAACGTCCTCGTCCGCCCCCGCGGCGGCGGATTCGTCTATTCGGCGGAGGAGATCGCCCTGGTCCAGGCCGACATCGCCGCCTCCGTCCGCCACGGCGCGGGAGGCGTCGTCATCGGCGCGCTCACTGCGGAGGGGCGCGCCGATCTCGACGCCGTGGCGCGCTGGCGGGATGCCGCGGGCGCGGCGACGCTCGTCTTCCACCGCGCGATCGATGCGACGCCGGACATCCTCGCCGTGCTGGCGCAGCTGCGGGAGATCGGCGTCGATCGCATTCTCACGTCCGGTGGAGCGGCGAGGTCGATCGACGGGCTCGAGACCCTCACGCGCCTGGCCCGGGAGAGCGGGGAGGTCGAGATCATGGCGGGTGGCGGCATCCGCGCCGAGGACATCCCCGCGATCGTCGCGACCGGCGTCGACGCCGTGCACCTCTCCGCGCGCGGCCGGGCGGGGGCCGAAGACCCCTCGGGCCCGGGCGGCGGGACGCCCGGCTACGACGTCACCGACCCGGAGGCGGTCCGCGCTGCCGTCGCCGCAGTCGCGGACGCGGCCCGCTGAGCGCGCTACGCTGAGCGCGTGATGTCCGGACGCGACGACGACGCCCTCCGCTGGGAGGGGGACGACGACCCCACCCTCGACGTGGGTGCGGCTGCACCCGCCGCGCCCGCTGCTCCGCGCGACGATCCGGCCGCTGAGCCGGTCGCGCTGCCGGACGGGTTCACCGCGGTCGGCAAGGACAGCGCGAGCGTCGGACGGATCGAGGCCGACGGATCGGTCGTCATGCCGGGGGAGCGCGAGCCGCTGTCCACCGCAGCGCTCCTCGCGCTGGGCGTGCTCGCGGGCGTCTACCTCCTCTTCACCATCGGCTGGATCGTCGGGGGGATCCGGCTGCAGGGGACCGCGCAGTACCTCGTGAGCCCCGTCGGCTACCAGGCGGCGTTCTGGCTCGCCGTCATCGCCCCCGTGGTCTGGTTCGGCACCGCCTACGTCCTCACGCGGAGCGCGAAGGCGTGGGTGCGGATCTCGTGCCTCGTGGCCGGTCTCGTCCTGCTCGTCCCATGGCCGTTCGTCATGGTGGGCGCTGTCGGGACGGTGGCGTCATGACCTCCGAGTCCGGTGCGACCGCGACGCCGACGCCCCGCCCGGCGCGCCCGCGCGCGCTGCCGACCTGGGTGATCGTCGCCCTCTCGGTCTTCTTCGGACTGTTCTACGCCTACGCGGTATGGAACGCGGTGGCGTTCCTCATCTCGCAGGCCACCGGCCCTCTGGGACTGAACGGCGCCGGCTGGGCGATCCTCCTCGCCGCCGTCCTGTTCCCCCTCGTCGCCTTCGGCGTGGCATTCGCGATCGGCTGGCGCCGCACGTGGGGAGAGCTGTCCCTCACCCTCCTCGCAGGCCTGTGCATCGTCGCGGTGTTCTGGCTCAACGTCGTCGCGTACAGCGTGACGAACGGCGCCGCGCTGCTCGGCTGAGCGCGGCGACCTCGCCCGTCATACGGTCATCGGCGGCTCCGCGCCCCCGGTAGGCTGGCATCCTTCCACCGATCCCTTCGCAAAGGTTCTGCCGCCGTGTCCAAGCCCGTCGTCCTCATCGCCGAAGAACTCTCTCCCGCCACGATCGACGCCCTCGGGCCCGATTTCGAGATCCGGACCGTGGACGGCACCGACCGTCCCGCGCTCCTCTCGGCGATCGCGGACTCCGACGCGATCCTCGTGCGGTCGGCGACGAAGGTGGATGCCGAGGCCATCGCCGCGGCATCCCGGCTGAAGGTCGTCGCCCGCGCGGGCGTCGGCCTCGACAACGTCGACATCAAGGCGGCGACGGCCGCCGGCGTCATGGTCGTCAACGCCCCGACCTCCAACATCATCTCCGCCGCCGAGCTCACCGTCGGGCACATCCTGAGCCTCGCCCGCCACATCCCGGCCGCGCATTCCTCCCTCGCCGCCGGCGCGTGGAAGCGCAGCTCCTTCACGGGGACCGAGCTCTTCGAGAAGACCGTCGGCATCGTCGGCCTCGGTCGGATCGGCGCCCTCATCGCCGCCCGTCTGCAGGGGTTCGGCGTGACGGTCGTCGCGTACGACCCGTATGTCACTCCCGCGCGGGCGCAGCAGCTCGGCGTCACGCTGCTGAGCCTCGAGGACCTCCTCGCGCAGAGCGACTTCGTCACGATCCACATGCCCAAGACGCCGGAGACGACCGGCATGATCGGCGCCGAGCAGTTCGCCATCATGAAGCCGACCGCCTACGTCGTGAACGTCGCCCGCGGCGGCCTGATCGACGAGGAGGCGCTGTTCACGGCCCTCACGACGGGCGAGATCGCCGGCGCGGGTCTCGACGTGTTCACGTCGGAGCCCCCGAAGCAGGACGGCACCGCCTTCCCGCTGCTGTCGCTGCCGAACGTCGTCGTGACGCCGCACCTGGGCGCCTCGACCGACGAGGCGCAGGAGAAGGCCGGCATCTCGGTGGCTCGCTCGGTCAAGCTCGCTCTCGAGGGCGACCTCGTGCCCGACGCGGTCAACGTCGCCGGCGGCGTCATCGACCCGTTCGTGCGCCCCGGCATCGCGCTCGTCGAGCAGCTCGGCCAGGTGTTCTCCGCTCTGGCCGCGAGCGCCCTCACGAGCCTCGACATCGAGGTGCGGGGCGAGCTGGCCGCCTACGACGTGAGCGTGTACCGCCTTGCCGCCCTCAAGGGCATCCTCTCGAAGATCGTCAGTGAGAACGTCTCGTACGTGAACGCGCCCCTGTTCGCGGAGCAGCGCGGAATCGAGACCCGTCTGATCGTCGAGGCCGACAGCCCGCTGTACCGCAACATCACGATCCTGCGCGGCACGCTGTCCGACGGGACGGTCCTCACGGTCGCGGGCACCCTCGCCGGCACGCGGATGGTGCCGAAGATCGTCGGGATCAACGGGTACGAGATCGAGGTGCCCATCGAGCAGCATCACCTCGTCATGCGCTACGCCGATCGCCCCGGCATCGTCGCGATCTACGGTCAGAAGCTCGGCGAGGCCGGCATCAACATCGCCGGACTCTTCGTCGCGCAGCCGGATGCCTCCGGCCGGGCCCTGTCGGTGCTGACCGTCGACCAGCCGGTGCCCGAGGAGATCTTCGAGTCGATGCGCACCGCCGTCGGCGCCGACCTCTTCCGCCAGATCGAGATCACCGAGGACTGATCCTCAGCGCACCGCGCGCTCGACCAGGGCGACCAGGGCGTCCATGGCGTCACCGCGGGGGACGGGGCCCGGGATCGAGCCGCCCGAGAGGGCGTTGTTGAAGTAGAGGCCGTCGCCCACGAGCATCACGAGATCCAGCGCCGCCCCATCGGGGGCGTAGGGGCGGAGAGCATCCGCCCACTTCTCCCGCACCTCCCGGAGCGCTTCGGCAGCCTGAGCGTTGCCGCCCTGGGCGAGGCGAGAGGTCGCGAGGATGGCTCGGTCGATCGGGTCGTTCGTCATCACCGACGAGCGCAGGTAGAACGCGATGGGTCCGCCGGGGTGGCCCGTCATCGCGACGACGTCCTCGTCCACGAGAACCTGCAGGCGCTCGACCAGCCCGGCCTCGAGGGCCTCCTTCGACGCGAAGTGGTAGAGCAGGCCGCCCTTGGAGACGCCCGCGGCGCGCGCCGTGGCATCCATCGTCGCGGCACGTTCGCCCTCGGCGACGAGGATCGCCTCGAATGCGTCGAGGACCTTCTCGCGGGCGAGGGGAGGGCGGCTCATATCTGTTACTATACCGGCTGGACGGTATACAAATGACTTTGACTGAAGAACTCCGCATCGCCGACGCTCAGGGACGGCGCGTGGGCTGGCGCGGCTGGGCCGCGCTGGTCGTGCTCATGCTGCCCGTGCTGCTCGTCTCGGTGGACAACACCGTGCTCAGCTTCGCGCTGCCCGACATCGCACTCAGCCTGGGCCCGTCCAGCGCGCAGCAGCTCTGGATCATCGACGCCTACCCGCTCGTGCTCGCCGGTCTCCTCGTCACGATGGGGACCCTCGGCGACCGCTTCGGACGGCGCCGGATGCTCCTCATCGGAGCGACCGGCTTCGCCGCGGTCTCTGTGCTCGCCGCCTTCG
This sequence comes from Microbacterium flavum, assembly GCF_018717645.1. GTDB lineage: Bacteria > Actinomycetota > Actinomycetes > Actinomycetales > Microbacteriaceae > Microbacterium > Microbacterium flavum. Next base: position 272,662 of record NZ_JAFLHG010000003.1, read on the forward strand.
CCCCGAGCGCCGCGTGGCTGATCGCCGCCCGCGCCGGGATGGGCGTCTTCGGCGCGATGCTCATGCCCTCGACGCTGTCTCTGCTGCGGTCGATCTTCACCGATCGCGATCAGCGCCGCATGGCCATCGCCGTCTGGGCGTCGATGTTCTCCGCGGGCGCCGCGCTCGGCCCGATCGTCGGCGGGATCCTGCTCGAGCACTTCGCGTGGGGCTCGGTGTTCCTCATGTCGGTGCCGGTGCTCGTGCCCCTCCTCGTCTTCGCCCCGCTCCTCGTCCCGGAGAGCCGCGATCCGCGGCCGGGTCGGATCGACCCGCTGAGCATCGCGCTGTCGATGCTCACCATGGTGCCGATCGTCTACGCGATCAAGGAGGTCGCGGTGCACGGCTTCGGCGTGCTTCCGGTCATCCTGACCGTCGCCGGAGTCGGGTTCGGCGTGGCGTTCGTGCGCCGGCAGCTCGCCTCCGATCAGCCGATGCTCGATATGCGCCTGTTCAGCCGCGGCACGTTCAGCGGAGCGCTGCTCGTGAACCTCCTGAGCGTCGTCTCGCTCGTCGGATTCCTGTACTTCGTCGCCCAGCACCTGCAGCTGATCGTCGGCCTGTCGCCCATGGAGGCCGGCTTCGCGCTGGTTCCGGGGATGCTCGCGATGATCGCGGCGGGCCTGCTCGTCGTGCCGATCGCCCGGCGCGTGTCGGCGCGCATCGTCGTCCCCGTGGCGCTCACGTTCTCGGCGATCGCCTACCTGATGGTGCCGGGGTCCGTGGGCGAGGGGGCGCTGCCGCTCCTGGTCGCCGCGTTCGTGCTCCTCGGGGTCGGCATCGGCGCAGCCGAGACGGTCTCCAACGAGCTGATCCTCGCGAGCGCTCCTCCCGCGAAGGCGGGCGCCGCGAGCGCGGTGTCGGAGACCGCCTACGAGCTCGGAGCCGTCCTCGGCACCGCCGTTCTCGGCGGCATCCTCACGGCCGCCTACCGGAGCGGGATCGTCCTGCCGGCGGGCGTCGAGGGAGCCGCCGCGGATGCCGCGCGCGAGACCCTTGCCGGCGCGATGACGGTTGCGGGCTCGCTCGACGCCGCCACCGCGGACGCCCTGCGCACGGCCGCGGCCCACGCGTTCGATGCGGGTGTCGGCACGACCGCGGTGATCGGGGCGGTTCTCGTCGCCATCGCGGCGGTCATCGCGGCCACTACGCTGAAGGGGTCCCGCACCGCGCACGTCGACCACTGAGGCGGCGCGCGGCCTTCCCGCGAGTTCGAGGAGTTCCATGTCGCGCGTCATCAAGCTGGCCGTCATCCCGGGCGACGGCATCGGTCCCGAGGTCGTCGGCGAGGCCGAGAAGGTGCTCGATGCGGTGACTGCGGCCTCCGATGTCACGTTCGACAAGGCGCGCTTCTCCCTCGGCGCGGCGCGCTACCTCGAGACCGGCGACACCCTGACCGATGACGACCTCGCGGCGATCGCGACGCAGGACGCGATCCTCCTCGGTGCCGTCGGCGGCGTGCCCGGCGACCCGCGGCTGAAGGACGCGAACATCGAGCGCGGCCTGCTGCTGAAGCTGCGCTTCTCCCTCGACCACTACGTGAATCTGCGTCCCTCGAAGCTGTATCCGGGGGCTCCCGGTCCGCTCGCGGAGCCCGGCGAGATCGACTTCGTCGTGGTCCGCGAGGGCACGGAGGGTCCGTACGTCGGCAACGGCGGGTCGATCCGCACCGGCACGGCGCACGAGGTCGCGAACGAGACGAGCGTGAACACCGCCTTCGGCATCGAGCGGGTCGTCCGCTACGCGTTCGAGGTCGCGCAGAAGCGCCGCAAGAAGGTGACGCTCGTCCACAAGACGAACGTCCTCGTCCACGCGGGCGGGATGTGGAAGCGCATCGTGGATGCCGTGGCATCCGAGCACCCGGACGTGACCGTAGACTATGTCCACATCGACGCGGCCACGATCTACCTGGTCACGAACCCCGGTCGCTTCGATGTGATCGTCACCGACAACCTCTTCGGCGACATCCTCACCGACTTGGCCGGCGCCGTCACCGGAGGCATCGGTCTCGCCGCATCGGGGAACATCAACCCCGACGGCGCGTTCCCCTCGATGTTCGAGCCCGTGCACGGCTCGGCTCCGGACATCGCGGGCCAGCAGAAGGCCGATCCCACGGCCGCGATCCTCTCCGTCGCTCTCATGCTCGATCACCTCGGGCTCTCGGGCGAAGCCGCACGCGTCACCCGCGCCGTCGAGGAGGACATCGCCCACCGGGGCTCGACACCCCGCACCACCGCACAGGTCGGCGACGCCATCGCCGCAGCCGTCCAGGCGTAGCCTGGAACGGCCGCACCCCACGCCGACCGATCACACCCTCAGGACACGACATGAGCCTCACCTACGAACCCGACGCCGGACTCGCTCCTCTGGAGTTCTCGGTCACGCGCAACCTGGCCGCGAAGACCACCGCCGAGCGCGAGCAGCTGCTGGTCGACCCGGCCTTCGGCACCACGTTCACCGACCACATGGTCGACATCTGCTGGTCGGTGCGCGGCGGCTGGCACCGCGCGCGCGTGCAGCCCTACGGTCCGCTCTCGCTGGACCCGGCAGCGGCCGTGCTGCACTACGGGCAGGAGATCTTCGAGGGCATCAAGGCCTACCGGCACGCGGACGGATCGGTCTGGACCTTCCGCCCGGACCAGAACGGCCGGCGCCTGCAGCGCAGCGCCCGGCGCCTCGCGCTGCCCGAATTGCCGGTGGAGTACTTCATCGAATCGCTCAAGGCGCTCATCGCGGTCGATGGCGCGTGGGTGCCCTCGGGCTCCGACCAGAGCCTGTACCTGCGCCCCTTCATGTTCGCGAAGGAGGCGTTCCTGGGCGTGCGCCCGGCCAACAAGGTCGGGTACTACGTCATCGCCTCTCCGGTGGGCGGGTACTTCAAGGGCGGCGCGAAGCCGGTCTCGATCTGGCTGAGCGAGGACTACGCACGCGCCGGCAAGGGCGGCACGGGTGCCGCGAAGACCGGCGGCAACTACGCCGCGAGCCTGCTTCCGCAGGCGGAGGCCTACGAGGAGGGATGCGACCAGGTCGTCTTCCTCGATCAGGATCGCAACGTCGAGGAGCTCGGCGGCATGAACGTGGTCTTCGTCTACAAGGACGGGACGATCGTCACCCCGCAGTCGGACTCGATCCTCGAGGGCATCACGCGCGACTCGATCCTCCAGCTCGCCGCCGACCGTGGCCACAAGGTCCAGGGTCGCGCCGTCTCGATCGATGAGTGGCGCTCGGGCGTGGCCTCGGGCGACATCGTCGAGGTGTTCGCCTGTGGAACGGCCGCCGTGGTGGCGCCGATCGGCGAGCTCAAGGGCCGCGACTTCGTCGACGCGCAGCCGCTCGGTCCCCTGGCCCAGTCGCTGCGCGACGAGCTCACCGACATCCAGTACGGACGTCGCGAAGACACCCACGGGTGGCTTGTCCGCCTCGACGACCCCTCGACAGGCTCGGGGACCGGGGCCGGGGCGGAGTCCGGCGAGTGAAGATCGTCCGCTTCAGTCATGAGGAGGCGATCCGCTTCGGCATCGTCGACGAGAAGGAGCTGGTGGTCCTCGCCGGCGACCCGCTGTTCGCCGGATTCGACACGACGGGGGAGCGGGTGCGGCTCGCGGATGTCGCGCTGCTCGCGCCGGTCATCCCGCGCTCGAAGGTCGTGTGCGTCGGCAAGAACTACCGTGACCACGCCGCCGAGATGGGCGGCGAGGCACCGGCCGCGCCGCTGCTGTTCCTGAAGCCCAACACTGCGGTGATCGGCCCGGGGGATGCCATCGTGCGCCCGCCGCAGTCCGAGCGCACCGATTTCGAGGGCGAGCTCGCCGTCGTGATCGGTCGTGTCGCGAAGAACGTCTCCGCGGAGAACGCGCTCGACTACGTGTTCGGCTACACGATCGGCAACGACGTCACCGCGCGCGATCTGCAGCGCAGCGACGGGCAGTGGGCGCGGGCGAAGGGGTTCGACACCTTCTGCCCGCTCGGCCCCGCGATCGAGACCGAGTTCGACCTCGACGGCGGTGCCCGCATCGTCACGCGTGTCGACGGCGAGGTCCGTCAGGACGGTCCGATCTCGGACATGGTGCACTCCGTGCCCGAGATCATCGCGTACGCCTCCGCCGCGTTCACGCTGTTGCCGGGCGATGTGATCCTCACCGGCACGCCCGCCGGCATCGGCCCCTTCGAGGCCGGTCAGACGGTCGAGGTCGAGATCACCGGCCTCGGCACGCTCCGCAACACCGCGCGCAACGCGTGACCGAAGACGTCGCGTCGCTCCAGCGGCGTACGGTCCGCGTGCTCGCTGCGGGCCAGGTGCTGGGCGGAATCGCGTTCGGGGCGACCGTGTCGCTCGGGGCGCTGCTGGCGGCCGACGTGTCGGGGCAGGAATCGCTCTCGGGGCTGGCCACGGCATCCGTCACCCTCGGCGCAGCGTTCTGCGCGATCCCGCTCGCGCGCCTCGCCGCACGGCGCGGGCGCCGGGTCGCGCTGACCCTCGGCAACCTCTTCGCGCTCGTCGGGATCGTCGTCGTGATCACTGCGGCGGCTGGGCGCAGCTTCCCGCTGCTCATCGCCGGGGTGATCCTCATCGGGGCGGGGAACGCCGGCAACCTGCAGTCGCGGTTCGCCGCCACCGATCTCGCGCCCGCTGAGCGTCGTGGGCGAGACCTGGGTGTCGTCGTGTGGGCGACGACCGTCGGCGGCGTGGTCGGGCCGCTGCTGCTCACGCCGGGGGAGGCCCTGGGACGGGTGATCGGGATGCCTCCGCTCACCGGCGCGTACGCGTTCTCGATCGTCGCGCAGGTCGCCGCGTTCGCGCTCTACCTGGTCGCGTTGCGCCCTGATCCGCTGCTCGTCGCGCAGCGCCTGGCGCGCAGCGGCGAGGCTCGGCGCGATCACATCGTCGACACCGACCGGCCGATCGCCGCGCGCTACGCGATGTTCGCGGTGGCCGGATCGCACGTCGTCATGGCATCGGTGATGGCGATGACGCCGGTGCATCTCGCGCACCTCGCGCCGGATCATGTCACGGCGGTCGTCGGCACCACGATCGCCGTGCACGTGTTCGGCATGTACGGGCTGTCGCCGCTGTTCGGCATCCTCGCCGACCGCGCGGGGCGGATCGCGACGATCCTTCTCGGTCAGGCGCTGCTCGCGGCGTCTCTCGTCCTCGCGGCGGTCGCGCCGGACTCGCAGTGGTCCGTGCTGGTGGCGCTGTTCCTGCTGGGTGCGGGCTGGAGCGCGGCCACGGTCGCCGGCGCGGCGCTTCTGACCGAGAGTTCGCTGACGGCGCTGCGCCCGCGCCGACAGGGCATGAGCGACACGATCATGACGTTCAGCGCCGCCGTCGGAGCCGTGCTGGCCGGTGTCGTGCTCGGCCTGATCGGTTACGGCGGGCTCGCGTTGGTCGCGCTGGTGATCGTCGTCGCGGTGACGGTGCTGTCGCCGTATGCCCGATCAGGCACGAGCGCGAGCGCGTCCACCGCGATCTGAGGGGTCAGGCCGCTGCGTCACGGAGCCACCGCGACGACCTCTGCCTTGAAGCCGGACGAGTTCTCCAGCCAGCCCGCGTAGGAGTCGGGGCCTCCGGCATGGGGATAGCGCTCGTGGTACAGCGGCCGCCACCCGTGCTGCCCGCCCTGCTCCATGATCGCGTCCACGAGATCGGACGCCGACACCTGAAACGCGAGATGGTTCATACCCGGCGCACGTCGATCGTGGGTCGGCCCGGACAGATTCGGCGAGGTCGTCAGCGTGAGGTATGCCCCGCCGGCCCCCCAGGACTCGCCTTCGGACCACTCGGACTCGCGCTCGAACCCGAGCTCGTGGAGGAGCCACCCCCACTCCGCGCGCGCCTCGGCGAGGTCGGAGACCCACAATTCGACGTGATGAAAGCCCGGCATGCCGACCAGTTTCTCAGGCGCTCTCGTCCGCGGTCGGCGGAGACACGCTCGATGATCAGGGGGCCGCGATTCCTCAGAACGGCGGTGGGTCAACCGGGCTTATCGTGGCGTCGAGAAATCGCGACCAGCGGTCCCGGACGGGGGTCGTTGCGATCATCATCGGCGCGTCGGTGCGATGTCGCCTGCCGGTGGGGGAGACGAACTCGAGGGTCCCGCTGCCGACCGCGCGGACCGTCCATCGCGACGCGTGCTTGAGGGTGTGGTGCCCACGGCAGAGCACTTCGAGGTTCGCCGATGACGTCGCGCCGCCCTGTTCGAAAGGCACGATGTGGTCGATGTCGCATCGCTTCACGGGCCTGCGACATCCGGGCCACCGGCAGTGCCGGTCGCGCGCGGCGAGGAGCCGGCGCAGGTGCGCGGAAGGACGATAACTGTCGACGCACAACGGCTCGGATGTCACGGGATCGGTCATCACGCGATGCCAGGACGTCGCTGCGGCGGCCAGGCGACGGGCGGTGTCGCCGTCGAGGGGACCCCGCCCGTCGAGCACCGCGGGATCGTCGTCGAGGCCCGCGAGCGTCAGACACGGGATCGTGACCTGCACCGTCGCCCGGATGGCGCCGAGCGCCGCGTCGCCCTCCGTCGCGGGCGCTCCGCACAGCAGCAGATCGCACGCGAGGTCGGCGCGGCGCTGATCGAGAGTGCGCGTGTCGGCCAGATCGCCGTCCGCGGCATTTGCGCCATCCGTGGTTCCTTGCGCGATGCCCATGCTGGTCAGTCGTTCGAAGATGCCGTGAACGAGCACGGCAGGCGCATCGAGAAGGAGCCGGGCGAGCCCGTCGTCGAGGTCGAACGCGCGCACCCGGCGGTCGTCGAGCGCGCGCTCGCGGGCCTGCGCGACGATGGCGGATTGCAGGCGCGCTGCGACGACGCGCGCATACTCGCGCGTGGCGGCGGCCGTCTCCGTCGCGGCGATCGCGAGGACGCGCTCTTCATACTCGGCACGCAGAGCGTGATCGAGGGCGAGGCCGCCGTCGATCAGGGAAGAGGCGTGCCGTTCGTCGATACGCCCGTCGCGGAGGGCCGCGAGGGTGGCGGGGTAGGTGCCCACGAGAGCGGCGCCGTCGCCGAGCCAGGACGAGACCGTGCGCTCCCCGACGCGGAGCGCGGTGCTCAGCTCGGCCAGCACCTCGCGGAGGGGTATGGTGTCGCCGATCTCGCGCCCAGGGTGTGCGGCGTCACGCTGCGCGACGCGGAGTGCGACGAGATCGAGCGCCTCGGCACAGACCTCCGCCCGCTCGGCTTGCAACCGGGCCATCGCCGCACGATTGTCCTCGGCGCGAGAGACGAGATCGGACAGCTCCGCCCAGTGCGGCTCTCTCCCGTGTCGGTCCGCACTCGCGTCGCTCTCCTCCTGGAACACGACCGAATGACGAACCGGCCGATCCGGGTGCTGTGGCTCTGGCATGCGAACTCCTGACGTCGATCATTCAACGTCCGGTTGCTCTGCCGGCTCATCCTTGCGGTCGTGTGAATGTCGCGAGCGCCGGCCTCAGTATAGTACATATGTACGAACGAGGCAACACCGCGTCGCCGACTCGATGGTCAGCGCCCGAGCGCGGAGGCAGCGAGGTCGACATCCGCCAGGTCGTTGAACACGTGGAACGCGACCCGCGCGGAGCCGTTGCGGCCCGAGGCCACCACGCCCGCGGCCGTGAGCCGGGCGAGGTCGCAGCCCGTGGCGTCCGGCCAGGTGACGATCGCGCTCGGCCGATGCGGCTCGTCCAGTCCGAGCCGCGCGCGGAACCGCGCCGCCAGCGAGGTGACGTGCGCCTGCACCTCGGCGATCGGGGCCGCCGCGAACGCGGCGAGGGCCGGTTCCGCGCCGACGAACGCCTGCCAGGCGGGGGAGACGTCGAAGCGGCGCGCGCAGCCGGCGAGATCGGCGTCGCCGCCGTAGCAGGAGCTCCACGGGTCGGCACCGGCGTACCACCCGGCCTGGATCGGCGAGAGGGCGCGCGCGTAGTCGGAGCTCAGGGTCAGGAAGGCGACGCCGCGCGGGCAGCAGAGCCACTTGTAGGCGTGGCAGAGCAGGGCGTCGACGCGCGCGGCATCCACCGGCATCCAGCCGACGGCCTGCGTCCCGTCGCACACGGTGCGCGCGCCGACGCGCGCGGCGGCGGCGCAGATCGCATCGAGATCGGCGACCTCGCCGGAGGCGGACTGGACGAGCGAGAACGCGACGAGGGCGGTCTCCGGGCGGACGGCGTCGGCGAGATCCGCCAGCGGCGCCGACCGCACGCGGATGCCGCGGCCCGCATGCACGAACGGCAGCACGAGCGAGGAGAACTCGTGCTCGGGCACGAGCACCTCCGCGCCGTCCGGGCGGGCGCCCGCGAGGATCGAGACCTGCACCGAGGTCTGCGAACCGATCGCCACGCGGTCGGTCGCGACGCCGACGAGGGCCGCGAAGTGTGCGCGGGATGCCTCGACGGCGCGACTGTAGTCGGCGACATCCGGGCGTCCGGTCACATCGGCGATCACCGCGTCGCGCGTGGCGCGCGTCGGCAGCCCGGCGGTGCAGGCGGCCAGGTAGCCGGAGGCATCCGTGAACTGCGCGCGGAGACCGGCGAGAGCGTCGAGATTCGCGGCAGGCGTGGCGGTGAGCATGCATCCAGCGTGGCGCGGGCCGGAACATTCGTCTACGGCAGGTTATCGATGGAAAACATCACGTGACATGATGAATGCATGGACGAACCCGAGTTCGATGTGCAGAGCCTCCGGATCGTGCGCTCCATCGCCGACACGGGCTCGATCACGCGCGCAGCCGAGGCGCTCGGCCTCAGCCAGCCCGCGGTCAGCCAGCATCTGCGCCGCCTCGAGGCACGGCTGGGCATCGCGGTGGTCGAGCGGATCGGACGCGGCATCCGCCTCACCGAAGCCGGGCGGGTGCTCGCGCGGCACGCGCCCGCGGTGACCCTCGCGATCGACGCCGCCGCCGAGGAGCTCGCGCAGCTGCGGGGTCTTCGGACCGGCGTCGTGCGCCTCGTCGCGTTCCCCTCGGCCTCGCCCGTCCTCGTGCCGCGGCTCATCGCCGCTCTCGCGTCATCCCACCCCGGCCTGTCGCTCACCTACATCGAGGCCGAGCCTCCCGAGGCGGTCGCCGCCGTGCGCGAGGACCGAGCCGATATCGCGCTCACGTTCAGCTACCCCGGCGACCGAGATGATCCCCACCGTTCCAGCGCGCGCGGCCTCTCGGTGCGCGCGGCCGGGCGCGACGACCTCATGCTCGTCCTCCCCGTGGGCCATGCCGCCGTGACGGAGATCACGGAGCTCGCGGACGAGACCTGGATCGCCGGATGCCCGCGATGCCGCGGCCACCTGCTCGAGCTCTGCGAACGCGCGGGCTTCGAGCCGAGGATCGGCTACGAGACAGACAACTACGTCGCCGTCGAGGGCCTCGTGGCGCAGGGGATCGGCGTCGCGACCCTCCCGCGGATGGCGCTCGAATCGTTCCCGCTCCTGCCCGGGGTCGCCACCGCCCCGTTGCCGGCTGCCGAAGCGCGACGGCTGCACGTCGTCACGGCCCAGGGCGCGGAGCGCGTCCCGTCCCTCGCCGCCGCCCTCACGACGCTGGAGGATGTGCTGGCCCGCTAGGCTCGCCCTCGTGTCGGAGTGGGAGGGGACGGGAGCGGCCTACGCCGCCTCGTTCGCGCTTCTCACGGCAGGCGCCGTCGACGCAGTGCTGGATGCCGTCGCCGCTCGCGTTCCCCGCGGCGAGCTGCTGGACGCGGGTGCCGGGTCGGGTGCGCTCCTCGCCGCCGCGGAGCGGCGCGGATACGTGGTGCAGGCGGCGGAGCCGGAGCCATCCCTGATCGCGGTTCTCCGCGACGTGCATCCGCGCGTGGCCGTGGCACCCGCCGCGCTGCCCCACCTTCCGTACCCCGATGGGGCGTTCGACGCCGTCACGGCGACCTTCGTCCTCAACCACGTGCACGATCCGCGGGCGTCCGCGCGAGAGCTTGCTCGCGTGTCACGCGCGGGCGGCGCGGTCGCCGCGACGATCTGGCCCGCGGGGACCAGCCCGCTGCGACCCCTGTGGGAGGCGATGTCCCGCGTCGTCGGCTCGGGGTCGCCGGCGCACACGCTCCCACCCGATCGAGACTTCCCCCGCACGCCGGAGGGCCTGGCGCGGCTGTTGACGGATGCCGGGGTGCGGGATGTCGATACCTCCGAGCCCGCGTGGACATGGGAGATCTCGCCCGACGCGCTCTGGAGCGGGGTCGAGGGCGGGATCGCGACGATCGGCAACCTCTACCGCCGAGTGGACCCCCCGACCCGGCGTCGCATGCGGGAGGTGTACGAGCGCGAAAGCGCCGCACTCGTCGGGACATCCGACGTGCTCCGCCTGCCCCACACGGCCGTGCTGGCCGTCGGCACACGATGAGGCTCGCGCAGCATCCCGCGGCCCCGGAACGCCCGCGCCCGCGCACCTAGACTGGGGGTGATGTCTGCAGCGATCGATCCCCGAACCACCACCGCCACCGGACCCGAGGTCCGCGTGCGGTTCTGCCCCTCGCCGACGGGCCTCCCGCACGTCGGGATGATCCGCACGGCCCTGTACAACTGGGCGTACGCGCGGCACACCGGCGGCAAGCTCATCTTCCGCGTGGAGGACACCGACGCCGCCCGCGACAGCGAGGAGAGCTATCGGCAGCTGGTCGACGCGCTCACGTGGCTGGAGATCGACTGGGACGAGGGTGTCGAGAAGGGCGGTCCGCACGCGCCCTACCGGCAGTCGCAGCGGCGCGAGATCTACGCCGAGGTCCTCGAGAAGCTCGTGGCATCCGGCGCCGTGTACGAGTCCTACTCGACCGCCGAGGAGATCGACGCGCGCAACGCGGCCGCCGGTCGCGCGAAGCAGCTCGGCTACGACAACGCCGACCGCGACCTCACCGACGAGCAGAAGGCCGCGTTCCGCGCCGAGGGCCGCGAACCCGCCTACCGCCTGCGCGTCCCGGATGCCGACCTGACCTACGTCGACCTGATCCGCGGCGACGTGACCTTCCCCGCGGGATCGTTCCCCGACTTCGTCGTCGTCCGCGCGGGCGGGCAGGCGCTGTACACCTTCACGAACCCCGTCGACGACGCGCTCATGGGCATCACCCACGTCATCCGCGGCGAAGACCTCATGCCCTCGACCGCGCGTCAGCTCGCGCTCTACAGCGCCCTCATCGACGCAGGGGTCACCCCGTTCGTGCCGCGCTTCGGGCACATGCCGCTCGTGCTCGGCGAGACCGGCACCAAGAAGCTTTCCAAGCGCGACCCGCAGGCCGATCTCTTCCTCCTGCGCGAGAAGGGCTTCATCCACGAGGGCCTCCTGAACTACCTGTCGCTGCTCGGCTGGTCGATCGCGGCCGACCGCGACGTCTTCTCGCGCGATGAGCTGGTCGCCGCGTTCGACATCGCCGACGTGAACCCGAACCCGGCCCGCTTCGACCAGAAGAAGGCCGAGTCGATCAACGGCGACCACGTCCGCATGCTGGATGTCGCGGATTTCTCCGCACGGCTCGTGCCGTACCTGCACGCCGCCGGACTCGTGGAGAACCCGCCGACGCCTGCGCAGCAGGAGACGCTGGACGCCGCAGCCCCGCTCGTCCAGGAGCGTATGCAGCTCCTCGGCGACGCACCGGGGCTCCTCGGCTTCCTGTTCCGCGACGAGGTCGTCTACGACGAGGACGCCCGCGGCGGCCTGCCCGCCAACGCGGGTGAGGTCCTCGTCGCCTCCATCGGCGCCCTCGAGGAGGTGCCCGAGCAGGGCTTCACCGCCGCGGCGGTGCAGAGCGCGCTGTCGGATGCGCTGATCGAGGGCCTCGGCCTGAAGCCCCGCGTCGCCTACGGCCCTCTGCGCGTCGCGGTCAGCGGCCGGCGCGTCTCGCCGCCGCTGTTCGAGTCGATGGAGCTGCTCGGCAAGGGGGAGTCGATCCGTCGCCTCGACGCGCTCGTCCAGCAGGTCGGCTGAGCGCGAGCGGGCCGGTCGCGCCCGGTCGGTTTGGATCGGGTCCCGGGGTGGGCTAAGCTTGATCCTCGGTACGACTTCGGTCGAACACTCTTGGGGTATGGTGTAATTGGCAACACGGCGGTTTCTGGTTCCGTTGTTCTTGGTTCGAGTCCAGGTACCCCAGCGTGAAAGAACCCCCGGTCGACCGGGGGTTCTTTGCTTTTCAGAGGACGGAGAAGTGATGACCGGTCGTACTCTCCTGCGGGCCGTGGCGGCCGCGGCGGTTTCGGTGGCGGCACTGACCTTCGCCGCGTGCGGCTCACCCGCGGCGGCGCCCGCCTCGCCGACGCCGATTGGTGGAAATGTCATCGCCCCGGTGACCATGTCCGCCGGGTCGCTTCAGGGCGCGACCGTGGACCTCGTCGTGGGTCAGGTGTTGAACATCTCCACGGGAGACCTCGCGGCGGACAGCTATACGGCCGCCGTCGCCGACACCGCGGTCGCGTCCTTCACACCCGGCGGCGAGAAGTCGGGTGCGGTATTCAACCCGGGAATCACCGCCGTCGCGCCCGGTACGACCGCCGTGCGGATGACGAACAGCCAGGGCGGCATCCAGCCGCTGGACTTCACGGTCGTCGTCGCCGAGAGAAAATGACCTCGTCGGCGTCGTCATCGATGACGTCGGCCGCCTTCTCGCGGAAGTCCGCGACGGCCGCGGCGCTCGGTGACACGGTCTCGAGCCATGACGGTCGCGGCTAGTCTGATCGACGTGAAGAAGACGCGACCCTTCCTGATCTCGGGAGCCGTGACCGCGGTCGTGATGGTCACGATCTCCCTCTTCATCCCGGACCGCGCGCAGTCGATCAGCACGCTCTGCGTCGGGCTCATCGCGGGCGTGACGATCGCGGCGATCCCGATCTACGACATCCCGTCCTGGTCGCTCCTCCAGCGGTCGCTGCTGCATTTCGGCGTGATCGCGGTGACCGTCCTTCCGCTCGTCCTCGTCAGCGGCTGGTTCAGCGCGCCCGTGTCGGTTCTGGTGTTCCTGCTGTTCGGAGTCGTCGGATGGACCGTGGGGTACCTCCTGCACCGGCGTCGGGAGCGCGTGCGGACGTGAAGCTGCGACCGCCTTCGCGCGCCTCGGCGAACCGTGCCGGGACGACACTCCGGCGGTCACTCGTCCCCGCGGTCGCGTTCCTCGCGTTCCTGGGCGTGCTCGCTCTGGTGGAGGCGGGGTGGGCGCCGCTGCGGGCGCTCAATGACTCCGTCGCCCTCAGCGCCCATGCCACGGGGCGCGCCGTCGGATGGGAGTGGTGGACTCCGGTGTGGCAGGCGGTCTCGCTGGCGGGAGCGCCCACGGTCTTCCGTGTGCTGGCGGCGGCAGCCCTCCTCATCGTCTGGGTCGCGCCGTCGCCCCGCCTCCGGTCTGCACGCGGCGCGGTGACGGGGGCAGCCCTCGCGGTGCTGGCCGGCGGGCTCCTGCCCGTGGCGATCAAGGCGCTCGTCGGCCGTCCGCGTCCGGAGGCCGCCCTCGTGGCGGCCGCGCAGAGTTCATTCCCGTCCGCGCATGCATTCGGGATCACGGTCGCCGCGCTCTGCGCGATCGGTCTCGCCCGACGCGGCCAGCCCCGCGTCATGACGTCGATCGCGGCGGGCGTGCTCGTCCTTGTCGTGTGCGGGGCGCGCGTCTGCCTCGCCGTGCACTACCTCAGCGACGTCGTCGCGGGCGCCGCGCTGGGAGTCGTCTGGGTCGGCGTGGCATCCGTCGCCGGCCATGCCGTGCTCAGCGCCGGGGCGGGTGGGCGGGCGCGATGACGGTCAGCGCGCGGGGGAGGACCCGCGCGTCGAGGTGATCGATCTCCTCGCCGATCTCTCCATCGCGCGCAATCCGGTACGGGCCATCGGGCAGGTCGAAGTGGTACTCGGCGTCGGAGTACTGCTGATAGCGGCGGTTGCGCTCGATGCGCCCGCGGAAGAGGTCGAGGATAACGCGGGCGCGAGAGCCCAGGCGCGTGACGCCGAGCAGGCGCAGGTCGATGCGTCCGTCGTCGACGGTGGCTCGACGCACGGGCGCGAATCCGCGCGGCTCATAGCGGCCGTTGCCGAGGAACATCAGGCTGAAGCGTGCGTCGACGACCTCCCCGTCGAGGTCCTCCACGCGCAGCCGCACCGCCTTCGCTCCGCCGAGGGTGCGGATCGCCGCGACGACGGCGGCGAGCGGCTTACCGATCCGGTGTTCGTAGCGCTCGCGGACCGTGACGAAATCGGTGTAGGCGCCGACGCTCGCCGTGTTCACGAAGATCTTCCCGTTGACCTCGCCGAGGTCGACTTTGGCGACCGTCCCGGCCTGCACCGCGGCGATGGCCGCCGGCAAGGGGAACATGCCGAGATCCTTCGCGAAGTGGTTGAAGGTGCCGGCGGGCAGGACGGCGAGGGGGATGCCGTGGTCGCGCGCGGCCGCGGCCGCCCGCTGTACGGTGCCGTCACCGCCGGCCACCGCAACCATCGCATGTTGCAGTGAATGCAACTGTCGATTCTTGCTAGCGACTATTGATCGGGGCGCTCGACGCTGGGTGGCATCGACCCTAACAGCGAGATCTCGTGGAGCGCGAAGCTCAGCTTGACGAGGTGATGCACCGTCCCGTACGTTGTTGCATCAAATGCAAGATTTTGGAGCTTCGCCGGCGGCCCTCCGACTGATCACATCGACGTCGAATGTCGCTTTGGCGAACCCTGAGCAGCAGGTTTTCAGCGCGATGGTGGAGGGGTGGCGGAGCCAGCAGCTGTCCCGCGGGCTTCGCGAGCAGACGATCCGGAATCGTGTGGCGACGGTGACGCGCTCCCGTGAGTTCGTGGACAAGCCACCGTGGAAGTGGACCGTCGCGGATGTCGACGAGTTCACCGCCGAGTCCGGGGTCCGTACGCGGGCGTTGTCGACGGTGCGGGCGAATCACGGCGCGATTCGCGCGTTCTGTGACTACCTCACGAGCCCGTTGTACGACTGGATGGAGATCTGCGACAGGGAGTTCGGCGACGTGCCGTCGCAGGTGTGTCTGCCGTGGAACACGGTCGCGCACCGGTTCGAGTTCGAGGGCGACGGGAAGCGCCGCCCGTTCACGTACGACGAGGTCGAGCGCCTGTTCGACACGGCTGATGCCCGCGTCGAGATGCTCGTCGATTCCGGACGGAAGGGCGCACTCGGAGCGCTGCGGGACACGCAGCTGCTGAAGACGATCTACGCGTTCGGACTGCGCCGGACGGAAGCGGTGATGCTCGATACCGTCGACTTGCACCACAACGCGAAGATGCGGCAGTGGGGACGCTATGGAGCGATCCACGTGCGGTGGGCGAAAGCGGCGGGCGGCGGCGCGCCCAGGCGTCGCACCGTGCTGCTGGTGCCGGAGTTCGACTGGTGGGTGCCGGGCATGCAGCAATGGCTCGAACAAGCGCGGGAGCGTTTCGCGCCGGACGACGATCTCGACGCACTCTGGGTAACCGAGCGTCGCACACGCCTGTCGGCCGGCTACTTGGACCGACGATTCGCGGAACTGCGTGATGAGGCCGGCCTGTCGAAGGATCTCACGTTGCACAGCCTTCGGCACTCCTATGTGACACACCTGCTGGAGTTCGGCTACGCCGAGCGATTCGTGCAGGAGCAGGTCGGGCACATGCACGCGTCGACGACCTCGATCTATGCCTCCGTCAGCTCGGACTACAAGAATCGGGTGCTCGCGGAGGCGCTGAAGGCTCTCATCGAAGGGGAAACAGATGACCGTTGAGCTCGAGACCGGATGGAACCTGCGCAGTGTGATGGCGTCGCGCGGGATCTTCCAGACTTCCAAGTTGAAACCGCTGCTCGAGGAGCGCGGCATCGACCTGTCCCGTGAGCAGGTGTATCGGCTCGTGACACAGTCCCCGCAGCGGGTGCGCCTCGACGTGCTCTCTGCACTCTGCGACGCTCTCGACTGCTCGCTCGATGATCTGGTGACGATCACCCGACGCGAGGCCGCGACTCCGGTAGCTGTCGGCGAGGAGGCGACGCGCGGGTCGATCGGCGATCTTCGCCCGGTCCGCGCCGCCATTCGTCGGCCGCGCACGAAGTAGCCGTGGTGGCAAAGCCACCGCAGGAGCCGAGGGTTGCGGAAGTCGTCGGCCTCGTCCGCCCGATCGCACCGGAGATTTCGGCCGAGCGCCTCGCGGAGATCGTGGCCGCCGTCGCTCCAGTGCCACTGACGCAGCGCCTGCTCGAGCTCGCGCTGATCAAGCAGCCGGGCGTCCTCGAGGGACATCATCGGAACGTGCCGGTGACCGTTCAGGACCTCGCCCACGCGCTCGTCGACGCTGGCGCGGCCCGGGTGGTGCTGCCGACGTGCGCGTCATGCGGTCGAGCGGTCCGGATGCCTCACAAGACGCCGAACGGAGGCCGGCATTGCTCCCGCTGCGAACGAAACGCCCGGTCCGTCGCCTGCGCCTCCTGCGGCCGTGTCAGGCCCGCGCAGCGAACGATCGACGGGCAGCGCTACTGCCGTGAATGTTGGCGGGCGGATCCTCGATCGTTTGGTCACTGCTCGCGGTGCGGGCAGCATGCGACCATTGTCGTCCGCCGCCCGGAGGTTGTCTGTCTGGCGTGCTACACCGCCCCGATCAAGACTTGCGGGCTCTGCGGAGAGCAGGGCCGAGTCGCCATGCACCTGAACGGGCGACGAGTCTGCGCCCGCTGCTACTACGCGATGCGCACGCCCCAGCCGTGCCCGGAATGCGGGCGGAAGGTGTTCCTCACTGGGTTCATGAACGACCGCAAGGTCTGCGCGGACTGCTCGGGAACGCCCGTCGCGATGGCGTGCCCGGGCTGTGGTTCGATCGAGGAAGTCCGCAAGCATCACCTGTGCGTGGAATGCCGCCGTCCCATCGCGATCCAGCAGCTCCTTGCCGATGGGGCGGGCAAGATCCGAGATGAGCTGCAGCCGTTGGCGCAGTATCTGATCACGCATCACGGCAGCGCGGTGTCACTCGAGCGGTGGCTGCACAAGAGCAAGTGCGCGGCTGTGCTCCGCGAGCTCGCCGACGGCTTCCTGCCCCTCACTGCCGAGGCGATCATCACCCGGGCGCGGACCGGACAGTCGGTCGCGTTCCTCCTCTCGCTTCTGGTCCGCTCTGGAGTGCTGCCGGAGCTCGACGTTGAAGTCGCAAGGTTCGGCCACTGGCTGAACGAGTGGCT
This sequence comes from Microbacterium flavum, assembly GCF_018717645.1. Classification (GTDB taxonomy): domain Bacteria; phylum Actinomycetota; class Actinomycetes; order Actinomycetales; family Microbacteriaceae; genus Microbacterium; species Microbacterium flavum. The sequence continues at coordinate 289,805 of NZ_JAFLHG010000003.1, forward strand.
CGACGGCATCGATCATCCCGAGGACCGGCTGATCCTGCGCCGGTACTGCACCTGGGAACTCCTGCGGTCCACGAGGTCGTTCCGGGCAGCATCGCGCGCCGCGTCGAGCCCAGCCGCCGGCTTCCAGAGGCAGCGTTCCGCATTGAAGCATTGCGCAGCGCTCCTCCACGAGGTCCGGGCTCAACGGGAGACTGTGGTGACATTCCCGCAGCGCAGGCTCGATACGCTTCTCAACGGCTCACTGAAGCGCCCTGAGTTTGTTGGAGACTCCTGACCTTGGAAACGAGGATGGGGTTATGCCGAAAGAGCAGACAGTGGGGAAGCCGACGACGCGTCGGTATTCGCCGGAGGAGAAGGCCGCCGCGGTCC